>CAJQOP010000005.1 GCA_905479945.1 uncultured Glaciecola sp. | reverse complement strand
TTAGGGTATCCAAAATAGCCTGATTTTTTACTAGCCCTCGACTTTTTAATCTGACATTACCTTTTTGTTCAACCACATTCTCGACATACATGCCAATGGAAAGTTCTGAGATTGAAATAGGTTTAATCATAGTTAAATTACTTACTCGACATTTCCGACAAGATAGTCGTTAGGGAAAATTCTTTTTGCAGTATACATGCTGTTCCTCGATATACTGTAAATCCTACACTTTTTTTTGCGTATAAATATTGATATATAAGTATACGGTCAGCGGGCTATGGCCGTTATAGCCACACTCGCCTTTTATCTTCAAAACTGCTGATTTCACTATCAAATTCAAGAGTTTGGCCAATTGCATCTAGGCCCTTTACCATGTTTTCTTTGTGATGTTCTGCAATTTCAAATGAGAACGAAATGCTGCCTACTTGGACAGATTGATTGGGCAGGTCGACATTAAATATTACGTCTGGATCTGCTTCAATAGCTGCGAACAGTTTATCCATTTGTTCGCTAGGTAATGCAATCGGTAAGAGTTGATTGTTCACACAATTACCGTAAAAAATGTCCGCAAAACTGGTGGCAATGATACAAGTAAATCCAAAGTCAGCTAAAGCCCAAGGTGCATGTTCTCTACTTGAACCACAACCGAAGTTTTCACGAGTTATAAGTACTTTAGCCCCTGCGTGCTTGGGCTTATTTAATGAAAAATCTGGATTTGGCTCTTGTTCATGCAAATCTAGGTAACGCCAGTCATGAAACAAATGTATGCCATAACCTGAGCGCGTAACGCCGGTCAAAAACTGTTTTGGAATAATCTGATCGGTGTCTATATTTGCCTGATCCAAAGGAGCTGCTTTACCCTGCAATGTGGTTAATCCTGTCATACTACTCTCCAAACTGTCTTGAATCAGTGAAACTACCTGTAATTGCTGCTGCAACTGCCATTTCAGGGCTAACAAGGTGGGTCCTTGAGCCTCTGCCTTGACGTCCTTCAAAGTTACGGTTACTGGTTGAAGCACAGCGATCGCCAGGCTGCAGAACATCATCATTCATGCCCAGACACATTGAGCAACCAGGTAAACGCCATTCAAAACCGGCTTCCTTGAATATGACATCTAGCGCTTCCTTTTCAGCCTGCTCCTTTACTGCAACAGAGCCGGGGACAATAATAGCGGTGACATTATTTTTTACTTTTCCAGTAATTGCGACTTTTGCCGCGGCTCGCAAATCTTCAATACGACTATTGGTACAAGAGCCTATGAAAACGTGCGA
The DNA here is from genome assembly GCA_905479945.1 of uncultured Glaciecola sp. Lineage (GTDB taxonomy): Bacteria > Pseudomonadota > Gammaproteobacteria > Enterobacterales > Alteromonadaceae > Glaciecola. The sequence continues at coordinate 41,253 of CAJQOP010000005.1, read as the reverse complement.
TATTTTTACCTGATCCCAAGTTTGACCGGCTTCTAATCCCATATATTTTAATGCTTTAATGGCTGACTCTTTTTCAATAGGGTCAGAAAAATCATCAGGTGACGGCACAGCTTGATTTACACCTACCACTTGGCCTGGGTTTGTCCCCCAGGTGATTTGTGGTTGGATATCTTTTGCATGCAGTGTTACCACAGTATCAAAGCTAGCATCGACATCGGAGGCTAGTGACTTCCAATATTCAACAGCGTTATCCCAATGCTCTTTGCTAGGTGCAAAGTCTTTGTTTTCCAAGTAAGCAATGGTTTTTTCGTCAGGCGCTATCAAACCTGCTTTAGCTCCAGCTTCAATACTCATATTGCAAATTGTCATGCGCTCTTCCATCGACAAGTCATCGATAGCTTGACCACAATATTCAATAACGTGGCCAGTTGCGCCTGCGTGACCTATCTCACCAATAATGGCGAGGATGATGTCCTTAGCAGTAACGCCTAAAGGCAACTTGCCAAGCACTTCAACTTTCATGCTTTTGCCTTTGGTTTGCTTCAGTGTTTGAGTTGCTAATACGTGCTCTACTTGTGAGGTACCAATACCAAATGCCAGAGCACCAAATGCGCCATGCGTAGCAGTATGGCTGTCACCGCAAACGACTGTCATTCCGGGATGAATCAAGCCTAATTGCGGGCCAATCACATGTATGATCCCCTGATTTTTGTGACCAACAGGGTAGAGCGCAATTTTATGCTCTGCACAGTTATCGGCTAAGGTTTGCAGTTGCAGTTTATTCTGTGGCCCACAAGCGTCAAGCGCTAGAGAGCGCGTTGAAATACTGTGATCCATTGTCCCAAAAGTAAGATCTGGACGGCGAACCTTGCGGCCTTTTTCATTTAGTCCAGCGAAAGCCTGTGGCGTAGTCACTTCGTGGATCAGGTGACGGTCGATGTAAAGCAAGGTGTCTTCACCAAGTTGTTCTACGATGTGTGCATTCCACACTTTGTCAAAAAGGGTTTGAGCCATTATTTTTTCTTCCCTTCAGCTTAAGAAATTTGTTTTAAAATATAAGTGCCGACATCGGCGGTAGAGCTCGCATTTTCGCGCTCTTCTTTTTGCATAAGTTCGGCGGTTAATACACCATCTGATAAGGTTTTGACAACCGCCGCATCAATTGCGTCAGCTGCGCTAACTTCACCTAGGCTGTATCTCAGCATCATTGAGGCTGATAGTATCTGTGCGATTGGATTTGCAATGCCTAGGCCTGCAATGTCAGGTGCTGAGCCCCCTGCAGGCTCATACATACCAAAACCATCGCCATTGATACTAGCTGAGGGCAATAAGCCCATCGAGCCAGTAAGCATGGCGCACTCGTCGCTAATAATGTCACCGAATAAATTGGAACAAAGCATAACGTCAAATTGGGCAGGGTCGCATAATAACTGCATGGCTGCATTATCAATATAAATGTGCTCAAGGGTTACTTCAGGATAAGTTGTTGCTACTTCCTCAACAACTTCGCGCCAAAGACGACTGCAAACTAACACGTTAGCTTTGTCGACGGACGTCACTTTTTTACTGCGTTTCATTGCGGCTTCAAAAGCGCTAACTGCAATACGGCGAATTTCGCGTTTTGAATAGCGCATTGTATCGTAAGCGAATTGTTCCTCGCCTTCTCCTTCAATACCTTTTGGCTGTCCAAAATAGATACCTGAAGTTAACTCTCTCACCACCAATACATCAACACCTGACTTAGCAATGTCGGTGCGAAGTGGCGACAAATGTGCAAGACCTGCATAAATTTTAGCTGGGCGTAAATTACTGAACAAATCGAAGTGACTGCGCAAAGCAAGCAGCGCTGCACGTTCTGGGCGTTTATCTAGTGGTAAGGAATCCCATTTTGGACCGCCAATCGAGCCGAATAAAATGGCGTCGGCCTGTTCACAACCTTTTAATGTGGTCGCTGGAAGTGCTTCACCATGATTATCAATAGCATAACCACCAACAGGGTAGATTGTGCGCTCTAAGGCAAAATCAAATTTCTTGCAAACAGCGTCAAGTACAAGATTTGCTTGCTCCATCACTTCGGGACCAATACCATCTCCGGGTAAAACTGCAATGTGGTAGGTGGTCATCTTATACTCCTGTGATTTTTTCTTGTTGTTGGTTTTTTTGTTCATCTATTTGGTCGGCTAAATGCGTGTTGTTAAGTACAAAAATTAGAGCGCGAACGCCCGATTCGACTATGTCGGTTGCCAAGCCAATACCGTTAAATCGTCTTCCATTATATTCGGCAACAACGCTTACTTGCGCGAGAGCGTCGGCGCCTTCACCTTTTGAATCTAGCTTGAAATCGACAATGTCAATTTTGTTTCCTTCAACGACTCGCATAATAGCATTATATGCAGCGTCAACAGGACCATTTCCTGTAGCAGATTCGGTAATAGTTTGGTCACCCACTTTTAAACGAACCGTCGCACTAGGAATGATATTACGCCCTGAATTTGCCTGTAAATAATCTAATTGATAATGCGCTTGGTCGTGTTTTTGCTGGTCAAAGAAAAGCAGTGCTTCAAGGTCATAATCAAACACTTGTCCTTTTTTGTCTGCTAAACGCAAGAATGCATCATAGATAGCATTTAAATCGTATTCATCTGCTTGATAACCCAATTCGCCAAGACGATGTTTAATAACATGGCGACCTGAACGAGAGGTTAAATTCAATTTGTTTTTGTTAATACCGACGCTTTCAGGGGTCATGATCTCGTAGGTATTTTGACCTTTTAAAACGCCATCTTGATGAATGCCTGAAGAATGGCTAAACGCATTTGCACCGACAATCGCTTTATTCGCCTGCACAGGCATATTGCATAGATTGCTCACTAGTTTCGACGCTTTGTGAATTTCCTGAGAGTTAATATTCGTGTTTAACCCGAGCATGGCGTAACGGGTTTGCAGTATCATTGAAATTTCTTCTAACGAGCAGTTTCCCGCTCTTTCACCGATACCATTTACGGTACATTCAACTTGGCGAGCACCCTGTTCAATGGCTGCAAGAGAGTTTGCGACAGCTAGGCCTAAATCATTATGACAATGCACAGAAATAATTGCTTTGTCGATATTAGGTACTCGATTGAAAAGATTTTGAATAATGCCGCCAAATTCGGTTGGCGTCGTATAACCAACAGTATCTGGAATGTTGACTGTTGTTGCGCCTGCATTAATTGCAGACTCAACCATACGACATAGATAGTCTATATGGGTTCGACCGGCATCTTCACAGCTAAACTCAACGTCGTTAGTGTATTTTCGAGCGTGTTTTATTGCATTCACTGCCATTTCTACCACTTCGTCTTGTGACTTCCGCAGCTTGGTATCAACGTGGATATCAGAAGTGGCTATGAATGTATGAATACGAAAGTTATCTGCAACACTTAGCGCTTGTCCACAAGCATCTATATCTTTAGCCAGGGCTCTTGATAAACCACAAACGGTTGCGTTCTTGATTTCCTTTGCAATGAGTTGAACTGACTTAAAGTCACCTGGAGAGGAAACAGGAAATCCAGCTTCTATAATATCAACGCCCAGTTTCTCGAGCATCAGCGCAATTTGCAACTTGTCTTTTACGTTGAGGCTAGCTGGAAGTGCCTGCTCTCCATCTCGCAATGTGGTGTCAAAGATGATGACTTGCTTATCGCTCTGGTTAATCTGGGTCATTATTCATTAGCCTTTATTCGTTTGTTATTGCTTAGCTTGCAGTCGCTTAGCTTAAAGCCGTTTAGCTTATTGTTTCGTTAAATAACAAAAAACCCGTACTAAGACGGGTTTTTTTTATTAATTTCAAGTTTACCCGTGCAGTGAAATAGCCATGAGTAAAAGCAGCAGAATAGACGTTGATGAATATGTATTTTTTGATGATAAAATTTTCATTTCTGCTCCTGTTTTTATTATTTCTATTTCGATTCCTTACTGTACTGCGCTAAGCCAATTGGGTCAACAGTTCAATTGAATAAAAATAGCGGTTTGATTGCACGCAAGATGCAATCAAACTCCTTACTACAGCAGTGCAGTGGCCAATTGAGATTTCATTTCCCTTCGCCTAGCGTGAAGTAGAGGTTCCGTATACCCGGAAGGTTGTTCCTTTCCTAAAAATATAAGGTCTTTAGCTGCTTGAAAACCAATCGACAGCTCTAAATCGGGCATCATTGATATATATTCGGCATCATTTTCATTCTGCTTATCAACCAAAACGGCCATTCGGTTTAATGACTCATTTACCTGTTCGGCACTTATAAGGCCATGCTCAAGCCAGTTCGCAATGTGTTGGCTACTTATTCGTAACGTTGCTCTGTCCTCCATCAATCCTACGTTGTTGATATCGGGTACTTTTGAACAGCCAATACCTTGGTGAACCCATCTTACTACATAGCCCAAAATACCTTGTACATTGTTATCCAGTTCTCTGACTATTTCTTGCGTGCTTAATTTACTGGTTTTGGCAATCAACGGGACCTCAAGTAAACTATCGACATAGCTTGTTTGCGATTCTTGATTACTTGAAAAAATCGCTTTTTGCGTTTCAAACACATCAATTTGATGGTAGTGCAGTGCATGCAATGTTGCTGCTGTTGGTGATGGTACCCAAGCTGTATTTGCGCCCGCTTGCGGATGAGCAATTTTGCTTTTCATCATATTAGCCATCTGATCAGGAATGGCCCACATGCCTTTACCAATCTGAGCTTTGCCGGATAAGCCATGCGCTAATCCGGTTGCAACATTAGCCAATTCATATGCAGGGAGCCAAGAGCGAGTCTTAATTTCGGCCTTCGGTGCAAACGCACCCTTAAGCATTGAGGTATGAATTTCGTCACCGGTGCGATCCAAAAATCCAGTGTTAATGAACACTAGTCGTTCGTTGGCAGCTTGAATACATGCCGCTAGATTCAAGCTGGTTCTGCGCTCTTCATCCATGATGCCAATTTTAATGGTATTTTTAGGTAAGCCCAATACTTGTTCAACTCTATTAAACAGAGTGCTCGTGAATGCAACTTCATCAGGGCCATGCATTTTAGGCTTAACAATATAGATGCTGTTTTCTTTGGCATTTTTAAAAGCACTATTATTGAGGAGGTCATGTTTTCCAATCAAAGAGGTCACCATGGCATCCATAATTCCTTCTGGAACCTCTTCGCCCTCAAATAATATGGCACTATTTGTCATCAAATGGCCGACGTTTCGAATAAACATCAAACTGCGACCTGATAATGACACTCTTTCATTTTTACTTTTATTACTAAGAGCCTGATACTCTCTGTCCGGATTCATCTTACGTGTGAAAGACGAGTCACCCTTTGCAACATCAACACTCAAGGTACCTTGCATAAGACCGAGCCAATTTTCATAAACCAGGGTTTTGTCTTCTGCATCAACTGCGGCAACACTGTCTTCGCAATCCATAATCGTGGTTAATGCCGACTCCAATAAAATATCTTTCATGCCTGATGGGTCGGATTTGCCAATAGGATGGGTACAATCAAATTGCAGTTCGGCGTGCAGTCCATTGTTGCAAACTAATATTGCCCTCGGGTTTTCTTTATTGCCTTGGAAACCAATCAACTGAGAAGGGGCTGCTAATATGCTTGTGCTGCCATCGGCTAAGGTAACCGTCAGGCCTTGCTCACTTAATTGATAAGACCGGCTTAGAATATGTGTTCCATTAGCTAGCGGTAAAATAATATCGAGGTACTCTCGTGCTTTGTTAACAACCTTGTCGCCTCGTAGCTGATTATATTGCTTGCCGGCTGAAGCGCCATCGTCGTTAGAAATTATGTCGGTGCCATATAAAGCATCATATAAACTTCCCCACCTAGCATTGACCGCATTCAACGCATACCTAGCATTGTTTATCGGAACAACTAATTGAGGGCCTGCCATAGTGGCTATTTCAGGATCTACATTTTTAGTTTGTATAATTCTGGGTTTTGGAGCTTCTGCTAAATAACCAATCATGTTTAGGAATGATTTATAATCTTCAGGAGAAGCTTCCGGCTGATTTATATGAAAGTCATTTATTTGTTGCTGCAGAGTATTACGTTCGCTCAAAAGCGCTTTGTTTAGCGGCATTAAGTCATTTAATAGGTGCTCAAAACCCTGCCAAAAATCAATTGAGCTGGTTTTTGAATTGGGTAGCACTTTTGTTTCTATAAAATCTAATAGAACGCTCGCGATAGACAGTTTGCCTTTTTCCACATAGTTTTCCGTGTGGGCTACTTGTTTAGCTATTTTCACTGATCGTCCAGCGTCTGTGTTTGCTTGACCTTTGGAATCGGGTGTAAGGGATGACATTGGAATACTCCTGTTCTCATATTTAACCAGTGTAGGAAATATGAGCTCAATATTTTAATTTATGTAAAATATGTTTGCTATAACTTTGGTGAATGAAACTTTATGTTCAGGCGTTTACTAAGCTTGTTCTTCGGCATTCATCGCATTTGCAACTTCCGTGATTAGCCTACGTAGCCAAATGTGACCAGCATCATGGTGGAGTAGCGCACTCCAGGCCATCTTCAATGCAATAGGGGGAATATCAAACGGAGGCTCTACCACCGAAATACTAGGGTCATCTTTAAATATTTTCGCTGCTTTACTTGGCAGAGTTGCAATCAAGTTTTGAGTTTTCGCTAACTGCAACGCGGCATGGTAATGGCGAGTGAAGACACGAATATCTCGCTGTTTACCAATTTTGGTTAATTCTGCATCAACCCAGCCTAATTTCTGCACTTCATTAGGGTCAATACCAACTCCAACACCAAACCCCGTTTTACTTACCCAAATGTGTTTGGCTTTTAAGTAGGCAGCAAGATCTAAATTATCTTTCATGGGGTGATCGCTGCCAATCACGCATGAAAACGAATCGTACCAAATAACTTTTTGATGAAACGATAAAGGTAGTTCATCAAATCGATTAATGGCCATATCAACCTTACCTTGTTCCACGTCATGAAATGTGACATCGCTTGGCGTAATTAAGTCTAGAGTAATACTAGGCGCTAGCACCGCAAGCCGTCCAATCAGCTCTAATAACAAAGTTGACTCAGCATAGTCGCTGGTCATGATTCTAAATGTTCGTACACTCGTTTCTGGACTAAATTCAATGTCAGGCTGAATTGACGACTCTAGTTTGCTTAGCACATCTCGTATGATCGGTTGCAGCTCTAATGCCCTTTTCGTCGGTGTCATTCCGTCGCTGGTTCTAACTAACAAAGGATCCTTAAACAGGTCGCGTAAACGCTTCAAGCCATTGCTCATGGCAGGTTGCGTAATACTCAGCTGATTTGCCGCTTTAGTTACACTGCCTTCTCTTAATAGAACGTCCAAATATACTAATAGATTCAGGTCAACTTTTGCGATATTCAAGGTGTTTGTTCCAATTTCAGTGTTTTGCTAAGGCACTATTTTTTTAAACAGTGCCTTAGAATTAAGGCTAACAGGCGTTAATATAACCATAAATGAAGGCTAATTGATAATACATTGAGCTCACAAGCTTGCTTAACTTGATTTGTATCACTGATTGTTAATATGTTAAATACTTAATAAAATTCCTCAATAAAAAAAACGCCCCGAAGGGCGCCGAACAAGAGTCGTTTAATATTCGATACTGGTTGCTCTGCAGTTAATAGCTCAATAAGCGAATAAAATTAATCCGCTATAATTTAGCAGCACTTACATTATGCCACGACATCGAATTGATTCATTGTGTTGTCTTCACCAGAAGCTTTTAACGCTTGGTCTCCTGAGAAGTACTCTTTATGCGCGTCACCTAAGTCAGAGCCGGCCATCGCTTGATGCTTAACACAAGCTAAACCTTGGCGAAGTTCTTGGCGCTGAACACCTTTGACATAAGCAAGCATGCCTTGATCACCGAAGTAACCTTTCGCCAAATTATCGGTAGACAATGCCGCCGTATGGTAAGTAGGTAAGGTAATTAAATGATGGAAGATACCAGCTTCACGCGCCGAATCAGACTGGAAAGTACGTACTTTCTCATCAGCTTCAAGTGCAAGTTCAGAAGTATCATATGACGCTGACATTAATGCAGAGCGGTCATACGAACTTGTATCTTTTCCTTCTTGAGCCCAAGTATCAAATACTTGCTGACGGAAACTAAGTGTCCAGTTAAACGATGGACTATTGTTATACACAAGCTTAGCTGATGGCGTAACTTCACGAATAGCGCGCACCATGTCACCAATTTGTCCAACATGTGGCTTTTCAGTTTCAATCCACAATAAATCGGCACCGTTTTGCAAAGATGTAATGCAATCAAGTACTACACGATCAAAACCGGTATTGTCTTTGAATTTAAATAAACCGTTGGGTAAGCGGACCGGCTTGACTAGCTCGCCGTTAAGTTTCATCACTGTATCGCCGTCACTTAAATCATCAACCGAATTTACAGGCGTTGTTTCAAGGAACGCGTTGTACTGGGCTGCTAAGTCATCTTCAGTATTTGATACTGGGATTTTTTGCGTTAACCCAGCACCCAATGAATCAGTTCTCGCTACAATTACGCCATCGTCAACGCCAAGCTCTAAGAAGGCGTACCTTACCGCGTTAATTTTGGCCAAGAAGTCTTCGTGGGGAACAGTCACTTTACCGTCTTGGTGACCACATTGTTTGGCATCTGAGACTTGGTTCTCGATCTGGATACAACAGGCGCCAGCTTCGATCATTTTGTTAGCAAGAAGGTAGGTAGCTTCTTCGTTTTCAAACCCGGCATCAATATCGGCAATGATTGGCACAACATGTGTTTCAAAGTCATCTATTTGCGCTTGAATCTCGCGTGTATTTAATCCTTTTTCCTGAGCGCTATCAAGCTGCTCAAAAAGTTTTCCTAGCTCACGAGCATCTGCTTGGCGTAAGAATGTATAGAGTTCTTCAATAAGTGCTGGCACTGAGGTCTTTTCGTGCATTGACTGGTCTGGTAAAGGACCGAATTCCGAACGCATCGCTGCTACCATCCAACCAGAAAGGTACAAATAGCTCTTAGCAGTAGTTCCTTGATGTTTCTTCACTGCCAACATTTTTTGTTGACCAATAAAGCCATGCCAGCAGCCTAACGACTGTGTGTATTGTTTTGAGTCGGCATCATAATCAGCCATATCCTGGCGCATAATACCGGCCGTGTAGCGAGCGATATCTAAGCCAGTTTTAAATCTGTTTTGCGCTTTCATACGAGCAGCATATTCAGGGCTAATTGCATTCCATGGCGTACCTTGAGAGGCTTTTAATTTCGCTATGCTTTCTACATCTTGTTGATACTGTGACATATTATATTCCTCTATTATGGTTTGGCTAACATTTAGCTCTGTAACTAGGTGCTATGAAGATGGATAACTTCGTATTATTTACTGAAGACCCCCTTATCCTATGCTGCAATCGTTAATAAAAAAACAGTATGTTATTTATTGTCATCATTCACAGTGTGAATTATGGTGTGCTCTGAAATAGTCCATCCAGACGGACTCCACTCAAGGTAATGAATTTACTAAAAAAAAATTCAGCCGATTTATTTCGCTTGTGCTGCAGCGGCAATGATTAAAATAAATCTATTAGGCTTATCATTTTTATATATAAAGCAAACAAACTTCGTTTGTGTTTGGCATTGGGGCATATTTAACTGTATATTTAGATGACACATTTTGTGTTTACAAGCTCTTGCCTGTTCACAGGCGTTTTTCAATTGAACAAGGTTTTCATATGAGAAGGAAACGAGATAGTTTCCTTTAATTATAGATGAATACGCTTTGTTGCTCTTTATCGAGGTTGGTTAGTTGAATGGCCATAAATAAATTCGTTGCTATAAGTTTAGTCTCTGCTGTTGCTGTTTTAGGCACAGCATGCTCAGTTACCGCGCCCCAAGATTCAATTACTGTCAAACCGAGCAAGCCAAAAAATATTATAATGGTTGTTGCTGATGGCATGGGCCCCGCTTATACAACTGCTTATCGTTTATATAAAAATGATCCAACAACAGATGAAATTGAACCAACTGTACTTGATCAGTTTTTAGTTGGCACTGCGCGCACTTACCCCGCATCTGTTTCTGGCTATGTGACGGATTCTGCAGCAAGCGCAACTGCTTTAGCAGCCGGCGTCAAAACATACAATGGTGCAATTGGCTTAGATGTAGACAAAAATCGGGTTGAAACGGTACTTCAGCGAGCAAAGAAGCTGGGCAAGCGAACTGGAGTTGCAGTGACTTCTCAGATTGTACATGCGACGCCTGCATCCTATATTGCACATAATGAATCGCGTCGTAACTATAATCAAATTGCTGATTCATTTTTAGATGATCGCATAGATGGTAAAAACATTGCCGATGTTATGCTTGGTGGCGGCTGGGACTACTTTATTCGTGATGACCGCAACTTAGTCGCAGAATTTAAAGACTTGGGTTACCAATATGCGGATTCATACACTGAGCTTTTAGCATTGCCGAGCGGCAAGCCGACGTTAGGCTTGTTTGCTGATATGGGCTTGTCGAAAGCTCTTGATGATTCTAATCCGCACCGACTTTCCGTGCTAACAGAGAGCGCAATTGGGCATTTGGAGAATACTAACGGATTCTTCTTACTGGTAGAGGCTAGTCAGGTAGATTGGGCTGGTCACGCCAATGACATTGCTTCTGCTATGGGTGAGATGGAAGATCTTGAACAGACCATCAAATTGCTAAAAAATTATGTCGACATGCATCCTGATACCTTAGTTGTCTTAACTGCCGATCACAGTACGGGAGGGTTGACTATTGGTGCAGACGGCGACTACCGCTGGAGTCCAGAGTTTATTCAAAACATGAAGGCGTCGGTTACAGTAATGTCTGAACAAATCATTGAACAGGAAGATATGGCGCTTTACGCTGAAGATATTTTTGGTTTTGAATTAAACGATGAAGAAAAGAACCATATAAGCGGTATTACCAGTGATATGAAACCGAGAGAGCGAGAGGGTGTTTTGAAATTGTTATTGGATAAACGTACAAACACTGGATGGACTACCTCAGGTCATACTGGCGTTGATGTGGAAGTTTATGCTTTTGGTACTGGCGCTGAAGCATTCGCTGGCAATCTCAATAATACGGACATCGCGAAAAAGATATTTAGTATACTAGGCGATGTCGAGTAAGCATGTTGATTCTCAAAAATAACGGAGTCTTACTGCTCACTTATTTAGTTATTACAGGAAACAAAAGATGAACGGAGCAGGTGGTAATTCGGGTGGTATTGGGCACTTTTTTATTGGCATAATAATGATGTGCGGTGGTTTTTATATGCTGCTGAATGCCATTACAGTAAGCTCTCAATTTGGATTGAGCTCTAGACTATACGGTTTCAGCGCTTTTGGCAGTAATCTTGGTATAACAGGCGGCATGGTAATCATTCCATTTATTTTTGGTATCGGTTTAATTTTTTACAATAGTAAAAACATATTAGGCTGGCTGTTATCTGTAGGTTCAATAACAGCGTTAATTTTTGGCGTTATTTCAACTGTTAGATTCAACCTAAAAACAATGTCGTCTTTCGAACTGATTGTCATTTTGGTATTAGCAGTGGGTGGCTTGGGTTTATTTCTAAGGTCGCTAAAAGCGATCGACGGTAAGTATAGTTAAAACCTTAGTTTTAATAAGTTAAAACAGATATTTGGTTTACATTTCAAAAACTCTTAACGGGCTCAATAACCCGTTAATTCAAGAAAGCCTTTGCCGGCGTGTGAGCCGGTAACTGCTACAACTCCCTCATAATAAGCAACTAATGCCGGATTCCATTGATCATCTTTGATACTCTTAATATTCACCAAAAGGTTTCTTTTAGGGATTTCAAGTGTCCAAAGAAGCGGCAGCGTCTTATTACCTACTATGGTGCTTTCAACCGGTGCCAAACTCATATCATTCGCTAATAAAATTTGCGATTCACCATTTGCATTAATATAGGTACCGGTTATGTAGTCGGGTTGACCTTCTAAGCGCATGCGAAATGCCATAATTTTATCGCCATTGTCTAAGTGTAAAGACAACCAGTCCCAACCCAGCGTTGCACTATCAAATAATTGTGATGTCCATTCTTGATCAAACCACGCATTGCCTGTTACGGAAGTGCTTATGTTGCTATTTGAGAATGAAAGTTTTCCTTCCGCTTGAATAAATGGGGCGCTGTAATAATGTGATGCATGCTGCCCATCTGCTGACTTGATACTGTAACCTTTATCACCTTGAAGAATGTAAGGTCCTGTGTTGCTTAAGTTAAGCGTTACATTAAGCTGCTGTTGGTTTGGTGTCGTGCCATCACTGTTGATTAACTGCGCATTGAATACAAGTGTCGCAGGCAGCAAGCCAGCACTGCCAGGCACATTAACGGTAGGCACATTAACGGTAGGCTCATTTTTTGAAAGGTTATTTGACCATTGCCACTCATCAATAAACACCTTAAATGGATATTGCTCAAGGCCTGCGTTACCGACATTACCGCGAGCTAGTTTCTCGGAAAACCAGTGTGAGCTTGCACTATGAACTGAGGCGTGGGCCATATAGAAATGCTCATTATTCCAAGAGCTTTCCAGAGCACTTTCCTTTTTGCCGCTTTCTGTGCCCTCAAACTCTGACAGTGCTGGGTTTCGAAACCGAAATAAGGTCCATTGCAGCCCATAACTATTGCCAGCCTCATCTTTCAAATTAGCAGTGAGGTACCACCATTCAATATCAAAATCGTCGTGAGAGTAATGGTCTTTTGGAAACGACAAAACATAATTTGGGTCGGGTTTTTTGCCGAGATTTTCTAGTTCTGGCGCTGAGAAACCTCGACCGAATTGTATATCGTCATTTTTTGCCTCGGCAAACGCAGTTGATACCAAGCAAATACTCAAAATGAATGCTATTAATTTACCCATCGAATATCCTCAATAAGGGGTTTTCGGCCAGCGCGCACAATTGGAATAGCGATTATGGCAGTAACAACCAGTAAGCTTGTTGCATATATTTGGATTATTTTAAGCGGATTGATAATCAATGGATAGGTCCAGGAGAATGCTTGATAGTTGATGTCAAAAATTAGTATCCAGCTCAACAATATGCCAAAAGGCGTAGCAAAAATAAGCGCAACTAAACATAACTGTAGATATTGAAATAAAGCCAAGAGCTGCGTTTTCATAGCTGAAACACCCATGCTGCGTATCAGCATATTTTGCGGTCGAACATCGTTCATTAGGACTATAATCGCGCATGCTAAAGAAAGTGCTGCGACCAACAAAGTCACTACATTCAATCCATCAGTGATAACAAAAGTATTATCAAAAGCCTGCATCGACATAGCTAATAGATCTTCAGTTTTGATTAGTTGAGTACTCGGATCTAGTCCGGCTTCAAGCATGACTTCTCGTAGACGAACTATCGCACTTTCATCTCCCTGAATTGCGTAAATATAGCTCTTAGATTTTGCTGCATCAAACATATTTATTGGCATCAAAACTTGCGCATAGGGGCTGCCAAAATCGTAAATGATCCCTAATATCGGATAGCTTGCAGTTTCACCTGTTGTGGGGTGGGGCAAATAGATAGTGTCGCCAATCTCATAATTCAGGCCAAAGGAAAATTGTTGATTAACCAGAACCCCTTCACCTAGAGTGAATTGTTCCCATAATCTATCGCTTTCACTATTTTCATAAAACGACATTGCTTGCTGGTTAAACTTGTCGGTAGGGTAACTGAACTGTTGAATTTTTTGCCCTTTAAATTGCACATAGTTTTCCAGTCTTTGATAGACATTAACACCGGTTCCTTGGGCAAGTTCTGTGATTTTAGGTTCACCACTATTGTAAACATAATAGTCAGCGGCCAAGCGTTGATCAAGCCAACCCACGGTTGCACCACGAAAACTATCTACCATTAAATTCATACCAATATTGCTAGTGGCTGCGATAAAAAACGCACAGCAGGCTATTTTGGTTTTACCTGACAGTGCCAAGCTTTGTTTTGCACTCACTTGCAGCAGTGGATAGCGAGTTGGAATAATGCTTTGCACAAGTGCTAGCGATCTGGGGTAATTTGCTAATAGCAAACTGCAACCTGAGAGAATAACGCAGGCGGTTGCGACTAACAGTAACCAAAGCTCCTGGACGTTGTGTAATAGAATAAATCCGAGACTCGCAAAAAATACAAAGCTCGCCCAAATAATTCGCTTCCAGAACCGTTGCTGAGTAAATGATAGAGGCAAATCTTTAGTATGAGCAAGTTGATGATTAAGTTTACTTAAAGGAATGAAAATGGCACATACACTGCCGACAAGACATATACCAAGTACTTGTAATAGCAATCCAGTAATTGATACCTGACCAAAGCCAACTTGTACTTGATATAAATTCTCTAAGGTGGCTTGCACGCTAGGCGACGCAAGCTTTGCTAATTCTATACCCAAGAACACTCCAACTGCGCTTGCCAGCGATGTTAGCAAAACAATTTCAAGCAACTGTACCGTAAACAACTGTAGTCGCGAAATACCTAACTGGCGGCATATTTTTAGCCATGCAAGGCGCCCGTTTAATAGTAAGTTAACGGCATTAACCACAATAAATAAACAGACTACGAACATGAGCAAAGCCATGGCCATTAAATTTAAATGGAAACTGTTTGTTAATTCCGAATTCTGACTAGTTTTCTCTGTGTTTTTAAACTGCAAATGCTCTGGTAAAGCTCCCTGTAAGGCCGACTGCTGCTTTGCTGATATCTCACCAACTACCAACAGCATTGTAAGGCTTGCATCTGGATACAAGCGGAACAGTTGGCTTATATCCATAATAATATCGTTGCCTAGCGCGGCATCTTCTAAAGCGACTAACTCAGGCAGAGCCCGCTCACTTTTAGTGGTAAATATAATGCCATCAGCAACATCCGCGGCCGCCTGTAGGTTGTTGAGTAATTGAGGATGCAAAATCGCGGTAGCTTTGTTGAAGCTTAATTGTTGTAAAAGGCTATCAGTTAGCTGTTGCTCTTCAGTTGTATTGATCTTATTTTTTTGCTCCGCGCTGGTGGTCTTTGATAGCGCTTTCGGCTGAGATAATGCCTGCGGCTTTGAAAACAAAGGCAATGTGATTAGTGAAAACGTATCAATACCGGTGAAGTCAATGCGCCTTTTGCTCAACTTGTTTTGATTTGAATAGACGTGCTGCCGTGTTTGCGCAACGGCGACTAAGTGATTAAAGCCTTGGATTCTAAGCGCTGCATAGTCTTGCTTACTGAGTTTTTTGCTGGGCGTTCTTGCAACAATAGTGGCGTTTATGTTTGGGATTAGAAATTGCTTTTCGTTATCATAACTTTGCTTCGCACTACTATTAATGACTAATACAGCGCTTAAGCCCGAAGCAGCTATGATCAGCGAGGCCATCAACATAGCTAAACTAAATTTGCTGTTGCGATAGCTATTGATTAAAACGAATATAAATGGCCAATGCTTCATATTAAATTTGAGTTAACCTGCCGTCGTCTAAATACCACTGTTGCTGAGTTAGTAAGGCGACTTTCTCACTGTGAGTAACCATAACTAATGCCGTATTGAGCTGTTTGCAGGTATCAACTAAAAGTTGACTCACTAAATCGGAATTTTTGCTGTCGAGATTGCCAGTGGGCTCATCTGCTAGCAGCAAGGGAGGTTTGTGCGCTAATCCACGGGCAATAGCAACACGCTGTTGCTCGCCGCCGGATAACTGATTTGGAAGCTTATTTACGTGTTGTTCAATACCTAAGCTATGCAATAACTCTTGAATATATTCAGCGTGAATTTTACCGCTTATCTTTGCCGGGAGCATGACGTTTTCCATAACTGAGATGCAATCGATTAGATTGAATTTTTGAAAAATCAAACCCACCTGAAATCGACGATAGTTATCAGCTTGTTTTTCAGAGAATTGAGTAATGTCGCTATCGCTATTTAGCTTGGCATTGCTAAGTTCAATACTACCCGCATCGGGCTTATCCAACGCGGCGAGTAAATGCAATAAAGTAGATTTTCCCGACCCTGAGGCACCCTGAATGCTGATGCTATCACCAGCAGCAATGATTAAACTGACATTGTTTAAAATGGTGCGCTTTTCGCCAGCATCAGTATAGCTTTTCGTCAATTTTTTTATATGAAACACAAAAAAGGCATCTAACGTGAATTGATGCCTTGATTATACGTGATAAGAGCGACTAAAGACTACTGATGTAAAAAGCTCTCTATGGGCTCACCGGTCACAGAAGATATTTGTTTGAACAAATACATCAGAGCAAATATTAGTAAGATCATACTTGGTATAACTATTACCGGATAACTCAGTGCTGTCATGCGACCAAGTTCTTCTGTATACGCCGTTGTGCCAGGTTCGGATACTAGTATCCATTTGGCTAACAGATAGTTTAAAACGGCAGACAAAAAGAATGAGCTGGCAACAATGTACGAACTAACAGCAACCTTGTCGTTAAATACACTGGTTAAGCCTTTTTCTTCCAAAGTACTATTGAGTTTTGGCCAGTTGACTAACTGCTCATTCAATATCAGCGCTTTTACCAAGGGTTTCTTACCATATTGAGTAATAATAACCGCCAAACCAATGAGCGCAGGGATTGCCGCTTCTTTTATTGCGATATATTCAGCGGGTAACTTTAACAAGCTGATACCGCCCGTTAAAACAACACTGACAATACCTAAGACCGAAAACATGTTAACTTTTTTGGTTTTCTTTAAGTCATATAAACCAAAAATAATTGGAAAAGAGAGAGCTAAAACGATACTCCATGCTGGACCTAGGTATTCCTCGGAACTTAAATAACTCATTACCAACACAGGCACAGCAATATTGAATATTAGATTGCCAAAAAATCCTGATTGTTTGGGTTGTTCAGTTGCTGCTTCAGACATGTATAGTTAACTGCATTTTTAAATTGGACAGGGATTGTACGAAAAAAAAAGGAATAATGTTACCCTGATTTCTATCTATTTGGACCGAAGTCGTGATAATTACTTTCGCTTACGTAAAAACCAAGCTAAACCAAGACCTGCAATAAACCCGAATAAATGAGACTCCCAAGATATATATGGGTGGCTGGGTAATACGCCCCAAATCATACCGCCGTAAAAGAAGGCAACAATAACTGAGATAATTATTTGAGACAGCTTTTTACTCAAGAAACCCGCAAGTACAAGGTAGCCAAAATAACCATAAATTACGCCACTTGCGCCAAGATGAAATGATCCTCTTCCCATTGTCCAGACCATTAGTCCAGTTAACACAATGAGCCCAAATGAAACGGTTATAAAGCGTTTACCACCAAACTGCAGTAGCAAAACCGAAAAAATCGCTAAGGTAACAACATTTGATGCAAAATGTGCGAAGTTTGCGTGCAGAAATGGCGCTGTGAAAATATAGGCAATATGACTGAGTTCTCGAGGAAATATACTAAATTGGTTAAAGTAGCGACCCGTCAGCATATTCACAGCTTCGATGACAATCAATAAACCAACAACGTAGCTTACCCAAACAAGCTGTTGTTTTAAGGTGGTTGGCGGCTTTATTTTAATCATTGTAGCTATTAGTGCTGTTAACAAGTTTCGTCATAAATCACTTCTCGTTATAAAATAATGTGTGGCATGTAGCGTGACAAATCTTGTGTAATTGGCGACTCATCTTCCCGAACTGAAATACCTGCTGCTTCACCATCTACTAACCAAGAGCCAATTAGAGTATAGCTGTCACCAAATTTTGGCAATGGAGTATGAGCCTGATAAATAAACCCTTCTTCACCATATGGGCCATCTGAGGATAAACTCATTTTACCGTTTTCTAATATATCTATATTAGCTCCTTCACGAGAGTAAAGTGGCTTCTTTACCCATTTCTTGATGTCGCTTTGCGCCTGCATGCTTGCCATATCATTCTCAAAGAATGCCGGCAATAAGTTAGGGTGTCCTTCGAACTCGCGCCAAAGCATCGGTAACAATGCTTTATTTGAGAGAATTGTTTTCCAAATTGGTTCAATCCAGCCAGTATTAGATTTTACTGCATGCGGACCAAACTCTTCACGCTGCATAAACTCCCAAGGGTAGAGCTTAAAACAATGTGAGATAATTTGATTTTTTAAATCGGTTAATTCACCGCCTTCAGATAAACCGATATCTTCGATGTAAACAAAGTAAACGTCTAGGCCAGCTTCTTTGGCACAGTCTTGCAAATACTGCACGGTCCCTCGGTCTTCATCGGTATCTTTGCAGCACGCAAAGTGAAGGTAATTAATGCCGTAATAATCGGCGATAACTTTAAATCGATTTACCAGCTTTTCTTGCAAGGAATTGAACTGGTCAGCTCGTTTGCTGAGCTTATTGTTATCGACGTTATTCTCTAACCATAACCACTGCCAAAAGCCTGATTCATATAAGCTAGTTGGGGTGTCTGCGTTATTTTCTAAAAGCTTAGCTGGTGTCCTGCCATCATAAACAAAGTCTAATCGCGAATACAATGAGGGTTCTTGTGCTTGCCATGAGTCGGCAATAGCGCCCCAATAACCCTCTGGGATAGCAAACTTCTTGAGAAGTTCTTCATTTTTTGCAACCTTGTCCACCACCTGTAAACACATTTGATGAATTTCTTCAGTAGGGGACTCTAAGTCCCTTTCTACTTGTTCCAGAGTAAATTGATAATATGCGGTTTCATCCCAATACGCCTGCCCATGCATGGTATGAAAATGAAACCCATAATCGTGCGCCATTTGTTGCCAATTCTTTCTCGCACCAATGGGAAGTCGGAGCACTTAGCCACCCCAGCCTTTGCCGCTACTTCTGCTGCCCCAAGACGACTTTGCGCGCACGCTGCTGCCGAATCCACCACGTTTAATAGTGCGCGTGACTGCTGGCTTTTTATCAAAAGCGCTTGGCTTTACACTGAGCTTACTTTTTCTGGAATCGCCGAAATCACGGCCGTCAGCGCTCATCCAATTGTTACGATGCGGTGAATAGCGTGAATAAGAGGTAAACATAGGCTGATAATATGGGCGAGGGGACAATAAATTCCCAATCATATAACCCGCCATCAATGGCATGAAAATGGAGCTGCCATTATTGTTATAAGTTTGGCATTGGTTGGTTCCAAACTCATATTCACAATCGTTTCTAGTATTGTATTTGGGCGCCGTCTTTGCTGCTTCTGCTAACGCGCCTTCATAAGCTGTCTCACATTTTTGCGCCAGATCAGGCAAGGCATTCTTGCATTCATCAGCATTTTTGAATACGACCGCTTCTTCTCTGCCACCAGAGCAGGCACTCAACATAATTGAGGCAACCCCAATAGCCAAAGGCTTGAATGAAAATGCCTTACGCATTCTGCTTATATCTATATTGCTACTGCGTTTTTGTTTACTGTTCGTTTCCATAATTGGTTACTCCCTAGTAGCTCATGCAAGCGGCGTTCAGCATACCAACAGCTACGGACATTGCGCCTAGCATCACGCCGGCAGAAATTTCATTGTTTTGAATTCGTTCGGCTATTTTTGGCATAAAAGTGAATCGTAAAAGTGCGAACGCCATTAATTGGGCGATAATCGCTACAAAGCCCCAAATAACATAGTCTAATAAAAATTCTGAGTTAGTTACTGCACCCGCTAGAGCAATAGAGAAACCAATCATCGCGCCACCGAAACCGATAGCCGCAGCGGTGCTTTTCTCTTCTTTAACCAGTTTCCACTCATCGTGTGGGGTAACAAAGGCGTAAACCAACTTAAATACAAAGAATAGGGCGATAGAGATAGCAAAATATAATGCGAAATTTTGCAATCCAGCCAGTGAGTTTAATAGAGCGTCCATTTTATTTTTCCTTAACCGTTTATTATTATATCTGAAGGTGACAAATTAAAACCTGTGCTGATAACCAGACACCTGTCATGATTATTGCCGACTATCTTTTCTTCACCTGAAACCAATACAGCTTCCACATCATCTTCTGAAATCGATTTTTCGTAAAGCATTATAAACTGATCGGTTGTCGTAACATCGCCATCTTCTTCGAAGGTAGTTTCAGTCATAGCTACCGGTGGAGACACTTCTCCAACGGCATCCCAAACGCGCTCATAAGCATCGCCATCTAATGTATAAATAGCTTTTGATATACCGCTATTAAGTAACTCCTGCCATTGGGCTTCTGAACCCACAGTTTTAGTTTCGTAAAAATACCATAACTTAACGTCAGTAATATGGTTTTCGGTTTCACCGCCATCTGTTATTACCTGCAAGAACGCGTCGTCGTCAGTATAAAAACGAAACATAGTGCCACCCGTATCAAGCGTTACTTTACCAACGGCTTGAATGAGATGCTTACTTGCAGCATTATTTATTTTTAAATCAGGTTGCAGTAATTTTAGCTTTAATGCGTCGAGTTCGAATGAACCGCCTAAGTATAAGCCCATGATTTCTGGCGTATCGGGCTTATGTGGCGTATCTTTTTCTTTTTTGCCAAATAATTTACTAAACATTTACTACTCCTTCGGCGTTTTATCTATTTCGAATGATAGCTTTTATAAACGAACGCTCTAATAAAATTAAAGCCGTCATAAATGCGGGCCGTTATAAACTCAAGCTATTCCAGTCAATGTTATTAATTCTATGTTCAGCGATATAAAACACTTTGTTGCCCGCTTTCACAATATCAGCAAAGTCAGGATTTACGGATATTTTATTCGCATATTCGGGCGCAGAATAACCAATAAAAGTAGCGTTATATTGCTTTTTCATACCCATAAACAAATGTTCTACGGTGAGCTCTTGAGCTGAGGCTGGAAGGTCTACAGAAAACTGTGCTTGACCTTCCTCGACATCCAATAGATCGTGATGCAATAGACTTGAACCAGGGTCGAATGCTGACTTAGCCAACATTTCTACCGCAACGCTTGGCGTGCATTCTACTTCAGGGCAATGTTGCTGCAACAAACCCACTAAAGTCTCATCTTCAAAATACGCTACTTTATGCGCCTTAGGGTTTCGTTTTGAACAATACAATGCTGTTGTTAAGGTAATATCGTCGTAAGGGTTGTCGATAAGTATGGTACTCGCACTTTCTATGCAAGCTCTGTCCATATCTTCGTCATGGTTAAATGAACCAACTCGCACAAAATCGATATCTGATGGTCTTGGATTTTCAATGTCAGCTTTAACACAGAGCACAATGTCAGGGTTCTCTGGGGTGTCTAGCTTCTCTTTAATTAGCAGTTTTAATAATTGGTGGGTACGTTTCTCATTCCAGCCAATGATTAATATATGATTAGAGACATTTAACGGTTTCAAACCTCTTGCTCCTCTTCTCCATTGATAACTTACCCATGATGCTACACGCCCAATCACTAACGCAAATATACTTAATCCTAGCGGGATAATATATAGTGCGACAATCAGCTTGCCAGCGGGTGTTGATGGCGACATATCACCATAGCCTACAGTTGAACCGGTAACTATAAGCCAGTAAATATAATCGCTGATATTTAATAGTGCTTTTTCTTCAGCTAAAAATAGTAGTAACCAACTGGAGATAGAATAGAATGCAAGCGCAAGTAATAGGGTATACCAACGCATCTCGGAAAAGTATTTCACACATAGTTTTTTGAGTTTTACCCAATGTAACATGAATGAAAATCTTCCTTTAAATTTAAAATAAACGAACAAAAAACGGCAATCTGTCGATTGCCGTTTCTATAATAACTATTGTTATTTACCAAGTATACGACTCAGTTCGTCATCAGCTGATGCAGCACCACCTTTAATACCAGCACCTGCTAAGCGTTTTTCCAAATCGTCAGTGGATTCGCCTTGAGCCAATTCTTCAGCTGCTTCTAGTTCAGCACTTCTTAAAGTTTGCTTCTCTTGAATGCGAGCCAAGGATTCTGTGGCTGTTTTCATTTTGCTGTTGGCTCCCAAATGGCTAGATGAAACAGCTACCTGTGCACGTTGAACAGACTCCGTTGCTTTTATCATATCCACTTGTTGCTCCAAACGACGTAAGTTGTTCTTTGCTTGGGTAATGTTGCCCGCTAGTTGCTTTTCAGACTTAGTAAACTGATCTAAATAAGATTGCTCAGTTTCCATCTGCCCGCGTATTTCTGATACACGCTGTGCACAATCTAGTGCTAGCTGGCGATCAGTATCAATCGCTTTTCTTGCATGTTCCTCATACTCAGCAATTGACTTGTTCATACCTGCAACTTTTTGTTGCGCTAGCTTGCACTTGGCTAATATTTGCGTACGTGCGTGGTCTGATTTGCGTAATTCATCTTTCGCTTCACGAATTTCTTGTTCAAGGATTTTAATCGCTTGAGTATCAACAACCGCTTGCGCTGCTTCAGTAGCGGTACCTTTCATCGCAGTAAATAATTTTTTCCAAACTGACATGGTAATCTCCGGTTATTAACAAATTAATTAATTTTCAAAAAATCCTGATAAGCATCTAGAAATGCCTCTACATTTTGAAATAGCGTCGAAATTTCTATCAACACACTTTCTTCTTTTGACTGCGAGCTTAACGAACCAAAAGCAGTGTAGTACTGCGTTCCCGCAACTGATGAAATACCTATTGTGGTTAAAGGAAAGAGCATGTGCGTTCTCAAAATCTCTTCATTTAACGCAGTTGGGTCCTTCACTTCATCCAATGAGAACAATAAAGATTCAACCAATATTTGTTCTCCGCTAATTGCTAACCATGCATCAATGCCGTCTTCATTAGCTATCAGCAAACAATCTGCTTCGTGTGTAACTACATATCCCTCTTGAGCAGAAATAACTTCTGCTAGTTGTGATAGTTCCCACGTCATTCATCTTCTCCTAAAAGTGTGTTTTACCATGTCGTCGTCTATAATAGACGCTTAGTACAAATTCAACAACATGGCTGACTTCTAACTTGGGGTAAGTATAGTCATACGATTAAAATAAAGTCAAATATAATTTTCACATTTGACTCAAATAATGTTTAAATGTGAATTATACATTACATAAATAACTTATAAGTAGGTGCTAAATGAAACCCAAAGTTAGCGATTGGCGGAACTTGGTTCAACGATTATTGAAGGCAGAATTGTCTAAAAAAGGAATCAAGTATCAAGACCTAAGCGATAAGCTTAGCAGCGTGGGCGTGGATCAGAGCGCGGATAACCTGCGTAATAAGATAAACAAAGGTATTTTAGGTGCAGACTTATTGTTACAAATTGTGTTTGTTCTACATATAAAGCAGATAAAGCTCGAAGATATTGAAGAAATGCTCAGTGATATGCAGTAAATAACGATGGCGACATGCAATATAGGCAACGATACAATAGAATGCTCTTTGCAAAATGTGGCAAACAAGCCAGGGGTTTGTTAACGGCACAAGATTTACAATATATAAATCAATGTAAATGAAGCACTAAGGTCGAAACACTGCAGGCAAAAAAATACCCAGTAAAGACTGGGTAAAAAAGCAAGTTTTGGGAGAACGTCACTTAATTTGGAACATGCAATAAGACTACGCCATAAATTTAAAAATATCAGGTGTTTTAAGTATTAAGGCAGACTCTTAGGTATGTCAATTAATACGTTTTTTTTGGCTCGAATTAATTAAGCCTATATATACAAAGACTCACAGCTATTTAGAGAGAATAATGAAGTTATCCGATTTTTATTTTGAATTACCAGAAAGACTTATTGCCAAGCATCCAATGGAGCAACGAACCCAAAGTCTATTATTGCACTTAAACGGCAACAGCGGCGGCGTAGAGCATAGAAAATTTACTGATATTTTAAGCCTTTTGAACGCGGGTGATTTATTAGTTTTCAACAATACTAGAGTGATACCTGCCCGTTTACACGGTAATAAAGCGTCGGGTGGCAAAATTGAAGTATTAATTGAGCGGATACTGAGTGATAGCTCAGCTATGGCACATATTAGGTCGAGTAAGTCGCCAAAGTCAGGCGCGATACTGACAATGGAAGGTGGACTGCAAATAGAAGTACTAGGCCGAGATGGTGCTTTGTTTCATATTAAGTTTCTGACAGAACAGAATATCTTTGATTTACTCGAAAAATTTGGTCATATGCCGCTACCTCCTTATATCGATCGGCCGGACGAGGAGGCCGACAAAGAGCGCTATCAAACTGTATATAATGAAAAGCCTGGAGCAGTTGCGGCACCAACTGCTGGCTTGCATTTTGATGATGACATATTAAATAAAATAAAAGACAAAGGCGTAGATTTTGCGTTTGTCACTCTGCACGTTGGTGCAGGCACATTTCAACCTGTTCGCGTTGACAACATTGAAGAGCACCAAATGCACGCCGAATATGCTGAAGTGTCTCAAGAAGTAGTTAATAAAGTATTGGCAACTAAACAAGCTGGTGGCAGAGTGGTCGCGGTGGGCACAACGTCAGTTCGTTCTATCGAATCAGCCGCAAAAGCGTCGGATCATGGGTTAATTAGTGAATTTATGTCGGATACGAATATTTTTATTTACCCAGGTTACAAATTCAAAGTAATAGACGCAATGTTGACCAACTTTCATTTACCTGAATCCACGTTGATGATGCTAATAAGTGCTTTTGCTGGTCGTGAGAACGTAATGGCAGCATATGCACAAGCGATTGAAAGCGAGTATCGATTTTTTAGTTACGGCGACGCAATGTTCATCGAGCGCAGTGATAACTAGCATTGAGCCCGCAAATAGCATTGAGCCCGAAAATAGCGTGAAAAATTGTATGAGCGAAAGGTGATTTCTTGTTATACTGCGCGCCAAAATTCATAGTAAACAGCCCGAATGTTTGTTTGCTGTATAACATTAGTATTGTGCGTTCTTCACTTATGCCATCTTGGTTTTACAAAGAACTATAGGTACAGAACGCTTGATTCATCTGCGGCTTGGCATGGCAAGCGCACTGAATCTAAAATGTTAGGTTAATAAATGAAATTCAATTTAATGGCAAAAGACGGTAAAGCGCGTCGTGGTCAACTGACCTTTGCACGTGGTGTTGTCGAAACTCCTGCATTTATGCCGGTTGGTACTTACGGCACGGTAAAAGGCATGACGCCAGAAGAGCTTACTGAGACAGGCGCGCATATTTGTTTAGGTAACACCTTTCACTTAATGCTGCGTCCTGGTACTAGCATTATAAAAGAACATGGCGACCTGCACGATTTCATGCATTGGCAAAAGCCGATATTAACTGACTCTGGTGGCTTCCAAGTTTTCTCACTCGGTGAACTACGCAAAATAACCGAGCACGGGGTTACGTTCCGCTCGCCAATCAACGGCGAGAAAATTTTACTAACACCAGAAAAATCGATGGAGGTTCAACGAGACCTAGGCTCTGACATCGTTATGATTTTTGATGAATGCACGCCATACCCAGCAACTGAGAAAGAAGCCTCAGATTCCATGGAAATGTCCTTACGTTGGGCTCAGCGCAGCAAGGATTCTCATGGTGATAACCCGTCGGCGTTATTCGGAATTATTCAAGGTGGTATGTACGAGCACTTGCGTGATGTTTCGCTAGAGGGTTTGGAAGATATAGGTTTTGATGGTTATGCGATTGGTGGTTTGTCGGTTGGTGAGCCAAAAGAGGATATGATCCGAATTATTAATCATACCGCACCTAAAATACCTGAAAATAAACCGCGTTACTTAATGGGTGTCGGCAAGCCAGAAGATATCGTTGAAGCTGTTCGTCGCGGTATTGATATGTTTGATTGCGTTATGCCAACCCGAAATGCACGCAATGGTCATCTATTTGTTAATAGCGGTGTGGTCAAAATTCGCAACGCTGTGCATAAAACAGATACAGGCCCCTTGGATGAAAAATGTGGCTGTTACACTTGTAAAAATTATTCTCGGTCATATCTACATCACTTAGACAAGTGCAATGAGATACTTGGCGCTAGATTAAATACCATTCATAATCTCAGTTACTATCAAACGGTAATGAGTGGTTTGCGCGGTGCTATTGAATCGGGTGAATTAGCAGCATTTGTGGCTGAGTTTTATGCGCAAAAAGGAATGCCGGTCCCGCACTTAGAGGACTAGCTAAACGAATTTTGCTTAAGGGGCGCAGTTCGCCCATTAAGTGGGAAAGTAAAACAACAATAAAAATGAATTAAACGAGGATTTATATGAGCTTTTTAATTTCAAGTGCACATGCGCAAGACGCCGCTGGTGGTCAACCAGGTGGTGAGTTCGGTATGTTGATCATGTTGGCAGTATTTGGTTTGATTTTCTATTTTTTACTATATCGTCCACAGGCGAAACGTGTGAAAGAGCATAAAACCCTCGTTACATCACTTACTAAAGGTGATGAAGTGCTTACACAAGGCGGTTTAGTTGGAAAAATCACTAAAGTAAGTGACGACAAAGATTTCATCGAAATAGCATTGAATGAATCGAATAACATTGTTGTGCAAAAATCGGCAGTGAGCGCGGTTTTGCCGAAAGGCACAATGAAATCAATTTAATCTTTAATTAAGAATCAAAATAGCGCCTTAGGTGCTATTTTGCTTTTGTAGGGTCCAGTTGTGTTAAATAAAACTCCATTTTGGAAATATATTTTAGTCATATTCGTTGTCGGTTTGACTGCGCTGTATGCATCACCGAATATTTATGGTGAAGATCCCGCGATTCAGATTTCAGCCACTAAGAATGCTGAAGTCAATGACGAACTTAAAGCTTCCATCGAGCGCTCTTTAAAAGATGAAAAGATAGAATATAAACGAGTGGAATTGGAAAACGATCGTGTTTTGGTTCGCCTGCTTGATTTAGATTCGCAGCGCCTTGCCCGCGAACTTATCGATGCTAATCTCAACGATGACTACGTTGTTGCTATGAACCTTGCGGCAGATACCCCTGATTGGCTAAATGCTCTCGGTGCGGACCCAATGAAATTGGGCTTAGATTTGCGCGGCGGTGTTCACTTTTTAATGGAAGTGGATATGAACAGTGCGACAACAAAAGCTTATCAAGATGTGGTCGGCGATTTCAAACTGCAATTGCGCGAAGAAAAAATATTTTATCGCTCAGCGGTACAAAATGAAAGTTCAGTTGACGTGATTTTCAGAGATGCTGATATGTTGGATAAAGCCCAATTTTACCTACGTAATCAGTTTGGCAACTTGTCCATTAACAAACGTGATGATCTAACATTGCGTGCGGCCTTCACTGAAGCCCGTTTGGCTGAAATTCGAGACGCCGCAGTAAAGCAGAACGTGACTATTATTCGCAGTCGGATAAATCAGTTGGGTGTTGCTGAGCCTTTGGTTCAAAAACAAGGCGCTGAACGTATTGTTGTGCAACTGCCGGGAATTCAAGATACTGCAAAAGCAAAAGAAATATTGAATGCAACAGCGACTCTCGAGTTCCGCATGTTGGATGAAAAAAATGATGTAAGAGATGCCGTGCGTGGGCGAGCTCCCGCAGGTTCTGAAATTATTTATCACAAAGACGGTCGACCTGTTTTGCTGAAGAAGCAAGTTATGCTGACCGGTTCGCACATCATTGATGCGAATAGCGGCGTTGATCAGTACGGTATACCAAACGTTAGTATTGACCTTGACTCTAAAGGTGGCGCTAAATGGTCTCGAGCAACAAAAGAGAATATTAAGAAGCCAATGGCAACTGTATTCATTGAATACAAAGCTACGGACGAGCGCGACGCTAATGGCAAGCTTGTATTTGTAAAGAAAGAAGAAATTATCAGCATTGCAACCATCCAAGCTCAGTTAGGCTCATCTTTCCAAATATCGGGTTTAGATTCGCCGGGTGAAGCTAGAGAACTATCACTTCTTCTTAGAGCGGGTGCTTTAATAGCTCCTATTCAAATTGTTGAAGAACGTACCGTAGGCCCGAGTTTAGGTAAAGAAAATATTCAGTTGGGCATGACCGCGATTATATGGGGTTTGGCTGCGGTTCTGGTATTTATGCTTATTTACTATCGTGCATTTGGGGTTATCGCAAACATCGCTTTGGTTCTCAACTTAGTGATGATTATTGGTATCATGTCAATGATACCTGGTGCCACTCTGACCTTACCTGGTATGGCTGGTATTGTGCTTACTGTTGGTATGGCAGTTGATGCAAACGTGCTGATATTTGAAAGGATACGAGAAGAAATCCGTGAAGGGCGAAGCCCACAGCAAGCGATTCATTTTGGTTATGACAGTGCATTTTCGACAATCTTAGATGCCAATATCACTACTTTTATTGCTGGTTTGATTTTGTTTGCAGTAGGTACAGGCCCTATAAAAGGTTTCTCAATTACATTGATGATAGGTATTGCCACATCAATGTTCACAGCGATTATCGTTACTCGTGTGCTAGTTAATAGCATATGGGGTGGTAGACGTGTGACTAAGTTAGCGATATAGGGGAGTCACATGGGATTTCAGTTATTAAAATTAAACAAAACTATCGACTTTATGAGGTTACGAACGCCTGCAATGATTTTGTCGACCATACTCATAATAGGTTCAATCGTCTCATTAGGTGTGAATCAGCTTAATTGGGGTTTGGATTTTACGGGTGGAACGCTAATTGAAGTTGGTTACGAACAAACAGCCGATCTAGAAGCGATTCGAGGACAGATGATAGACGCGGGTTATAGCGACGCAATCGTGCAAAACTTTGGTAGCAGCCAAGATGTCTTGATCCGCTTAGCCCCTAGAGAGGGCGTAAAAGCTGTTGAGATTGGCGACCAGGTAATGGTTGTTCTTCGAGCTGATGGCACTCTTGTAGATATGCGTCGTATCGAATTTGTAGGGCCAAACGTTGGTGAAGAACTAACTGAGCAGGGCGGCTTGGCAATGCTAGTAGCGCTTATATGTATTTTGATATATGTGGCTATGCGTTTCGAATACCGTTTCGCTTTAGGCTCAGTTGCTGCATTGGCACATGACGTAATATTAACCTTAGGCTTATTTTCAGTGCTGCAACTTGAATTTGACCTAACTGTTTTGGCTGCAGTCTTGGCGGTAATAGGTTATTCGCTTAACGATACTATTGTTGTATCGGATCGTATCCGTGAAAATTTTAGAAAAATACGCAAGGCTGAGCCTGTAGAGATAATTAATATTTCACTTACTCAAACTTTGAACAGAACCATCATCACTTCATTAACCACTATCTTAGTGCTAGTGGCTCTGTTTTATAAAGGTGGTGCGCTTATTCATGGTTTCGCAACGGCCTTGTTGTTTGGTGTGGTCATTGGTACGTATTCGTCAGTCTATATAGCGAGTGCTGTTGGTTTGGCATTGGGAATTAGCAAAGAAGACCTAATGCCCACAGTGATAGAGAAAGAAGGCGAGGACCAAGATCCACTGCTCTAAAAGCAGCTTACTTTTTTAAAAACAAATAAAAACCCGCCACTGATTGTTAATTCAGTCGCGGGTTTTTTTTAGCTAGCGAAAGCTTGTATTTGTTACTTTACCTAAGTGCTAAAGAACTTACTTTAATCGTTTTACTATAGCTTGAACAACGCGAGGGCTGCCAGCAACTATTTCACCACTTAGAAGAGGATCGTTACCGCCAGCAAAATCTGTGACTAAGCCACCAGATTCTCGAACTAGCAGTTCACCGGCTGCAATATCCCAAGGCTTAATACCGCGTTCCCAGTAGCCATCAAAACGGCCGGCTGCAACATAAGCCATATCAAGCGCAGCTGAACCACCTCGGCGAATATCGCCACATTCTGCAAAGATCTTATTAAAGCTGGTCATGTATTCGTTCATGGAGTCTTTTGCTTTATATGGAAATGCAGTAGCCAGAATTGTTCTGTCTAATTCTTTTGCCTGACTTGCGCGAATTCGATGTCCATTAAGCTGAGCGCCATTACCGCGGCTAGCCGTGAATAATTCACCACGAATAGGATCGAAAATTACCGCTTGGTCTAAGCGACCTTTATATTGAAGGGCAATCGAGACGGCAAAGTGAGGAATTCCTTTGATAAAGTTAGTGGTTCCGTCTAGCGGGTCAATGATCCATTTGAAGTCATCATCACCTTGCACAAGACCGCCTTCTTCTCCTAAAAATGTATGTTCAGGAAATGACTGTTGAATCTTGCTGATAATTGCTTGTTCTGCTTCCTTGTCAATCCGAGTAACGAAGTCATATTCGCCTTTTTGTTCAATTTGAAGATCGTCGAAATTTTCAAATCCACGAGCAATTACGTTTCCAGCCGAGCGTGCTGCACGCACAGCGATATTTAGCATAGGATGCATAGTTAAAACCACCAATTTGTAAAAAGAACAATTGAGCAACATCGCCATTTTATTTATGTAAATAACACGTGATAAATGGGGACATGGCCAAAAAACGCCCGCATGGTAACAGAAAGACGCTTTAGGTGGAAGCAAAAGACGAACAAGTGGGAACCGATTAAGCGCTTTTGTTGAGTGGTTGTACCTGTAATCGAGGATGTGTAAACTTAGGGCCGAGACAATTTTAAAGTATTTTCTGAGGCTACATGCTGATGCAATATTCTGAATTATTTCCAATTATTTTTTAAAGGAACACCGTTGCTAAATCACTTATTAAAATACTGTTGTTTGCTGGCATTGATGTCATTAAGTATTTGCACTGTGTGGGCAAATGAATACGAATTCGAACTGCTGAATGAAAACGATGGATTTCCGACGTCGATTATTTTTTCGATTATACAAGATGAGGACGGTTTCTTATGGTTCGGCACGGGCTATGATGGCCTAATGCGCTATGACGGCAAAAACGTTGTGGTTTTCAAAAACGATCCTAGTCAAAAAAATACACTCCCAAATGACAATGCAGGCAACCTTGT
The DNA here is from genome assembly GCA_905479945.1 of uncultured Glaciecola sp. GTDB lineage: Bacteria > Pseudomonadota > Gammaproteobacteria > Enterobacterales > Alteromonadaceae > Glaciecola. The sequence goes on along the minus strand of CAJQOP010000005.1, from coordinate 10,411 downwards.
TTTAGATTCCGAAGGCAACTTCTGGATAGGAAGTTGGGGTGGTGGTGTTATTGAGTTAGATTCAAACACTGGACTCTATACTCAATACCAACATACCGTTGAGTTAGAAAATACAATCAGTGACAACAAGGTACAAAGTATATTTGAAGATGACGATAAGGTGCTTTGGTTTGGCACATTTAGAGGTGGTCTCAATAGGTTCAATACCACGACTCAAAATTTCAAACGATTTCCTTTTGAAGACCCCGAAAACCAGGGCGTTTCAGATAAACGAGTTTGGGCTATTGAGCAAACACAATCAGATAAATTATGGATTGCAACGGGCTTTGGACTAAACCTATTAGACCAAAATACAGAAAAGGTTACGCATTTCTTTCCTGAACCTAATGAATTGCTGTCAGGTTTAAATAGAGTACGAACCTTGATAAAAACACCTGACGCGCATTTGTACCTAGGTACACAAAAAGGTGTTGTGTTTTTTGATACTCAGGCCTCGTCATTTAAACCACTAGTAGCCTCTGAACAGCTGAATCTAGGGCCAATTTATTCAATGTTACTTACTAACTTTGGTGAGTACTGGGTGACCAGTGACAGTGGTGTTTTTTCTTTTTCAGATACAGATAAAACCTTGCGCAAAGTACCATTGAGCTTTGATGACAGTTGTAGCCAAAGTCTGTTCCAAGACAAACAAGGGACTATTTGGCTCAGTTGTGAGGGAGTTGGCGTTTATAAAATCACTCGTACAAATATTTTTAATACATTTGACGATCAAACAGTTAGAAACACCTTTGCCCTGGAAGCTGCAAATGATGGCAGTATATTGCTTGGCACATCACAGCATGGTCTAAAGAGGTGGCTGCCAGAAACTAATCAGCTTGAGACGCTAGGAAGTAAAAATGCCGCCAATAATAAAATAGGGATTCGCTTCATAACGCAAACCTCGAAAGGTGATATCTGGTATGCCAACGCTCAAAGTCTTTATAAACTCGACAAAAATGGCAAGCAACGTGAAATTTTACCGCCGGAAATCTTTTGGGATGACTTTGAAAATATAATGGATGTAGAAAAAGACAGTCAGGATAACATTTGGGTAGCTGCTCCGGGAGGACTATTTATTGTTAACCCAGATACCTTTTCCTTTTCGTTCATTCCCATTTTAGAACTTGGTTTTCCCGAAAAAATAACTAAGGCATCACTAGAGGTTTATTTGGCTTCAGACAATACTATGTGGGTGGGAATTAACAATACTCTATATCGATGGAACGAGACCCAAGAAAAATTAATACCCCTAAGTTATCCAAACCAGAAGTTTGAATACACAGAACTCAATGACTTCATCTATGAGATTTATGTTGATAGCAAAGAGCGTTTATGGATTAGCAATAAAACAGGCCTTTATCAAGTAGACCCGAATTCAGGTAAACGCACTGTTTTTAGCCACTACTTTTTAGAGAGCAACAACTCTGGTATTCGTTATATTAATGAAGATGAAAATGGGTTTTTGTGGTTAGTCACCCCCGTTGGTATAAGCAGACTAAATACCTCCAATGGCAATTTGCAGCACTTTGACAAACGAGATGGACTTCCTGGCTCAAGAATGTTTTACAATCCTACGGTCAGGCAATCAGACGGAACAATTTATTTGTCTAGCCGTGTTGGCATATCATATTTCAATCCAATGGAGGTTAGTAATCGCCTATTGGCCGATAAGACCCTGTTGACGAGTTTTGAAGTCTTAGGTTCGTCAAAAAATTACAATATTCCTCAAATAGCATCATCAGGGATTGATTTAAATTACGATCAGACCAATATCAAATTTGATTTTGCTACATTAGACCTGCTTAATGCACGACAAATTCAATACAGCTATTTTCTTGAAGGCTTCGACGAAGATTGGATAGAGAATGGAAATAATAGTACTGCTACCTATACAAATTTAAATGGGGGCAATTATGCCTTTCGAGTTCGCGCTAAGATAAAAGACAAACTTTTTTACGCGGAGGAACTTTCCGTCGAAGTTAATATTGGTATTCCATTTTGGAAAAAATGGTGGATGTTTGTCGTATATATAGGTTTTGTATTGCTCGCCATTTACGGCTACTTGCAACGCCAGAAAAAAGCGGTAATTGAACTTGAACAACAAGTAGCGAAAAAAACAGCCGACATTGCTCAAGAATCACTGAAGCTAGCAGCGGCGAACAAAATTAAGACTCAATTCCTTGCCAACATGAGTCATGAAATTCGTACTCCCCTAACTACCGTTATTGGGCAAGCAGAAGCTATCATCTGTCGAGATGTCAAACAAGAAGATATCTACTCAGAAGTCGAGATTATTCATGACAGCAGTCTTTATTTGTTGGCCTTGCTGAATGACATTCTTGACTTGACTAAAATTGAAGAGAATAAGTTTGAGTTAGACTATGTTCCGCAAAATCTGCATAGCCTGTTGAACAACATCAACACAATGTTCTCGATGCAAGCAAAAGTAAAAGGTCTATCATTTAGCTTAATTGAGAACTTACCAACACCATTCATTGTTAGTATTGACGGACTTAGATTAAAGCAGATTTTAATAAACTTATTATCAAACGCGCTAAAATTTACACTCCAAGGTCATGTATCCTTAGAAATAACCCTAGAGGATGACCAGCTTGTTTTCAATGTTGAAGATTCTGGTATAGGTATTAGTCAAGATCAACTTGAGCAAATATTTGGCAGCTTCACACAGGGCGATAGCAGCATTGGGCGACGATTCGGTGGATCGGGACTGGGTTTGCACTTGTCAAATCAGCTTGCGGTATTGATGCGAGGTAGAATTACCGTAACAAGTGAAATAGATAAAGGCAGTGCATTTACCTTCAGTATGCCAGTAACATTAGCTTCTAAAGGAACTGAAAAACCACAAGCGAGTTTTGACTTTGATCGTTTGCCGTCTATATCAATTTTTAACGGTAAGGTTTTATTAGCTGAAGACCATGCCGACAACCGTCGTTTAATTGCACGCTTACTAACTAAGTTGGGCCTAACGGTTTATACGGCAGCAGACGGTTTTGAAGCTATTAAAATGTATAAAGAACATGACCCACAGATTATTCTTATGGATATCCAAATGCCCAGAATGGATGGATTACAAGCTTTTAAAGCATTACGTGAACTTGGTTACGAAAAACCTATTATTGCCTTAACCGCAAATGCTATGACAAATGAAGTTGAAGATTACTTTTCCTTAGGCTTTGATGGTTATATTCAAAAGCCGATTGACCGTAAAATGTTAATATCAACTATCGCTACTTTCCTCAATGGTAAAGACGATCACGCCATGAGCCAAGCCAACTCTGTGTTAGGCAATGTTGATATGTCTGACTTAGTCAGTGCATTTAAAATCAGCTTATTAAAAGAGCTAGAATATTTTATTATCGAAACGGATAAACGTGATGTGGAGGGCCTGCGAGCCTTAGCTCATCGACTCTCGGGTGCTTCTCATTTGTTTGGCTTTTCACTTTTGAGTCAAAAGGCGACAACACTTGAAAATAAGGTCAAGCAAGGCAATCAGTCTTTTGAAGATATCCAATCAGATTTAGAGGCACTAATTGATGAGATCAAGAGGATATTGATTGACTGATGCATGCGGGTAATATTTAGTTTGCATGCAAAAAAAAAGCTGGCCTTGTGTGGATTTCTCATCATCAAAAGACAACTCTTATCAGTTATGCTAGAATTCGCGCCCAATTAACGCCAGTACAGAACACGTCCATGCTTTCAGATATTCGCATCGTATTAGTAAACACCAGCCACACCGGAAATATCGGTTCTGCTGCCCGTGCAATGAAAACCATGGGGCTAAGCTCACTTTACTTAGTAGACCCTATAACTCCTCCTGATGGCAAATCAATTGCGCTTGCTGCGGGTGCAGGAGATGTGTTGGCAAACGCGAAAATCGTAGGCTCCTTGGAAGAAGCTGTGAGTGAATGTGGTCTGGTTGTGGGCACGTCAGCACGCTCAAGAACACTGCCTTGGCCGATGTTAACACCAAGAGAATGTGGACATAAGCTGGTTACTGAATCGGAAAAATATCCCGTGGCATTGGTGTTCGGTCGGGAAAATAACGGCTTGAGTAATGAAGAACTACAACAGTGTCACTTTCATGTATGTATTCCGGCCAACCCTGATTACAGTTCATTGAATATTGCTGCTGCAGTGCAAACCCTTTGTTATGAAATTCGCGTAAATCATCTTGATATAAAGGCGCAGCAATATGCGCCAGCAGTTGAAGCTGAGTATCCGCTTAGCGAAGATCTAGAACGCTTTTATGTTCATTTAGAAAAAACTCTTAAAGATGTTAATTTCATTGTGCAAAATCATCCAGGTGTTGTGATGACCAAGTTGCGTCGCCTGTTTAATCGAGTGCGACCAGAAACTCAAGAACTCAATATCCTGCGTGGCATATTGTCTTCAGTTGACAAGGCCAGTGGAAACAAAAAATAATGTTTAGTCGGATTAGAGAAGATATAAAAAGTGTATTCCATCGTGACCCAGCCGCACGAAATACTCTAGAAGTATTGTTTCATTACCCTGGTTTACATGCCTTATGGATGCACAGGGTGAGTCATCAATTTTGGCAGTGGAAGCTCAATTGGTTGGCACGCTTCTTGTCTAATATTTCTCGTTTTCTAACGGGCATTGAAATCCACCCTGGCGCGCAGCTAGGTCGACGCGTATTCATTGACCACGGCATGGGTGTGGTCATCGGTGAAACTGCTATTATCGGCAATGACGTTACGCTTTATCACGGCGTAACGTTGGGCGGCACAAGTTGGAAAGCAGGCAAACGGCATCCAACATTAGAAGATAACTCTGTTGTTGGTGCTGGTGCACAAGTACTGGGGCCTATAACTATTGGCAAGAACGCCAGAGTAGGTTCTAATTCAGTGGTAGTAAAAGATGTGCCTGATAACGCTACCTGTGTTGGTATTCCTGGGCGCAACTTACTACAAACAAAAGCCAAAGAAGACGTATCGGCTGAAACCACTCAAAAACGCCAAGTGATTGCTAAAAAGTATGGCTTTGATGCCTATGCGGTAAGTGAAGAAAACCCAGATCCTGTCGCAAACGCCATGGGCATAATGCTCGAACACGTGCATCAAATGGATACTAAGGTAGAAGAAATGTGCAAAGTAATCCAATCATTAGGTGGTGACGTTTGTTCTGATTCGGTGCCTAAACTAGAGGTAGAAGACTTCGCTGAAACCGGTATTTCGCCAGTTTTGAAGAAAGCAGCCGTCGAAGCTTTTGACCCAAGTATTTAATGTTAGCTATTGAAATTAATCACTATTTTAATAGTCTTTTGTAAAGTTTACAGTGTTAAAAAAATAACCTACTAAAATAGTCAAGTATATACTTGACAATTTTACTCAGGTATATACAATTTCATCATTAATTCACAGCTAATTGGCTGGTCAATGAAATGAGGGAATTATGAAGCTGACATCCAAAGGTCGTTATGCCGTTACAGCAATGCTTGACGTTGCTCTGCATTCACGCAACGGCCCTGTGCCTTTGGCTGATATTTCAGAGCGTCAAGCAATTTCTTTGTCTTATCTTGAACAATTATTTTCAAGATTGCGTAAAGAAGAACTAGTGTCTAGTGTGCGCGGCCCCGGCGGCGGTTATCAACTAGGCCGAGCAGCAAATGATATTGCCATTGGTGAGGTTATTCGCGCAGTAGACGAATCAATCGATGCAACACGATGTCAAGGGCAATCTGATTGCCAAGGTGGCGAGCGTTGCTTAACGCACACTTTGTGGCAAGATTTAAGCGATAGAATTAGTCAATTTCTCAATGGTATTACTATTGGTGAACTTATGATGAAGAATGAAGTAAAAGAAGTAGCCGGTCGTCAAGATGTTAATAAGGCAACGGCAAAAAGTTTAATTAGCGACATAGAAATCAGTATGCAACTTTAATCGGAGCGATAATGAGCAATATCAAATTACCTATTTATTTAGATTATTCGTCAACAACCCCTGTTGACCCTCGTGTCGCCGAAAAAATGAAAGAATGCCTTACGCATGAAGGTAATTTCGGCAACCCGGCATCTCGTTCACACCACTTTGGTTGGGTTGCGGAAGAGGCAGTAGACATTGCAAGAAACCAGATTGCAGACCTAGTAAACGCCGACCCTCGTGAGATAGTGTTCACATCAGGCGCAACAGAATCAAACAACCTAGCCATAAAGGGCGCAGCGACTTTTTATAAAAAACGCGGTAAACATATTATAACCTTAAAAACGGAACACAAAGCCGTTTTAGACACTACGCGTCAATTGGAGCGTGAAGGTTTTGAAGTTACATATATGATGCCTGAGCCAAATGGTTTGGTTGATTTAGATAAACTCCAAGCTGAAATGCGAGAAGATACTGTTTTGATTAGTATCATGCATGTGAACAACGAAATTGGTGTTATTCAAGACATCGCTGCTATCGGTAAAATTTGTCGTGAACGTAAAATTTTGTTCCACGTAGATGCGGCGCAGAGCACAGGTAAAGTGCCTATCGATTTGCAAGAGTTGAATGTTGACTTGATGTCATTTTCAGCCCACAAAACTTACGGCCCGAAAGGTATTGGTGCATTATATGTATCGCGTAAACCACGCGTTCGTATCGAAGCTCAAATTCACGGTGGAGGTCATGAGCGTGGGATGCGTTCAGGTACATTAGCGACTCATCAGATTGTAGGTATGGGCGAAGCTTTCCGTCTAGCTAAAGTCGAGATGGCAACTGAGAATGAACGCGTTAAAATGCTTCGCGATAAGCTTTACAATGGTGTTAAAGACATGGAAGCCGTTTATTTAAATGGCGATGAAGAGCAACGTGTTGCACACAATTTAAATGTGAGCTTTGCTTATGTTGAAGGTGAATCTTTAATCATGGCACTAAAAGACATGGCCGTATCTTCGGGTTCTGCCTGCACGTCAGCCAGCTTAGAGCCTTCCTATGTGCTACGCGCATTAGGCTTAAGTGACGAGCTAGCGCATAGTTCAATTCGATTCAGCATTGGTCGTTTTACGACAGAAGAAGAGATTGATTACGTGATTGGTGTTATCCGCGGTGCAATAGACAAACTGCGTGATATGTCGCCATTATGGGATATGTATAAAGAAGGCATCGACATAAGTAAGGTAGAATGGGCAGCGCACTAAGCAAGGCCTCATTCGATTGGCTAGCAGGTAAGTGTTAGCCAAGCTAGAAAAAATATTTATCGCAGTTTAATGGTTTCAAAGAAACAGTAATTATATTGATTTAAAACAGCACTATTTACCATTGTACAAGACTCAGTCTGGCAGGGTAATAGCGCAAAACGTAAAGGGCAAATATCATGGCTTATAGTCAAAAAGTAATAGATCATTACGAGAACCCTCGCAATGTAGGTGGTTTTGATAAAGATGATCCATCAATTGCTACAGGAATGGTAGGTGCACCAGCTTGTGGCGACGTAATGAAGTTGCAATTGAAAGTAGGTGCTAACGGCATTATAGAAGATGCTAAGTTTAAAACTTACGGCTGCGGCTCAGCTATTGCGTCTAGCTCATTGGTAACCGAGTGGGTAAAAGGCAAAAGTATTGACGAAGCAACGTTGATCAAAAATACAGACATTGCAGAAGAATTAGCATTGCCACCAGTGAAAATTCACTGTTCAATTTTAGCTGAAGATGCAATTAAAGCAGCAGTAGCTGACTATAAGAAAAAGCATAGCTCATAGTGAAAATTGCTTTATTATCATCAGTGTTTCAATCATTAAGGTTTAAGGAGTAGCTACGTGGGTATTAAGGTAACTGACGCCGCAGCGGTTCGCGCAAAATCATTTTTAGATAGCCGTGGTTCTGGCTTAGGATTGCGCTTAGGTGTTAAGACTACTGGTTGCTCTGGTTTAGCTTACGTCCTTGAGTTTGTCGATGATATGAATCCTGATGATGAGATATTCGAAAATAACGGCGTGAACATCATTATTGATGGAAAAAGCTTGGCATTCCTAGATGGCACTGAATTAGATTTCGGAAAAGAAGGTCTCAACGAAGGCTTTCAATTTAACAATCCTAATGCCAATGGCGAATGTGGTTGCGGCGAAAGTTTTAACGTCTAGTTGTTTATATTAACGTTAACCGAGCATGGTTAGCGTTTCTTTCTTATTGAAAAGCAAGGTTTCTGTTAGATGAACTACTTTGAGTTATATAATCTACCCGCACAGTTCGAGATAGACTTAGATAAGCTCAAGCAGCATTATCAAACACTTCAAAAATTAACTCACCCCGATAAATTTGCAAGCGCAAGCGAGCAGCAAAAACGTATGTATTTGACCAAGAATTCTCAAGTCAATGATGCATACTCGGTGCTTAGAATGCCTGTTGCCAGAGGCGAGCATCTGCTAGAATTGCGCGGTATTGAACTTGCCAATGAGCAAGACACCGTCGGTGATGTTGGCTTTTTGATGGAACAAATGGAATGGCGCGAAGCCCTCGAAGATGCGGACTCAATTAAGGTGCTCGAGCAGCTAGTTGCGGATAATCACAAGACGATACAAAAACAAGAATATGAGATTGCGCAGTTGCTGTTAAAAAATACAGAAAGTGACAACCACGAAGCTGCACAAGAGCTACGCAAAATGAAGTTTATGATTAAACTAGCGTCAGAAATTGATAGTAAATTAGAGCGTATTTCGGACGTCAGTTAGCATCAGAATAAGCGAACAAATTAAAAAAGGTTTTAAGTTATATGGCACTATTACAAATTGCAGAGCCGGGTCAGAGCGCCGCTCCGCATGAACGTAAAATAGGAATTGGCATCGATTTAGGTACCACCAATTCTTTAGTCAGCGCGGTAAAAAGTGGCCAGTGCGTGACCCTAGCTGATGAACAAGAAAGACACCTACTGCCGTCAGTGGTGCATTACACAGTAAACTCTATAGATGTGGGCCATCATGCCTTAGATAATTCAAATGCCGATCCAGTTAACACTATTATGTCAGTCAAACGTTTTATGGGCAGAAGTTTAGCTGATGTTACTGCGCACTGGGACCAACTGCCTTATCAATTTGTCAAAGGCTCTGTTTCACCAAAATTCATAACGCCAAAAGGCGAACTCAACCCGGTACAGATTTCATCGCACATATTAGAAGCCCTGAAGCTTCGTGCTGAAGCGCGCATGGGTGAAGAGATTACAGGCGCAGTAATTACTGTTCCTGCATATTTTGATGATGCTCAGCGTCAAAGTACTAAAGACGCTGCACAACTCGCTGGCTTGAACGTTCTAAGACTGCTTAATGAACCCACCGCAGCTGCAATTGCATATGGTCTCGATAGCAAAGAAGAAGGTGTTATTGCTGTTTATGATCTGGGTGGCGGCACGTTTGACGTTTCTATTTTGCGCCTCAATAAAGGTGTATTTGAAGTATTAGCTACCAGTGGTGATTCGGCTCTAGGTGGTGATGACTTTGATCATTTATTAGCCGACTATTTTGGCGCGCAGTTATCACTTGATGCTGCAGCTCAAAAGCAAAATCATCGCCGCCTAATGAATGCAGGCAAAGCAGCAAAAGAACAATTAAGCAGTGCTGAAAGTTGTGCTGTTGAAATACAATTAGAAGGCAGTGACCAAAGCTCACAACTAACTGTTAATCTTTCTGTCTTCAATCAGCTAATTACCGAGCTTGTTGATAAAACGATACGTACCTGTAAGCGCGCTGTAAAGGACGCTAAAGTAACAATACAAGACGTTAATAATGTCGTCATGGTAGGCGGTTCAACTCGCGTTCCTTTTGTGCGCGAAAGCGTTGCAGCATTTTTTGGCAAAGCGCCATTAACTTCAATAGACCCAGATAAAGTGGTCGCTATTGGAGCAGGTATTCAGGCGGATATTTTAGTTGGTAACAAGCCTGACAGTGACATGTTATTACTTGACGTATTGCCTCTTTCGTTGGGCATTGAAACAATGGGAGGTTTAGTTGAAAAAATTATTCCTCGCAATACCACGATCCCTGTTGCTAAAGCGCAAGAGTTTACTACTTTTAAAGATGGTCAAACCGCTATGATGGTTCAAGTGCTGCAAGGTGAGCGCGAACTTGTTGAAGACTGTCGTTCATTAGCCAAGTTTACTTTGCAGGGTATTCCGCCGATGGCTGCTGGTGCTGCGCATATTCGAGTCACCTTCCAAGTTGATGCTGATGGTTTGTTGAATGTCACTGCTATGGAGAAATCGAGCGGTGTGCAAGCTGAAATTCAAGTAAAGCCCTCGTATGGTTTAGAAGAATCAGAAATTCTGGAGATGTTGCAGTCGAGTATGCAGAACGCCAAACTAGACATGCAAGCAAGAATGTTGAAAGAACAGCAGGTCGACGCAAGCAGAGTGCTTGAAGCAA
>CAJQOP010000004.1 GCA_905479945.1 uncultured Glaciecola sp. | reverse complement strand
GCAAGGCAAAATTGGGCTTACTGGCGCCGCTGGTGCTACAGGTCCTATTGGTAAAACTGGAACATCCGGTCCGCAAGGCAAAATTGGCCTTACTGGTGCAGCTGGTGCTATAGGTCCTATTGGTAAAACTGGAACATCCGGTCCGCAAGGCAAAATTGGCCTTACTGGTGCAGCTGGTGCTATAGGTCCTATTGGTAAAACTGGAGCACGAGGATTACAAGGTGAAGGATTAGATCCGCAATGGCCTGCAATTTCTGAAATAAGCTGGCCGCATGATGGTCGAGTTGACCCCAAAGTGGCGATGCAACTAATCGACAGATTGAGCGTAAAATTATCCAGTCGGCTGTCTTCAAAGACAACTCAAACTCAACCACAAGTCATTCAGCTGCTTTTTGAAAGCGGTGTTAATCAAGACGTCATCCTAATGCCTGTGTCATATATTCAAGGCACTAGCAAGTTAGGTAGCCAACAAATCGACTGGAGACCACGAGGTGACAAGAGTCAATTATTACGATTCTTGTCAGCCAATGGTGGTCGAATATTTATTAGAGTGAATTGTGGTGCATTACTAGATGTTGATAGTAGACCTTTTTCAGCCAGCAGTGATGTCTTACACGAAACCCAAAACCCTAAAGCACCAGGTGGTGTTCTCGAAAGTTGGTTTAATGTAGGTGGTCAGTAAAATGCCTGAATCAGAAGATCGTATAGACGAGCCAATTGATGATCCTATAGAGGAACCAATACAAGACCCTAGAGATAATCCCAGCGAAAGAGTTCAAAATATATTGGCTCGAACTGGCGCTTTGTCGCCCTGGGATTTTAGTCAGCTACTTGATCAAGCGCTTATTCATGCAGCTGTTCCTGCTCGTCAGGATACTGCTGGCGCAAACTTGAACTGGCGACCATTGGGGCCACGAAATCTCGGTGGGCGCATTCGCTGCTTGGCGCAAGATGAGAGAAACCCACAAACAATATATGCCGGCAGCGCACAAGGTGGCTTGTGGCGAACTCAAGACAGTGGCGATAGTTGGACAGCATTGGATAATTTCTCACCGCCAACTGCACGGCAAGCTCTGGCGATAGGTGCCATAGGAGTAAGTTACAGCAACCCCGAAATTATCTACGTTGGCACAGGTGAACCCACCCGCGCGGCAAGCGGAGGACCAAGAGATATTTTGGGTAATGGTTTGTTTCGCTCAACAGATTATGGAAATACTTTTACACGAATCGACCATCCAACGACAGGCATCTTAGCTTTCGGGCAGTTTGAGCGTATTGTAGTTGACCCGTGGGAACCTGATCGATTATGGATAGCTTCGTCGGATGGCGGAATTGCTCGCGGCACACCGCCAACTGGATTAGCAGTGTTACCTGTCCTACAAGCTGATGATGTTGTTCATGCATCTGCTCCAGTACCAGGCGGCCAAAGGGCTTCGGACATTATGGTCGATTTTGGTTCATCCAGAACCACACCCCCGACAACGGTAACTGTTTATGTCGCGTTATGGGGAAATGGCGTTTACAAAGCACAATACAATCGAATAACTGATATTTACCTTGCTATCGCAGGGGTCACTTGGACTCGAATTACACCTAGATTTCCACGTAATTTCACAAGAATAAAACTAACACAATGCCGCTCTCAACCAAATTGGATTGGCGCAGTTGCTGGGATTTCCCGTGATCGCGCATCTAACGTATTCATTTCTGCGGACAAGGGTGATAGTTGGAGAAATACCGGACGTCGAAGGGGGGATGGTGGTCGACAAGCGCGATATGACCTTGTATTGGAGTTCCATCCAAATGATCCCAGTATTTTTATAACCGGCTCAGTGGAGTTATTTATAGGTAGACACACTGGAAGAAGTAACAGAAGTCACAGAACACGCTGGTCAAAAATTATTGATTGGGAACAGCATGACAAAGGCGACAGAGCTCAACATGCCGATCAACATGCTCTTTTCTTCGATGTCGCCAACCCAACTCGAATTTGGGTAGGCAATGATGGCGGTGTATCAACTTCGCCTGATTTGGGTGGTCGGTGGAGAGAACGCGGCTTAGGAATTAATGCAGCGCAATTTAATGACATAACGACTCACCCCAAATTCCCATATATTTTCGCGGGTGGCTTACAAGATAATGGTACTTGGTTAAGTTATGGCGGCCACACTTGGTATCATGTAAATGGTGCTGATGGCGGTGAAGTTGCCTTTCACCCCACCGATCCGAGAAAATTTATTGCAACATGGCAAAGTGGTCTTGATCAAACTCAAATTATAAGCACTAATGACGATTTTGGTGATGAAGATTACATGAACCAATTGCCAGATGTACCGCAAGTCGGCAATAAAAACATCAATCATAGAGCTGTTCTTTCGCCTATTACTAGGGGCTTTTCAGCTGCGCATACAGCATTGTTTGTCGGCGTTGTTGCTTCGCACCCTGTCACCGCAAATGATGTACTAGTAGGCAGAACTGGAGCGGCGTATCGCTCCACGAACGGAGCCAGATTTACGCGTTTAAACAGAATACCTAGTTTTACAAATAGAACTGATCAGGTAAGCAAAGTTCTATATTCTCCTATAAGCCCTGACCTAAATTGGTGGGTAACAACTAACAACGGGCAAGTATTTTTTACCAGTGACGGCAATGCAACAACATGGAACAATGTGACGCCGCCACCGCCAGTGCCGCCACCGCCAGTGCCGGCAATTGGCATTGCTGACGCAACAATTACTGGCATATGTATTAACCCAAATAATGAAGCCATAGTGGCAGTTTCGGCCACCATAAGACCTCGAACTGCGGGGGCGAATGCGCAAGCGCTAATTTATCTATCTGGAGATTCAGGGCAAAATTGGCGAGAGATAAGCGGCAGATTCCTACCCAGCGTTAGCACTGCAGCAAATCAATTTAGTCCTTCGGTCGCAACCTCAATTGTGTTCGATCCAACAAGTTCCGCAAATGTTGCTAACCCACAAACAATTTACTGTGCTTGCTTTGCTGGTGTATATGTTATCCGCAATGCGCAAGCACCAACTTCAGCAACGAGTCCGACATTTGCACCACAATGGCGAACCTTTAATAGCAGCCTCCCCTTGGCTTTAATATTTGATTTAAACGCTGTGACATATAACGATGAGCTAGGTGTAACTCAGCACTTACTGCGCTGTGCAACTCACGCGAGAGGGGCATACGAGTGCGATTTATCAGGTGTTGCTAGAGTGAAACTGCTCATTCGTGACAACATTATTGACGATGGAAAAACCTACGCGGCTGCTCACCTAGAGGCATCCAAAGATGATCCTAGAATGAGCGCAGGAAATACGATGGTATTAAATCGTTCCATCGACATCCGCATCGATACACCACCCTACCGTTTTTTAGGGTCAGTCATAGATGGTCTCGAAATGGACGAAATGCTGCGCAGTGATGATTTGTCGGCGGGAACAATGAATATTGTCTATGTGCAACTTCACAATGTTGGCTTTGGCCAAACAAACAGCGCCGAACTGCATCTATTCTGGGCAAGCCTTACAGCTACTCCTCCAGATCTTCAGACTGATTTTTGGAATACATTTCCAAACGTTCCCGACGGTGGAACATGGCAGAAAGTAGGTACATTACCAATCGATTTTTTGGAATCAGGCCAGCCGAGAGTCATGGCTTTTAACTGGAATGTGCCGGGTGAATTAAAAGACAGCGTTGCCTTACTAGCAATAGCAACAGATCCAAGTCATGATGCAATCGACACCAGCACATTAGGAAACGTAGTTGATACTGCTCAAGCGGCAAGCTTTATAGGAAAGGAAAGAAGAACCGCTTTATTTGTAAGTACTGTATTAACGTCTCCTGCCGACGCCTCATTGCGAGATGGCTTCGACGATACCGGTTTGTTTGGCGAAACTGCATGGGGCTCACAAAGTCACGATATTATTGTTGTGCAAGCTACCGAGGCCGATCCTGAAACTGCATTTGCGGACCAAAATGACAAGCGTGAAGCTGATGTTGTTGATGGTAGTGAAACTAATCAGATATACGTGCGCGCATATAACAAAGGCGGTACTGATATGGAAAACGCGCAGGTTGAGGTGTTTAGAATTGCGGTCGACACAATACAAGACCCAAATACTTGGGTGTCATTGGGCGCTTCCCTCCCATTGACAACAATACCCGCAAAATCAAATATTATATTGCCACCAATTGCTTGGCCGACTCCGGCAGATCCAGCGCCAAGTAAACAGTATGTGTTGATCGCCTTAATACAAGCCGATGATAATGCAAGACCTGACTTTATTTCGCGCGTTGATTCAATTCAAACGTTTTGGAAATTGTTACTCGAAGATGTCGATAGCGGAAATGCAGTAGTAAGAGGCCTGAACTGGCAGGCCTAAGGTCATATGGTTTAAAGTTAGCGTTTAATGTGGCCTCTAGCGCCTCAATAAAGCGCTAGTCCTATATCATTTTTAAGGTTTCTTTCGCAGAAACTGAACTGCTGCGTCAATGCAAAACCACGTGAAAAGAAAAGCCACTAACTCAATACCAAAACTACCAAACTTATAGAAAACATTCGCTATTAAAAATGAAGCAACAAAAATCGGTGCTTGCTCTAGCAATAGTTGTCGGTTGCTTAAAACGCTCATAAAGGTAAACATATTACACTCCTTGTAGACATACTAGGTGACTAAAGCGTAGTCAAGAAAATGCGCCTTAGCAAGCTTGTGGAAAGGTTATACATAGTTTTTAAACGATATGTGCAATTGCGATGAGCATGAGCATCACAACGAATTATTACTTATTGATTGATACACCTATGTATCTAATTATATAAATAACCCAAAGATAGGTTTGATACCTTAAGCCAAATTTGAGTACTGAGAAGATACAACTCCATTGAAGAATGGACGTTAAAAAACGCGAACTATTAAGAGATAAAAACAGATGTATATCCACCAAAAGCAGCAGGGCTTCACCTTAATTGAGTTGATCATAGTTATTGTTATTTTAGGTATATTAGCAGTAACCGTTGCGCCTAAATTTTTAAATCTCAGCACCGACGCGCGTATTGCGACGCTCGAATCGTTAGAAGGGTCCATGCGCTCAGCATCCAACTTAGTCAACCTAAAAGCGAGAATAGAAGATAAGACTGATTGCTCGACCAATCCTACGATTGAAGTCGGAGGTGAGTCAATTACCTTACGTTGCGGATACCCCTGCCCTCATCCAGGAGGCATAGCAGCGGTGGTTGAAGTCAGTGATGAATTTACTTGGGCTGGTGGTAATTGTGGCGGACAATTGGGTTATGTAGATGTGCGAATCGACGACGCACCTGATCCTAACACCTGTAAGATTCGATATCGTTCCGCTCGAACGAACCGTCCCGTCCTCCAGGTTTCACAGCAACAACCACGGGTTGTTAATATAGGGGAAGTGGCATGCCCTTTAATAGAGGAGGAACAAGACCAAATGCTTGTCTAAATGCTATCATCCACAATATTAGCTAGAATTTTTAACAGGCTTGCCTATGAAACCCATCGATCTGCGCAGTGACACCTTGACGAAACCCGTGGCTGCGATGAAACAAGCAATGTTTGAAGCTGACATTGGTGACGATGTCTATGGTGAAGACCCCACAGTCAATATGCTGGAAAAAAAGGCAGCTGCATTGCTTGGTAAAGAAGATGCGATCTTTTGTTCAAGTGGCACCCAAAGTAACCTGATTGCCCTTATGGCACATTGCGAGCGCGGTGATGAATACATTGTCGGTCAAGATGCGCATACCTATAAATATGAAGCGGGTGGCGCAGCTGTGCTAGGCAGTATACAACCCCAGCCGATTTTATTTGATGCCGATGGCACACTAAATTTAGACACTATTAAAAGTGTCATTAAGCCCGATGACAGTCACTTCGCTAAGACAAAGTTACTCTGTTTAGAGAACACCACCGGCGGTAAAGTACTACCTTTAGCCTATCTAGATAAAGCTAAAGATTTGGTTGATGAATATCAACTCGCTTTTCACCTTGATGGAGCCCGATTATTTAATGCTGTGGTTTCACAGGGAGTAGATGTAAAACAAATAACGACGGGGTTTGATTCTGTTTCAATTTGTCTATCGAAAGGTCTAGGAGCTCCAATTGGCTCGGTTTTAGTAGCAAGTTCAGAAGTTATTGCTAAAGCAAGACGCATAAGAAAGATGTTGGGAGGCGGAATGCGTCAGGCTGGTATGCTTGCTGCTGCAGGCATTTATGCATTGGATAATCATGTTCATCGCCTTGTTGATGATCACAATAATGCACAATCGCTAGCGCAAGGATTATCAGCCATTGAGGGTGTCAACCTGCATGGTTCTGTACAAACTAATATTTTATTCATTAGTGCTGAAAGACAACAACAGCTTGTCGAGTTCCTTGCTCATAAAAATATCATTATTAGTAATGGCAAGCTTATACGCTTAGTCACTCATCTTGATATCAATTCAAATGATGTTGCTGAAGTAGTTTCGGCTGTTAAAGAGTTTTATTACTAAAATACAGGCTCGATTTTAACTGTTAAGCACAAAGTAAAGCTTGTGGACTATCACTTGAATAATTTGTTGTGTTTAATGATCACGACCGGCACTTAAGAGACCTTAGTAAGTTTCAATAACTGAACTAGTTTGACGCGTTGGCCTGCCGAACAAGGAAGTTGATAATGCTAACGACCTACATGTCGGCTTTGCCTACCTTTGAACTGTTCGATTATTACTCTGTTAAATGTTTTTATGTACCCTAGTTGTAAGTTTCTTAAACTCCAATCGACTAATAAGTTAATCCTCAACAATTTCACAGGAAAATTAGTGGCAGCTGAATTTGAGCAACTGATCAAGGTTAATGGTGGAAGGATACTAGCTATTGCAAGACGATATGCTGATACCGACGCTGTTGACGATCTTTATCAGGAAATACTTGTTCAGTTATGGCGCAGTATCGATAGTTTCAGGGGAGACGCAAAACCTGAAACCTGGATTTACCGCATTGGTCTTAATACCGCATTGACCAGCGTGCGCAAGCAGATCCGTTTACGTGAGGGCAAAGCCGCCATACTGAATAGCCAAGTTAGCAGCGAAGAATCTCTCGGCGGACGCTGTCAGGCTGAGATATTGAGTGAGTTTATGGATTCATTGGCTGATGTAGACAGTTCAATAATGATGATGTACCTAGACGGTCTTAATGGCCAGGAAATGTCATCGGTATTAGGTATGAAGCTTAATGCTGTGCAGGTGAGGATTAACCGCTTGAAAAAAATGTTTTCAGACCGCTATTTGGAGGTGGAATGATGGAATTGGACGATTTAAAAACAACTTGGAAAAAAGAGGTCAATATGACAACACAAACAGTAGACTTTAACAGCATCAAAAGCGAAGTAAGCAAACTCGACAAACACGCTAAAATGAGCTGGTCGATTGAGGCCATCGGTGCTTTATTTGGCATATTTGCAACCGTTATTTTTACTTGGGTATGGCTTGATTCGCCAATCATTTTTACTCAAGTTGTTGCGGTAATCTTAATATTTAGTCTGGTATATTCTGCACGTTTGTTTTTCGGTATTCAGCAGGCTGAGACACAAGATGATTGGACCTTGCTGGCCAAAATTAATATTCAAATAGAAAAGCGCGAAAAAGAAGTCAGAATGCTTCGTAACTTAGCGGTAATGCAATTGATCCCTATGTTCTCTATCATGACGCTGGCCTCTTATGCTATTTACATTGAATTGACGGGGATGATAATGCCAAGTATGACATTAATGATTGGGTGGGTCGCAGGCCTAGCTTACTTTATCTTTTTACATTTTCATAACCGCAGTCATTTGAACAACAAATTTTTGCCTGCACTGGAGCAATTATACAAACTTAAAAAACAACTGAATGACTGAGTAATAATACTAGGAAGGATCGGATTCTATTATATAAAAAGGTCACATCACTGCGACTAAGTAAAGTTTGCTTACCAAGTCGCAGTGCTTTAGTTTCGGTTTTTTAAAAAGGAATAAAATTTAGACTTTCCTAAGGTCTGCTAACGTTCCAAAACAGAAATCATATATCAATTGGCAAACGCTAACTCTCAGTCTAGTGAAGTGGGATCAAACTCTTGCAGATTTGCATAGTCTCGCTGCATGGTCGACTTATTTGTTAATGGTCCGTGGCCCGGAATAATTTTAGTGTCTTGGTCAGCACGATCCAAGATAGACTTCATAGCAAGCAAGTAGCCTTGATATGTGCCGCCACTTTGGGTGTCGATAAATGGCGTGACACCCACAAAATAAAGATCCCCAGTAACAATCACATTAGACTTCGGAAAGAAAACCGCAATATCGCCTTGGGTATGCGCTTTTGGAAAGTGCACAATTTCAATATTTTCACTTCCCTCATGTAAAGTGAGTTGTTCGGTAAAAGTTACAAATGGAAGTGCATTTACAGGCAACATAGGCAAACGAGGGTTTGGCCCAGTAGCCGATATTTCAGCGGCCAATGCATTACGCGTATTAATGTGCGCGATAATTGTTGCTCCTTGCTCAAGCCATTTTTCATTTGCGCTGGTGTGGTCGGAGTGGTAATGCGTGTTTATTAAATGCGTTACTGGATGAGGTGTAATAACTTTAATAGCCGCGGCAATGTCGTTAAATGCACGGGCGAATTGGCCATCAATAATTATTGTGCGTTGTGTGCCTTTTACTACGCCTACATTGCCACCTTTGCCGCGCAACATGTAAATATTTTCTGATACTTGGATTGTTTCAATAGAAGGCTTTTTTGCAACCAGATTTTGTGCGTTCGATACTCCAACACAAACAAATGCAAGGCTTACTGAAATTATCGCTAACCGTACTAATTTTACACGCATATTTATAACCTTTGGTATTTCATCTTGTTCTTATCTTAATCTACCTTGGACATCAATAGTGAGCTTAGTTCAACTGCCAAGAATGGCCAAGATTTTTAGCTGCTTCAACATCATGAAAACGGCACTATCACTTTGACCAGTACCAACTAGTGACGTTGTAACGATATTTGACTGTATCATCATAGAGCATTGGCTTTACCCAATGCTCGGAACCCTTTGAAGAGGGATTAAACAAAACGCAGCGATTATATATTGGCGCAATTTGAATAGGGTAATCCGCGTCTCCCATAAACACTAACTCGCCACCGTTGTTATTCCATACTTTGTTCAAATACAATAACATACAAACTTCTCTGCCGGGTGAATCGTCCGCATGCTGATTGACAAAGTCATCCGCGGTTAGGCGAAAGAAATTAGTGTTAATTGCTGGTTTCGCTACATTGATATCGGTAAGTTGCACATCGAAAATGCGTGATAACAACGACATAAACTCTTTACTACGTAAAAATAGTAGAAAATCTCTAGCGACTTTCACCTGTTTGGCTTGCATGCTTAGCGCATCAGGTTGCCACACGTCTCGCATAACAAAACGATCTTTTTTAGGGGTGTTTTGCCACTTTTTTTCATCAACATGTAAGGCCGCATAAGTGTGGGTTTGAGTATGCCAGTTATCCATTTCCTGCAACACCAACATGACTTCATCAAGTTTGCTGCTATCAAATAAATTGTCAATCACGATATGATTGGGATAAGCATTCAACAAGGTTTTTCGCTGTGTTCGAATCATAGAGTCGATGACTTTTTCTTTATTCAGCCACATAGAAAAGGTTCACTTATATTCATTGGTATCCATATTCGTTCATCATATAGGTACTCTCCACTTGGTGGCAGGAAACAATATGTCCTTTTGTCCTTTTGTTCTTTCCAACATAACGCTAATGCAGCTTATGGAAGGTCAAAATCTACGGCTTTTTCTGGCCGTTAGCGGGGCGTTAATGGCACAAACAACATAGTCTCACCATCCTCGGTAGATATCATTTTGTTAAATATCAGTCCCGCTTTCTCAAGAATATTAATCGATGCTTTATTGTCTAGTGAGGTGATACCAACGATTCGTTGGATACCCAAAACGTGCGTAGCGTATTCTATCACCGCAATTGCTGACTCGGAGGCATAACCTTTGCCTGAATGTTCGGCCAAAAACGCATATCCGATGTCTGGGCAATCCAAGGATTCACGTTTGACAATGCCACACAGTCCGACATGCTCACCGCTACTTTTCAAAGTCACCAGATACATGCCAAAACCATTTCGTTGATAACTTTCGATATACCTCACGCCAATATGGATCTTAGCTTGATCTAGGGTCTTGATACCCTCATCTCTGATATTTTGGATAAAACCAGAATCATTTAAGAGCTTTAAAATAAAGTCCGCATCGGTGGTCTGCACCCATGTTAGAGTCAATCGTTCAGTTTCAAGCATCATAAATAATGTGCTCCGGTTTTACTTATATTTATCAAACCAAGCTAGTATATTTTCAATCTTGCCAATCATTCTCGACGGACGGCCAGCAATACCATGCGATGAGCCCGGCACTTTGACCAATACCGTATCAACCTTAAGCAGCTTGAGCGCTTGGTAATACTGTTCTGTTTCAGACATAGGCGTTCGTTTGTCTTCAACACCTGTAATTAATAGGGTTGGCGTCTTAACATTGCCTACTAATGACAAAGGTGAGCGCTCCCAATAATGCTCCATATGCTCCCAAGGCAAACCCGGAAATTGATACGGAATTTGATACATACCACTGTCGGCAGTCAGTACTTTCGATACCCAGTTAATGACCGGCTTTGCGACTACGGCGGCTTTAAACCTGTCTGTAAGTCCGATTGCATAGGCTGTCGCAATACCACCAGCAGAACCGCCTGTTATGAATAATTGCTCTGGCTCAATCAGCCCTTTTTCAATCAACACATCGATACCTGACATGTGATCAGCAAAGTCATACTTCGACGAATATTTGTTCTGCAGTAATAATGCAAAGCGTTCGCCATAACCTGTGCTGCCGCGATGGTTATTATAAAACACGATATAACCTTCGGCTGCCATGCGCTGAAGTTCAGCACTGAAATGTGGACCATATGCTAAGTGAGGGCCGCCATGGATTTCGGTGATCAGCGGGTATTTTTTACTCTTATCATAGCCTGGAGGAAGAATATACCAGCCATGAATTTCTTCATTATCGATTGACGAAGCATAAGTAAACTCTTTAATAGCACCTAGCTCTTTATGCCCCAATGCGTCTTCATTCAGCTTGGTAAGTTGAAGTTCTTTACGTCCCTTTCTCACAAATATATCAGCTGGGCGATCGTGACGGCCTTTGGTAAACGCAAATATGTCACCAGCATAGTCGAAGTTACCTGTGGTGTAGGGGCGGCCTAATGTCTCACCACCCAATCCAACAGTGACGCTTTGCTGCTTGCCCTTCAACGATAAATAATCAATTTGTGTTACACCTCTGACCATTTGCTGAAAATACAAGCCAGAGTTGCCCTTCCAATGAAAGTTAGAAACCGAGTTGTCGATTTCTATAGAGAGATTACTATCGTTTTTCCCATCGGTATCCATCACATGTAAATAACGATTGCGATAGGCTAACTTTTTATCGTCGCGTCGAGAATAAGCAATATGCTTGCCATTAGGAGAAACAACAGGCGAGCTTTCAGAACCCGGTGCGTTTGTGATTACGGTGATATTACCGGCTAAATCGAGTTTAAATATATCTGCTTCTCCAGGCTCATATTCCCAGTTATCGCTGCGATTAGCCGAAAAGAATATGTGCTCGTTGTCTGCAGCCCAACTCAATGAACCTCTATGATGATAGTTACCTGAAGATAATTGACGAGCGGTTCCGCCATCGGCTGGCACAACAAATATATGCGTGTAAGCGGGTTCAAGAATACCTCGACCATCCGCTTGATAACGGGCTTTAGTGATGTATTCAAACGAAGGTGACCAACTAGCGCCTTTCGGCTTTTTCGGCATTTTTACACTAAAAGGTTTTTCCTTAGAATCTACACTCATGGTAAAGGCAATCGACTTGCCGTTGGGCGACCATGTTATAGACGATGGCGAAGCCTGTATGTTAGTCACCAGCGCTGTTTGTCCAGTATCCATCCAACGCACATATAGCTGTGGCTTACCGTCAGTATTTGAAAGGTAAGCAATACGTGAACCATCCGGTGACCATGCGGGCGAGTAGTAATTCTTGCTAGACGACAATAGTGGGCGATGCGAGTTACCGCGGGTATCAGCAATCCAGATACTAGAGCGGGTGCGGTCACTCATTATGTCGTTTGAACGACGCACATAAACCACTTGTGCACCGTCGGGTGATAACTGCGGGTTGGTGGCAACTTCAAGTTCAAAAATATCTAAGGGCTGAAAGGTGTTTGATGCTTTTTGAGACTCTTCTTGCTCACTTGCAGAAGAATCCGCTAATGCAGGCGAACATAGACAAGCAGCAATCACTGCCACCAGCGCGCGTCGCTTTAACATCGATGAGAAGCCCTTAGCAGGTAAGAAGCCTTTAGCTGGTAAGAAGCCCTTAGCAGGTAAGAAGCCCTTAGCTAATAGAGAGCAGTTAGTTGTGAAGAGCTGCATGGAATTTCCTTTCTTATTTTTTTTGTTCGATTAGTTGCGCTAACATGCCTTCGATATTCTGAACACTTGTCCTAAGCGCTTGAAAATCGTCTACAGGCTGCACTGATTCTGTTGTTGCTGATGCTTCGACAGCTATCTTGTCTTTTTGAGCTAAAATGGCTTCACGAAATTCCGATGCGTCGTTAACTCCCACTAATGACACGAGTGCACCCTGCGCAGATTGCCCTGCAGTCTCGAAGCTCAAACTATACAAACCAAAGAAACGCATAACTGGCCCTTGGCTCAAGGCAACATCGGTAATTTTTTCAAGCGGAATAGATTTTTCAACCACAAAGAAAACCCCCCTTTTTACTACCAGCTTTCGCTCGAGTAGTTTGGCTGATAATGCTTTGAGCACCTTGCCCGACATAAGCCAAGCTATAAGGGCTACAATCGGAACAAGCGGCAAACCAACTACCGTGATGGCTGACACAAAAACCCAAATTATAGTCCAATAGGTTTTAACTTTAGGGTTGAAAGTAGCGGTTTGCAAAACGGTATCATTCATCATAGCTTCCTTGTGAGTTGTAAAGGTAAAACCTAGCGCAGCTTGAGAAAAACATACCTGAAATGCTAGCTAGATTTCTACCTACTTTACTGTTTAAATAATCTGAGTTTAAATTTGTTGCATATACATTAGCTGATATCAAACTTAATAGGAATAACAATGGACCCAAGTTTTTGGCATAGGCGTTGGCAAAAGAACGAAATTGGTTTTCATGAAAGTGAAGGCAGCCATTTGCTTAAAGCTCATTTCGATCAATGGAAGTTGCCCAGCAACCCAAGAATATTTGTTCCACTGTGCGGTAAAACCAGAGACATCGCGTGGCTTTTATCTAAAGGCGTTGAAGTAGTTGCTATTGAGCTAAACGAAAGCGCTGTCATCGCATTGTTTGATGAGCTTGGCGTTAAGCCTGAGAGAAAAGAACAAGATGAATTAACTCTATATTCCGTACGTGACTTAAGTGTATATGTAGGCGACTTCTTTTCACTCACTGCGGCATTGATTGGTAAGATAAATGGCGTTTATGACAGGGCTGCTTTAGTTGCATTACCGCTAGAATTGCGCAAGCAATATACCCAACATCTGCAACAAATCACGCAACAATGTAAGCAGCTTTTGGTTGCTTATGATTATGAACAAACTCTATTTGACGGGCCTCCTTTTAGTGTAACTGCGCTAGAAGTAGACGAGCATTATTCTAATGACTTTAATATTGAACAATTGTATCGAGGTAATATCCAGGGTGGGTTTAGAGGGCAAAGTGAGGTTTTTGAGGCAGTTTATTTTTTAAGTTGAACTTGGGAAAAGTGTATTGTTGAAAATATTGCCTATATTTACAATAAGATATATCTAGGCAGTATCACGCTAAGTTCAGTTATAAGTTCTAGCATTTTTACTAGAAGCAGAAGCTAGGTAGTTATGTTCGCATATTTGCCCTTTTCATATGGAGAAATTAATGTCTATCAAGCCATTCAAACTGATCAGTATCGCAGTTTTGTGTCAATTTTTAATTAGCTGCGCGCCACAGAGTCAAGATTCTTCAGCTATTATCGATCGCCCAATCGAAATCAAAGTGGTCGTTGTCAATATGTTCGAAATTGGGGCTGATGAAGGCGATAAACCTGGAGAATTTCAATTATGGAAAGCAGGACAAAAACTGAATACTTGTTTGCCTTTTGAGGTTTCGCATCACGATATCTGTATCAACCCAGAAACAGGCGTTATGGGAATAGTAACAGGAATGGGCACTGCCAAAGCAGCAACTGCCATTATGGCATTGGGACTCGACTCAAGATTTGATTTAACTCACGCTTATTGGCTAGTTGCAGGGATAGCGGGTGTTGATCCCGCAGACGCATCAATAGGCTCTGCGGCTTGGGCCACATGGCTTGTAGATGGTGATTTAGCGCATCAAATCGACGCCCGAGAAATACCGGCGACATGGTCCAGTGGTTACTTCCCTTTGTTTAATACAGCCCCTATAAAAGAGGACCAAACTCTTGACCTAAGTAAACTCAATAAACATGGTCAATCCACAAACGGTGAAGTCTACCAGCTCAATGCGAAGTTGACTGATTGGGCATATACTTTGACCAAAGACACCAAACTAAATGACTACCCAGCTATGCAAGCACTTAGGGCCAAATATGTAGGCTTCCCTAATGCCCAAAAACTGCCGTTTGTTTTAAAAGGCGATCATATGGCAGCTTCTACATTCTGGCATGGTGAGTTGTTAACTCAGTGGGCGAATAGTTGGAGTAACTATTGGACCGGAGGAAAAGGAAATTTTGTTACCTCAGGCATGGAAGACACCGGCAGTTATCAATCAATGATTTACTTGGACAAGGCAAAAAAAGTCGATAAATCTCGCTTTATGGTGCTCAGAACAGCCAGTAACTATTCAATGCAACCGCCAGGGCTAACAGCATTAGAAAACCTAGAGTTAGAAAGTGGAGATAATGGTTTTGCCGGCATGCGTTCATCTGTTGAGTCAGCGTACTTAGTAGGCAGTAAAGTTGTCGATAACATCGTTGCTAACTGGCCACAATTCAAAACAACAATGCCATATGATGTTGTTAAATGAATTCCCGCAACATAAAGAGCTTATTGAGGAAAGTAGCCTCTAATACTTTTTAGAACTAATTTTTAAGGGCGTGAGTACTTTCGTTTGGTTGGCCTTGGTCAAAGCTGACTGCTCTGCGTAAACTCATCAGCTCGATGAGCTTACGCAATTTATTGCGCTTACCTTAAAATAACTCTTCTGAGAAACTCAAGCCTGCGTGTTCCTCCAATCGGTCAATAATTTTATCGCCAAATATACTCGCAGGAGTCCAGAAACCACCAGCTTTGTCTTCCTTCGTAATATCTTGCACCAAACACACCGCTGCTTGGCCGAGCATTTTGGCTGTTGAGCCATAACCTGGATCGCGATCGCCCGTTACTTTGCAACGGATTTCTTGTCCGTCATCGGTTTTGCCTACAAAGCGCAGGTCATAATGCCCTTCAAATTGCTCTTTAGGACTCGGTCCTTCGCCGGGTTTCGGCAGTACAGTTTTCTCCATTAGCCATCTGCTTGGAGGAATAACAGCGGCGAGCATGAAGCTTCCCATTCCTACGGAGAAGGCTGCTGCACCAACGCCACCTAAAATATTTTTGCCCGTGATCATGGCTTCGTCATATAAGAAGTCTTCACCATATGCATTGCCCAGCAGTGAGTTTGTGCGATGCACTATTCTGATGTTAATGGCCGCCATCACAAAAGGTGCAACCCAAGCTTGCATATCTTTATCATAGGCAGGAGTTTTTAAGTCAGTCTGCTTCGATTTAAACGGATGGTCAGGCGGACACAGTGCATAAGGATTGACTAAAAGTTTACGCAGCTCTTTGTCTCTTGTGGCTTCTTTGATCATGTTCATCATACTGGCCACTGTGCCGCCAGAGGCTGCACCTTTCATAGTTTTTACGCGCATCTTCACGGTCCGACAATATTGACCAAAGCGTTGTTTCGCCTTTTCTTGTAAAAAGTGCACACCTAAATCTGATGGTATTGAATCAAAACCACAGCTATGTACAATTCGAGCGCCGGTAATTTTAGCTACGTCTTCATAACGGTCGACCATTTTTTTGATCCACTGCGGCTCTCCGGTCAAATCACAATAATCTGTACCTTGGCCAACGCAAGACTTTATCACCGGTTCGCCATATAAGGCATACGGGCCAACAGTAGATATGATTACTTTTGTAGAGCCGACTAGTGCGTCTATACTGGCTTCGTTACTCGTATCAGCTACGATAACAGGCAATGAGGCTGCTTCGGTGCCAAAAGATGCTTTCAATTGAGCAAGTTTACTTTCTGAACGGCCGGCAATGGCCCACTTTAGTTCACCATCAACCGGGTACTTTTCTAGCAGATAGCCAGTTAAAATTTCACCTACAAAGCTAGTGGCACCAAAAAGAACGATATCGTATTGCCGCATTAATTAATCCTCATTGTGTATGGTATTCAAATCACTGGTGTAAATGTCTAGGGTAAATGTATCACAAAGATATTCCGCAAGCTAAACCTTGCT
This sequence comes from uncultured Glaciecola sp., assembly GCA_905479945.1. Taxonomy (GTDB): domain Bacteria; phylum Pseudomonadota; class Gammaproteobacteria; order Enterobacterales; family Alteromonadaceae; genus Glaciecola. Next base: position 47,101 of record CAJQOP010000004.1, on the reverse strand, counting down.
TAGCAAAGCAAACATGGTGCAAAACGCTTGTATATCTGAAATTTGAATCGAATGTGTGCTTGAAAAGCCATGTAAAAGGTGCCAAAACGACGTATAGAAAAGTTGGTATCGATTGAACGTTGCAGTGGAGTTACTCCTTGTGCAGGTGTAGGTATTAGCGCTTGTAAATAGTAAGCCTGCTTTGTTCAGCAGGCTTAAATTTCATAGAGAATTAGGTGATTAAACCCTCGACATCTTATTTATATTCTTGCTTGATCAAGTCCGCACACCGCTCTGCAATCATGATCGTGGGGGCATTAGTATTTCCGCCAACAAGTGTAGGCATAACAGAAGCATCGACGACTCTTAGGCCTTTGATATCTTTTACTTTTAGTTCTGAGTCTACAACTGTCATAACATCGCTTATGTCACCCATTTTACAGGTGCCAACAGGATGATAAATAGTTTCTGACTTCTTGCGGATAAAGGCCAAAATCTCCTCATCGCTTTGAGCATCTGGTCCTGGACCAATTTCCCAAGACTTATACTTTTCAAACGAAGGCGCTGCAAGAATGTTCCTCGCGCGGCGAACGCCATCAATCATTACTTTTTGATCGTCAGCATGTTCAAGGTAATGTGGATCGATCATGGCTGGGTCGTTTGGCTTATTCGAGCGTAATTTGATTTCACCACGGCTCTTTGGATAAAGACCGCATACATGCACTCCATACCCATAACCAAATGCCGTAGTGCGGCCATGATTAAGCAAAATTGCAGGTAAAAAATGATATTGAATATCAGGAATATCCCCAGCAGTCTGTGTTCTATCAAAACCCCCCGCCTCAGCAACATTGCTGGTAAAAAGATCTTGGCGCTTAAACATATAGTTAAACGCAGCTTTGACATAACGCGGAATAAGAGCCAACGAAATAGAATAGCTATCATGATTTTTACAGCGATGCTGAACTATAGCGTCAAGATGATCTTGTAAGTTTTGTCCAACCCCAGGCAAATCAACTATGCATTCAATACTATTTTCAGTTAGGTGCTCCTTCGGTCCAACACCTGACAACATTAATACTTGTGGTGAGTTGATCGCACCGGCAGACAATAACACTTCTTTGCTCGCAGTAAGTTCAATAGATTGACCATCGAGCTGCAATTTCACGCCCGTCGCCACACCATCTTCAATTTGAATTTTTTCAACTAAAGCCTTGGTAAATACCGTTAAATTTGGCCGTGCCAATGCGGGCCTTAAATAACCTTTAGCCGTCGAACAGCGTTGCCCATTTTCTTGAGTAACCTGATAAAAACCTAAGCCTTCTCGCTCAGAACTATTGAAATCAGTGACTTTAGCAAGACCAATTTCTTCAGCTGCATCAACAAAAACGCTAGAAAGCGGATTAGTATGGCGCAAGTCACTAACACTCAAATAACCGTCTGCGCCGTGCATTTCACTCTCACCATGCTGCTGCTTTTCAGACTTTTTAAAGTAAGGTAAAACTGTTTTCCAATCCCAACCTTTGGCGCCCATATCACTCCATCTGTCATAATCTTCAGGCACACCGCGTATATAGCACATAGCGTTGAGTGAACTAGAGCCACCTAATACTTTTCCTCGCGGCCAAAAAAGCTTGCGGTCATTTAATTGAGATTGCGGCTCAGTATCATATTCCCAACCCAAGTTTGTCATGCGAGTAAGAAAAGCCAAACCAAATGGAATATGAATAAAAGGGTTTTTGTCTTCACCGCCAGCTTCGATCAAACATACACTAAACTGGCTGTTTTCAGTTAAGCGCGCGGCTAAAGTCGCACCAGCTGAACCAGCGCCTATGATGATAAAGTCGAACTGTGTCTGAGAAAGTTTTTGCATGAAATTGCTTACTTATATGAACTAAAATATTAGGGCTTGTTACTCACTAAGATACCTTTAAAACAGTATTTTCAGCAGTAACATCACTCATCTGATGTCATACCAGTTAGTGTATCAAAAAAGCTATGTTAGTGTTACTCACTGGTTAATCGTGTGCCTTACTAGCAGAATTTATTTATAACATAAAATTCAATTAGTTATGAAAAACATGTCAATCCGAGCATTATCATAAATATTTATGGAGAAGCATTAGTTTGGTGTCTCAATCTATTAAAGTGCCATTTTGCGCCATTTCGCCTGCTCTCAAATCACACGTGCCCGTGCGGGCGTGGCATTAGTAAAGGCATTCAGGTACCCGTATGAGTAAGGCAATGATCTTGAACGCTGCGGATGAGTATTAATATGCAACTACCGGAGATACTTTTGAAAACTAATAGCGCTTTACCACCTCAATGTGACAAACCCAGCTTACTGAGCATCATGCTTGAGGCTAGAGCACCTTTAGAATTTGCCTCGCTTGGTTTGCATATTCGCTCATTATCGAAAGCACCTAAAGGCGATGGTAGGCCCGTGCTTTTGGTGCCAGGTTACCTGGCCAGCGATATGTCAATGCGGCCTTTAGGTGCCTATTTGAAACATCTAGGTTATAAGGTGTATTACCCTGAAATGGGTCGTAATATGGGTAAAGTTAACACCGACATGCTGAGACTAGGCGCTAGAGCTGAGTCAATTTCTGCTGAATTAGATGGGCATATGGTCACATTAATCGGGTGGAGTTTGGGCGGGGTGATTACTCGCGAAGCGGCGAGGCTATTCCCTGAATCTGTTAGAGAGGTTATTACTATGGGCACACCGATTATTGGTGGGCCTAAATTCACTTCTGTAGGCCGACAATATGTTAAGGCTAACAACATAGATGTAGACGCATTCGAACTAGATGTGCATGAACGTAATAGTATTGGTTTTAAGCAAGCTATTACCTCGATTTATAGTAAGACGGATGGCGTAGTCGGCTGGCAAGCCTCTATTGATACCTACAACAAACACGCTAATAATATTGAAGTAACAGGCTCACACTTGGGTTTGGGAGTTAACCCTCAGGTATGGAAGGTTATTGCAAGAACTCTGCATAACGCTTAGACCTCAAGAGCAAAAACATAACTAAAGACACCAAGCTCCGCTTTTCTATGATAAGGAATGCCCGATGTTTCAAATATGCGATTCATTGCACTGTTGCTTGCCAGAACATCAGCCTTCAATTGTCGAATTTCATACGATTTAGCAACTTCAATTAGCCGCGAAAACACAAAATTGCCAAGGCCTTGCCCTTGCCAATCGTCACGAACTTGAAACGCGAGCTCAGGCACTCGATCATGTTGGTCGATAAACCACTGGCCAATTCCAATGATTTCTTGTTGCGTGCTTTCCGGGGGATAAAGAACAACCAGCGCCATATCTTTAGCATAATCGATGTCGGAATACTGTTTTAGGACCTTTTGCGGCAATGAACGTACATGACTGAAATAACGCATGTATACATTCTGATCCGACAATTTGTGGAAAAAATCCCTTAAGCGATCTTCATCTAAAGCTTTGATTGGCCTCATGAATACCTTTTTGTCTTGCTTAGTCTGATGTGTACATTCTAGTATTTTAGGGTAAGCCGATATGTATGAATTCCCGGATTGCTCAGAATGAATGTAAAAATTATCCTTGGCTTGTTCTAATAAATGCTTGCGGCAGTCAGGGTGAGCTATATCGATTAACGCTAAGCAGCGTTCGCGAATGCTTTTGCCGAATAAAAATGCAGTGCCATATTCAGTTATAACGTAGTGAACATCTTGCCGAGTAATAGTTACGCCCGTACCCTTTGGTAGAGCAAACAAGATATTTGAATTACCATTCACGCTAGTAGATGGCAGCACCACAATCGGCTTGCCTCCTTTTGAATATCCAGCCCCACGAATAGAGTCGTCTGAGCTGCCAATACCTGTATAAAATCGGCTCCCAACTGAGTCAACAGCCACTTGCCCGCTTATATCAACTTTAAGACCCCCAATAATTGCAATGAGATTATCTTGTTGAGCAATCAGGTCGATGCGATTAATTTTATAAAGGGATTGAAACTCAACTTCCGGATTACGATGAATATAGCGAAATAATGCATTTCCGCCACTAGCATGACTGACCACAGTTTTGCCGCGCTGAATATTTTTTTTAGTATTGTTGATCACGCCTGATTTGATAAGTTGCAGCAGTTCATCGGTCAACAAATCCGTGTGTAAGCCTAAATCTTTTTTGACTTTTAAGAACGGTACAAGTTGATTAACCGCCATATTTAAATCAAATTTAAGAGTGGCTCCATCGGGTATTTCACTTATGACATTCTCAGCTATTTTGGCAAGCACTGGGGCTGAAAGTACATTTTTATTCAGGTTTGGGAACAGTTCATCTGCCGTCAGGAGGCGAACATTATGTTTAACCCACCAATCGATGTCGTCAGTATGTATCAATGAATCTCCGTTCGTCCAAGGCATATATTCAGATACTTCTGCAATGACTAATTTGGCTGCCGCGATCGATTCTCTTGCAAAATCAACACCCATACCTAAGCAGCACATTCCCTGCTTGTTAGGTGGAGTGACTTTGATAATAGCAATATCAACCGGTACGAGTCGCTCAACGAATAAACGATTAACTTTTGAGGCGGAAACCGGCACATAGTCCGTAATGCCTTGCCGTATTTTTTGCAAAGCTTTGTCAAAAGCAAAATTCGTTGTTGTTCGAAAACGATTAGGATGCTCTTCGAGGTGAGGCAGCTCTCCACCAACAATGAATTGCAGGATATTGATGTCTACTAGATGCTTATCCTTGACGATTGCAGCAAGGGTGGCATGGGCTGTAGCTGAAGTGCTTCCAATAGTAATATTACTACCATTAGGTATTTTCTCAGCGACATCGGCTAATTCTATTCGCTTTGCCTGCCAATCTGGTTTTTTGTTGTACCTAGATATTCTACTTAAGGTTCTGCCAAAACTTAACTTTCGCCAAAATTCAATCATATAAAATCTTACTCTTATATTGATAACAAAACGTTTTATCTATGCCGCAAAGTAAGCAAGCTAGATGCTATCTAATTGCATTATAAAATGGTTGGAGTATAGGTAAAATAGAACATAAGCCTGATCTATGCAACAGAGTAGATTTGTGTCAATAAACACCGGTAACTGTATATTGGCGATATCATGGAATATATGTACGCGGTTTTTAAAAAGCATTTTAAACAAACGCCAAAAGAGTATCGTGACCACTTTGAGCTCAAATAATTAAAACAAGACGACTGCTTGAGGAAGAGCATGTTGGCCTTATCTTAGCGACAATAAATTTATGGTTTTATAAAATAAAATAAGCAATCAGAACTGGCGATATCTGCGCGGGTTGTCACCATAAATAAAGTGAGCGTACATTTTGTTTTCAATTGGTAGCCTTCTTGATCTGAACTTTCCACCACAAAGTAATCGCTTACATTAAAATCAGCGTTGTCTAGTTGCAAGGTATCTAGGTTATTGTCAGGCAACCAACCTAATAATTGATTTGCTTTAGTGGTGCCAAAATTAAGCCTTTCGATATCTTGGCGCATAGTTAAACTTGCACCTTTTACTGGTAGTTGCGCATACGCAATACTGCCGCTAGGGTTTAGCTCCAATCGTCTTGGATTATGCAACTGTTCTATATCTTGTGTTTGTTTAAATACATCGTTTGCTGATAAGAACGACTTGATACCCTCAAGTGCAGTTAGATCTGCGTCGTCATCATATGCGCCACCAGCTTCTACCGTTATTATCGGACACGCCAAGCGCTGCTCCATTATTGAACCTAAACGCAAGTCAGTAACTATCATTCGATGCGTAAAGTGCGCCGCCATTGCTAGATGTTGCTCTGAATTACTCACTGAAACACTAAACGCAGGGCCACTACCTGATGTGTTGTGCAGGTCGATAATGGCCTCAGCTTGGTACGTCTGTACCTCGTCTTTTATCGCACTGGCAAGCAAGCTTTGTAAATCTCGTTTATGATTGCCAAAGCATCGATTTAAATCTTTTTGACCTGGCAGCATTCTATATTCAAAGACGGGTTCTGTGCGTGCAGCAACCACCGAAGCTATAATGAATTTGGTGTCTACCGCAGGCTTAAACTGGCTTAGTAACAATTGATGGATAGCTTTTAATCCAGAGGGTTCATTGCCATGTAATAAAGTGACAACAACTCTGCAGCGGCTGCTTTCTTCGCCTTTTACGTGAATGACTGTGGGCCCACTTAAATAGTTTAAAAACTGATAAAGTGTTTCTCCAACTTGTGCAGGTAATAGCTTGTGAATATGCGTTAGTTTAATGCTGCTCATTATTTCACTTAATTCCTAATTGATTTAGTTTATAGATAGAATTAAAGAAGCCACTTTGAAACTGGTGTACCTGAATTTGAATGCACCATGTAGTCGACCATTAATTGCTTCAAAGCTGCAGGCTTATCCATTTTATCTTCGAGCTTTTGTAAATGTTTGAGCTGCCAAATCGATCCCGTTTGTTTAGTTGCTAGTCTGTGCTCTATGACCTGCATTAGCCTATCAATTTCCTCGTTATTCACGCCTAGCTCCTGCAATCCATCACTTGCCAAGGGTAATACTTGATTAATGATGTCACTAATGTTGTGTTCTTTTAAGGAGTTTTGACCTGCAGTCGGCCACAATATTTTTGCGTCTAAACCATCTTGGGCCGCTCGGTAAAAATTATAATGCGCGTATTCAAAGGGCATTTTTGCTAGTAGTTCTGGCATTTGATGCGACAAGGTTTGAGTTAAGCCTATACCAAGCGCAGCATTGGCCATCATATCTATAATAGTAGGCCCTGCTGGAAGCGCTCTATACTCTATGCGCAAATGACCACCATGGTTTGGTTCAAATACCGCACGGTTCCAAGACCAAATAGTGCCATGATGCAAATTTAGTTCGTCAAAGCTATTTTGCTTAGGCGAGACGTAAGGTGCAATGGGTCGGTACAATGCAACACTTTCGGCAAATAGCTCCCAGGCGCCATGTCTAACCCAGCCGTGACCAAAACAAACTCGCGCAGGTTGACGCCATTTGGTCAGCCCTTGAACACGACTATCTATAGATTGCTTAAATAAGGCGATACGGGTTTCATGCCATAGGCTTCGACCCAGGAATATGGGTGAATTTCCTGCAAGAGCAAGCACCAAGGGGGTGCTTAATTGGACTGCATTGTATAAATCAGCAAAGCGTTCCGCAGGTACTTTGAAATGTACTTGAAAAGAGGTATTTGCGCCCTCTAAGGTAACTTCATCAGATTGCATTTTGAGGGTATCCTTACCATTTATATCAACTATAAATGGCTCTCCTTTAAGAGAACTCAATTCCTTTGTTATTGCTCTATATCTCGGTAAATCCGTCATGTAACTTTTATGCAAATGTGCACTGCTTAAGGTAGGTAAAATACCAATGGTGGCAATTTGAGTATCGATGTTGCCTGCGGCCTTTTTGAGTTTACTCAAAAACGGGCTAATTTCATTGGTCATCGCCGTAAATGGAGCACCTTTTGCTGGCACCGGTGATAAATTAAACTCAATATTAAACTTGTTTAGCTCCTCGGTAAGTAATGGGTGGTTCATTATAGATAAGAGTTTTCTGTTGCGCGGCGTCGGTAGACAATCTTTGTCTAATAAATACATCTCAAGCTCGGCACCAAACGTTGCATCTCCTTGCGAAAATTGAGGCTGTTTAAGTAGATGTTTCAGAGTTTCGATTTGTTCATGCAGTCTTACACTAAACTCTTTATGGTCAGTAAGCGAAAAGCTATCTTTTTCAAAAAACTGTCCCATTTGCCGTCCCTTGTTAACGTCATTAGATACAGTATAGGTCTAGCTATTTATTTAAGACTTGCGTCAAGTCAACAACTTATCCAAAAAAGACCAATAATTAAACAGTAGGGCTTAGCATAACAAGCCTAATATGCTGTCACGTTCAATACCATACCTGTTGCATCCTGCAGATATTGCATCTATTCTTTCTATACGCCAAGGTCAGCCTGATGGCGTAAAGCTGCTTAAGCGAGCACCTTTGAATAATTTTGCCAGCTTCTTTTTTCCCGAATATCCAAACTTAGATTAGCGTGGAGTGGATGACTAGTAATAATTTTAAGCAAAATGTTTTTGATACTTTACAACCCTACGGTGAAGACAACCATAAGGGGCGTTGGTTTGATTGGTTTTTAATAATCTTGATTATTACTAACGTGGTCACTGTTATGTTGGAAACTATGCCGGCACTTCATCAGCAATACCAAGCGCAATTTTTTGTTTTTGAAGTGTTCTCAGTGACGGTATTTACCATTGAGTATGTTGCTAGAATATGGACGTGTACCTTAGACAATAATCAAGCAAGTCTGCATGCATCGGCATTTGGCCCACGTTTGCATTTTATGCTCAGACCCATGTCGATTGTCGATCTTTTAGCTATTTTACCGTTTTATTTAAGTATGTTTATAGGCTTAGACTTGCGTGTTCTGAGGTTGTTCCGCTTAGTGCGCATGATGAAACTTGGGCGTTATTCAGTGGCTATGCAGACTTTGCAAGTGGTGATCGCTCGTGAGTATAGAGTCATTGTTGCAGCTTTGGGAATGTTAATGATTGTCATGGTGGTGGCGGCAACGGTGATGTATCACCTTGAGCGTGCAGCTCAGCCAGAGCATTTTGGCTCTATTCCCGCGGCTTTGTGGTGGTCAGTAGTAACCTTAAGTACAGTGGGCTACGGTGACGTCTCGCCGATCACGCCAGCTGGCCAATTCTTTGCCGGTATGTTTATTCTCATCGGTGTCGCATTATTTGCTTTGCCTGCCGGTATTCTAGCGTCAAGTTTTACTGAACAAATGTCAATGCGCCGCGATAAATTCCGCGCCAGCGTTATGGATATGTTAGCGCAAGGTCACTTAGCCCTTGCTGATTTAGAAAAGCTTGAACACGTCAGGCGCTCGCTGCGACTCGACAAGCAAGAAGCTGAAATCCTTTTTACCACGCTACAAAAGCAAGCCGACGCCAAATCAAATAATAGCGTCAAAACCTGCCCACATTGCCATAAAGTCATCAAGCCAAAATAAATTCGCTTGGCAATAGCAGATTTATACATTAATCGTCTCTTACGTTTTTACTCTGTAAATCTGCCAAAAAAATGATCTAAAACAAGATATGAGCAATCTTGACTAGATTATCCCACCCTGCTTGGCGTATTAATAAATTAACAAGTCACTGTAAATAAAAGAGGGCATATGTTAAATCTGCGATTGGCGTTATTAGTCATACTGCTGGGTATCGCGAGTAATACTTGGGGGCAGGAACAAACACAACAATTGGTCGATGAGGGATTAGAGCGGTTAAAACAGAACCAGGAATCGCAGCAGACTATCGACAATACCTTAGAAAAAATTCAAGTCATGGAAAAAGAGTTTCAGGATGAACTTCAATTACTTGATAGCCTCAATATGTATAACGCTATGCTTCAACGGCAATTAGATGATCAGCAAGCCCAAATTGGTAAAATAAATACATCTATCAACAATGTTACGCTAATTGAAAGACAAATAATGCCGTTGTTAGTTAGGATGGTTAACGCACTAGACAGCTTTGTAGCAGTTGATTTACCCTTCTTAAAAAGCGAACGTGTTGCACGCGTTGATGATCTAAAAGATTTACTAAACAAGACTGAATACACCACTTCTTAGAAAACACGACGCGTATTTGAAGCGTATCAGATAGAGAATGAATTTGGCTATACCATTGAATCCTACAAGGGCCGTGTCAATTTAAGTGGCGAGCAGTTTGCCGTGGACTTTTTGCGCATTGGCAGAATTGGTTTGATGTATAGAGATCTTGCTGGTGACCGTGTAGGTTTCTGGAATAATGGTAGTAAAATTTGGCAGCCGTTAACTGAGCGCCAGTACAAACGGCATATTACCAAAGGTTTAAAAATCGCGCGCGAAGAAATTTCCCCTGAACTCATCACAATGCCTATCCTGGCAAATATTGAGGTGCGCTAATGACTAACTCAAGTAACGCTTTTTACCCAATTATTGTCACTATAATCCTGTCTTGCTGCAGTATGACAGGCTTAGCACAACAACAAAAACCGCTTTCAGTGGATGAATTGTTAGAGCAAGTAAAGCAAGGAAACCGACAAGATCAAGAACTTAATCAAAACCGTATTAAAGCGTTCTCAGAAAATCGGGAACAGCAACAGTCTATGCTACGCCAGATTAAGAATGATCGCGCTAAGGCTGAAGCGCTAAGCCTAAAAAATGAGCAAGGATTTGAAGTGAATGAGCAACAAATTACTGTTTCACAACAGAGGCTTACTGAACGATTAGGGTCACTAAAAGAGTTGTTTGGGGTATTGCAGTTAGTATCTAATGATACCCAAGGTCAGTTTGATAACTCCCTAATTCAATTACATTATCCCGAGCGCTCACAACGCCTTAACGCTTTTTCGGAGAAAATGGGCCAGGTTACTGAGTTGCCTTCTGTTAAGGAGATTGAAGCACTATGGTTCGAACTTCAGCGTGAGATGACCGAATCTGGAAAAATCGTGCAGTCTACACAAACTGTACTTTTGCAAAATGGTCAGGAAATAGAAACAGATCTTATTCGAGTCGGCACTTTTAATCTTATTTCGGATGAAAAGTACATTCAACGTATTGCTGAAACCGGCCGCATTGTAGAGTTTCCAAGGCAGCCCTCGGCTCGCTATATGGTAGGTGCAGAGGAAATTGCAGCAAGCTCCGGGGACGTTATTCCTTTTACTATTGATCCTATTCGCGGCCAATTAATTTCTCTCATGGGGGCAACTCCAAATCTTATCGAGCGGGTGCAGCAAGGGGGAGTAATAGGGTACGTTATTGTCTCTTTGGGCGTAGTAGTCGTGTTGCTAGCAATCGGACGTTTTATCTACTTATTATTAATGGACCGTAATATTAGTAATCAGTTAACTCATCTTAATAAGCCGAGCAATAATCCGCTTGGGCGGATAATACAGGTCTATCAAGACAACAAAAAAGAAAACTTAGAACAACTGGAAATTAAATTAGGAGAGGCAGTACTTCGTGAAATCCCGCCTATTAATCGAGGCTTATCATTTTTAAAAATAAGCGCGGCGGTAGCACCATTATTAGGCCTTTTGGGTACGGTTACAGGAATGATTATCACATTTCAGGCAATTACCTTGTTTGGCGCAGGTGACCCAAAATTAATGGCTGGTGGGATCTCACAAGCCTTAGTAACAACCGTGCTGGGTCTGGTAGTCGCCATTCCTACTCTATTGCTACACAACTTAGTCAACAGCAAGGCAACCAAAATCACACAAATCATCGAGCAAGAAGCCGTCGCCTTGATAGCGCTTCGTGCTTCGGACACATAGGAGTCAATCATGTTTGCATGGATAGATAATTTGTTTCCTTGGTTTGGCGATATGCTTGAATTAGGTGGCGATATTCTCCTTCTCATCATTGTGATGGCGGCGGTTATGTGGGGATTGATTTTGGAACGACTGGTTTTTCTTATGGTGGTATTTCCACGTAAGCAAAAACTGCTAGTCAGCTTATGGCAACAACGTGATGGAATGTCAGACTGGCATACGGCGCAATTCAGACAGCTATTGGTCAGTCGGGTCAACAGAGAGATGTCGCGAAATCTTCAGCTTATCAGCACCATAGTGAAGATCTGTCCCTTGCTTGGTTTGCTAGGAACGGTAATGGGCATGTTGGAAATTTTTGATGCATTGGCAGTGACGGGTAACAATAGTGCCAGAACAACTGCAGGAGGAGTCTCTAAAGCAACAGTATCAACCATGGCAGGCATGGTAGTTGCTATTTCGGGACTGATGATCAGCAATTATTTAATCGATAAAGCGAAAGCCCTGAAGTTACGATTTCAAGAAAACTTGTCTGTAAATAAATTAAAGGAAACTTCACATGCGTAGATTCGTTTTTCATCAAACTCAGGAACAAGATGCAAGTGTCGACATTACTCCTATGCTGGATGTTGTTTTTATCATGCTGATTTTTTTCATTGTCACCGCTACCTTTGTCAAGCTTTCGGGTATAGAAGTCGATGCTCCAAAAGCATCGACAACAGTGGTTCAAGAAAAAGCCAATATTTTGATAGCAATAGATGCCAATAATAAAGTATGGATCAATCGCAGAGAGGTCGACTTGCGTGCGCTTAGACCCAACATTGAACGCTTGCATGCTGAAAACCCGAAAGGGATAGTGGTAATACAAGCAGATAAAATGTCTCGAAACGAAATATTGGTTAACGTTATGGACGCGTCACGTAAAGCCGGCGTATATGACATCGCTTTGGCTGCAGACAGAACCTAGATTATGAGAAATTCCCATTTAATCCATACAATGGAATTCAATGATGGATACTTCTGGCTCAGGCTGGGTATTGCTTCTTTAGTTGGAGTCGTCATCGCTGGCGCATTGACCTTATTTATGAATGTACTAATTGAAGCCAGTCAGCAAGAGTTAAGGGATAGTTCTCGGGCAAGTATTTTGGATTTTGTTCGGGTAAAGCGCGAGGAAAATTCTCAGCGCAAAAAGCCTAAGCCACAGCGCCCAAAAACTCAAGAAACGCCACCTGCACCGCCAGCCCCTCAGGCTGATCAAAGCAATCTCAGCGACGCCAGCTTAGCGATATCAATTCCCACCGTTAATACGGATATGGGAGTCGATATTGGTGGCGTAATCGGCACTGGGGATGGTGAGTATTTACCTATCGTAAAAGTAGCCCCAGCCTATCCTATAAAGGCTGCGATAGAAGGAATAGAAGGAAATTGCACTGTAGAATTCACGGTGAGTGCTTCTGGAAAGACTAAAGATCTGAGCATTGTGCCTGATATATGCCCACAAGTATTTGCCAGAGCATCGATTAACGCTGCAAGAAAGTTTAAGTACAAACCTAGGATCGTCAATGGTGAAGCAATCGAAGTACCTCAAGTTCGTAACCGATTTGAATACACCCTTGCTGATCGAGGAGTAATAGAATGAAATGGGTAAGTATATTGATTGTATTTTGCATGCTAGTTTGCTCACCTGCTGCTAATCTCAAAGCAGCAGAAAAATCCTATGCTATTAGTTTAAAAGTTTTCAAAGCAATGGAAAAAGCAAATCTATTAGTTGAAGAGAAAGAATATAGCGAAGCGCTATTGATTTTGGCACAACTTATTAAGAAGCGATCTTCAAAGTATGAAAAAGCCCAAATTTATTCATTGATGGGCTCAATTCACTATCGAAAAAACGACTTAAACAGCGCTATTGACTCCTTTGAGCAAGTTTTAGATTCCGCTGGTGATATGCCATTATCTTTAAGTATTCAAACGCTTAAAACACTAGCACAACTAAATCTGGTGCTCGAGAACTTCGGGCAAGCCCGATATTTCTGCGAGCAAATTATCGAAACGGCAGGTGAAACAATTAAACCTATTGATTATACGCTGTTGGCACAGGCAAATTACAAACTGGAAGACTGGAATAAGGCCTTAGATGCGGCAACTAAAGGAAGAGAATTGTCGCTACAGATGCAAATAACGCCAAAAGAGAACCTACTTTTGTTACTAAATGCTATCCATTTTGAACTTGGACAAATGGACGATATGCGCGGTGTTTTAGAAGAACTTATCAAGTACTATCCCAAAACAAGTTATATGCTTTATCTAGCCTCGGTATATGGTCAATTGGACAGGCTTGATAAACAAACGGTGTTAATGGAATCTCTATATGAGGATGGTCGCATTATCGCTGGTTCACAGCTGCGAAATCTAGCTAGTTTATATTTGTCTGAAAAAAACCCGTACAAAGGTGCGATGGTGTTAGAAAAAGCGCTGGAAAAAGGGCAGTTAGAGGCCACGGCCTCTAATTTTGAGATGCTAGCACAAGCATGGCGATATGCAGCAGAGCGAGAAAAAGCTATTTCGACGCTGGATCAGGCCGCTAAATTATCGCAGAACGGTGATAATTACCTGCAAAAAGCCTACTTGCATTTTGATATGGCGCAGTGGAAAGATGCTGAAAAAACACTTACCTTAGGTTTTGAAAAAGGGCTAAGCGAGAAGCTTGAAGGGGAAGCCTGGTTGTTGATGGGAATGGCTCGCTTCAAAATGAAGGAATATAAAAAAGCCATTGAAGCATGCGAACAAGCTAAAAATTACGAGAAGTCAATTAAGCATGCACAAAGTTGGATAAGCTATATTGCTAGTGAGCAACGCAAAGTAGAAAGCATGCAGCAAGTTTTAAACTAATTGCACACCGCCGGTATCAACAAATTGACGAAAGGTCTGCTTCGCTGATATTAAAACCATCTTTTAATAAGGTTAAGCCTCACCACTTTGCCATTACGTTTCTAGTTTGGGAAGGGAGGCGACCATTCCATTAGTTTGGGCAGTTAGCCGACTGTCGTCAAACATGTATTTAAGAGGAGTTTCGGCCGTTCAAGCACCATTTAACAGAAGTTTATTGTATCACGGCAATGGGGAGCTGAAGCCGACGTAGCAGTTTAGATGAATTTAGTCCCATTAGAGCGCTCTGCCAACCTTCGCCAATGTATTGTAAAAGGACTGGTGAACCCAAAGCGGACTAAACGCTTCCTCATAATGAAGGTGAAAATACGCGATCAGCGATCGTTAATTTCCAGTTGTTCCAAGCATTGAAGTTACCGTAGTGATACAAAGGTAACTCAGTCACCTGAATACGAAAAATGACGTTTTACCTGTACCTATACTCCTCTTCTTCTAGTCCGGTCTATTATGATCCGTAATTGCAATTAATTACGGTAATGCCCAATAAAAGGTTAGACTTCGGTTTTTATTATATTCATTTCGATATTAAGAAACTTAGAACTCAAAAGGATAAAGTATGAGCACTGAACAAACACAAACAATATTGGTCACTGGTGCTACAGGTTACTTAGCATCTTGGGCAATAAAGCAGCTACTTGAGCAAGGCCAAACGGTTCATGCCACGGTGCGCGATGTTAATGCCCAGCAGAAACATCAACACTTGCTTGATATTGCCGAAAAAGCCTCTGGTACGCTGACGTTGTTCAATGCTGATCTACTAACCGAGGGTAGCTTTGCAGAAGCTATGACCGGCTGTGACACCGTTATTCACATGGCCTCACCGTTTGTCATTTCAGGTATTAAAGACCCACAACAGCAGCTGATTAAACCTGCCGAAGAAGGTACTCGTAATGTATTGGCACAAGTCGAAAAAACCGACACAGTAAAACGAGTAGTGCTTACCAGCAGTGTGGTTTCTATCTATGGCGATTCATGTGATTTATTAGACACGCAGCAAGGTATATTTACGGAAGCGCACTGGAATACGACCAGCAGTGTTGACCATCAGCCCTATTCACTCTCTAAGACCTTGGCTGAAAAGCTTGCTTGGAAAATGAACGGTGAACAAACCCGTTGGGACTTAGTGGTGATTAACCCTGGTTTCATAATGGGGCCGTCATTAACCAACCGTAAAGACTCTACCAGTATTGATTTCATGAGGGGTCTGTTGAAAGGTCAATATAAAACAGGTGCGCCTGATTTAGCTTTTGGTCTTGTAGATGTAAGAGACGTTGCAAATGCTCATGTGCAAGCAGCGTTTCGATCGGGAGCAACGGGAAGACATATCTTGGTAGCACAGAGCCCTTCGGTATTAGAAATGGCGAGTGCCTTACGTGAAGAATTCGGCAGTAAATACCCATTACCAAGTAAAATGCTTCCTAAATGGTTGGTTTGGCTGGTTGCTCCTATGGCGGGCTTAACTCGAAAGTTTGTTAAAAATAATATCGGTTACCCATTGGCGTTTGACAACAGTTACAGTCAAAAAGATTTAGGCATTGAGTACCGTAGCATAAAGCAAACTCTGGTTGACCATGCCAATCAATTGGAAAAAGATGGTCTACTATAATAAGTTTTAACGTCGATCGGCTTAACAGGGAATAGAAAATCACTATGCGTGAGATTATCTTGTCCAATAAGCTTGGACACATACTCTCTCGCTTTCTTTGTGTAAATTGCTATTTGATACATGATGTTTACCTCTAGGGCTTAGACGAAGAACCATATCTTCGCCGTTATTTCCGTTTAAGCACTTTGCAATACTCATTCCTAATGGTAGTATTTAATCCTACTTTATGCTCCAAGGTAAATATTATGGGTATGGTAAAAAAGAGTATCACGCTGACTGAACAGCAGAACGAATGGCTACAATCCCAGTTGTCTGTGGGTAAATATGCAAGTGATAGTGAGTTGCTTAGAGATCTTATTCGAAAAGAACAGGCAAGGCATGAAGAAGTAAACTTTATT
This sequence comes from uncultured Glaciecola sp., assembly GCA_905479945.1. Classification (GTDB taxonomy): domain Bacteria; phylum Pseudomonadota; class Gammaproteobacteria; order Enterobacterales; family Alteromonadaceae; genus Glaciecola. The sequence goes on along the minus strand of CAJQOP010000004.1, from coordinate 30,827 downwards.
CGCGAAGCACTAATTGCTGCCGAGTATAGTGGCCTGTCACAACGCACTCCAGCAGATATTATGGCCGAGGTTCTTGCCAGCAGGTCGATAAGTGGCAAATTATAAATTAACGCAAAAAGCCGATGATGACTTAGTTGATATTTTTAATTATGGTATTGAGCATTTTGGCGTAGATACAGCACTAGCCTTTTATCATGAACTTAGTAGTATGTTCGAAAAAATCTCTAGTAGTCCAAATCACTTTCAAGCAGTTGAAGAAATTCGTCCATCATATAGACGCGCAGTATTCAAAACGTATTCTATTTATTTCATTGAGCGCCACGATTTTATTGAAATATCTCGTGTGGTTAGAAAAGGTGATTTGAGACTTATACTTTCATGACCTTATAGTTATTTCCTCTGACTGCAATGCCTGCGATTAGCGGATTTTTCGACTTCAATACTCTAAAGCAGCAATTTAGCCCTCTTGGCTGACTGTCGCTTGCACGGCATAAGCGGCCTGTTTACGTTGTTCGCACTACACTAAAACAACCTAGGTCATCACCGCGAAGGCGGTGACCTCCCACGTACACTGGTAAGTTTAAAAAAAAGTAGGCTTTGCTGGACTCTGAGTGTAATGATGGAGGTACTCGCCTCCGCGAGCATGACGAAGGATGTTTCAAGTTGATGACCTTTAGTGTATCAACAAGCTCAAGTGTTGTAAGGGCAGTTTAGCCGTGTGTCAAAATGCTAAAATTAGACAGTGCTACCGCTATTTTTTATTCATCTTTGGCCTTACATAAATGACCGCGTCGCCAATTCTCAATTGCTTAAATTGTGGTTCTTCAACGTTAACTGGAAGTAAATTCGGGTCTATAAAAAACTGGTCAATATCAAGACTATCTGAAGCCTCAATAATAGCTGCACTATTTCTGCTCCACGTATCATTACTGAAGGTCCATATAAATGCCAGTTCACCATATGATGCATCAATCAAAGAAATATAATCGTCGATAGCGTCGCCATTAAGATCTATTTGGATAAACACAACGTCTTGGCCATTATAGTTATCATCAAAGGTCGCTTCTATAATCATACTTGGCACTTGTATATTTGCCGGAACCGTTTTGTAAGATTTATCGAGGTTCTGAGTTTCTGCATCGGGCGCAAAGTCTCTCGAATAACGATAGTTAACGAAAACATCTTTAAATCGTTTGTCGTAACTAATATCCAGCGCTAGCATTCGGTCTCTTATACTTTCAAGGGCCTTATAACCAGATGCCCCCAGATTGTTTTTAAAGAAACCCATCTCCACATTAGATAATGCCTTAGACAAATCTAAACGGGTCATTTGGCTGTGAGTAGACAAAACCTGCATACTTAACAAAGGTGTATTAAGCAAAATGCACACAACAACTACCGCAATACCTAATACCACATTGATTTTATTTTTGATGAGAAACCAATTGGTTTTCGCTTTGATAATAGCCACAAGATAGCTGAAGCTAAAAGCACTGATGAGTAAATTGACCAACATACCAAAGCCGCGAGCAGGCGTTAAGCCGTATTGGTCAATACGTAACCATAAACCATAAGTAGCGAGCATTGAGTAAATGGGTAAAAACGCGATGCCAATAAGTATTAAGGTGTGTAACCATGGCTTATATGGCGTTTCCTTTTGCGTGCCCATGTATACAGTATTGACAAAAAATAAAGCTAAGGCCTGCAACCACAGTATTAGTGAAGAGCCTGGCCCATCTTCCCAAAGCGTGCCGATGCCAGTAAATATTATACTTAACGCAAAGCCAATAATGATGAGCACTATCAGAGGAAGCGCAAACTTTATTATGCCCTGCAGGACTGTAGCGATGGTGTCAGCCACTTTTTCACTTGATTGAAAGTAGTTTATGGCAAACGAAAAGCTCAAAGTAAAAATGGGAATTGTGATGTAGGATTCGTTTAATAAGTCACTAAAAAGGGTTATCCCTATGATTTCAAAAAGCGCCGCGCCCAAAAATAAAATGCCAAACAATAGCCAAGTAAAAATCCACGCCTCTAAACCAACGATAAAAGTCCGCCAGGAGTTTTGATACAAATTGCCAAATGTGTAAGGCTTATTCGCTACATAGAGTTGCGCATATATAACAGCTTTAAAAGCGATGATAAGGCTGCACAATATAAAAACAAAAGTAATACTGGAGGTTGCCAGTTTATCAATCGGCTTAGATTGCAGGCCAGCATAATAGCCGCACAATGCTATTACCAAGGCGACGCTCAATGAGATGTATAGAATATGTCTAGGATTAGCGTTTCTTTTAATAAAAAGAAATATTAGCGGAAACGCGATAACAAAACCGGCAAGGGCGTTCAAATATTCGGGGTATTGCGCAAAAGCCCGACTTTCTTCTACCGTAATATATAAAAAGTGCAGTACAAAAGCTTGTGCAAGTGCTATTACAGCAGTAACCCAAGGTTGCTCTAAAAAATTATTCGTTGATCGCATAAGGCTTCCTTTCAACAGCGGTGAATTGCTTAAGGACATCTTGCATTATATTCCTTTATCTAACAACACAGGCAACCGCACCTCACCGATATTTTTGTTTTGCATAGCGTGGTCGCATCATCAAAATATGATCATAAAATGCTACAATCTCTTATTCATTAAATATCGAACTTTCGAACATTACTTACTATCGTAGTAAACGATTAGGGCAATTATGATTCATGTTCTGCATATCTTTCTGGCAGTAAGCTTATTTGCTGTGGCTTTCGCAGGTGCAATACATTCTGAGCTTCCTCGCAAGGTACGCCATTTATCATTCATTTACTTTGGCTGGAGCCTGCTAGGTCAAATCTTAGCTTTGCCGCTTTTAATATTGACGATAGGCTCGCTATTTTTCGCTCTTTCCAGAGTTCAATTATCACCTTTAATTGTAATAATTAATATCCTCACGCTAGCCCTCTTCACCCTGACAATGTTGCGTTCATGGCAGGGAAGCCAAATGCTTTCTCAAGTCGAGCCAGACGGGCAAGGCGCATCTATCGGACGCTTTTTAAAAGGTTCATTATTTCCCTTTCAACTACCTAGGCGGGATGTTAAACGCTTAAAGAACATCTCGTACGGGCCATCAGGTCGTAAAAACCAACTCGATATTTATATACCAAAAGCGAAGCCTTTGTTGCCAATGCCTGTCCTTATTCATGCACACGGAGGAGGATGGGTTGTTGGCCGAAAACATCAGCAGGCGCAGCCACTCATTGGCCATATGGCGTCAAAAGGTTGGCTTGTTGTCGACGTGAATTATCGACTTGGGCCTCGAAATAAAATGCCAGCTATGATCCAGGATGTTTTACTTGCCGTCTCTTGGGTCAAGGCCAACATAGAAACCTATAATGGTGATCCTAGTTTCGTTGCTTTGACTGGAGGTTCCGCAGGCGGTCACCTAGTTGCGCTTGCGGGCTTGGCATCTGCCGATGAATCCTTGAAACCCGGATTCGAACAAGCTGATTGCGCTGTTGATGCATGCGTGCCGGTTTACGGCGTTTATGATTTTTGCAAGCGCAGTGGCGCATTTAACGAAGGGATCGATGAACTCCAAACATTCTTGACCAGACTAGTTATGCCTGGGTCACCAGAAATGCACGAAGCGCTCTGGGACCAAGTATCGCCGATCGGCCAAATTCATTCACAAGCACCACCAATGCTAATATTGCATGGGCGCCACGATATGCTTGCTGATTTCGAAAGTGCAAAGGCATTTGCAGAAACTCTCAATCAAACATCAACAAATAAAGTCATATTTGCGGAACTGCCAAGTGGCCAACACGCCTATGATATTGCGCATGCTCCGCCAACGCCTGAACACACAAGGGCAGTTTATCGATTTCTAGAGAGTGTTCGCAGAGCAAAAGGTACTTTGCAGCCATGAATAAATGGACCGCTGGTTAAGCTTGAGTAAGCCTTGCCAAGTTTATTAAACCTTAGTTTAACTGTTAGTGTAAACTATAAGCCTGACTATGATTAATTTCTGCCTTTAACTATTCTAGGAACCTCCGTTTGAATCTAAATCGAAAAAAGTCCCGCATTATAATTATTGGCGCTAATTTCGCAGGTCTTACTGCTGCAGGCAAGCTTAGTAAATGTCATGAGGTAACAGTGATTGACAGCAAGCAGGATTTTCAGTGGACACCCAATATCCATGAAATTCTGTCAGATGTAAAAAAAGAAACTAGCCTCAGTCTAAATTTAGAAACCATCATCAGCAGATTAGGCCATTGCTTTATTAATCAAACGGTGTCGAGCATTGACGGCAATTTACAAACAGTCACTTTGAATGACAAACAAACACTAAATTACGACGTATTGTTGATTGCATCTGGACATACACGATCAAACTATGGCATCGAAGGCGCTAACAAATATGCCTACGGATTTCGTACTGCTGACGATGTAATTAAAATACATAATGATATTGAGGCAATTCTTAATACCAACAAACACCCAGTCAATATCAATATTATTGGTGGAGGTTTCACCGGTGTAGAAGTTTTGGGCGAACTATTACGCAAATACGCAACAAACAAGCAAATGAACTTTAAGGTCATAGACAGTGCCGCAAGATTAGTTCAAGCCCTTCCAGAGAAGTTATCTGATGATATTTTAAGTCAATGTAAAAACCATCAAGTTAGCTTTCACTTTAATCAAACAATCACTGAAGTAAAGAAATCTAGCATTCATTTCAGCAATACAGAATCAATCGAATCAGACTTAACAATTTGGTCCGCTGGCACTAAGCTGCCTGATTATCTTAACAGCATCAATACACAAGGCCTGTCTAACGGCCTAGCAGTTAATACATGCTTGCAAATCAGCGGGTTTGACAATATTTTTGTTGCGGGTGATTCTGCCACACTGGAAAAGCCATTAGCAAAACAGGCTAGCATTGCATTAGATATGGGGCTCCATGCAGCAATAAATATTAATCGCTTTTGCTCTCAAAAAACCTTAAAGCCATTAGAGGTGCGCACAAAACCGGTATTACTCTCACTGGGTGACATCAACACTTACTTTATCCAGGGTAAATTAGTTTTAGCAAGCCCGGTATTGGCTGCGGCTAAAGAAGCTGTATATCAGTTTTATATGGCTCGACTTTCCACATTACTGCCCATAGAACAGAGTGTTTTAGGCATAGCCGGCAGAATCACTCTATCTACTGAAAAGCTATTACTGGCGGAAATTTTAAAGTTAAGACCCCGAGTACTATTAGGGCGCAGTAAGCTTTTATAATACTAATGAAAGTAAAAAATTCACTCGAAAAAATCGATAAAAACGATCTTTTTGATCCTCATCAATGCAAGCAGTTTGAATACGTAGATAAATAGACCAATCCCTCCTTGATAATTATTTTCTATGTTTATACTAGACTCAATGTTGAAACAGCTTTACACCCTTGGCAGTTTAAGAGCAACCAAAAATGGATTGAGCTTTTCATTAAAAAATCGAATTAAAAGTGCACACTTTAATCAGATATTACACTTATCCATTAACAATAAAGAAATTGATAAGCACAAAATTACGCTTGTATTGGATTCAGACCAAGCAATAGACCTAGATACCCTTAAACAAAATCAAGGAGTCGAATTTCCGCTTGGGGCAATCTTAAATGTATTTGTTAATGGCACTTTTGTATCACAGTCAGAAGCCTTAAATATTGATATCAACATCTCTACGAAGCCGTTTGGTGATATCAAATTAAGCTTGAAAGATAAAGTATCACTCCCCGCCCCTACCTTGGATGATATTCCCCGCAGCCCGGAAAATGATTTTCACCCCGACATTGTTCAAACCCGACAAAATTATGTATCAGAGATAACAGGTGTTAAACCCCAAAAACTATTTAGCCTAGATGTTGATCTAGAGTCTTTTCGAGGAAATGTTGAACATTTTTGTGGTATTGCCCAAATACCTGTTGGTATAGCTGGGCCTATTAAAGTTCAAGGTGAGCATGCTAAAGGGGAGTTTCTTATTCCATTGGCAACGACTGAAGGCACACTAGTAGCTTCATATAATCGAGGCATGAAACTACTGAATAAGTCCGGAGGCGTAAAAGTTACAGTAGTAGATGACGCGATGCAGCGTGCCCCTGTTTTTGTATTTGATGACGCCAGAGAAGCTAGAGATTTTGGTCTATGGGTGGCAGATAATATTGATGACATACGACGTCAGGCAGAAGCAACAGACCCCTTTATAAAACTGCGGAATATTGATCATTACAAATCTAACAAATTTGCATTTCTAAGATTCAATTTTACTACTGGTGATGCGGCGGGTCAGAACATGGTGGGACGTGCTACTTACGTCGCCTGCGGTTGGATACTCGAGAACTATAAAAATATCCGCAACTTTTTCCTTGAATCAAATATGGCAACAGATAAGAAATCGTCATTTATCAATATATTAAACACTCGTGGAAAGAGGGTCACGGCCGAAATCACTATCAAACGGGATGATCTGATTGAAATCATGCGGGTGGAGCCCAAACAAATCGCTCAACACCAGCGCGTTGCATCTATAGGTTCATTTTTAGCCGGAGCCAACAACACAGGATTGCATTCTGCAAACGGTATTACCGCTATGTTTATCGCGACAGGTCAAGATGTGGCTAACGTATCTGAATCATCAGCAGGCATTTTGTATTCAGAAACGACCGATGATGGAGATTTGTATCTTTCATTAACCTTACCTTCACTAATCATTGCGACCTGTGGCGGCGGCACAGGTTTGGGCACACAAAAAGAATGTCTAGAAATGTTGCACTGCTATGGCCCAGATAATGCCTTTAAATTTGCTGAAATAGTGGCCTCGGTTGCTCTTGCAGGTGAAATATCTCTAGCATCGGCTATTTCATCCTTAGACTGGGTAACTTCACACCAAGAACTTGGCAGAAATTAACAATTTCCAGTAGTTCAGGAGCGTGCAGATTTGCGTCGGTTCACCTTATAGAAACTTTTAACATTGTGGTCTGTATGGTGATCCATAATCTGTTCCAACTTATGACCAATATTAGAACAAATTCTAATCTGTTCTAATTCTGGCCAAGTAGAGCGTTCACCCTCGATGACTAATTTGTTGATTTCATCCGAGGTCAGTTGACCTAGAAGTTTTTGCGGGTTAACAAAACTAAAGTTGGGTGCAATATTAATATCACCTTTATAATCTTGTGCCAAAACGGAATAAAACATATTGAACATTTTCCCAACATCCGGAAGTTTTCGCAGATAACGCCGGCTAAATTGTTCACTACTTTTTAATAATTCATGGGAGGAAAAACGTATTATGTTTTTAGCACTTTTTGGAATCGGCACATATTGCTCACTTCTCATAATAGCTAGTGCTAACGGATTCGCCTGACTGACGATATAGTGGTTAACACCATAAAGTCTGGCCAGCCTTTTTGCCGGCAGATCATCCGTAACGGCTCCGTCGACCCATCGACGATTTGGTAAATACGGCTGCGTCTCGCCATAGACATTTTTAGCCATTAGCATAACAGCGGGAAAAACCCCTGGCACAGCACAAGAGGCCATAACAGCACTACGCACATAAACATTAGGAGAAGTTACAGCATTCATTAATCTGGAAGTCTGGTGCTCTTCTATGGGTGCGATAGTGATACTGATCATTCTGCCGGTTTTTTCATAAGCTTCCTGAAAAGTGAGATCAGGTACGACGGACTCCAAGGTCAATTTCAATGAAGCAGAGTCCACCTGCTCCCGAATCATGCGCTTGGGCCTGTTGTCTATATCAAGCTGCATAGGGTCTACCAGTTTCTCACCTTGCAGAACAGAGATCAGTTCTTCATCAGTATGGGTTCCAAGCACCGCAGCAAATATTGACCCTGCACTTGAGCCAGAAATAACGTTAGGCAACATTTGATGTTCAAATAATGTTCTGACTACGCCAAGATGAAAATGGCCAAGTGAACCTGCACCACTTAACATTAAAGCTGAACGTCCAAAACAACGGCTAGCACGATCAAAAAAGTCTAGTTTGTCTTCCAAAGTAATATCATCGCTCTCAGGAAGCATTGAAATATGTTCAAGTGCATCAACTATCTCGGCAACATACTCTTCAATTAGACGTTTTGTGCCAAATTTTGCCAGTTTATAAAGGCTTGGTTTACCCATCCCACCCTGGTTGCCATGAATACCCTCATTGAGTGCAAAAAGTAATCCGATATCATCCTTCTCTTGTCTCAGTCTTCTCAGCATATCGATTCTAGTGCGAATGTTCAGATGATCGTAGCTATTTGATACTTCCTTATCCTTCCAAGCTTCAAGACCAGAAATCGAGTCGTGCTCAAGGGCTGCCTGCTTCCAGTCGGCATAGTTTTCAGCTCGTCGCATTTTACGTTCCAAGCGAGAGAGAGAGAGGCTGGCAGATATCGACAACATATGAAAAAATTCCTGAAGATAATAGTTATGTTGCCACCAAGTATAATCAAAAACGCTGGATACACCAAAAGTTCTGATTTTTAGGTTTAAAAACAACAAAAAATGGTTTTGGGATTAGTCCTAGGCGCTGGACTTAGAACAAAGGCACTGGCGCAAAATTTTGACCTCAAATGTATATAACGCCGATAAAAAAGGACCTACTCATTGGCCCTTTTCAACTCAATTTCGTTCAGTTCAGCTTGCTTCTTCGGACGCCTTTTCGTGGGCGTTTATAGTGAGTTTGAGCAAATCCTTATGTGCATCTTTCATATGCTGCGCCAGTTCAGAAACATCAGGCATCAATTTTTGACACGAGATAACACCAAAGTCTAGCCAACCGTCGTAACTCTGCAGTGTAATATTCAGTCCCATGCCGTGATATGGGATTGAGACTGGGTAGGTGCTGATCTGTTTGGCGCCGGCAAAGTAAAGTGTAATGTTAGGGCCGGGAACGTTGGAAATTAGAACGTTGGCAAACGGTGGTAAGGAGTTTGCAACTCTGGCTCTTGTAAGTGTAGAAGCAATGCTGCTCATTAGCCAAGGCGCACCGATTGACGGAAAATCAGTGGGCATTATGGATTTTACATCTGACATCAGTGATTTAGCATGAGTGGAAGAGGCATTGATTGCTTGCAGCCGCTCCAATGGATCTTTGATATTAGTCGCAAGACTCATGCGCGCCATAGATACTTGGTTACTAAGCTCGGTATTGCCCTCAGGGCGCACACTGACAGGAATGGCAGCCAACATCGGTTCTTCGACACTGAAGCCCTCATCCTCAAAATAGCGATTCATGCCTTCGCCAGAAATCGCCATGACTACGTCATTTAGACTGACATTATTGAGCTTAGCGATTTTTCTACTGTCAGCATATGGAATTGAAAAACGTGCGAAGCTGCGCTGATTAGTGATGGTCGCGTTGAGCGGAGTCTTGGGCGCAAGCCAGTTCATGCGTTCGATATTGCTACCGTCGGGATTCTTCGCTGTTTTGAGCATATCAAATGCCTTGCTAGTTAGCTTCGGCAGGTTTTTGGTTAATTTAACGGTTTGGCTGATATTGTGCATCACTCCTGATGTAGCCAGTTCAGCAATGCCGTAGTTGTCGGCCCTATCAGTATCTCTGCGACGCTTGCGCTTATTTGCTGCGCGCGGCACTGCCGTCACATCCATAATCGCTTCCATTAATACTTGTCCGCCCATTCCATCTAGTGCAGCGTGATGCATTTTAGAATAGAGCCCGACATAGCGTGTACCTTGAGGTAAATCTTTAGGCACGGGTAAGCCATCAAGTATATGCATTTCCCACAAGGGCCTACTTCGGTCAAGCAAACTTGAATGCAATCGAGCTACCAATTTATCTACGGTATTACGAGTCGCAGGAGGTGGCACAATCACATGTCGAATATGATAATCGATGTCGATATCTTCGTCCATTACCCAAATAGGGTTGGCAATATCAAATGGCATATTAATGAGTTTACGCTGAAAAATGGGAGCCATGTGCATACGGTTTTGGATGTGAGTTCTTACATCCTCCATAAAATCACCTGAATAATCTGCAGGTAATTCCAGTATGGCTAGGCCTCCAACATGCATTGGCGTTTCAGGTGTTTCCAAGTGTAAAAAGGCTGCATCTGAGCCGCTAAGGTGATCCATTCTATTTCCTTAAACTTGTAGAAAAACGTTTTAGCGCGGACGCTGTCTTTTGGACTGCGTCACTCGCATCAATGCAATCAATCAACAAGTGTACATTCATATAGTATGAACAAAGGTTTTCATGACTAGCTTATTCTTATTTCAGCACGAAGTAGGGGGTGGCGTCCACTTTACGGCACAAAGTAAGGCCAAATTTTCTATTTAGAGTAGGCCCCGAGTTAGAGTATGGGCAATATTGTGCTTAAAACAACTAATTATAATATCAATACTACCTTTTCTTTTGCACAAGATAACTGCGCGCCTTAAATTTTGAGATATAAAACAACGGCAGCAAAACACCAATAAAGAGTCATATTTTACTCAATAATGGGTGAAATGTTAAATATTTGTTATTTACTTACCCATTTTTATTGTTTTCCTTTCCGTTCCATGTGTATATTGATACCTTAATTGTAATCATCTTGCCTGCCACAGATTAAAACAAAATAATAAAGGAGCTATACAATGAGCGATGATATGCGCATTCCACGCAACGCAGAGAACGATCACACAGATGAAATGGCCAAAATACGCCGGGATTTTATAAAAGAAAAAACCGGTGCAGATATGGTACATACTGGAAAATACAGCATTGATACAAGTGTACTTCCCGGAAATGTAGAGAATTTTATCGGCATAGTACAGATGCCTGTAGGCGTTGCAGGCCCAGTTCATATCAACGGTGAGCATGCCAATGGTCATTTTTATGTTCCGATGGCAACAACCGAAGGTACGCTTGTAGCAAGTTATAGCCGTGGTATGCGAGTTATAAACGAATGTGGTGGTGTTAAAACAACAGTTGTTGAAGGTTGGATGCAACGTGCTCCTGCATTTATTTTTCAAGATGCCCGAGAAGCCCGTGATTTTGGTGTATGGGTAGAAGAAAATTTTGAAAAAATAAAAGCGGTCTCCGAAACGACTACCAGTGTGGGCAAATTAGAACACATTCAACAATGGTCTGTGTCCAAAACTAAGTACTTGCGATTTAACTATACAACTGGTGATGCAGCCGGCCAAAATATGACCGGTAAGGCGACCTTAGTTGCCTGCGAATGGATCAAAGCCAACTCACCGATTAAATGTATATATATATTGTCAGGCAATATGGATACTGACAAGAAGCACTCACATTTGAACATGTTGCATTCCCGTGGTAAGCGCGTAATTGCAGAAATTGTGCTGAAGAAAGAAGTGTTGGCTAGAGTAATGAAAGTTGACACCAAAATGCTTGCTGGTGCGACAGTATTGGCCAATGTTGGGGCAGCAATGGCTGGTGCGGCATATAACGGTCCTCATTCCGCTAACGGAATTGCTTCAGTTTATATTGCTACGGGCCAAGATGAAGCCAACGTTGTGGAATCTCATGCTGGAATACTTTCTCATGAGTTACTGGATAATGGTGATTTATATATGTCTGTTACTCTACCATCATTAATTGTGGCTACCTTTGGCGGCGGTACAGCATTACCTACCCAAAATGAATGTCTACAAATGATGGATTGTGTAGGTAAAGGTAAAGCGAATAAGTTTGCTGAAATTGTTGCCGCCACAGTATTAGCAGGTGATATTTCATTGGGTTGTGCTGTTATCTCCGGACATTGGGTCAGTAGTCATGACCAAATGGGACGAAACCGCTAAAAACAAACTATAGCTACAAGCCCAGTTTTTACTGGGCTTTTTTATATTTTTAAAAAAATTAAAAAATTTGATAAACAAATAAGATTTACATAACCTATGGCTACAAAGCTCTGAAAAATATTACAATAGCTGCAAATTCCGTCAATAAACGCAGTGTTTTGCACTTTACCTAAGGAACCACAATGACAGTTAAAGTCACCATTGATTTAAATCGTAAATTTAGCGTTGCTGCAGATATCAATACCGTATTCTCTCTCCTATCTGATGTACCAGTTTCCGCAGCGCATTTCCCTAAGGTACATGCCATAACAGAGTTATCAGATAATGTATTTCGATGGGAGATGGAAAAAGTCAGCTTGGGTATTCATTCTATTCAAACCATTTATGCCTGCCAGTATGTTTCTGACAGTGATGCAAAAACAATTGTATGGACTCCCATAAAAGGTGAAGGCAACGGCATAGTTCTGGGTAAGTGGGAATTAACTGAGGAAGCAGACGGCACCAGTGTTTCTTTTCATACAAAAGCAGAACTGACATTACCGTTACCTGGATTACTTAAATTAGCAATTAGCCCTGCGGTTAAATTTGAATTTGCTGGGATGGTTGATAAATATTTACGCAATCTGAAAGGCCTATGGGCATAGTTTGGCATTGAAACATGCTAAGCAAATTGAAAGGCCTTGTTTGACTTGATATTAATGAGTATCTTGGTCAAGACGCTATCGATAAATTAACTGATAAAAGAATAACATTTAAGCTATGACTGATACCTTAGAAAAGATAATACAAAGCCTGCAAGAAACCGAACAAATGCAAGCGCTGATCAGTCAGCAAAATTTGACGGCAACTATTCGAAAGCTGCAGACTTGGCAGACCAAGCGATTGTTGACCACCCATCAGGATTTATGGCATTCCAAACGATTCAAACCCGCTATGCAATTTTTCGTCGATGAACTGTATGGTCCAAGAGACTATAGTCAACGAGATATCGAACTAGCGCGAGTTGTGCCAAAAATGGCAAAAATAATTCCTAATAAAGGTTTAGTATCATTGGAAGCCGCTCTTAGGCTCAACAGCCTTTCTCTGGAACTTGATATTGCCTTAGTTCACGAATTAGGTAATAAAGAGATAAATCGCGGTAATTATTTCGATTGTTATCGTCAATCTGACAACCAGTCAAAACGCGAGGAGCAAATCCAATTGCTTGAAGATCTCGGCTTAGATTTGGAGCAAGTGGTAAAAATTTCCGGTATTTCAGCTATTTTGATGCTCTCTCGAAAGCCTGCAAAAGTCGCTGGCGTTAAAAGTTTGCATGAGTTTTTGGAAAAAGGATTTAAATCGTTTAAAAAGCTCGGGGAAGTTCGCGATTTCATCGATCCAATTATCAATAGAGAAAGAAAATTAATGCATACATTATATGCTGCGAAAGGGCCAACTGAAAACCCGCTACCTGAGGTAGTTTAGCCCTGCCTGAAATAAATTCACATCTAAATGGACCTGTCTAAAAGACTTGGTAAAGGCTGCAAAACTGATAAACTTACACTCGAATTTTTTACACCCCATCATAACTAAGCGCGGTCACTTATGTCGATTTTAGAGAGAGTACAGCAATGGCTTATACCTAAACTGATAAAGCTGAAATTCGTCAAACAAGTTACATTTCCACTTGCTCAGTTAACTGACGACATGCAAATTTATTTACCTTTTGATATAAAGTTTTCGGTGCCAAATGGCGAAGGAATTGTGATTATTACTCATGCTCAGTTGACGGAAAACAAAAATGGTTTGATAAGCGCAAAACTAAACGGGACATTAGACATTCAGTGTATGGGCGAGCATTTATATAGTTCAAACATTCACATTGAGCTCTTGGGTAAACCAATATTCATAAAAGAAAAATCAGTGATCCGAGCTACAAATGTAGAAATAGGTCAAGTTAATTTGGCGGGTGATAATTTAGTTGTAGTGCACAATACCCGGAAGATTATCGCTAAGTTAAGCAATAATATCCTAGGGCAAATGTGGTCCTTAACAGTGGGAACGGCTTTAGGCATTCTAGATGATGTTACAGATATGAGAGGCTATATAGCACTTTTTGTTAATAGAAGTAGTCAACGGATACTCGAACTTCATCGCAAAGAAATAGAAACGAATTTAATTTCAAGTTTTTCAAATGGCGATATTGAATACACCTTGGAAGAAACGATATTTGACGAAAAACTATTCATCAAATATGGCAAAGATATTCTGGTTGAAAATGAAGGGCTGACATTTAGATTTTCTTGATTACTTTCCCGCTGCACCTAAGACATGCTATCGCACTTTTTATTTGAGATTAATCCAGTACATTTCAAACCTCAACTGTGTGCTTCCCTATTGATCAATGTCTTATTCAAAATGGCCAATTTGATTTTCGCTGTCTCCCCACCCTCTTGATAGTAAGGTTGTAAACTAAAATAGATAGTCATTAATGTGCGATACACTATGTCGGGATTGCCTAATGATTCCCCTTGCATTTGATAATAATTCAAGCTCTGGAACAAGGTTAAGCTAATAATGTCGAGCAACAGGTCAATATCGGTAGAGGTACCTTTAAGGCTGGCATCTTGTTGTTGTTCGGTTAATGCTTTTCGTAAATACTGCCGTTGAAATTTTGCCACTTTTTGCAATTTACTGTTGATCGCAGGGTACTGAGTTGAAATTTCAGCAATATTTTGAAACAGAAATCTAAATAAATGCATTGTTTCTAAACAATAAAATAAATACTTATAAAAATCTTCGTTCTTCTGTGAGGATTGCCCCCCAGACGATTGAGGAATTGCGTTCATTTTGGCGACGTAGCTATCTACTAAGGCATTGACGATTTCGTCTTTACCTTTGTAATGATAATAGAGGTTACCAGGACTAATATCTAACTCATTAGCGATATCTACACTGGTTATATTACGCTCACCTTGGCTATTAAATAAATCGAGGCTAATTAACAATATTTTTTCGGCGGTCTTCAAGGTTAAAGGCTCCAGTATAATTGTTCTTCTAGTTGCTTAACTGTTCTACAACCAGAATAAACGTCAATTTTATAGCAAAAATACTTATGCCATAGCCAAAAACTTACTAATAATTGTGATTACTAATAGATTCATATCTTGATCGAAAAAGGCCTTAGTATTCAGTATCTTTCTTTATAAGAATATAACTTACCACTTAAAATATACTAACTTAAGATAATCTTCAGTACTAGATGTATTAATAACACGACAATGGGAGAATAATTTGCATCACAAAAAGCTAAACTTTAATTAAGTTTAAATTTTGTGCGTTTTTAGTATGCGCTTTCTAATAGTATTGTTTATATTTGCATCATCAAGAAGAGTCACCCAACTTATTTAACCTTATTGGAGAGAACACATGACTAATTTAGAAAAAGTAAATAACACAATTGAAACCGCTGAAGAAGTAGCACGTAAAATATGGTTAGCCGGTCTTGGTGCATATGGTAAGAGCTTTGAAGAAATACAAAGCCAGTACGAAAAAATAAATGGTGAGACAACTCGTTTGTTTGAAGAACTAGTTTCTAAAGGCGAAAAACTTGAAGCTGACACTAAAGAAAAGTTTAAAGAAAAATCAACTGTAAAAACAGCAGTAGAAAAACGTGTTGAAGATGTACGTAAAAAACTTGGTCTAGATAGCTCAGACACAGATACTAAAATTGATGAATTGTCTCAAAAAGTTGATGCCTTAACAGCAGCTATCAATAAAATTTCTTAGTCGATATTTTACTCTGCTAGTGCCCAATCAATTGGGCACTCAGTAAAACTGAACTTAATAGGAGAAACAACAATGTCAACTAAAGACACATTAGAAAATATGGCACGAAATACATGGTTGGCAGGCTTAGGCTCTATCGACAGCAGCAAAGAAGCGCTGAGTAAGTCAATTGATGCCGCCCAAGAAAAATCCAATAGTCTTTACAATGAACTTCTAACGCGAGGCGAAGAAATTCAAAGTATGATTACTGATAAGAAAGATGAAATACAAAGTAAAATTAGTGGCACAAAAGATGAAATACAGGCTAAAGGTAAAAAACTTCTTGGCATAGATTCAGAAGAATCACATGAAGAAAAACTAGCTCAACTAAACACCACTGTAGACCATCTAACAAGTGTTGTTGTGAAACTGATTGAAAAGCGTAATGCTGAATCAGCGCCTAAAGCAGCACCTAAAGCAGCAGCAAAAGCAGCACCTAAAGCAGCAGCAAAAGCAGCGCCTAAAGCAGCAGCAAAAGCAGCGCCTAAAGCAGCAGCAAAAGCAGCGCCTAAGGCAGCAGTAAAAGCAGCGCCTAAAGCAGCAGTAAAAGCAGCGCCTAAAGCAGCAGCGGATAAGCCAGCTGAAGCAGTCAAGACAACTGCAAAGACAGTAACTAAAGCGACTCCTAAAGAAGCTTCATAATTACTAATTAGCTTTATAAATGCAATGAAAGCGGGCCTAATGGTCCGTTTTTTTTTGCGTTTATAAAGCATGTATCTGCGCACAACGATTCTTGTCTTGGGTATTTTTACGCTTGTAATGAAAGATCGGATTGGATGGAACTAGAAGTTAGGAGTAAGATTGTACAAGAGGGTGATGTTCGCAAGAAACGTGCAGTGTTAATTAAAGAAAAAACACAACATTCGGGCAATTTAAAACTAAGAGACCAAATAATGCAAAAATATAAAACGGTTATGATTACAGGGGCGTCTGAAGGAATCGGTCGCAGTTTTGCCGAGACCTTTGCTAAAAAGGGTCACGATTTAGTGCTGGTTGCCAGAAACGAAAGTAAATTACAAGAACTTGCCATAGAACTCAAAACAAAATATGCAATTGAAGCACATGTTTTTGCCGCAGATCTTATTCCAGTAGGTGCTGCTCAAACTCTATTTGAGGACGTTGCGAGCAAGGAGATCACCATTGACGTTTTGGTCAATAACGCGGGCATGATGCAAGTGGAAAAACTGCATAACTGTGACATCGAAGGATTAAACCGCTTGATCCAGTTGAATATTCAAAGTTTGGTGAACATGACCTATCAATTTATAGGCCCTATGATTAAACGTGGTAGCGGAAAGATTTTAAACGTGGGTTCAATCGCTAGCTTTATGCCCACACCAAATTTTGCGGCCTACGGCGCAAGTAAAGCTTTTGTACTATCGTTTTCCGAAGGGATTGCGGAAGAATTACGCGGAACAGGTGTAACCGTCACCTGTGTTTGTCCAGGTATGACAGAGACAAAGATGCTTAGCCATGCTGAAGGCATAGAAAAATATATCCCAAGCTTTCTCAAAGCAGATCCGATGGTGCTTGCTGCAGAAGCATATAAAGCCTGTATGAAAGGTGATGTGGTGTTTTTGGATAAATTAGCGAACAAGCTTTTAGTTCAGTGGGCAACACATTACCCAAGATGGTTTGTACGCGGAATAAACGGCATATTTGCTCGTATAAAGTAAGTTTATACATCTTTTCAAAAAGAGGCATACAAAAGCAGGTGTCAGACGATAATAAAGTTTGATAATTTTGTGTGGCAGTGACCTTTGAATTCTATTTTAAACGGAGAGTAGTAGGACCATAAATTGTCATATTCATTTGGTTTTACGAGTTCGAGTCTATGGCGGTTCCGAACCTACAGCCTAAATGGCGGCTACACAATTTCGCTCAAGATAAGGTCTGTTTTCACTCTTGAAAATCAAATCAATGACAGACCGTTTTGGGCAGTTTCCTGCCGTTGAGGTTTTTACTGAAAATGACTGCAATGCCCTCGATTAGGAGTCATTGCCAAATTTTGAGTTGCCCTTCTTGGAAGCGGTCATTCAAGATATAACGGCAGCACCTCACCTCCCAAAATCAGGCTCATAGTTCAGTCGTTTTCTAAGCTCTTGTTTGACATCCTTGAATGCCACTATTCAAGGACGAAGGAAGTGCTGGCAATACAGCAAGAACAAAAGTACAAACGGCACCGTCCCGAAACTACCTCGCTGTATCAGTTGGTAGAACGTTATTATCCTGAATTTACTACAAGCCTAGCCGAGCAAGGCAAGTACTTACCCAAATATGTTGAGCGTGAGTTTGATGAATTCTTGCGTTGCGGTCGACTTGAGTACGGATTTTTACGCGTGGTATGCGGCGACTGCAAACATGAAAAGTTAGTCGCGTTTAGCTGCAAGCGACGTGGGTTTTGCCCCAGTTGTGGTGCCAGAAGAATGGCAGAAAGTGCAGCTTTGTTGGTCGATGATGTGCTACGAGGCTACCCAGTTCGTCAATGGGTGTTGAGCCTCCCCATCCCTTTGCGCTTGCTATTGGCAAGATACCCAAGTGAGTTAAGTAAAGTGATGCAAATCATTCACCGCGCCATTTCCACTCACATTGTGAACAAAGCAGGTTGTACCAACAAACAGGCAAAAACCGGTGCCGTTACGCTCATTCAGCGATTCGGTAGCGCCCTCAACCTAAATATCCACTTCCACATGCTGTTTTTAGAAGGCGCAATAAGTGAAAATCCATGGGGTGGCACCACCTTTACCCGCATCAAAGCGCCATCTCATCAAGAGATGCTTGAACTAGTGCATACTATCAGCCATCGCATTGCTCGATATTTAGAAAAAGTCGGTTTAGTACAACGCGATATGGAAAATAGTTACCTCAATTTGCCAATTGATGATGAGGATAGCCTGCTACAGTTGCAAGGAGCGTCTGTTAGCTATCGCATAGCCATGGGTCCTCAGCAAGGGCAGAAAGTATTTACCTTGCAAACCCTTCCGGCAACTAATGAAGGTGAATTTGGCCAGTTGGCCAATACCTCTGGTTTTTCTCTTCACGCCGGTGTCTTCGCCAATGCAGCTGAGCCAGAGAAATTAGAAAGGCTGTGCCGCTATATCAGTCGTCCGGCCATTAGCGAGCAACGTTTAAGTATGACTGACCATGGAAAAGTACGCTATGAATTGAAAGCTCCCTACAGTGATGGAACGACTCACGTCTTCTTTGACCCCATCGATTTCATTGGCAAACTAGCCGCACTCATTCCACCACCAAGACTTAACCTCACCCGATTTTTTGGCGTTTTTGCTCCTAATAGTAACTTAAGAGCGCAAGTGACAGCATCCCAGCGAGGGAAAAACAGTCCTAAACTAGTAAACAAAGAAGAATGCGACTCTGATAAGCCTTATCATGCCAAGAGCATGACGTGGGCACAGCGTTTGAAGAGAGTTTTCAACATAGACATTACCGAATGTGAGAAATGTCTAAAGAACAATGTGACGATAATTGCCTGCATTACCCAACCTAACATCATTCACAAGATATTATTGTATTTAGACAAACATGGCTCACCCATTACTGGCAACAATACCAGAGCACCGCCACTTAAGGCTGCTGAGCAAACGACAATGTTTGATGATCTCACCATCCAAAGGGACTTTGACTTTGGTGCGTGACATAAAAGAAACATCATGATGCTTGAATATTCCATATTCTGAGGCAAGGCGCTTAGCATCTCACTATCCAGATTTCAGTAGTAACAGCCAGATTACGTGTTCACCCCAACGACAAAGATTTCGCTAATTTCCCGAACGCAACAAATAAGCAAACGCGAAACTACCCTCAAATACAGCTGTCACGGAAGCTAGTCAGTAGCGTTTATTCGTCCTATACTAGAGCAAACGTTTTATTCTCGCCGCCATGCCATGGGGCTTTCAACACCGATGCAGGCTAAAAAAGGCGTAGTACAAAAACCAATAGTCAAGAAGGTACAAGCAGGCCAGTTTGTTAAGGCACAAGTCGCGCTAGTATCAAGCTCAATTGTTTTACAAACACAGCACGCACAATTATAGTTTACGACACAATGCGATCCTGTTTGGCTAGCCACTTTGCTCAAGGAGCTAGCCGCATGAGAATGTTTGTGGAGCCATTGGCTGTCTATCTTTATGTGACGCCCGTAGACTTTCGTATGTCGTTTAATGGACTTGCCTTAATTGTTGAACAACAACTTGATGTGGCACTCATGTCAGGGACACTGTTTGTGTTTACCAACCGCACTCGCAAAAAGATAAAAGTGCTGTATTGGGATAGCACAGGCTTAGCCCTGTGGCATAAGCGCTTGGAAAAAGACATGTTCAAGTGGCCTAAGTCGGCCAAAACCAGTTTGGTGTTAAGCGAATTGCAACTACAAAGCTTATTGGGCGGCTTCACCATTGAAGGTCATCAGCCTTTGTTTTATGCCTCGGCAGGCTTATAAAGTCAGATCATAAGCAGCGATTATTGATCACGATTTAATCTAAGGAAAAACAACGTTTCACGAACATGTTGCGGTATAATACGTGGCATGAAAACACGTCATGAACATGCTTACAATCAACGCGAAAAGCGCATTAAGGCCTTAGATGAAAAAGACCTTGAGCGGGGCTTGTCTATGGACGAAGCTAAAGAAATGATTGGTTTGCAGCCTGCGCATTTAGACTTCTTGCAGGAGCAGTTTAGATTAGTGAAACAAAAGCTGTTTGCCAGCAAAAATGAAGACTACCCTGGTCAGGGAGAGCTGTTTAACGAAGCAGAAGACACGCTTGAACAAAACACTCGCTAATGAAGAGCAAGACACTGAATATGCGGCTAAGCGCAAGAAGCGCAACAGAACATCTTGAATTATATCTCGATGTTTTATAACAGCCACAGACTGCTCTCATATCTTGGGTATAAAAGCCCAAATCAATATGAACAGGAAATGGCAACATTAGAAAAAGCTGCTTAACTGGAGTGTCCGAAAAATGTTGACCACGTCAGTTACCTCTGGTTAACGTTTTTACGAGACTAAAAATTTACATATTGCACGACACCGGCTTGTTGTGTAACTTAAAGACGTTGATTGATATTTACACTCTGTCAACATTCTTTTAGTTAGACAATTTGTCTTTTAAAAGAAATTTAAAACTGCACATAAGTGCGAGAGGTTCAGACTATCATGAACTAAACTGTAAAGGATTAAAAAGGTCAATATGAAAACATTTATTAAAAACATAATAATGAGCTCGGCGATATTGGTTGCATTTTCGACCAGTGCGTCAGAGATGTCAGACGTAAGCAAAAACGTAAAGGGAGTCGAAGATTGCAAATCTAATAACCTGATCGACGTAACTTCATTAGAAAAGTCAATCGGTATAACAAAACCAATAGTAGCGGTTTTAAGCAGTGAAAGATATTGTATCAACTCTGTTAAAAAGAACCGGACGGTAACAAAGAAAGATTTAATCGATAGAGACAAGCTGTTCTCTCTTAAGCAAAGGTACAACAAAGCAATTATGGGCTTGAGAAACGATAGTACAAAAGTAGCCTTTATGGATTTGTTTCTACAAAAAGCGACCCGAGAGTTCTACGTTACGAATACTATTTCGGTAAATCAAGAAAAGATAAGTATAGCATTTGTACGATCTACGAAAACAGGAGGAAATGTTGGGGATACTTTTTATCTATTTCCTGAAAAGAAGTTCAACGATGACGTCTTTTTGATTTATCAGGAAGTAGTTTTCGATAACATGGAGGCAAAAAAAACCATTATTGATTTAGTTGACTATGTATTGTTTGGTAAGGAATACACACACAAACAATCATCGGAATCAACCTTTGTTTCTTTTAATAACAAACCATTTGAAAGGATGACATCAAACTCTTTAATATGGGGGGGGGACGACGAGCCAATCGATGATCCAAACGAAGATGGACCACCTAGAACCGACTTACCATATGGTTGTTCTCCTTATGATTCGGAGTGTATTGACGAAGGAAGGGATGAAGAGTATGAAGAATGGGCAGAAGAGCAGGCAACAAACTGGGGAGAAGAGGTTGGAGGTTTTTGGGATTTTGGCTGGTCTTACGATGCTGACCTGGGAGAGAGGTACCTAATAATTCATAATGAATCCGCCAACGTATTTCATGCTTATCACTATAACCCAAGGTCTGAACAGTACAGAGAGGAACCTTAGAATATTAAGTTTATGAGAATAAAATACGACATTGCTCACTTAAGGCTTTCGGAACTAGAAAATCTTGTGCGACAAAAATTTGCCCTCTCATTCAAAATGAGCATCTGACGGTAAGTGATATGATGTGACTTTACTTAATGGCAGTAGTTCAAAATTCAAATGTTTTTTGTAAACACAAACTCTGCTGTCACCGGCAATGTAAAACTGACCCACCTGAGGCACAATGGTCGTTAATTATATTGATATATAGACGGCGTAATTACAATGTTAGATCAGGAGTCATTAGTGAACATACACGTGCTACATCGTCAAGGTAATAGTATTCGAAGTATCAGTCGACAATTGGTGATTTTGCGCAATACCGTGCGAAGTTACTTCCGCAATTTGTCTAAGCCATCTCCGTAAGGGCCAAGCGAAGTGATGCCAGCGACAGTTTTTTTCAGGGAACATCAAACGCAAGGGCATTGAAGTGGTCAAGACATTTTGGCCACGGATTTATAGATATTTCCAATACCGATATTCCGATTCATTTGGCGTCAATCCACCGTTATATGAATGCGGCCTTATTTCGCTGTAATAATCAATAATATAATCATTGATACAGTGCTTTGTTTCACTAAAACTGCCGTAGCCTGTTGTCAGTATCCATTCCGTTTTTAAGCTTCTAAAGAATCGTTCCATTGGGCTATTATCCGAACAATTGCCGCGTCGACTCATGCTTTGTGTCAAACGATATCGCAACACTACCTGCCTCAATTGGCGACTTGTGTTGTGACTTCCCTGATCGGAATGGAACATGACCTCTTTAGGTCTTCCTCGACTTTCATAAGCCATGCTCAATGCCTGGCAAGTTAAGTTACTATCGGGCGAATGACTGAACGCCCAGCCAACGGGTTTTCTTGCAAATAAAGTCCAACGACAATTATAGTGTGTCCACGAAAATAGGGTAAGACTATTTAGCCGACCGCAGGGCGAGTATCTTGCATATCCGGCTAATGACACTAAATCAGCAATAGATGTTCCGCTTTTCGAGAATACCACCTTTTCGACCTCGGTCACTGGCAAACAATTTCAAAAGCTACATCACCACCCACCACCAGAGTGCCCATAGTTGCGTCCTCCGACAAAATTCCGCTGGCCGAATAACGTTTGGTAATGGGCGAGAGTGCAAACCGCGCAGCTGCTCGCTGGGTGCAAAAGAGTAGTGTAAAGAATTTCAATGCAAAACCCCGTCAATTTAAATATTTAAACTTAACCAATACTTGATTAAAATTTATAATTACAGTAACTTGCATCCACTATCTACGGAAGGTTCTTGTTTCGTGAGCAGCACAACATTGCGCTTTCAGAGCTAGTAAGACAACAAAAGGAATTTGATTATGTCTGGATTTGCTAGATTTATCGTGAAACTACACGCGTTTTTAGTCGCTGTATCCCTCTCAGCTTTAGTTAGTTTTACTAGTATTGATTACGCACAAGCAATGAACAATCAGTTTATAGTTGGACCAGATGAGCCCTTACCAATTTGGCCAGATGAGCCCTTACCTGAACTAGGCATACCAAGCATTCCCTCTCAACCATCAGCAACTGTATCAAATAACAATATTATTACACTGCAATGGACAAACTCTAGTAGCGCTGCCAGTTACAGTGTTCACGCGTCAATAAATAGCGGCACATTTGGCTATGTTTCAAGTGAATCGGCTGGTGCAAGCCAGCCCAGCGTTGCTTATTCAGGCTTAGAGGCAGGATCATTTATTTATAAGGTTCAAGCGTGCAATATATATGGTTGCTCTCAATTTTCGCCCGTTTCCAATGCGGTTCAAATCACCGAAACCGCATCGCCAGCAAATGACATACCACCAACAGACTCCAGCGGCTTTCCCTCACCACCTTCTCTTTCCGCTAGCTCTGTGTCTGTCGGCGCTATTAACGGCAATTTCAATGTCAACAGTGGTATAGCGAGTTGGTCGACTGATATTGAGGTGCCAAAAGGGATTGGTGGTTTGACACCCAGAGTGTCGTTAAATCAATCTAGCAGCGGACAAAATGGCATCGCGGGCGTTGGATGGTCATTGAATGCTTTTTCTTCTATTTCTCGTTGCAGAAAGTTTTATGAAGAAGATGGGATGTACCAAGAGGTAAACTTTACCATTACTGACCAACTTTGTTATAACGGTGAGCGATTAATTCCCGTTGTTGCTAGCAGACACTTTACAAATGGCGCTGAATATAGACCCAAACAATCACCTGGCGTAAAGGTGATATTTCGTGGAACCGTGACTAATGGCTATTTTGAATTACATAATGGCAGTGGTGAAATCAGTTTGTTTGGTGATGGGAATAATTCTGCGAAAAGCGATTCTAGCTCTGGGGTTACATACGAATGGTTGCAGAGTCGCCGCACTGACACTTACGGTAATTTCACTGCCTATCAATATTTAGGCGATAATATTTATAAAAAGCGTTTAGATAAAATCACCTATAGTCAAAATGTTATCCAATTTAACTATAAAAATCGTGACGATAGCTCGGAAACCTATTTTGCGGGTAATAAAATAATCGACGATAAAATACTCACGAACATTATCGTCAAAAATCATCGCAATGTGGCCATTAATAGTTACCACCTGACTCATAGCGAAAGTCGAATTAGTGGTCGGTCGTTAGTGGCAGAAATAAAACGCTGTGCAGGATCGCAATACGCTAATTGTTTGCAACCAACAACCTTTGAGTACGAAGATGATATAGATATCGGATTTGAGGACGAAAATAAAGAGATAGTCGTTTCACTTCAATCGCTTGGTATCAGCAATACCAGTAACTGGTCAAGCTTAAATTGCGACGCAACATTTGAAAACAGCACATACTGCTCCTCAAAAGCTATTGCTTTTGGTGATACAAACGGTGACGGTATCAATGAAATTGTTGCATTAAACGGTAGCGGAAGCACATACAAAGCTCAAGCGTTTTCGGTCTCACCTAACGGTTACCTGAAGGACGGTCAGTATAAAACAGGTACCATGCATCGCGTAAGAGAGGAGATTGGCGACAATCTTTCTTTCACTTTTTACGGCGCGGGGCTAGCTGTAGGCGAAACCAATGGGGATGGTCTTGATGAAATTATTATTACTAACGCGTTTAAGGGCTTCAACGGAGTCCGGGACCTTTATGCAGATGTCGATGGTGATGGCCTACTTGAATTAGCTAATTCGGGACAAGGCAATGGTGGGAATTACGACTATTTGTTTGAAGATAGTGGAAACAAGTGTAACGATCTCTATGCCTATTTAGAGTTTGATGTATCCAACCATTCATCGACCGATTACAACGGTGATGGCCTAATAGATCGAATCATGCAAGTAAATGCATCGTGCGTTGAAATCGATGGTGCTAGCGACTTTGGAGTTGCTTATGTCCTCAAGAAAAACACATCAGTCGGAATGAACTTTAGCGAAGGTGCAAGCGGCATGCCTGCGCCCATTATTGAGCACAACCAGACATCAGGCGACATTAATGGTGATGGTTATCAAGATTACACCCAGCAAGGTTGCGGAACAGGCCGAGGTGTCGATCCTTCTTGCTTTGGTAGTCATAACATTCCAGAGACGGGCCATGATTCGTACACCATACAAGACATAAATGGCGATGGTAAGGGTGATTTAATAAAAATCAGTAGATTCTCAAATACTGTAAAGGTTGTTCTATCCGACAGGGGGGCCAATAGCATAATTGAACGCCACCTGACCTCGTTCAATTGGGCCATGAAATTTAAAGCGCGTGCAACTTTAGTTGACTTGGACGGTGACGGTTTCCCCGCGTTGGTATTTTTTGATAAAAGTAATCAACGTATACATATTAGGCATGATGCGAATACACAGAATAAAAAAATCGATGCGTTAATATCTGTAAATAACGGCCTAGGGGCTCAGACCGAGATTGAATACGGTCAGTTAAGTGATGACACGCTGTACACTCCAATCGGAGGTGTCTCAGGTATTACCGTTGGACGTGGCTCGCCAATCATTAATGAAAGACCTAGCTATCACGTGGTCCGCTCGGTTACCTCTAACACCGCGAAATCCGCTACGGGATATGATTTATTTGACACTATAAATTATCAGTACGAGGGTTTGCGCACCCAATATGGAGGGCGAGGTTCGCTGGGTTTTAGTAAGATTGTCGAAACAAACACGACACAAGCCACGAGGGACATTGTCGAATATCGCAGTGATTACCCATTTACCGGGCAAGTTAAAAAACAGATCAACCAAGTTTATGCGCAAGGCGGATATCAGACATTGTCTGAAACAGCAACCTTGGAGTGGCACAACGTCAATCTTTTAGGGGCCAGAGTCCATTATGTCGCGCCCAAAAGGATGCACACTAAAACGTATGCATTTTCAGGTCAGAATGGACAATTGACAACTAAGGTGCTCGTTTCAGAAACGGAAAATGATAATCATATTCTCACTTTGGGTGGGAATTATGTTGTCACTAGTGAAACGATTGCGACGGCATGGGATAAGACAAGTAGCAAGGTACTGACAACCACGTCATCATTTTTTTATGACAATGAAGACACTGTAGATTGGTTTATAGCAAGACCTTCAAAAAAGACGACGATGAGGCAATATTTTAGCGGAAGTAGCCTTGTTGATTCAAAGAGCATGATTGAGCGAATATCTCACAATGCGAAAGGAAGAGTTAAGCAAACAGCTAAAGGTAATGTCCCCACCAGCAGCGCTAGTGCAGACCAATCACAGTATTTAGTAACAGCGGTGCTCTATGATGCAAAAGGCAATCTTAAGTCTAAGACAGTATGCAGTTCTCACTACGCAGCAAACTGCGCAACGCGAAGTGTTCCGACAGATACTACGACAGATAAATTAAAGGTATTTAGAAGGGTGATAAGCAGCTTCGATAGCAGTGGACGTTATCTCCTTAGCACATCTAATGGGCTGTTTGAAACAGTTCGCTTTGGAGAGTATAACGATTTAGGCTTGCCGAAGCTAAAAACGGACGCAACTGGGCGAAAATTAAAAACCTATTATGACGACTTTGCTGTGCCTTATTTTGTCGGCATGCAAACCGGAGAGTATCAATCGACGGTTAAATACCATTGTGATTCGACGTGTAAATTCGGCAGTCGATTCTATCAAGAGTTTATATCATCTAGCGCACCAGATAAGAAAACATATTATGACTTTGCAGGGCGTATACTTCTCGATAAAACACAATTATTTGATGGGCGTTGGAACGAAGTACAGCATATTTTTAATGCTCGGGGTGAAAAAATAGAAATCAGCATTCCGCGGTTTGAAAATGGCATACATGAAGCAGCTTTGTTTAGTTATGACAATCTGGGTCGAAAGTGGCAGGAGACGTCATCGGATAATACCATTAAGTCCATGAGTTGGTCGAGCTTAACTGAAACAACCAATGTATCACAAGCATTCTATGGCCAATACAGTTCAACCAATATCGATTTAACCACATCTAAAACCATGAATGGGTTAGGTTGGATGATTGAGACTACTGATGCAGCGAATAATAGTACCCAGTATGAATATGGTGCTTTGGGTTCCCTAACCAAAGCAATCAATATGGACGGCGGTCAGATTGTGGTCGTATTTGATGACTATGGACGAAAGCAAAGTCTGGATGACCCCAGTAAGGGCTTCGTGCGGTACACATATAATGCGCTTGACGAGATGGTGGAGCGGGTTTCACCTGCTAATGATATACAACGCAGCTTTTTTGATGCAGTAGGACGTAAAACGCGCCAACAGACAATCAGTGGTGCTACAAACATCACGGGCGATTATCTATTTGAAGGTGCATTCTTAAAAACGGAACTTTCCTCTGAAGGAATTCAGAAAGTCTATTCGTATGATAATTTCGGGCGCCCCAGTACAACCGTTTTCACAATCGATAGGCAGACGTGGGTAACGGAGGTTGAGTACGACAATTTAGGACGCGTTTACAAAGAGTTTGATGTTTCAGGAGGGGGGCGTGGTGCTCAATATGGGTATCAAAACGGCTATCAAGTCAAAGTGAGTGAGGCCAGCAACTCGTCAATTGTCTATTCTATTGTCACCCAAACTGATGCCAGAGGAAATCCCATTTATTGGACTCTCGGAAATGGCAATAAAGGACTCGCTATTTTTGATAAATACACTGGCCGTGTTAGCAAAAGGCAGGTTTCCAAAGGTGGCATAGCCATTCAGAACCAAGTCTTCGAGCATGATGGTCTAGGCAATTTACGTGCACGAGTTGATTTAAATGGAAGCGCTAATGGCTCACCTCTTATCGAATTGTTTGATTATGATGATATCAACCGCCTAGACAAGGTCACGCTCAATGGCTACACGACTTTAGCCATGAGTTATTTCGCGAACGGCAATATTAGAACAAAATCAGACATAGGATCTGGTGCGATATATGGCTATGGACAACAAAAAGCGGGCTGCTCAATAGCACCTGGTAATCATGCTCTCACGAGCATCGGGTCTGGCTTAAGTTACTGCTACGACAACAAGGGAAATCAGACCAAAAGTTTCAAAAATGGAAGGCTAGCCAGAACCGTGAATTACACAGGTTACGACAAACCAGCGGAAATAAAGTCAGAAAATGGTAGCACGTTGTTTATGTACGATGCTGGTCATAAGCGTTTCAAGCGAATTGACAGATTAACAGATAAAGATACCGTTACGTATTATTTAGGAAATGTTGAACTTGTTTCGCATGCCACAGGTCTGAAGGAATATAAGCGGTATGTAGGGAAAAATGTTATTTCTACGGTTCGGTCAAACAATGCTCATTCAATTGATTATTTGCATAAAGACCACCTAGGCTCAATCAACTTCATATCAGACAGCACCGGAAGGTTAAAGCACAAGCTGAGTTTTGATGCTTTTGGAAAAAGGCGTGATGGTGCGACATGGAGCCCAATACAAAATGTGTTTGCTGCACCGTCGTTAAAATTAATATCGAAAGTCACTGAGCGCGGATTTACAGGTCATGAACATGTTGACCATGCAAATATTATCCATATGAATGGGCGGATTTACGATCCAGAGACAGCTAGGTTTGCACAAGCCGACCCGATAGTTCAGGCGCCTCAAAATGGGCAAAGCTTGAATCGGTATTCTTATGTGTTTAATAATCCTTTAAGCTATACAGATCCCACAGGTTATCAGGCTGCAACTCAACAAGGGGGAAACGGTGATAGCGTTAGTGAGAAAATTGTAAAACAAATAAATGCGTATAACAAAGAAGGAAAATACAATTCTCAGAAGTTCGGGAAAATTTTAATTAGTCTTGTGAGAGCCGGTATATCAACCCGCTCAATAGGTGTTATGTCTTCTAGTGGGGGCGCAGTTCAATCAGAATCAGTTGCGGCAGAAAAAGGTAAAACGCCTAGTACCAGTGGAAGTGAATCAACTTTTACCAAAGACTCGAATGGCACCCCGTCAGCAGTTGCGCCAAAAGAGCAGAAAGTACCTCTTTCTGAGCTGCTCGGGGGTGATAAAGAGCTTGAAAAAATGGTGAGAGAAGGGATTAGCCTTTCGGATAAAGCACTCCAACAGTTTAAAGAGTATGGCTCAGTAGGAGTAACAATACGAAAAGGGAGTGATGGTGATGAATTGGGCGATATTAACTCGACTATTGGGCAAGGTCTGGACCAAATAGTAAATCTTGGGGGGAGTAGTGAAATACAGCGTATTTCGCCTGCAAACCATACTCTTGCTATAGTGGTTGAGCGGTTCTCAACTAACCAGGCAATTCAGAACAATGCAAGTACATATAGCCATTACGCAAACCAAACAGGAGTGCCTTATATCTACGTTGCAAGCCGCTTTGGTAAGTCATATTTTTACGCTGCACCCACAGGTGGCAAATCGTCACCTCTTATCGAAATAAATATGGAAAGGGAGTGATTCATGAATAAGTTAATGCAATGCCTGTTTGCTGTGTACATTCTTTGTTATTTAAATATTGCTCAGGCAACTGCTAAATGCACTCCTGATTCAATAATGCCTAACAATGTTCTTGTGTTTACGGAAGCTTTAATGACGACCAATCGAGTGGAGATAGAGCAAAAAATACGAGGGACTAATGAATATTTACGAAGCAAATATGCTTATGAGGTCATCAACCTTAACACCACAGATTATTTATTGTGGACAAAACCAAGTCTAAACACTACACCTGAACCCATAGGTCTAGGGTATAATGTCTACTTTGGTTATGACGCTAGCAATCGAGAAATAGATTTATACCTTTTTCAGCCTGCAAGAGGATTCAACTCAGATTTTGTTGCCTCTTTTAAGGAGGCGCATTTTAATGGTCAATGCGTATTCAAAACAGAGGTGCTTGAGACTGGTTCTTACGCAATTTTGACTGTTTTATCAAGCGACAGCCTTTCAGTTGAATGGCATGAGAAAATAGACGAAAAAACCTCTACAGTTTTATCAAGACTATTATTTTCAAGGCATTAGCTTGGTGCATCTATAACAAGTCCTATGTAGCACCAGCATTCAAATTTTTACACTCCAAGTTATTATGGCGGCGCGGATAGGCACACGCCCTCCAACTCTTTCCCGTTTTCGACTATAATCTCGAAAGTTATGGAGAGCCAGATGAGTAATATCAGTAACTTAGAAGATTACAGAACACCTACCCCAAACACCGAAAACTCGAAAGTTACCAATACCCGCAAATATAAAGATGTTCGTGAACGTGAATACCTAACATCATCAGAGATTGAACGTATCAGCAAAGCTGCCAAGTCTATTGGTCGTCACGGTCATCGTGATAGCACCATCATCACAATTGCTTACCATCACGCATTGCGCGTGTCTGAGTTGGTCAATTTGAAGTGATGTGATGGACACCTTAGCACCATAATTAAGTTGTTGTACTACACTTAATGTGACTAATCAAAATAGGATGCTCATCATGGATATAAAAGTTATTGGTATAGATTTAGCTAAAAATGTTTTTCAAATTTGCGTA
>CAJQOP010000003.1 GCA_905479945.1 uncultured Glaciecola sp. | reverse complement strand
ATGCGAGCCGGCTGCGGCAATTTCAAGCGCTCGTTTTGCGTGTTGTTGCTCAACAATATCGGACATATCACGGCGGTTCGATACTGGTTTTTGGGTTTCTTTTGTCACATGAGGAGGTATTTTTTGTTTGTTACACAGATGCAAATATACTTCAGTTAACGAATTTGCGGCTATAATATGCGCTGCACTTACCAGGCTTGCCTCGTCGCCGTTAGCTTTCGGTAACATAAGCTGCCGTTTTGATTTGGATGCAGCGAATGCCATCGGTAGCGCGCCCTGAATCGGACGTAAATCGCCGGATAGAGCTAGTTCACCGACAAACTCATATTGACTAAGGTCGACCCTTTTTAACTGCTCGCTGGCCGCAATAATCCCAATAGCAATAGCTAAGTCAAAGCGACTCCCACCTTTTGGAAGGTCAGCAGGGGCCATGTTAACCGTTATTCTTTTTGACGGAAACTCGAAGTCAGAATTAATCATAGCGCTACGCACCCGATCACGGGATTCTTTGACTGTGGTTTCAGGCAAACCCACTAAATTGAATGCCGGTAAGCCATTAGATAAGTGCACTTCAATAGTGACTAAAGGCGCATCCACACCTAAGTTTGCTCTTGTGTAAACGACCGATAGAGACATAAGTTTGTTCCAGAATTTTTGTGCTATTAGCCTATTTGATAACAAAGAAAAAAACAGCTGACCTTTATGAGAGTATTTTAAATAAATGCTTGCGAAGGTTTATAAATTAGGGCACATTGGCAATTGTGACGACAATCTGAATCAATTTTTCAAGCATCTTCGCAACACCATCCTTCAAAAAAATGAAGAATATAGGTAGTTGGGCGAGGGCGCAGTGCATTCTATGAATACACAAAACCCTCCATTAGAGAGGGTTTTTTCGTTTTTAAAGCCATACTAAAAAATAGCGCTGATAAGGGGACGTTAAGCACCCCTTCAAAATTGGATTACTGATGCCAACAACTGATACGAAAGCAGAAAACGATATTAAAGATGATTTACCTGAGTGCTCTGCATATCAATATTTAACGAAAATACTTTGTGCTCCTGTGTATGAAGCCGCCATTAATACGGATTTGGATTATCTTACGAGCCTGTCTGGCGAACTAAAGAATAAAGTCTATTTGAAGCGTGAGGATCAGCAAGCTGTAAAGTCTTTCAAAATTCGTGGCGCATACAACTGTATTCGCCAATTAAGTGACGAACAAAGAGCAGCTGGCGTGGTTGCAGCCTCTGCTGGAAATCATGCTCAGGGTGTCGCTTATGCTGCTAAGGCATTGAACATAAAAGCGACTATTGTCATGCCAGAAACTACGCCGGACATCAAAGTTGAAGCGGTGAAGCGCTTTGGCGGTAATAACGTGACTGTTTTGCAATCTGGTACGAGCTTTGATCAGGCTTATGCATTGGCCAAAACACTTTGTTCAGAGCACGGCTACGCAATGATACCGCCCTTCGACCATCCAAATGTAATTGCTGGGCAAGGCACTATTGCTAAAGAAATGCTGGAGCAAAACCCAGACTTAGAATACCTTTTTGTCGCGGTAGGTGGTGGAGGTTTGGCCGCTGGAATCGCTATTTATATTAAGCAGATTCGTCCAGATATTAAAATTATCGGGGTTGAATCAGAAGAATCAGCTTGCTTAAAGGCGGCCCTAGAAAAAGGCGCGCCAGTCACTTTGCCAAGCGTTGGCATTTTTGCTGACGGCGTTGCGGTTAAAACTATTGGTACTGAAACCTTTAGGCTTTGCCAAGCTTACCTAGATGATGTGATCACCGTTTCGAACGATGAAATATGTGGTGCCATCAAAGATATTTTTGATGACACACGCGTTATTGCCGAACCTGCGGGTGCTTTATCGGTTGCCGCAATTCGCAAATTCACAAAGCAATATAAACTCCAAGGTGCCGTCATTGGCGGTATTTTGTGTGGTGCCAATATAAACTTCCATACTCTGAGGTACGTGTCTGAGCGTTGTGAGTTAGGAGAGCAAAAAGAAGCGGTTTTTGCGGTAAAAATACCTGAGGCGAAGGGCTCGTTTAAAGCGTTTTGCACGATGCTTGGTGGTATTACGATTACTGAGTTCAATTACCGATATTCGAAAGGCGGTGAAGCTCACATATTTGTTGGTGTGAAGCTCAAACGTGGAAATGCTGAACTTCAAGCTTTGCTCAAAAAACTCAATAAAAATGCGTATGAATGTTTTGACATGTCGGACAACGAATTAGCCAAACTGCACGTTAGGCATATGGTTGGAGGTAAACCGCAAGGGCATATCAACGAACATATTTTCTCGTTTGCTTTCCCTGAATACCCTGGCGCGTTAATGCACTTTTTAACCAAACTCGGAGAACAGTGGAATATCACGTTATTCCATTATCGTAATCACGGTGCTGCTGAAGGCTTGGTTTTAGCTGGCTTTGATGTAGATGATGACAAGCGAACGTTATTTGATTCTCACGTTAGTGAACTCGGTTTTGATGTGCATGAGCACCGAGATAACCCCGCCTATCGCTTGTTCTTATCAGGGCAGAGTTAATCTGCCCCATCGGAGCGTCCATATAGTTAATGTGCACTGCGCCACATTTTATGGTGGGCAGTAACCATAATAAACGTTAGTTTTTAAGTCCTAAATCTTCTCTAAATGCTGAGCAATCTCAGGCCATACCAGCTCCATGATTGCTTGCTTTAATGACAAGCTGTCTTCGGAGAATTCCAAGGTGCCATCTTCAAGGTTGGTTAGAAGCTTGTTTTCCCGCAGCGCAATGATAAATGAACCTAGTACATTCTTATCGTAAAACTCTGGTGAACTCATGCCATACAAAGTGGACAAACGTTCAGCTATAGCGCAACTTTGTTTTTCCAATTGCGAGCGTCCAATCGATTTCTCTTTTTCAAGTACTCTAAGAACAACCGCATAGCGCTGCCAAGTTTCTTGCATTGAACGCGCCAATAGCCAGCTAGAATGAAAGCTTTCGTCACTTGACGCTGGCGGCGATAGGTAGCGTCCCTGTTGCACTAGTAAGCCCTGAGCTTTCATCTGGGTAATCAGGTCTTGCGCATGTTGCAGCGCTTGCTCGAGCGAATAATGCATAAAGAATTCGCGTTTTAACAAAGGATACAGCTTCTCAACCATATCTATTACTGATGCCTTTTCGGTTTTTTTATTGTTAAAAACAACGGCCATAATCAGACTAGGTATCGCGAAGATGTGCATGATGTTGTTGCGATAATAGGTTAGCAATACTGCCTTACCTTCCTTGGTTGCCACCATTTTACCGTATTCGTCTTCAGACTGCTCAAAGCGATTAAGCGCTAATGTGGTGCTGACTAGCTCTTCAGCATCTTCTTTTGGCAGAGTAAAGTCCTTACTAAAAGGTACTTTGCCTAATAATTCCAAATAGTCCTTCAAGGCTTGAGTCAGTTCTGATTCACTCATAATTTGGGTTTTTGAGGACAGTAAACATAGCGCAACAAGAGCGGTACCATTGAGTGCCGCTGCACTATTAATGCGGGTCATTATTGTATCGGCTAGCTGATTTACAACGGGTGTTAACCATGTTGGTTTTTTATCAGGATCTTCGGGCGTAGTTTCACGCCAGTCTGCAACCTGACTATCTAAGAATTGATTGATTTGCAGTGGTTCACCAAAGTTTACAAAGCCATGGCCGTAATTTTTTAATTTTCGTATTGCGGAGAAGACCTGTGTCGGAGACTCTTTTTTCTTCGACTTTCCTTTTAACTCTTTTTGGTAACTCTTTACTTCCATGACGTGCTCGTAGCCTATATAAACGGGCACAATAGACACTGGGCGATTAATTCCTTTTAATGCAGCTTGCATCGTCATGGCCAACATACCTGTTTTCGGTGACAGCAAACGACCTGTGCGTGAGCGTCCTCCTTCAAGGTAATACTTAACCGAATAGCCTTTATTAAATAGCAACTCTAGGTATTCCCTAAAGGTCGCGGTATAGAGTTTATTGCCTGCGAAACTGCGGCGCAAAAAGAAAGCACCGCAGCGCCTGAATATATTACCCGCTGGCCAGAAGTTAAGGTTAATACCGGCAGCAATATGCGGCGTGACTAGTCCTTCGTGGTGAATCACGTAGGTAAGGAGTAAATAGTCCATATGCGAGCGATGGCAAGGCACATATATGATTTCGTGACCGTTTTGTGCGAGCTCTCTAACCCTGTACGCATGCCCTACATGAATGCCGTTGTATATTTTATTCCATATTCGTCCAAGCAATTTCTCACCAATCCGAACGAGGCCCACGCGGTAATCTGCTGCAATTTCGTCGATGTAGCCTAGGGCCAGTTTTTTGGCTTCTTGCGAACTAATATTTTTTTGTCGCATTTCGTCTTGCATCGCTTGCTTGACTGACTCAGCACCTAGCAATGAGTTATATAGCGTTGAACGCTCTAATAAAGTGGGCCCTGTTAATGTTTGTCGCTTACGTTGAAAGTGAGTTCTTGCTACTCGAACCAGTTTTTGTGATATTTTTTGGTTAGAGCCATGCAAATGGCTCATTTGCTGTGTTGATACTGCCTTGCTATAACTGACGACATTGTCACGCCCTAAAAACAGCACGATGAAGAGTTTTCTGAGCCAACTGGGCGAAGCCCGATGAGTCAATAACTGTGCAAACCCAGAAGATTTTTTACCTGCAGACCTTCCCCATGAAATAAATACTGGAACAACTTGTAAATCAAGATCAGGATTTTCACGATGAAGGTGGAAAAGATTAGTGAACACGTCCTCTATAGTGGTTTTCTTTACCTTTCTTGAGAGCAAGCTTTGTGGTTGAGTTAAGAAGTAGCAACGTTTGTGCTCTTCGCCTAAGAATTCGATAGGCGAATTGGGATCAGGAAGCCCTAAGCCCGCCGCTGATTTTTGCAAGGCAACAAGGTCGGTAATGGATTCAGTTTGAATAAGATAAAGGAGCGGTTTCTTTTTATCTATACCTAATTCAACTTCAATGTTAGCGGGGACGCTATTGACGGAAATTAACCAGCGAATAGGTATAATGAAAATATTGAAGAAAAATGCGCGCACGCCACTCATGTAGTAGTCCTGATAAAAACTTAAGTCTTATATACTATCATGACCGTTAAATATTGTTTTAATTCCTTTTTATCTAACGCCCGGTCGATATTTACGCTCTGCCTGCTTTTCCAATTCGGCGCGTTCAAACAAGACTGAGCGTTCTTGGTGATCAACAAACATCTGCATTTGGTCACTATAATGAACTGAACTCTTATCCATAGTGGCCGAACCATATTGGTGAATAGCTTCACTTCGAACAACTCCGTTTTTATCCCATGAAACAAACATCATGAAGCCATCGCCAGCGATATTTTCAATTTGACCTTTGTTGTCCATCTCCTTGCCATATATCGCTCGCAGAATATCCGGCCCACCACTAATAGCTAGGTTCTTATCGCCACGCTTTAAGCGATAGACATCGCCATAAGGTACTTTGTAAGTACCGTGATATTGTACTAATTTAGCGACCGATTCTTTAAAGACTTGCGTAATTACCTGCATGTCTACTGGTTTGCCACTGGCCTTTTGCACTGGGTCCAATGTCATTACCGCTAAAGCAGCGTCGGGATTGCTTTTTTTAGTCGATAGATCCCAATTGCGCAATGCATCAAGTGCATCTAGTTCAACTTGGCTTAGCCCTTCATTCTCTTGCTGAGCTAGCCAAGCCTGCAATGAAATAATTTGATACGACTCTGGATGATAGGACAGGTCATATTTCACTTCCTTGAACAACTGTGTAGATATAAGTTCTACCCCTTTTAGCTTTTCTTCAATTTGTAATACACGGTTAGTAACATAGGTCTCAATTCCCATTGATTGTGGATATTGATCTTCGCGTGCATCGTCATCGCCATCGGTCGCTATCCAAGGTGTATTATTGGCGTTATAAACCAGTCCAGAGATTGGGTTGACTGTTTTTGGCATGTTTGAAAAGTCGTGAAATTCATTCCAAATTAGATCGGAACGATCGCCCGGTAGAATTTTTTCCCATTGCCAGCCATCAATACGCTTTGGAAACTTTGCATTATAATAGTGGGCTACATTGCCAACTCTGTCGGCATACACAAAATTAATGCTGGGCATGGCATTTAACTTCAATGCATCTTCAAATTGTTTTTTGTTGGTGGCTTTATTTGCCGCAAACATAAACTCAAGGGTACGTACTTCGTTCATTCCCGACCAACGCATTGCAAATGAACCTTCTTCAGTTTCCATAACCGGTCCATGTTCGGATATTTTAATCTCTTTTTTAAAGGTCCATCTCAATGGGCCGAATAACTTTACCGTCATTCTAGCGGTTTTTGATTTAAACGTTTTCCATGCTCCATCTAAGAAATACTGATTTTTATTTTCAGGGTTAATTATCAGTTGATAAATGTCTACTAAATCGGGCTTATTTACCGTGTTAGCCCAACCTAAATGATCATTGTGCCCGTGAATTATTACCGGCGAGCCAGGAAAAGTAGATCCCACCATGTTCCAACCTTCTTCACTATGCAGGCGTGCTTCATACCAAGCTACTGGACCGGTGAGTGGTTGGTGACTATTAATCAATAAATGGGTGAGCCCGTCTTGTGAACGATGCGGGGCCACAGCGATACCCTGACTTCCAATCGGCAGTGCTTTGGCGGGCTGCCAAATAAGAGCATTCTGCGATGAGGAAAATTCATGTGGGTTTGCAGGGTTAACCAAGTTACCGAGTATTTTATCAAATCCATAAAACATGGGTGTTTTGAACGTAAACCCGGCAATAATATCTTTCGCAGTTACAGGTAATAAGTAGCGACTAACATGTCCTGAGGTCTGGGCTGCATAAAGGTTTACACCATCCGCGTAGGCTTGGGCAATCTGTTTGATTTTTTCTGGTACTTGCTCATCATAATTTGCATTAACAGTGTCCCAGACACCCATAAATTGAACCACAAAATCGGTCTCGGCTGCCTTAGAGCCTATCTCAGCAGCTAAGGTACCGCGAGTTGCTAGCAACATGGATTGCAGCGTTTGAAAATCGTCTTCACTTTGCACGTAGCCCAAACCAAACGCGGTATCAACATCTTTCTTGCCGTATATATGAGGAATGCCAAGTGCGTCGCGGATGACTTCCACATCATAGTTGCCGGCGTTAGCTAAATACGCCCGCGAGTCAGGCGCGCTAGGTAGCCCTAAGTAGGCAATGGAGAACACGAATGCGATAACAAACGCCAATGCATATCCGGTCGATTTTAGTGAGATGTATTTCATAGCTTTTTGTTCACCTTCATAAAGCAGCTTTTGGATAATGTAAAATGCACTCATGCTATTAACTTTTTGAGTTAAATTCACGAGCTAATGCGCTATTATTGCAAAGATTCTACTTGGATGTTGAGTAAATTTCTGTTGCTATGGTGCTTGACCCTGACGCGACGCTTGGGTTGCATTAAGTCACACAAACAGCATAGGCACTTTGATGAAAACATATTTCGCCAAGCAGTTATTCGACGGTCAGAAAATGCATACAAATATGCATATGAGCGTTAATAACGGCAAAATCAGTCATATTGAGACTTCCCAAAAAAGCCAGTTTACGGCAGACGCTCAACTAAATGGTTTGGTTTGTGCGGGCTTTATCGACACTCAAGTCAACGGCGGCGGCGGAGTTCTTTTCAATTATGAGCAAAGTCCTACAGCGTTGAGCAAAATGATGCAGGGCCATGCTAAGTTCGGCACCACCGCTATGCTACCCACATTGATTACAGACAGCCCAGACAAGATGTTCAAAGCAGCAAATGCGGTAGCTGATGCCATTGCTGAGTCAATCCCAGGCATCGTTGGCATTCATTATGAAGGCCCGCACCTAAGCCAAGCTAAAAAAGGCATTCATCCTAGTAGCCATGTTAGAACAGTTAGTGACTCTGATCTAGCGACGTTTACTCGCCCAGATATAGGTAAAGTATTGGTAACACTAGCACCAGAGAATGTGCCGAATGATGTTATTAAAGACTTGGTCAAACAGGGCGTTGTCGTTTCATTAGGACATAGCGGCGCGACTATTGATCAAGCACTTGCCGCCATCGACGCAGGCGCTACTTGCTCAACACATCTATTTAACGCAATGTCAGGACTAACTGCAAGAGAGCCTGGACTCATATCTGCCGCGCTTAGTGACGCGCGCATTTTCTCTGGATTAATTGCCGATTTGCACCATGTTCACCCGCAAAATTGCATGCTTGCATACCAGTGTATTGGTGCTGAACGATTAATGTTAGTGACGGATGCTATGGCGCATGTGGGTTCTGATTTGCAAACGCTGCCTTGGTTAGATTCAACTATTACAAAGGTCGGTGGCAAGCTCATATTGGATGATGGCAGCTTGGCTGGCTCGTGTTTGGATATGACAAGCGCCGTCAGAAACATGCTGCACTTGTTACAAGTTCGCGTTTCTGTTTCAAGCAGCACCAGCATTTTGGCGAACGTACTCAATATGGCGAGCCGAGTTCCAGCCAAGTTACTCGGCCTATCAAGATATGGCGAATTAGCATTAGGAAACCGAGCAGACTTTGTACTTCTCGACAACAACATACATACCCAAGCTTGCTGGATTAACGGTAAGCAGGTGTCAGGAGTTGTGGCTGAAGAGTCGCAGCAGCGCGAACAAAATTAGGGACATTTCATGAAAAATTCAGCTCAATCCTCTACGTTGAATCCATCGAGCAATAGCAGCCTGTTGCCCATGATGATCATTGGTGGCTTGTTCTTTATCTTTGGTTTTATTACTTGGTTGAATGGCGCTTTGGTGCCCTTCCTTCAAATTGTTTGTGACTTAAACGAAATTCAAGCCATTTTAATCGCTTCAACTTTCTATTTTGCCTATGTTGTTATGGCTTTGCCCATGGCAAAAGTACTCGATATAATTGGCTATCGTAAGTCAATGTCAGTCGGGCTTGGTCTTATTGCGGTTGGTTGCTTAGTGTATATCCCTGCAGCCCAAACCCAGTTATTTGGATTGTTTCTTGCTGCGCAATTTTGTTTAGGAACCGGCCTAACCCTGTTACAAACAGCTTCTAATCCTTATATCGTTAGAATTGGACCTGAAGAAACAGCGGCTGTGCGGATTTCTATTATGGGAATATTGAACAAGTTGGCCGGTGTTATTGCACCAATGATTTTTACCGCATTAGTCTTGGGTGACTTTGGCGATGTTACTGCTAAGTCGATCGCAGCGCTTTCTGAAGCAGAACGCGTGACACAAATCACTGCACTTGCTAATGGTTTAATTTATCCCTATCTAGGAATGGCTGCTGTTTTGGCTGTTCTTGCGCTTGCATTGCTAAAGTCTGGCTTGCCTGAATTAAACTTAAATGAAGGCAGTGACGATATTGCTACTGATGGTTCACAAGCCAAATTAACAGATTTCCCCGCTCTCATATTGGGTGCCATGACCTTATTTGTATACGTTGGTGTAGAGGTTATCGCTGGCGATACTATCGGGCTTTTCGGTTCAAAATTAGGTTTGGCGAATGCAACTACGCTAACCTCTTTTACTATGGCCTTCATGGTCATTGGTTATATCCTTGGACTAGCGCTTATTCCGCGTGTTATGACCGAGCGTCAAGCCTTGCTGGGCTCTGCTGTGCTAGGCATGGTGTTATCAATTGCGGTTGTGTTTTCGTCGAGCACAAATACTTTCGTATCTGAAATGTTGTGGGGTTGGTTGGGACTTGGGCTAGTCCCAAATACAATTGCCTTTATCGCACTATTAGGTTTTGCTAACGCGATTGTTTGGCCGGCTGTTTGGCCATTGGCATTGAAAGGGCTCGGAGAATTGACTGGAAAAGGATCGGCTTTGCTCATTATGGGCATTGCAGGTGGTGCATTACTTCCATTAGTTTACGGAGGCTTTTCAACGGCCTTTGGCAATCAAGCTGCTTATTGGATGATGTTACCCTGCTATTTATTCATTTTTTACTATGCATTGATTGGTTGCAAGCTGCCGCCAAAAGTAAGGTGAATTGCTGTATGAGTTCCCTGCGAACTCAAACTAGTGATTCCCTCGACGTGCTTTGATGCTTAACCTTAGCTGGTAACGCCAGACAATATGGCTTCTGTGATATTAACATTGTCATTGGCAATAGTATTTTATGTCATTGCCTTAGTTCTATGCAAAAGTGCTATAAAAAAGCGCTATTGAAGACTCATTAATATTCAGTTTCTGCTAAATAGGGCATTGCGATTTTTTATATCCTGTATATACTCTGATCTAACTGTATAGAAAAACAGGCTGTTTATGCGTCCACTAACTCCAAGGCAACAAGAAGTACTCGATCTAATTAAAACCACTATTATCGATAGTGGAATGCCGCCTACTCGCGCTGAAATTGCGCGCCATTTAGGCTTTAAGTCGGCAAATGCTGCAGAAGAACATTTAAAAGCGCTTGCAAAAAAAGGCGTGATAGACATCATTCCAGGGACTTCTCGAGGCATTAGACTAAATTGTGCACTTGATGATGAAGCTGAAGAAGGCTTGCCACTTGTTGGCCGGGTTGCTGCCGGTGAACCTATATTGGCGACCGAACATGTAGAGTGTCATTACAAGGTCGACCCAGATCTTTTCAAACCAAGCGCTGACTTTTTGCTCAGGGTTGAT
This sequence comes from uncultured Glaciecola sp., assembly GCA_905479945.1. Lineage (GTDB taxonomy): Bacteria > Pseudomonadota > Gammaproteobacteria > Enterobacterales > Alteromonadaceae > Glaciecola. The sequence goes on along the minus strand of CAJQOP010000003.1, from coordinate 183,864 downwards.
GGCATGAGCATGAAAGATATTGGGATTTTGGATGGTGATATTTTAGCTGTGCATCGAACTACAGATGTTCATAACGGACAAGTTGTTGTGGCTCGGGTCGATGAAGATGTCACGGTAAAACGTTTTGAAAAACGCGGTAGCCAAGTTTTGCTGCATGCAGAAAACGAAGCTTTCTCTCCGATCAAAGTGGACCTAGCATCGCAACCTTTTAATATTGAAGGTATTGCTGTAGGTGTTATTCGAAACTCCACCTGGATGTAGTCCGAGACCGCACGAAAAAATCAAATAAAAAGCCACTATTTAGTGGCTTTTTTGTATCCATTTATTAACACATCTATCGCTAGTCGATTAATACAGCTCGCTTCAATTATAACTTCAATTGACGCCTCCGTTTCTATATTTTTACCAAGTTCTATTCTTCAATTAACAGATAATTCGTACTAAAGTCGCAAATATCGTAGACATATTCGCCAAAATTCTTTTGTTTTACACATATTCCGGCTAATTTTAAGAAAACACTAGACTAAGTAGGGACTTTGTTTAATCATTGCCCATTGATTTACATCCAAATAACAAACAAACCGAAGTCTTTACATCGGATCAGAAGCTTAAAGCCCTGATGTCAAAGAAGTGAGAGGAGTATCAGAGTGAAGCGAATATCAACATTGCTTATTGGCGCCATGTTAGCGTTCAGCAATTCCGCAATAGCACAGACACTGACTGCTGCGGAGCGGTCCGACCTAAATTTGCGTCCAGGTGCAACGGATATCAGTACGCAGGTTTATGACCTACACATGATGATGTTTTGGATTTGCGTTGTTATTGGCGTACTAGTTTTTAGCGTCATGTTTTACTCAATGGTCATGCACAGAAAATCAAAAGGTGCAAAACCTGCTAATTTTCATGAGAATGTAAAGGTTGAAGTGATATGGACAGTCATACCTTTTATTATCCTTATCGCTATGGCTTGGCCTGCTGCAACGACTCTCATTGCAATGGAAGATACCAGTGAAGCTGAAGTGACTATATTGGTTACTGGTTCGCAGTGGAAATGGCATTACAAGTATCAAGATAATCCTGAGGTTGAATTCTTTTCTTTACTCGCAACGCAGCGAGAGCAAATTAACAATAAATTTGCGAAAGGCGAAAATTACTTATTGGAAGTTGACCGCCCTTTAGTCATTCCTACGGGCAAAAAAGTTCGATTCCTCGTAACGTCGGATGATGTAATCCACTCTTGGTGGGTGCCTGATTTTGCTGTCAAGAAAGATGCGAACCCAGGTTTCATTAACAAAGCTTGGGCTAACGTAAATGAACCTGGTGTTTATCGTGGCCAGTGCGCTGAGCTATGTGGTAAAGACCATGGCTTCATGCCGATTGTTGTTATTGCAAAAGAGCCCGCTGAATTTGATGCTTGGATACAAGAGCAAGAAACCGCTGCGATAAGAGCAAAAGAAGAAGAGCAGCGTTTACTGTCGATGAACATGAGTATGGAAGAATCGATGACGCTGGGTAAGAAAGTATATGACACCGCTTGTGTTGCTTGCCATCAGCCAAACGGTGGTGGTTTACCCCCTATGTTTCCTGCACTTGCCGGTAGTAAAATTGCAATCGAAAAGCAGCATATTCCAACACACATCGATTACATAATTAATGGTAAAAACACAATGCCTGCCTTTGGCAAGCAATTGACTATGTCTGAAATCGCGGCCGTTGTTACCTATGAAAGAAATGCATGGGGTAACAACACGGGCGATTTGGTTCAGGCGAAAGACGTCAACGCATTTATTAACGGTCAATAGGAGGTCATCAAGATGAGTACAGAGACAATACACGATACACCCGCTTCAGATGATGGCCACGATGCGCATCATGATCACCATATTCCAAAAGGGCTTATGCGATGGGTGCTGACGACTAACCATAAAGATATTGGTACTTTGTACCTTTGGTTCGCGTTCATTATGTTTTTGGTTGGCGGTGCAATGGCTATGGTCATTCGTGCTGAACTATTTCAACCAGGTTTACAAATAGTAGATCCTCACTTCTTTAACCAGATGACCACAGTGCATGGTTTGATAATGGTGTTTGGTGCAGTTATGCCGGCCTTTACAGGCCTTGCTAACTGGTTGGTTCCTATGATGATTGGTGCGCCAGATATGGCTTTACCACGCATGAATAACTGGAGCTTCTGGATATTGCCATTTGCTTTCCTAATTCTCCTTGGTTCTTTGTTCATGGATGGCGGCGGTCCGGCATTTGGTTGGACATTCTATGCACCACTATCAACCACATACAGCGGTGACAGTACTGCCTTGTTTGTATTCTCAGTGCATATCATGGGCGCCTCATCAATTATGGGTGCTATCAACGTGGTTGTTACTATTTTGAATATGCGTGCACCTGGCATGACTTATATGAAAATGCCTTTGTTCGTATGGACATGGCTGATTACAGCATTCCTATTAATTGCAGTTATGCCTGTTTTGGCTGGCGCAGTTACAATGGTATTGACTGACAAGTTCTTTGGTACCAGCTTCTTTGATGCTGCTGGCGGTGGTGATCCTGTGATGTTCCAGCATATATTCTGGTTCTTCGGACACCCTGAAGTTTACATTATGATTCTTCCTGCTTTTGGTATCATTTCAGCTATCGTGCCTACCTTCTCTCGCAAGAAATTATTTGGTTACGCTTCTATGGTATATGCAACGGCATCAATTGCATTGTTATCGTTCATAGTATGGGCTCATCACATGTTTACCACAGGAATGCCGGTGGCTGCAGAAATGTTCTTTATGTTTGCAACCATGATTATTTCAGTTCCTACTGGTGTGAAAGTATTTAACTGGGTAGCTACTATGTGGCGCGGCTCATTAAGCTTTGAAGTGCCTATGATGTTTGCTATTGCGTTCATCGTGCTGTTCACTATTGGTGGTTTGTCAGGATTGATGTTGGCTATTGTGCCAGTGGATTTCCAATACCATGATACTTACTTTGTTGTTGCCCATTTCCATTATGTTCTAGTAACGGGTGCAGTGTTCTCGATTATGGCAGCGGTTTACTATTGGTTACCAAAGTGGACAGGTAAAATGTTTGATATCACTCTTGCCAAATGGCATTTTTGGTGTTCATTGGTCTCTGTAAATGTACTGTTCTTTCCTATGCACTTTGTTGGATTAGCGGGCATGCCGCGTCGTATTCCAGATTACGCGCTGCAGTTTGCTGACTTCAACAAGTGGATAAGTATTGGTGGCTTTGCGTTTGGTCTATCACAGCTTATTTTCTTAGTGCTTATTATCAAAGCTTGTAAGAAGATTGGTGAGCCGGTTTCTGACCAAGTGTGGGAAGGAGCTGAAGGTCTTGAATGGGAAATCCCATCTCCGGCGCCTTATCATACATTTGAAACACCACCAGTAATAAAATAACGTTAATGATTGAGTTGTGACAATGTCAAACCAACCTGAGTCTGAAAAAGGCAATGCAGCGGCGGATAGTTCTTCTAATGATGAACTATCAAGCCCTATTACGCATAAAACAAGAGCCGAACTTGCAGCGCAAAATGCTAAAACAGTTAAGAAGCTCGTGTTTGTGGTTGTTGGTATGTTGGGTTTTAGTTTTGCATTAGTGCCTCTTTACGATGTGTTTTGTGATCTAACCGGCCTTAATGGCAAACCGTCAGACCAAGCGGCTATATATGAGTCGGTTGAAATTGATACTTCTCGAATGGTTAAAGTTGAATTTATTACTCGTACTCATTCTGACATGCCCTGGGAATTCAAGGCGCAGGTGGCAGATATTAGAGTACATCCTGGACAGATGGGCGAAGTCGAATTTTATGTGCGTAACCCTTCTGATAAAGACATTATTGCTCAAGCAATACCGTCAGTATCACCAGGCACAGCAGCACTTTATATTAACAAAACAGAGTGTTTTTGCTTTAAACATCAACCGTTAAAATCGGGTGAAGAAGCATTAATGCCAATGAAATTTTATGTTGACCCGCAGCTTCCAAAGAACATAACTGTTCTTACTTTGCAGTACACTTTGTACGATATATCTGCAAGAGTACAACCAGCGGTTGTCGTTGCAATGAATAATAGCTAATGGAGAATAAAATGGCTCAAGAGCAATACGAAAAATATTACGTTCCCGAGCAAAGTGTGTGGCCAATTGTTGGCGCAGTGGCTTTGTTCTTAATCGCAGTTGGTGCTGGTAACTTTGTTATTGAAAGTACCCGAGATAAAAGTGGTTACGGCTTTTATGTTCTCATGACCGGTTTAGTGTTACTGATCGTTATGATTACCGGTTGGTTTAAAAACCAAATTGATGAGTCGATGAGTGGTTTGTATAGCCAGCAACTGGGACGTTCATATCGACAAGGTATGGCTTGGTTTATCTTCTCTGAAGTGATGTTCTTTGCCGCCTTCTTTGGTGCTCTATTCTATGCTCGCACCATCAGTATACCTTGGTTGGGTGGGTCTTCGAACAACGCGAGCACCAACGACGTGTTGTGGAACGGTTTTCAAGCGACATGGCCTTTACTTACTACGCCAGCAGACGCTATAACAACTGGTGAGCCATCCACACAGGCAATGCCTTGGACTGGATTGCCATTATATAACACCGCTTTACTACTTGCTTCATCGGTAACGCTGCATTACGCACATGTTGGTCTAGAAAAAGCTAAACGTACTCAGCTTCTCGTTCTATTGGGTTTAACCATCGTTTTAGGCTCTATTTTTATAGCCTTACAAATGATGGAATATGTTCATGCTTACCGTGACCTCGATTTAACACTTGATTCAGGCGTTTACGGAAACACCTTCTTTTTGCTGACTGGCTTCCATGGTATGCATGTTACGCTGGGAACGATTATACTTATTGTGCTATTTTTTAGATGCTTAAAAGGCCACTTTACACCGAAAGAGCATTTTGCATTCCAAGCAGGTAGTTGGTATTGGCATTTTGTCGATGTGGTTTGGGTAATGCTATTCTTCTTCGTCTATATTTTATAAAAACGAAAAGGCCATTTCAATTGAAATGGCCTTTTAATTTATAGAGCAGTCTACGAAGACGCTGCTAGCAGTCGCTCGCTATAAGATAGCGAAAGATGGAGAACAGCTTGAGCGAATAAACAGCTTGAGCGTATAAACAGCTTGAGCGCATAAACAGCTTGAGTTTATAAATAGTAAATAATGAATGAGAGTTAGTAGGGTTTTGGGTTGGGTTGAATTATACCCGTGGCAATGGCAATTAAAATGAGTGCTACAATAAGTGCTGAGGCAAGTACTCTTCTACCGATATATTTACTCATGTTTTTTTCTGGATCATCTTTTAGCATGATCATCATTGCCTGAAAAAGGCTGAATACCATAAAAATTAGCAAACCACCCACTGTCAATTTAACGAATAACACTTCATACTCCCTATTTATTAGTTCACACATTTTAATGTGTATCAAAGGTTTTGGAAAGGTCAATAAACGAAAATGTGGATTCGAAAGCTCCCTCTGCTCCCTACCATAATCACTTTATTAAGCGTTGTCATCATGTTTGGCTTGGGTTTTTGGCAATTGGAACGAAAAGCCGAAAAGGATGAACGTTTGTCGCAAATTCAAGAGCGCCGCTCAAGTCAGCCGTTTAGTTTGAGTGAACTCATGGATAAATACTCAAGTACTGATCCCGAAAAGGCCAACATTCAGGATTTTCCAGTTCGCTTCAAAGGAACTGGTAATATTGAGCAGTTATTTTTTATCGACAATAAAATAGTTGAAAGTAGAACTGGCTATCAAATTGTTGCACCAATATTGACATCAACAGGTGACATATTGTTAGTAAATTTGGGTTGGTTACGCGGCAATGGAATTAGGGGAGATTTGCCTTCTATCCCTAACAACTTGATTTTGAAATTTGAACAACATAATAGAAATTATGAAGGCAGCATAAATTATCCATCTCACAATAAAATGATTACTGAAACCAATACCCAGTATGGCAATTTTCCTGCATTACTGCAGCAAATAGACCTGAGCCAAATCGAATCGCATTTACGTCAATCTTCAATGTTGCCTGAAGCGACGTTATATCCCTTTATTGTCAATCTTGCACCAGACTCAGAATCTGAATTTGTGCGCAATTGGCAAGCGGTCGTCATGAGCCCAGAAAAGCACCTAGGCTACGCTGCCCAGTGGTTCGGTCTAGGGATCGCAGCGCTTACTATTTATCTTCTAAGCTTGATGAAACAATTACAAACTAAAAATTATAAAGAGAATTAACATGCAGCAGAAATCAAAAAAACTAACGGCTTTAGCACTGATACTGGTATTTACATTACCCGTTATTTTGGCCAAGTTAGCGCTTGAAAATGAATGGTTTAATAAAGGCTCTACGAACAGAGGTCAGTTACTAAGCCCTATTATTGAAGCGGGGCCTCTATTTGTTATTGAGGGCGAAGAGCCGCACTGGCGCTTAGCATATGTTGTACCTGAGAATTGTGACGCTGCTTGTGAAAATGCGATATTCAGTATTACTCAAGTACGCACTGCGGTAGGCAAGGCGGTGGACAGGGTGGACGCTGTATTTATAGTGTCTGAAGTAAGTGACAAGAAAGCGGCAGAAAACCTAGAAGCAAATAATTTTGGCAAAATACTAGAATCCGATAGCGCATATGTTAATAATTTGTTTAAACAAGTAGGCAATAATGGTATTTTTATCGTAGATACGCTCGGTAATGTAATACTCAAATTTGATAGTACGCTTGAGCGAGAGCAAGCAATTATGGACAGTCGCGACATCTTGGCAGATCTACGCAAACTGTTGAAATTGTCACGCATCGGTTAAAATAGGATGCAAAACTAATGAAGAAGTTGGTGTTGGCGAGTATTTTTTTGGCGCTGTTGGTTATAGTGCTTGGCGCCTATACACGCTTAACGGATGCTGGTTTGGGATGTCCCGATTGGCCTGAATGTTACGGCACCTTATTAGTTCCTCAATCAGATGCTTTAGTAGAGCAAGCTAATCAAGCGCTCCCTGATCTGAAAACCGAGGCAGAAAAACCATGGAACGAAATGATTCATCGCTACTCTACGGCGGGTTTGGCTTTTTTCATCTTTGTCATCTTCATGGCTTCTTTAGTCAAGAAGCTAAAGGGCGCCAGAGGTCCAATTAAACTGCCGTTCATAATATTGTTGCTGGTTTGTTTTCAAGCTGCACTTGGGATGTGGACAGTCACGTTAAACCTCCTACCAGTAATGGTCATGGGACACTTACTTGGTGGCTTCACGTTGCTCTCATGTTTATTCCTTTTATATTTGCGGTTAACCCCCTATCGAATACCTGGCGGGGAGTCGGGTATTAGAAGATATGCCAAATTTGCTGCTTTTGGCATCGTCATACTTGTTTGGCAAATTGCATTAGGTGGCTGGACAAGCGCAAATTACGCTTCACTCGCATGCACTGAATTACCTATTTGCGAGGGAGATTGGTTTGGTAATATGGACATAATGGGCGCTTTTAGTATGCCAGCAGCTACAAACTATGAGTTTGGCGTGCATGAGTATCAAGAGCGCGCTACTATGCACGCGATGCATAGAATAGGTGCTGTTATCACCTTCATTTATCTGTGTTGGCTAGCAGTTACGATTTATAGCCGCTCATCGTCAGGCTTTGTAAAAAGGCTGGCTACAATGATGACTCTTGTTTTAGGCGCCCAAGTATTACTTGGTGTTAGCAATGTAGTTTATAGCTTACCTTTGACAGTAGCCGTTTTACATAACGTCGTCGCAGCATGTCTGCTTCTTGTTATGGTCCTTTTAACTTACACTATGTATCGAAAGTATTAACATGAACGAGTATACTACTATTTATTTTTTAAGGAGAAGCGCATGAGTCAACAAGCTACTGCTTCTAAATCTGTTCGCAATCAAGCCACTTGGCGCGATTATTATGAATTGACCAAACCACGTGTGGTTATGTTACTTCTTCTCACCGCATTGGTTGGCATGTGTTTAGCCACAGAAACATGGATTGACCCTCAGGTCCTTGTGTTTGGAATGCTAGGTATTGGTTTGTTGGCGTCTTCTGCCGCGGTTATTAATCACGTAGTTGATCGTAAAATTGACAGTGTGATGGCACGAACATTTAACCGACCTGTTGCCAAAGGTAAAGTATCGCCGCGAAGAGCATTAGTATTTGCTTTCGTTATTGGAACGATTGGTTTTGTTGGTTTGGCATTATTCGTCAACATGCTAACGGCTTGGCTTACCTTGGCAGGTTTAGTCGGTTATGCAGTCATTTATACTTCCTATCTTAAGCGCGCTACGCCACAAAATATCGTCATTGGTGGCTTAGCTGGAGCTGCGCCACCACTATTGGGTTGGACTGCGGTTACTGGCGATATTCATGCTTACCCATTATTACTAGTACTCATCGTATTTACTTGGACGCCACCGCACTTTTGGGCTTTGGCTATCCATCGCGAAAAAGATTACGCAAAAGCCGAGATTCCAATGCTGCCGGTTACTCACGGTATCGCGTTTACTAAAACCTGCGTGCTTTTGTATACTGTTTTGCTTTGTCTCGTTTGCCTATTGCCTTATTTGGTTGATATGAGTGGCCTTATCTATTTAGTCGGTTCTACTATCCTTAACGCAGGCTTTATGTATTACGCAATTAAATTGAAGTATTACGCGACTGAAAAAACCGCAATGGACACCTTTAAGTATTCCATTTGGCATCTTATGATCCTGTTCATTGTTTTATTAGCGGATCATTACATTCCTTTGTAAACTTTTATACCAAATTAAGGTCTACACAATAGCTTGTAGACCTTAGCCCCGATCTTGAATGGATTGTCATCAATATGAATCAAAATAAATGGCTTGGCGTTGTTGCGTTAGTCACATTAGCCCTCGGTGTTTACCTTGCTATCACCATATCGCCTCCTGACAGCATGAGAAAACCGCTTAGTGAACAAACTGAGCACATGAGCTGGTATCCGCAGGCACGTGCTTTGCACGACTTTACGCTAACGGACCATAACAAGCAGACTATGACACTTGAAAACCTAAAAGGTAAATGGACCTTAGCTTTTGTCGGATATACCTTTTGTCCTGATATTTGTCCGGTCACCTTAGCTGAAATAAATAAAATTTATCCAGAGTTAGAGCAGAGCAATAAATCAGTGCCATTGCAGGTTTGGTTTTTATCGGTTGATCCTAAACGGGACACAAGTGAGCGCCTGAATGAGTACATTAATTATTTTAATGCCGACTTTATTGCTAGCACTGGCCCACATGATCAACTTTTCCCATTAGTCAGAAGTATGGGCATGATGTATGCGATGAGCGATGATATTACCAACCCTAATTATCTTGTTGATCATAGCGCGTCGATTGTTGTAATTAACCCTGATGGTAATGTTGTTGGCCGCTTTAAACCTAAACAGCAACCCGGAGAACTCTCAATTAGCGATATGCAAGAACTGAAGGAAGACGTTCCTATATTGCTCCAGCAAGGCTAGTAGGGGTAACTCGTGCTTATTAGCCTTGGGGAAATAAGGCAGTCGTCTGAGATTGCTGCGCTTATCTTTGCTTCTGAACCTAAATTGCTCAGCTTTCTTTTCGGTGGAGATACAGAATGTTTATCCTATCTTGAAAAGGCCTGTAAACAACCCTATGGGCAGTTTAGTGCTAATTCCCACCATATAGTTAAGTTAGCTGATAAATCGACTGCGGCATTCAGTGAACGTGCAATAGCCGGTATTTGCGCTACGTGGTACGCCAATATGGCAGTTGAATTTCAGCAGGGGACACTTTCTTCATTTAGAAGCTTTCTAACTACAGAGCAAATTATTCATTTATTGGCTTACAAAGATGCTTTAGACGATTGTTTTGCGCCGCCTAAGCAACATCAGCTTTGCCTCGGTCATATATCAGTTGCTACCGGCTATCGAAAAATGGGTGTTGCGAGTTCATTAATAGAACATGCGGCAAGCGTGGCTGCGGAGTTATCCAAAACTGAACTTATTTTGGATGCAGAGGCCTTGAATACTAATGCCGTTGACTGTTATTTAAAGGCAGGTTTTAAGGTAACTCAACAATCTACCTTTGCGGCGACACAGCAACTTTTCTCAAGAATGACCTTACTAATTTAATCCGGCATCTGGCTAAACCATAATCTAATTAAGTCAGCTCTTATTTACTTGAGACTTAATTCAGCAGTCACTCATAAGTAATGCAGGGCAGCAGCTATTTATGCTAATAGTTATCAAAATCAAGCTCAATCTAAAAACGTCCCATCTTCTTTGGGTGTGAAGAAGGGTATCGAGTACCAATAAAACCTATCGCTTTGCTTGATACTCGGGGCTGTACAGTTAACCCTTGCTCTGCCTGCGTAAAATGCGCCTTCGATGTCAAAACTAAAGCCTGTGTTGGTTTTTAAAATAGGTAAGGAGCTACCCTTAAAATAACAAGCTACTGTGCCCAAGTTGATATCGTCTAACAAGATGTCAACATGCACGCTACCAAGTGTTTGCTCTAACCCTATAAGGTACTTGAGGGGGCTGACTTTTGTTACAGGCATAGCTAAACTATTCATTTTAGTGCGCAAGGTGTCCAAACTTGAATAACGACCGGCAGCCGGAAAACGCGGAAGTGATAGTAAATCACTGTATTGACCTACCGCACCGGAGTGTTGACCAAATGCCGTGTAGCCCATGTCAGCCAGCATATTTCTAAGGCTGACATTAAACTCTCCGAAGGGATACGCCAGCCACTTTTTCGAATAACCAAGCTGGTGCGTTAACTGGTTTTCGGCTTCTGTGATGTTTTCTTTGATACGGGTTAACCACTTACTTTTGCTCTCTTGGCTTTTGCGATCAAGTAAATGTATATGCTCAAGGGTATGATTGGCGAAGGTAACACCCTCGTTACTCATTTTTTCAACATCCTTCCACGTTAACTGAGTATTAATGACACCAATTTGGTCAGGATTAATAAATATCGTATATTCGAAACCGTACTTTCTAAGAATTGGATGCCCGTTCTCAAGAATGTTCTTATAGCCATCGTCGAAGGTTATGACAACAGATTTGTTCGCAAGCGCTGTGCGATTTTTAATGCTATATAGCGCACTTTCTAAAGAAACAACATGATGGTTTTTAGCTAAATAAGCCATATGAGCTTCAAACTCTTCGGGTGAAACTGAGGTTACTCTTGGTGTGTCACTGCTCACATGATGATATTGTAAAATAACGAAGCTGAAGTCGCTGCTTGGGGTAAGGGCTGCTTTTGCTTTGGTATGATTTTGGACTTCGACAGCATTAACAGAAGTGCCCCAAAGGCTAAAAGTGATCAGCATGATCAGAATTACGTTAAACATTGCTCGCTCTCAGTTATGACGGTAGTCTTCTCTTGAGCCTAATTGTAAGCTCTTTAATCTCGCAAGAGGGCTGCTGAACGATGTTGATTTTCCTAAGCTCAGAATAACTTGCGTAGAGTATTAATATTAACACTAATTTAAACGCCAAAAAGGTAATTTTTAAGGACATGCAGCAGACGCAAAGCAGCGCAGAAAAATCTACTATTTGGCACTTGTTATTCTTAGCAATCCCGTTGATTTTAGCTAATATTACGACACCTTTACTGGGGCTGGTCGATACTGCTATTTTGGGCCATATGGATGCCACACACTATTTAGCGGGTGCGTCAATTGGAACCTTAATTCTTACACAACTGTATTGGATATGTGGTTTTCTAAAAATGTCTATTACTGGGTTAAGTGCGCAAGCTGGCCGCAGTAGTACCGATATTGATGAACAAAAAAAACGCACCAAAGTGCTCACCCAAGGTGTATTTTTTGGCTTAGCTCTTGGCGTTATTTTTGTATTTTTACAAAACCAAATTTTGAACGCAGGACTGTATTTTTCCCAATCCTCTCCTTTACTTGCACAAAGCACTCAAGCTTATTTCTCTGTTAGAATTTGGGGGGCGCCGGCTGCGTTAGCAAATATGGCCTTGGTCGGCTGGTTAATCGGTCAGCAAAAAACCAAAACAGTATTACTTCTGCAGGTTGTCGTAAACCTGATCAATATTGTTTTTAGCTTACTCTTCGTTTTCGTGTTTGATTGGGGCGTTAAAGGCGTTGCCGCAGCTACCGTTGTTGCTGAATATTCGCTACTGGCTTTTTCACTATTAGCCGCAAGCAGCATGGTAAACATTAAGTCACTACAGTTAAGTTGGCTCAATTGGGTGGCACTTAAACCACTTCTTACTTTAAATAATAATATTTTGTTTCGTAATATTGCGCTGCAATTAACTTTGGCTTTTATCACCTTCAAAGGCGCTAGTATGGGGGCGCAGGTAGCGGCAACCAACGCTATTCTCATGCAATTTTTTGCGCTTATTGCACTCGGTTTAGATGGCGTAGCAAATGCGGTTGAAGCCTTAGTTGGCGAACAAAAAGGTAAAAAGAACAAAGTAGCCTTATCGCATCAAGTTAAGGTCGGATTGTTTTGGTCTAGTTTATTCGCGATCTTGTATAGTTTTGTTTTTTGGAAATTTGGTATTCAAATTATCCAACTATTAACCAATCAAGTGATTTTGCAGGATAATGCGGCAAGCTATTTAGGCTTGATGATTCTGCTGCCCGTTATAGCGCATTGGTGTTTTCTATTTGATGGGGTTTTTGTCGGACTTAGCAATGGTAAAGCAATGCGAGATTCAATGATTGTTAGTGCGGGGATTGGTTTCTTTGTGGTTTGGTGGTTTATTTCCGATTTAGGAAATGAAGGTTTGTGGATTGCCCTTTTGAGCTTTCTTGCGTTCAGAGGGGCTATACTTGGCACTTGGTATGTGTTTCTTCTCCGCGGGCCAGAACAACGAATATTTAAATGAGAGTCAGCGTTTTAAAATAAAGGACAGCATATGTATTTTGAAGATTTTCAAACGGGCCAAACATCTGAGTTTGGTGCTTATGAGGTAACGATAGGTGAAATAAAGGAGTTTGCCAGCAAATATGATCCGCAGTTCTTCCATTTAGACGATGAGGCGGCAAAACAATCTCTTTTTGGCGGCTTATGTGCAAGTGGATGGCACACTGCTGCGATGTTTATGCGTATGCTGATTGACAATTTACCGGCGGAGCATGGCTCACTAGGCTCGCCCGGCATTAATAATTTGAAGTGGTTAAAGCCTGTGTATCCTGGATATATACTGAGTGTTAGAGGTTGTGTGACCCAGTGCAGACTGTCTGAGAGTAAGCCAGGAGTTGGCTTAATTTGTGTTAATTATGAAATTGTAAACCAGCATAATTTGACAGTGATGACATTAGAATCTAATGCCTTCTTTAAGTGTAAAAAGAGCTGAGTAGACCACAGATAGTTACAATACGATTATTTGGTCTCATTATCGGCCAAAAAAACTTCATGCTTTAGTTTTGAAAATTGACTCAAATCCAGCGTTGATTTGCCTAAGCCCGTTGCGTTTAGTAATGACTTAATCAAATATTTATTGACTACGCTATTGTTGCTATCTGCCAAATAATGCTCGGGCAATACCCATTTGGCATCGTCAATTTCATGCGTATCTTGAATATTAATCTCGGTTGTTATTGGTTCAAGCTTGCACACTATGTAGATGTTGGATTTTCCAAATCGGTAAGGGTGAGTACTGGCCATTCCTAAAATGGCACTAAAAGTGGTCTGAATGCCGGTTTCTTCCAGCACCTCTCGAATGACGGCATCTTCAATTTTTTCACCTAGTTCAATGTGGCCACCAGGTAACTTATACGTAGTGGCTTTATGTTCGCGGATAACTAATATTTCGCCCTTTGAATTTTGCACTAAACCACCCGCTCCTAGCGAATGTGTTGGCACAAAAGGTGCAAAATTTTCTGGCTGAACCTTAAAAATCAAGGTGACTTCGCAGGGCAAGCAATTGTGGAAAGTGAAGCCTTGGGCAGTGGCTGCTGATATTAAATGAGCTAAATCAATAGATAAAGTTAACCAGATCACTGCCTTTTTCTGTTGCTTGGCATGGTTCAATAGGGCACTTAACTGGTCTAAAAACAAATCTTTATCTTCGGGTAGTTCAGCGCTGTTGATAATAATACCGTTAAATTTGTTGAACTCAAATGCTAACAAAATTTCTCACTTATTTATAAAGATGTCACTTTTCATTTTGACATTATAGGGCATGTGGATGCTGAGTGCAGCGATAAGGTAGTGCTTCACATAGAAAATAGAGCTGAAGTTTACGGATCGTAATGCTATCAAAATAATGCTATCAATATTTTGTGCAAGTGAACTTATTTTACCTACCTTAAGTCATATGAGTAGTTTTTTGAAAATCATACGTTATTTTCGTCGCTGATTTTTTGCAGCTTGATTAACAAAGTAAGGATGCTAAATGAAACTTAAATTAACGCTAGTAATTGTCAGTATATTGTTGATGACTGCATGTTCATCATTGTTATACCCCAGTGGCAATAAAAATACTGTATCTAGCAGTTTGCTTGATTTTTTATACCCAAAAGAAGGCAGTAGAGCTGAGCATGTTGCTGAAATTCCTACATTGACCTTACCGGTTAAAGTTGGATTAGCTTTTGTTCCTTCAAAAAACTGGGCCAGAGACGGCATCAGTAATAGTGATCAAATCGCCTTGCTAGAAAAAGTTAAAACTTCATTTCTACAATATGACTATATCGATAACATTGAGCTCATCCCGAGTAACTATTTAGAGGGAGGTGGCGGTTTCACAACACTTGAGCAGGTCTCACGATTGTACGATGTAGATATCATGGCTTTGGTGTCTTACGACCAAGTAACTCAGTCAATGGAAAACAATGCCGCTTTGTTCTATTGGACTATCGTTGGCATGTATATTATACCGGGCAATGAAAATTCAGTTCAAACCTTTGTCGATACAGCTGTGTTTGACGTAAAAAGTAAGAAGATGTTATTCAGAGCGCCGGGTATAAATAAACTTAAGAAACGCTCAACAGCCGTTGGTATCGAAAGTACCTTAGCTGAAAAATCATTGGAAGGATTTACCTTTGCGGTTGAAGATATGACTACAAATCTTGACGCAGAATTAGGTCGCTTTAAGACACGGGTAAAAGAAGAAAAAGTCGCTAAGGTTGAACGTCGCGAAGGCTACAGCGGCGGTGTAATGTGGTTGTCGTTGTTTGTGCTTGTTGGAGTATTCTGTATCAGAAGGGTGCCAAGTGCACTACTGAGTCTTAGAAACTCCAGCTTTACTAGGTAGCAGTCGGCAAATGAGTATTTGAAAGTAACCGATGGCAGCAATAATAGTGCCGCTCGCTAAAAACGCGAGCGCTATTATTTTTGAAGGATCGCTGTAGTTGCTAACAAAACCCTCAGAAACGCCTAAATAAAGCAAACCTAACTCTGAATACCATAGCGCAACGCCCACCATAAATATGCAGAAGCCTTTAATAAAGCGCTGCCAATGTCGAAGTGGTTCTTGAGTAACCTTATCAATCCAGCTTTTCATTTTGAACTTACTCCGTAGCTACTGCGGTTTATTGTGCCGTGGCGATGAACTGTCGCGAACTATTGTATATCCTACCTCATCTTATACTTTCTATCGGCACTTTTTTTGTAATTGCCTCTAACCCAACTTAATTAGTAGTAAGAATGTTCGCCTGCTTCGTGTTCAGTCGCGTCTTTCACGGCAGTTATTTCGCCTTCAAATTGCGCTAACATTTGTTTTTCAATGCCGTCTTTAAGAGTAACGTCAACCATTGAACAACCATTGCAACCACCACCAAACTGCAGAACGGCGGTGCCGTTTTCGGTAACTTCGACTAACGAGACTTGACCACCATGGCTTGCTAAACCTGGGTTAATGTCTGTTTCTATCATGTAATTAATACGTTCTACTAAACTTGCATCATCAGTTAATTTTTTTGCTTTCGCGTTAGGCGCTTTTAATGTGAGTTGTGAACCCATTTGATCGGTCACAAAATCAATTTCAGCTTCGGCTAAATAAGGCGCACTTTCTTGGTCAACTACAGCATTAAATCCGTTGAAGGGCAGTGTGATATCGGTTTCTTCAACTGCTTCAGCAGGACAGTATGAAACACCGCATTCAGCAGTCGAAGTGCCGGGGTTTACCACAAATACTCGAATGTTAGTTGCCTCGGTTTGTTGTGATAAAAGTTTACCGAAGTGAATTTGCGCTGTTTCTGATATCGCGATCATGATGACCTCTACAAGTGAAAATTTAATAATTGCTTTATAATAACAAAATTACTTGAGTAAAACAGTCGGGTATTCGTCTTTTTACAACTATTTTATGAAAAATTGATTTATCGACTTGGGTCAAACATGTTTTCCGTATTAGGATACACCCATAATATTTTGTAATTATAGTTAATACGAATTTAAATCGTTAGAATATACGTGAAAAGTAGGGCAACAGACCCTAAAGAACATAATAAAAATAAGACAGAACCAAAGGAATTTATATGCTTAGTCCTCACCACTGCTTCCGCCGTCAGTTTTTGAAGATATTTGGCCTAATCGCCTGCTCCATCTTTGCTACACAGACTTTTGCCAAAAGCAGTGATCTCGATTACTTGCCCGAAAACCAAAACTACAATAGTGCGATCCCATTGCCAGCCGATGTGCTTGGTTATCCAGTCGGCACTTGGCATGTGCGTCATGATCAATTGGTTAATTACATGTACGCCTTGGCCGAGGCATCGGACCGCGTAAGTATAAAAGAAATTGGCCGTACCCATGAACACCGCCCTCTATTATTGCTAACCATTACTAGCGTAGAGAATCAAAATAACATTGAGCAATTGCGCAGCGATCATGTATCTCGCGTAGACTCAGGCAAAGCGACCCCATCCAAGGCGCCATTGTTTATCAATATGGGTTATAGCGTTCATGGCAATGAACCTTCAGGGGCAAATGCTTCGATGTTAGTTGCCTATCATTTAGCTGCTTCGAACGGCGCGGATGTTCAAAAACTGCTAGGCGAAAACGTTATTTTGCTAGATCCATCTTTGAATCCTGACGGTTTATCACGTTTTGCACAGTGGGCAAATTCACATAAAGGCAAAACCTTGGTGAGTGATAAACTTCACCGCGAACATAGAGAACATTGGCCATCAGGTCGAACAAACCACTACTGGTTTGATTTGAACCGCGATTGGTTGTTACTCACGCATCCTGAAAGTCAGGCTCGTATTGCTGAATTCCATCATTGGCGTCCACATGTATTGACCGATTTTCATGAAATGGGTACCGATAGCACATATTTCTTTCAGCCTGGAATTCCCTCTCGTAAAAACCCTTGGACCCCAGATACTAATGTGACGCTAACTGCGGCTTTGGGTGACTTTCATGCGCAGGCATTAGACGAACAAAAGCAATTATACTTTACTCAAGAAAGCTTTGATGATTTTTACTATGGTAAAGGCTCAACTTACCCTGACGCGCATGGAAGTATTGGCATTTTGTTTGAACAAGCAAGCAGCCGTGGCCACTTACAAGACTCCATTAATGGCGTTTTGAGTTTTCCTGATACAATCCAAAATCAAGTTACTACATCGCTTTCGACCTTTGCCGGATCAATGGCAAATAAGAACGCTATACTGGCATATCAAAAACAATTCTATTCAGACACTAAAAAACTGATTAAGGACGACAAAATCCATGCTTTCGTTATTCAGGGGAATTTAGATCAAAGCAGGTTTGAACGAGCGCAAACTATTCTAAAATCACATCAAATTGAATATTCAATTGTGACCCAAGATGTCAAAGTTAAAGACTTAGCGTTGAGCGCCAATAATGCCTTACTAGTGCCTGTCGACCAGCCACAATATCGCCTTATCCGTTCCTTATTTTCTGAACGCCAGCGTTTTACCGACAATACTTTTTATGACGTTTCGAACTGGAACCTGCCACTAGCTTTCAATTTCAATTATTCAGCTTTGAATAAATCTGAAAGCAGAAAACTAGATACGGCGAAGGAAGTTAAGCACGTTGTTGCACATACCGCACTGGAATCGAACGCTTATGCATTTACCTTTGAGTGGCATGATTATGAAGCCCCTAAATTATTACAGTATTTACTAACTAATGATGTTCAAGTAAGAGTGGCGGGTGCCGATTTTACAGCAAAAATTAGCGCTGCTGGGGCGCCTGCATCAAGCGCCTCGGTATCAAGAGACTTCTCTAAAGGTGCTATTGTTATTCCAAATGCACTTAAACAGCCGAGTAATTTAGCCGAGTTGTTAGCTGAAAAAGCGAAAGACCTTAATATTGATATCTTTAATGTTACTTCCGGACTTACCTCAAAAGGCATTGACCTAGGAAGTCGACTTTTCGCGCCAGTTACGCTACCAAAGGTATTACTTATTGGTGGTAAAGGCACATCGCAATATGAAGTGGGCGAAATATGGCATTACTTTGATACCAGGTTAGGCTTGCCAGCAACTTTATTAGATTTGTCAGATTTGAATAATCAAGATATATCCAAATACACTCATATTGTTTTCGCTTCTGGAACTTACTCATCGGTTAATGATGACACGGTTCAGTCAATCAAAGATTGGGTGAAAAAAGGCGGTGTACTTATTGGCCAAAAATCCGCGGTCCGTTGGTTTAGTAAGAAAAAATGGATTGATAACGAGGTGTTATCCAAGAGCAAAATAGACGACGCTTTTAGTACC
Source organism: uncultured Glaciecola sp. (assembly GCA_905479945.1). GTDB lineage: Bacteria > Pseudomonadota > Gammaproteobacteria > Enterobacterales > Alteromonadaceae > Glaciecola. The sequence goes on along the minus strand of CAJQOP010000003.1, from coordinate 165,160 downwards.
GATAATCTCAAGTTTGATGATAAGAGCGCCTTGGCTGCGAAAAAGCTGATTGCAGGCTCTGTGTATCGGGCAAACGTCGATTTGAGTCATCCACTAATGTTTGGTTATGAAAATAAGCAATTACCCTTATTTAAAACAAATAATATGGTCGTACAAAAAGCTGACAATTCGGTTAATGAAGTTGCTACTTATCAAAATAAACCTTTAGTTGCTGGTTACACCGCAGATGAGCTACAAAAGTTAATTGGTAATACAACGGCAATCGTTGTTAAGCCAATTGGCAGCGGCGTTGTTATTGGTTTTGTTGATAACATTCACTTCCGCGGATATTGGGACGGTACTAGCAAGCTAATGGCAAATAGCTTGTATATGTCTCCGCTAATTAACTAAGCTCAATCAGGATTAGATAGTGTTTCATTAGCTTATGCCTTAGCTTATGCCTCAGCAATATTACAGCACTCACTTTGTTACTATTTTAAGTAGCAAAGTGAGTGCTTTTTATTGGGCTTGATTTGCCTCGAATTCAGTTTAATTCGCTCAGTCAAGCAACGTGATAGCCATCGTCCATACTGATATTTTTACGTGAGGATTAATTTTACTAATCGCCTCGCAGACCGCATTCATTGTAACGCCGGTTGTAATCACATCGTCTACAACAGCAATATGTCTTAAGTTGAGTTTGGTGAGGCAATCAAAAGCGTTATGCACATTGTCTATGCGCTGTTGTTTGTCTAACTCGGTTTGCGCCTTTGTGTGGCGGGTCCTCTTTAAAATACTTTTTGTTGGAATACCTGTTTCAGCGCTCAAATTTTCGCATAGCAGCTGTGCCTGATTGTATTCGCGCCGCCAGTATCGTTTGCTTGCCAAGGGCACAGGCACCAGCAGTTCCGGCACACTATTTGGCTGCGAGTGATTTTTATTATCTAGCGGTTTAGCGCACAGTGCAGGAATGACGAAGTGCGTGAACAAGTGTGCAAGCACTTTTGCTGCGATAGGTTTACGGCCGAATTTCATGTCTAGGACTAATTGATTGAGCGGCCAAACGTAGTTATCAATCGAGAAAAGGTGATCATAATTAGGTGTTTCCAAGTTTTTCAGTACAATCGGACTTCTAAGTAAATCGGTTGGCACACTAGTACTTTGTGAATGCAAACCAAACTTTACCTTTATTAGGTTTTTGTGGCAGTAAGTACATACTAACTCAGTGCTGTTCTGGTGACATAGATAACAATTTTGATGGTTTGATGTCAGCATTTGTCGAATATTCATAAGCGCAAAGTCGTAAATTAAAAGAAAAGAGTAACATGTCGAAACATAAGAATAGCTTGCCTAAAAGTACAGAACTAAACATTGCTTTAATTCATGGATGGGGCATGAATCCTGGGGCTTTTACGCAGACTATAAATGAGCTTGACGTTCAATTGAAAAGTCAATTTGGAGAGGAAAGCTCTCGCTTTAACGTTCAAAATATTAGCTTGCCCGGTCATGGCGATAAGCATGACCTGATTCCGCAACCTTACGATCTTGAGCAAATTGCAATAAATATTGGAGCGGAGTTAGCAAAAAATAGCATTGTAATTGCTTGGTCACTAGGCGGTTTGGTGGGCCAATATCTTGCTTCACAAGGCCATCCAAATATCATTGGTTTGATAACAATTGCATCAACGCCGAAGTTTCAAATGACGCAAGAATGGCCGGGCATTAAGCCGCAGGTTTTACAAATGTTTATGCAGCAATTGACGAAAAACCATAATCAAACGCTGACTCGGTTTCTAGCGATCCAAATGATGGGTGTTGATAATGCCAAGCAACTGATAAAAGACATTACGAAAGCTATTGAGGTTTACCCTGCACCCAATATAGAAGCATTATCTGCAGGGCTTACTATTCTTCAGGACGCAGACATCAGAGATAAACTGCAGTATATTGAAGTGCCGACACTGCGACTTTATGGAAGACTAGACAGCCTGGTTCCTCATGATGCCGTCAATCAGATACAGAAACTGCAGCCGCAAAGTAAGAGCCTGGTTTTTAAGCACGCTTCGCATGCACCTTTTCTAACTGATGCTAAGGTTTTTTGCCAGCATATCGTTGATTTCATTGCCTCGGTTGCGAAGGTAACTAAATGATTTATATCAGGTAAAAATTTAATTATTAAAAAGTGATTTTTTTCCTAAAGATATCCAGAATGCAGTCGATAACCTAGATACGGGTTGATGCAGCGCTTAGTAAAAAGGCAAAGTCAGTATGATAAATAGGGTTGATAATAGCAATGTAGCGAGTGCATTTTATGCTGGCGTTCAAGGCTATAACCAAGGCGCTGAGAAGGTTGTAGGTGCTTCAGTAGATTTGTCTTCCGCGAATAATCCGGATCGTGAGAGTACAGTGAATATAAGTAAAAGCGCTGTGGAGCTGATATCAGGCAGTTTGCAAGCCGAAGCTTCAGCGAAAGTAATTAAAGCAGCTGACGAGACGCTCGGCAGTATAATCGACACTTATGCATAGTATGTTTTATAAAAAACCGTCTTTATAGCAACGTTGGCGGCACTTAAAGTTGTAACACCAGAAAGCTAATCAACAACAGTGAGTAACATTAGAAAAAGCAATGAATATTATAACGCCGATCCCGAATAGCTTTAGCTCACCTACAAACCCTGTAGGTACGGACTCTGTGCGCCGTGATAATCTGTTGCGAGAAACCATTCCCTCGATTACTCAGGGAGAAAGAAGCGCAGCGCAAAAGGGCTTGGGTAATGACGGTGAGCGCGGCAACCAAGCAGCTAATCAAAGCAATCTTTTTCAAAACCCGACTTATGACCGCCCTACTGTGAATCAAGCATTCGCCGATGCCTCAACAGCTGACGCAAATAAAGATAACGCGAATGAGCAAAGCGCTGGCAAAGAAGGCGCGGAATCAAAACAAGAACAACAGCAAGAACAAATTGATGATAAGAACACAAAGGAATTAAAAGACAGGGATCGTGAAGTTCGCGCGCATGAACAAGCGCATGCGGCTGCTGGTGGACAGTATGCTGGTGCGCCATCATACGAGTACGAAACAGGTCCAGATGGCAAACGGTATGCGATAGGTGGCGAAGTATCCATTGATGTTTCAACTGAAAAAACGCCAACTGAAACAATTCAAAAAATGCGGCAAGTCAAAGCGGCTGCTTTAGCTCCTGCAGAGCCTTCCGCGCAAGATTACAAAGTAGCGAGCGAAGCAACGCAGAAAGAGCAAACAGCGCGCAGTGAGTTAGCTAAAGAACAATCTGTTGGCGCAATACCCGGCAATCAGAGCGCTTCAAAAGCATTGGAAACCCCCCCTAAACTAAGCGAATCGGCACAACTTGCTGCAACAGTGGTTAATCGCTTTTACGCAGAAATTAGCAGCCAAACTGAGAATAATTTAAGTTCAATTGCGTAACTTGCAATAATCTTTTGTTACAGCGGTTTATCCTTAACTGCGGGAATAAGCCCTGTTAACTCATCTTCATCTTGTTGCCACTGGATATCTTGATAGTTAAATCCGGCAAATATGGTCGGTTTTACGATTTCAAAATAAGGTGATAGGTCAAAGTCTCTCGGCGTGTAGTGGCTGAAATGACGCCTATATAAAATAAGCTCTTCTTTGTAATTTCTCTGCTTTTTTGCGACTTTTTGAGTGTCGTTTTGTGGCAACTGATTACCCTGTTCTGACTGTATTGGTAATATAGGATAGTGAATAGATTGAAATGCCTGGGCGACTAAGGTTGAGCATATAGCTTTTGTTGGATCGCCACTGCCAAAGGCCAACATTCTTCTGCGGTATCGCTGTGGAATAGGCGGTGTAGGCAGCAGATAGCGCATCAGGTCAAAGATGTTTTTGGTATCGTATTGATGACCTATTCGCTCAATAACATAGCTTAGTAGCTTTTGCGTATCGTCAGCTGTTAGCTTAATAGGTCGACAAATTCTTAAGTTGAATCCATCATATTTATCGATTGGAACTGTAATCACACCTTCAACTAAATCCGCCTCTAAAATAGGCTGAAGTCCTGGGTGTTCACCAATATAAATACACACATGCGACCAAGTCGACTGGGTTAAAAATTTAATTGCCGAACTAATACGACTATTGCCTTCAACTAACAGTAAGTCGCCTGGACGAAGGTCTGCTTCGAGCTGCTTTTTGCTGAGTACTGAAAAGGTTTCGTAATGTGGGGTGGGCTTCGTTAAGAACTTCGCTAAGCGATCGCCTATTGCGCTTGTGAACTTAGCCACCCCGTTCATCATTATTTTTTCGCTTTGGCAAAGGCGTCAGCAAAAGCATTGCCCATCATAGCGTTACCATTATTTTGTTTACTATTATTCTGTCTTGCACTGTCTCGCCCTGGGTTATTTCGCCCAGCATTATCACGCCCATGATTATTTCGCGCAGCATCATTTCGCGCAGCAGGAGCTTTGCTTTGTGGTTTAGGTATGCCTTTGCCAGTGTTATTCGCAGCAGAAGGTGAATCGTCCATGCGCATCGATAACGAAATGCGTTTACGCTTAACGTCTACTTCCATTACCTTCACTTTCACCACATCGCCTGTTTTAACTACTTCACGCGGGTCACTGATATAGGTATTGGTCATGGAAGAAATATGCACTAGGCCGTCTTGATGGACACCAATATCAACGAATGCGCCGAAGTTAGCGACGTTGCTTACAACACCCTCTAAAATCATGCCTTCTTTCAAGTCGTTCATTGTTTCAACGCCTTCTTTAAAACTTGCAGTTTTAAATTCAGGCCGAGGGTCACGTCCAGGTTTATCTAGTTCTTTTAAGATATCTTTTAGTGTTGGTAAACCAAACTCATCGGTAACGAATTCCTCGGGCTTAAGCGTGCGCAATAAGTCTGAATTACCTAGAATGTCGTTTACCGCAACACTGGCTTTTGAAGCAATAATGTCTACAACAGGATAGGCTTCAGGATGCACAGAAGAGGCGTCGAGTGGGTTTTTACCATTCATCACACGTAAAAAACCAGCGGCTTGTTCATATGCTTTGGGTCCGAGTCTTTCCACTTTTTTCAATGCTTTTCGATCTGCGAATGCGCCGTTTGCGTCGCGAAATAAAACAATATTATTGGCTAGCGTTTTGTTCAAACCAGACACATGAGATAACAAGGCCGGGCTTGCTGTATTTAAATCAACGCCTACTGCGTTTACGCAATCCTCTATAACAGTTTCGAGCGACTTACCAAGTTGGCTCTGGCTAACATCATGCTGGTATTGACCAACACCGATGGCTTTGGGCTCTATTTTAACCAACTCAGCTAGTGGATCTTGTAAGCGGCGGGCGATAGAAACTGCACCGCGCAATGAAACATCCATGCCTGGTAGTTCATTCGAGGCTAATTCTGATGCCGAATAAACCGAGGCGCCAGCTTCGCTTATTATAATCCGTTGTACTTTCATTTCAGGCGCGGCCTTCATCATTTCGCCTACTAATTTGTCGGTTTCGCGAGAACCTGTACCATTGCCGATGCTAATTAAATCAACTTTGTGTTGTAGGCATAAAGTGGCCAAAGTACGCTTTGACTTATCCCATTGATTTTGTGGCGCATGTGGGAACATTGTCGTTGTATGAATAACCTTTCCTGTAGCGTCAACAATGGCTAATTTAACGCCGGTTCTAATGCCTGGATCTAAACCCATAGTCACTTTCGGTCCAGCAGGGGCCGCCATGAGTAAGTCATTCAAATTCTTCGCAAATACCTTGATCGCCTCAGTTTCTGACTTTTCTCTAAGGGATCCAAATAGCTCAGTTTCCATATGTAATAATATTTTGACCTTCCACGCCCACTGCACAACTGATGTTAACCACTTATCCCTTGGGCTATCACTTAATCGTAAATTTAGTGATTGTTCGATGAGTTCCTCGCCATGTGAACGACGAGTGCCTTCTTCTTGCTGTGGGTCGGCGTCTATGTTGATTTGCAGAACACCTTCATTACGGCCTCTAAACATTGCTAGCGCTCGGTGAGAGGGTATTTTCGCGTACTTCTCAGTGTACTCAAAATAGTCTTTGTACTTTTGCCCTTCCTGCTCTTTGCCGGGGGCTACAAGGCTTTTAACGTGGGCATTGCGAGTAAGATATTGGCGAACACTCTGTAACAAATCAGCGTTTTCCGCAAATCGTTCCATCAAGATAAATTTAGCGCCATCTAAAGCAGCTTTAGCATCGGCAACTTTTTGATCAGCATTGATGTATTTTTCAGCAAGTGCTTCTGGCTGTGCCTCAGGATTATTGTATAGTTCATTGGCCAAAGGCTCTAAGCCAGCTTCAATAGCTATTTGCCCTTTGGTCCGGCGACGTGGTTTATAGGGTAAATACAAATCTTCTAAGGTCGTTTTGTTGTCGGCGCCAAGCAATTTAGCTTTTAAGGCATCGTCCAACTTACCTTGTTCATTGATTGACTTTAAAATTACTTTGCGACGAGCCTCTAGTTCGCGTAAATAACCTAGGCGTTGCTCTAGGTTGCGCAACTGAGTATCGTCTAGGCCTTGGGTAGCCTCTTTGCGATAACGAGCTATGAACGGAACGGTTGATCCTTCATCTAATAGGGCCACAGCGGCTTGAATTTGTTTTACAGACGCGTTTATCTCGGACGCAATTTTTTCGATGATCATGAACAACTCAATAATTGAAATATTTGATTGGGTAAGGCGCTCTGCATACTTCTGACATTTGTGTAGAGGCTTTGCTTTTATGTCGTGATTATAGCATTCAGTGATAGCGGTTAAAGCACTTTATGCATTAATATAGAGGGACTGAATTCAATTCTCATTAACTTTAGGTAACTAGTTGAAAACTAAACTAATCACTCGCGAAGGTTATACAAAACTCAACGACGAGCATGACTACCTTTGGTACACCAAACGCCCGAAAATTACCAAAATAGTTACTTGGGCGGCAAGTTTAGGCGATCGCTCCGAGAATGCTGACTACACCTTTAACAAACGTATTCTACGGCAAATAGATTGGCGCGTGCGGTTTTTGCGAAAATTATTACCTGAGTTAAGCATTGTCGATTATAAGCCTGAACAAGCAGGTAAAGTGTTTTTTGGTGCTTGGGTTGAAATAGAAAATGATGCAGGTGACACAATGCGTTTTCGTATTGTCGGGCCTGAAGAGATTTATGGTGACGCTAGCGACTACATTTCAATAGATTCACCTATGGCGCGCGCATTATTGAAAAAAGAAGTAGACGATGTGTTCACGGTTAAAACGCCAAAAGGCGTGAATGAATGGTATATAAATTCAATTGAATATCAAAAGGAATGAAGTCAATTGGCGCACACTAAATTAGCTACCTACTTAGTTAGCTACCTACTTAGTTAGCTGCGTGCTTAGTTAGCTATGCACTTAATTTGCCGCGCACTTAATTTGCCGCGCACTTAATTAGCCGCGCACTTAACAAGGGCCACTTTGAATTTGGCCTGCTATATTGCAAGTCCTACAGTAAATTAAGTAACTATGACCCCATTTTTGCAAGAGTTGTGTTCGATTCAGGGCATCACTTTCATAAATTTACTAAATATCTCTTGTCCTTTCACTACCCATTCAGGCGTTGCTTCACCCGTACCTGCGTGCTTGAGGTTAGCATGTAACTTTATTACTTTTTCAAGTGAGGAATGCTGATCATCAGTAATGTCGACAAAAAATACATGTTTTCCTTGTTCGAGTAGTTTTTCGAATCGTTTGAACTGATAATTAGGCACTTGTATTCCAACAAAGCCGCCAATCCATGTACAGAAACCGAGAATGACAATAGCTAAAAAAGCAAACGGTAACCAACCAACGGCAGAAGTATGCCAATTCATCAAATAAACCACTAACAATAGAAGACTAGCGGCAATGATACCTGTCACAGCACCGAGTCGCATCAAGTGCACTACATCTTGTTTTAATACGGCTTCTATTGCATGTAAATGATGTTTTTCTACTTCAGCGTCGTCGGCGCTTAATACATGAATTTGTGGGGTAGTTAGACCTTCAGACATTAGCTCTTGCTCAACCAATTTTAAGTCGTCTAGATCACTGCTTATATAATACTGACGTTTCATTTGCTTTCTCCCGCTTAGGTTAGGCTTTTAAGACATGCTTGATTAAGTTGCAATCTACACAATAATCCTATTTTTGTTGATAAGCTACTTTTTAGGCTATTTAATAGCTTGTTTTTTAGGCAGCTTAACGCGGCACCTAACAATCCATCGGGTGAGGAGCCCAATAAATTCAAATGTCGAAATCCTATTAGGACCTAATTTGCGCGAAGGTGTTTGGTTTTTCCTAAACCAGTGCGTACTTTTAAATGCTTAATTTTAGGGGGTTTGCTTAATCACCGCATTTGCTATAGCAACTAGGCTTTCTTGGGCACACAGCGCCGCGAGCACAAATTAAGCGAGCTTCGGTTTCGATGCCACGCTCGACCCAATTGATGTTCAAAATACGCGCAACACTGGATAGTTGCGATTTGATTGATGCTGGTATTGCTGATGAGCCACCACCATTCACGCAAGCCTGTTTTAGATCCTCCGCAATTGAGGCTGAATCGCCACCTTGGGCATCAATGGCGGGATTTAAATCAATGCCGGTACACAGCACATGATTGTTGTTTGCCATGTCCTTCACATTGGTCGATTCACAGCAATAAATGCGAGGTTCATCACCGACATTTAAAATCGAAATTTGTGCGCTTGTTCCTTGAATAGGCGCATTGATCATGCGAAATACGGCCCAGTGTTGGCATGGATCCTCTACTTCACGCATATTACCCCAAGGCAATGGAATACCGTTTCCGCGATAGACAGCTTTGAGTTTTCCCGGTGCATAAGCATCAAAGTAGTGCCAATGTCGATATGAAGAAACGGCTGTCATTCGGCGCATTGCAACTGAAGCCGAGACACCCACTTGCTCATGGGTTTTTATTTCATAACCTTGGCGGTCAAGCAGTTGTCTGAACGGAACTTTTGGACACAATAATGCACCTGCAAAAAAACTAGATTCGAAGTCACGCCATGCATGCAAAATATCTTGTGCATCTAGCGTTGAAGACTGTCTAAATTGATTACCGTCAGCTGATAATGTGTTGTTGTGATTAATGCCCGTTAACAATACGCTTTTAAGGCCGTCACGATTATGTAAGACGCTATGCCCAATGTGCACAGCAAGATCGTACTTCAGTCGGTTAGTAGATGTCTTCAATATTTGATTTACATAAATGGTGCCTGGTGAGTCAAAAAAGCTGGTAACTAAACTATTGCTGCTATTCGGTGAGGTCATGTTGAGTTCTTTAGCGACCGCAGCTGGTAACTTTTTAAACCACTTAATAGCAAGGCCTTGTTGCTTTGCAATGCCCAATAAGTCATCAACCGTCAAGGGCATGCGCTTTAAGCCGACTTCTTCTGCAGCTCTCTCTAAGTCGGGGAAATGATTCTGGTGGTGTTCTTGATGAGCCCGAATAAGTAAATGAGCGAATTGACGACCACTAGTGCCAGTTTGTGACAACATTTCTGGTATCGCAATTTGTAAAATTTCATTTGAAAACAGAAAGCTAGGCTCTAAGGCAATACCGCTAATACCACCCCTGCTTCCCTTTACAGGGGTAACGGACTTCTCTTCAGGCGTATCATCTAAGAACCAATCCATTGGCTTTTGAAATACAGACGCTATTACCGTCAGCATGTCCTCGCTAGGCACGCGTTTACCGCGCTCAATCATTGAAAGATAAGAAACTGAAGGCGCTATCTCAGCGTTAACTCTGATGCAGCGGGCAGATAAATCTTCCATTGTCAGATTGTTTCGCTTGCGTAAGTTACGAATTTTGGTGCCCATTAAATGGGATTTTCGACTCAATGATTTGCTGTTTTTCATTTCTATGCTTCTTATTAGCTACAAGTACTTTATGAATATGACTTTGTGTATTTCATTTTTACATAGCATTCATTTTTGTAAAATTTACACTGTGTAATTTTAATTGTGAAATTATCTTAAAAATTACTCTATGCTTATTCCCAAGTTAAGTAAATGCCTTTTTAAATGCTTACTTACTTTCACTTAAGTTACTTGCCAAGAATTAGAGGAATAAAACAATGAATATGCCAGCTTTGAAATATAGTCAAATCCATCAGGGCTTATACACCTTCATTAACGAAGATGTATTGCCAACGTGCGGCATTGAGGTGAGTGTCTTTTGGCAAGCTATGGAAAACCTGATCGCAGATTATACGCGCCAACCCACTGCTTATATCGATCAGCAAAATACTCAACAGCTAGCTGCCAATACCAAAATTGCTCCAGTGATCGATAGCCAGCAACTCATCCAAGCAGCAAATAGTAAGTGGACTAGCTTGTTTGACATGGACAATGGGACGCAGCTGTCGAAAGACTATCTTGACCAGCACTTCGCATTAGCTTCAGGTTCGCATGCAGATGTAAAAAACTATGTGGTTTACTATCATCATTTACTTGCCTTCTTTGAAGACGGAAGCCAGTCAGGTTTGGCAAACCCAAGTCAATTTGTTGCGCTTTGCGGGCACAAGTGTGCACCCGATTCAATTGTATTAAAGCAGGCATCTACGAATTTACACACTGAAGTTCTTTTTGACAGGAAAGGCCAGCGCGGCAGTGAAGACCATGCAGGTATTGAAAATATATTGGTAGAAACCAATGAAACTATCATTATTGATTTTAACGCTGTACAAATTGATGGCGAGAGCAAAATTCAAGCGTATCGGAATTTGCAGTCATTTTTACGCGGCGATTTAACTACCTTTACCATTGAGGCGGGTCAACAAAAGACCTGTAGAATGAGTAATGACGTGACCTTTACCGATTTAAATGGAGATGACTACTGCATTGAAAGCAATACACCGATACAAATTCAATGTGCGAATCAGTCATTGGTAAGTGAATTGATGCGTGACAATAAAGGTGCACTTGCACCACAAGTAGTTATGGATGCAGTTGTTGCTAGTTTAATGATGCGCAAAGCGTTGGGTGCATCGAGTGAGTCTTCGAAAGCCTCATTATTGCTAGAGAAAGGGTCCTTCACTCAAGAAATGATTCAACGGATAGATGAAATTTTTGAATTGTAATTGAAATAGCAGGCAGGCTTAACGTCTTTTCTTGAAATGTTCGAGATGTAAAAATTTCTAAAAAACAGAACCTATTTATAGGTTCTGTTTGCTTTTACTCTGACTTCCCTTCCAATCAATTTAATCTTCAAACACGATTGATTTACCGCGACCATTTGCTTCAGAAGCGGCATCTAAATTACCGTCAATGCTTATAATCACATGCATGTCGCCAAATCGACGTTCTTTCATGCTGTATCCCATACTTTCTAAATCTGTTATGACTTTAGCTTCTATGCCTTTGTGGTAGCGAATGACATTCTTGGGAAGTAATTGATGGTGGAATCTTGGCTTGTTAACCGTATCTTCAGCGCTCAATCCGAATTCCAGTGCATTAAGAATAGATAAATACACAGAGCTAATGATTGTAGTGCCTCCAGGCGATCCTGTTACCATGACTACTTGCTTATCTTTAAGCACCATACTCGGTGTCATCGATGACAACATGCGCTTTTTGGGCTGTATTTCATTCGCTTGCCCTCCTACTGCGCCAAATACATTAGCAACTCCTGGTTTAGCGCTGAAATCATCCATCTCATCATTAAGTAAAAAACCAGCTCCCTCGACTACAACGCTGCTGCCAAAACCTATATTAATCGTAGTCGTGTTTGAAACCGCATTGCCCCATTTATCCATTATGGAAAAATGCGTGGTTTGCTCACTTTCTTTTAAGCCTGGCTTGATGTCTTCAGTTACGGAAATTCGGTCTCGCAGTATACTTTGACTTCGCATCGCAAGGTAATCGTCAGCGATTAATGCATCTACGGGCACTTCAACGAAGTCTGGATCACCCAAGTATTCTGCTCTGTCTGCAAAAACGCGTTTACCTATTTCCGCTAATAAATGAACGTAAGGTGCAGAATTATGTGCCAGTTTAGTCTGGTTTTTAGTAAGCAAGTCATACATTTTTAGCCATTGAATTATTGCTATACCGCCAGAGCTAGGAGGTGCCGCTGTCATTAACTCATATTCACGCCATTTAGTTTTAATAGCTTGTCGGCTTTTAGCTTGATATGAAAGTAAGTCTTGTTCAGTGATTAAACCTTGTTTTTGACGCATGAAATCACTAATGATTTTGGCTGTTTCACCTTGATAAAAACCAGCACGCCCTTGATCACGAATGCGCTTTAATGTGCCTGCTAGTTCAGTTTGTTTAAATACCTCATCTGCTTTGGCCGAACTAAAGTAGTCTTTAAAATTGACCTCAAATCCGCGTTTTTCCAATCGTTGTATATGGCCTTCAATGGAGCTAGCAAGTTTGGGGTGCACTTTAAAACCTTGCTCCGCTAGCGTCACAGCGGGTTGCACTAACTCTTTCCACGGCAAGCTTCCATGTTTCTCATGGGCCAACCACATACCGGCAACTGTGCCAGGCACGCCGGAAGACAGCACACCAATTAGAGATTGATAAGGGATCACGTTCCCTTGCTCATCTAAATACATATCTCGATGCGCTGACAGCGGCGCTTGTTCTCGATAATCGATGAAATCAGCTACTTGGTCTTTATATACCAACATAAAGCCCCCGCCGCCAATATTACCTGCTTCTGGCAAGGTAACAGCCAGCACAAATTGAGCTGCAATAGCAGCATCAACGGCATTACCGCCTTTTTGTAGAATATTTTTGGCAACATCAGCACTAAAACTATCTGGCATTGCCACTGCGGCCTTAGCGCTTGACTTAGTCGCAGTAGTAGTCGAAGAAGCAGACGCAGCTTGTTGTTGTCCACAACCGACAGTGACGGCGCACAAACTAACAACAAATATTGTTCTTATTAAACGGACAGGATTGTAAGGCAGCAAAGTAAGGTTTCCTATAATGTCTGGTATTTTGTTCCTCAAATTTTCACACTTGCCGAGGATATTCAAGTTTATTGTGACTAAATCTCAATACCACCATGCAAGCTGGCCAAGTCATCCAAATCTGAGCAGGTATAGTCAAACTTTCCAACTTCGTATTCGTATGAGACTGCAACAGAGTATGAGGCTTTAAACAACTTAGCGTTAACATCGGCCTTTGACCAATGCTTGAGTTCATTTAGAAATCGATTAGCAATAGATGACGTGGAAAACTGATAGCGAATTTCATTTATCATAGCGTGATGAATACTTGTCTGTTGAGCTGGCTGACTATCTTCGCTATTTTGAGAGTGGAGTCAAGCTCTAGTAGCTCACAATTAGCAGATGCTCCTGCATCAGGGTCGTATGCATTAATATAACATGTGATTACTGAATTTCCTGCAAGTGTGATTAGTCTACAACTCTTAATAAAGGTATATAAATATCGATAGATGGAGTTGGCAACGACAACATTTAGTCAGGTTAATATTTATTTGTTCTCAAATTTTTATTTATTTAACTTTAATTTAACAAAAATGTTTACTTTCATAAAAATTTATATTAAACATACATTTAACTAAGTAATAGTTACAGCGGAATGTAACTATACGACAGCCGGTAACGCTAACTTTATGCATTTCAATGCTATTTAGCATTAAAAAATAAGCAATTTAACTGAACTTAATTACCATTTGGTAAACTAAAGATTAGGTATTACCGTATATATCGTTATACAACGATTGTATTAGTTTACTAAAAGAAAAAGGAAGATCTAATGGCATGTTATTAAAAAAATGAGGCAACAAAGTTATGCATATGCAAAATCAGAACCGAACGAATGCGCAAGCAGTTACTGCATGGCAGCAAATATTGATGTTTGTCGGCTTTGTTTCATTTATTACAGGTATTTTTAGTTTTGGGTATTCCTTGCTAGCTTGGTACCTATTACCTTTTTCTAGTGATGTTTTGAGTTTTGCAGTAATAGGATTATTAGCTGCCTACATTGGCCGTAAATCGCTAAGGCAAGCTGGGAAGGAAGTTACGCTTTAGAAAGGTGTTGAAAACGCTAACTTTACCGCGCATTAATATACATGAATTTACATCTTCATCACCGTTCATAACAAGCGGCTAAACAGCAGCACTATCAGATAAGTATCTTAGCCAATAGAGCTGCATTTTTACTGCAGTTAACTTAGTTAGTTTCTGCTTCAATCACTTCTAATAATTCAACTTCAAAAATAAGTGTTGAATTAGGCGTTATTTTGCCCGTTGCTCTTTCACCATAAGCTAAATCAGAAGGAATATGGAAGCGGTACTTAGCGCCTTCCTTCATCAGTTGAACACCTTCAGTCCACCCAGTAATAACGCGGTTAAGCGGGAATGTAGCTGGTTCATTTCGTGAATATGAAGAATCAAATTCGGTACCGTCAAGCAAAGTACCCTTATAATGAACTTTAACAGTAGATGTTTCTGAAGCGGGGCTTGCACCTTCACCTGCGGTCAATATTTCATATTGAAGGCCAGATTCAGTGGTAACTATACCGTCTTTCTTTGCATTCTCTGCTAAGTAGGCTGCACCTTCTGCAATATTGGTAGCTGAAGAAGCCATCTCTTTTTCTCTTTGCTTGTCTTGCAGCATCATATCTGCAGATTTTGTAAAGGCTTGAAGTTCAGGTACTGTGTATTTTGTTTGATCTGCTAAACCGTCTTCAAAACCAGCTTTGAGTGCTGCTTCATCATATTCAATCTCAAGATCTTTCTGTTGGTCGAGTCTGTTTTTTGCAAACAAACCCATGCTTGCGCCCAAGGCATATGACTGTTTTTCTTTTTCTGTACTGTAAGCTTCTTTTGTTACTTCAGTCGATTCAGCTTGCACTTCAGTCTCTGCAACTGGCGTAGTGTCTGTTGTTTCTTGTTTTTGACAAGCAGTTAATGCTAGTGCTGACAGCACTGCTAGGGCTAATGTAGCCTTTTTCATTCTATTTTCTCCGTAATCAGCAGTATGCTGTTTGTTGATAATCAATATATACTCCACCAATAGTAAACGTGTGAAACTAAAAGCGAAACCCATTTTTAGATGATTAAGACAGTCTTTTTACCATTTTGTTGCGTTTTGGTGCTTTTTTGCACTGGATGCTCTATTCCAGAAACAAAACCCAAGGCAAGGTCGCCAATTTCCGACAGTGGAGTTTATGCTGCTGACATAAGTAGTTCGGGAGATTTTGCCGTCATCTCAAGAGTCAATTCGGATATTTCAGTGTGGTCACTGAAAGAGAATAAAACCCTCTTTAGTTGGCGGCATCAAGAAGACGGGCGCAACATTGTTACCAGTATTCATATCTCAGCAGATGAATCTTTTGTGGTAACCGCAGACAATGAGAATTTTGCGCTTTGGAATAAACAAACAGGGGACCCCGTCGGATTTTGGCGTATAGATGAGTCAACAATTAGAGATATTGTAGTTAGCAACCAAGGCCGTGGGATACTCGTAGGCAAAGCTAACGGCAATGTCATGTATTTTGAGCCAGAAACTGGCCGTAGTTTAGAATTTCTTGGGCATGAGGAAAAAGTTAACACGGTTGATATCTCGCCAAATGGAAAGTATGCGTTAACAGGCGGCAATGACTATAAAGCCTATTTATGGAGCACAGACACGGGTCAAATCATCCATGTATTTAATCATGCAAACCGAGTAACTAAAGTGGCAATTGATGATGAAGCCAGGTTTTTATTTACGTCTGATAGCCAAGATGACAGCCAAATCTGGGATGCGCAAACAGGTAAAGCAATTAGCCAACTCCACTTTATAGAGCGTCAGTGGGTATTCACTAGCGCTAAGTTTTCTAAAGACGGTCAATATCTTCTAACTGGATCACCAGCAAAGCGCTTGGCGATTTGGGATGTGCAAACAGGGCGCACAGTTAAAGAGTGGCGAGTTGCTCCTTCAGATGGTCCGGCGCCTCAGTCGGCAGTAGTCTACGGTATTGGTTTTTTAGAAAATGAAGTCGTTTCTGTATCTAGCAGCGGAAATTTGGAACATTGGGATTTTCAGGGACAATAACAACTAGCAACATAGAGAGAAGAAAATACTGTGACTGATCATAATGAAAAAACTATCGAGCAAATGAAAGTAGCTATAGAGCAGCTTGAGTTTAAGATAGCCTACCAAGAAGATAGCGTTGAGCAATTGAATGACATTGTAACTAATCAGCAGTTTGCCATTGACCGGCAGACGCAATTGCTGAAAGGATTAGTGGATAAAATTAAAACTATTCAAGTAAATAATTCTGAGCCCGACCAAGGTAACGATTTACCTCCACATTATTAGTTAGGTAGCGTGTTAAGTAATAATTTAGCTATTGCGATAGCATGCTGCGGCCGGGCGCTGCCCTTGTCGTCATCTGCCAGATGTTAATACTCGTCATCATATTCTGCACAATAGCTATCAGGCTGAGCTAAGATTGATACATTTCCAGCAATAGTGACTAGTACACATTCGCCTCGCAGTGCGTCTTTGTTTTCTAAAATAACACTCATATATGCACCTTCTAAGTCTTCTAATCCATATTTGTATCCGTTTGTATCACCTTCTACTATTGCAGTAATGATGCCACCAAAAAACGCGCCAACCATGGCACCAAATAACCTGTCATTAGAATCACCGTAGAGGTTTGACATAAACCCATCAACTGCGCCAATTGCCGCGCCTTCTCCAACATGAGACTCAAATTTAATTTTCTCAACGCTTTCTACAGTTGCATAAAATTCAGAGACAAACTGATTTCGAGAGCTATGAGTATATCCCTCTGAACTTGCGCAACCAGTCAGTGACAAGGTAAAAATTAGCGCTAAAAAAATTGCTTTTGATTTATTCATAACAAGATCCAAGACTTAAAAAAACACACCGTGCTTCACAGTATAGCTCAGTCAACTGAACGGTGGCTGAATTGAGCTCGCTTAGTATTCAGCATTAATCTACCAGCTTAGATTTTGCCCAAGTCATACTTTGCGATGTGTTGAATTTCCATTATGCTGCGGATGCAATGACTTGCCTAGAATATGCTTGTCTTCAATAATAACGTGAGCGGCATTGCCAACAATCAAAGGGTCGGCCCCTTTTATCAAATGTTTGTTTTTGTTAGGGTAAGGTAGGCTCGCCAAAAAATGATGGATACAGTTCAAACGAGCTCGCTTCTTGTCATCTGATTTGACCACTATCCAGGGTGAATCGGCCGTATCTGTATAGAAAAACATGGCTTCTTTTGCTTCAGTATATTCGTCCCATTTCTGCATTGCCTCTTTATCAATTGGGCTGAGTTTCCATTGTTTTAGAGGATCTGTTTCGCGCTTAATAAAACGGGCTTCTTGCTCGGTAGGCGTCACTGAAAACCAGTATTTGTAAAGACGTATTCCGCTTCTCACAAGCATACGTTCTAGATCTGGTGTTTGACGCATAAATTCCAAATATTCGTTGGGCTCACAAAAATCCATGACTCTTTCAACGCCCGCTCGGTTGTACCAAGACCTATCAAATAAAACAATTTCCCCTTCGGTCGGAAGGTGCTGTATGTAGCGTTGATAATACCATTGCCCTTTTTCAGTGCCGGTGGGTTTTTCTAATGCAACAACCCTACAACCTCGCGGGTTCATATGTTCCATAAAACGCTTAATCGTCCCGCCCTTGCCCGCAGCGTCCCGACCCTCAAATAGAATGACGACTTTTTGCTTACTTTCCTTAACCCACTTTTGTACTTTTAATAACTCTATTTGCAGTTCTTTTTTTCGGATGTAATACGCTTTTTTAGAAATTTTTGTTTTATAAGGATATTCGCCTGAGCGAAATGACTTAGCGATATAATCAGGACTGTGTCGATGCTCAGCTAGTTCATGCAACACGTGTTGCTTTTTTTCTGCTGCTTCTTCAGTATTGGCTGGTTCTGGTGTGTTTTTTTGAGCATCCGATTGAGTCATAAACATTTCTTCTTAATAAAGTGAAAGCATGTTTTTACTATATCAAGATCGAACCAAAGCTGACGAAGGAACTGTGATTATGTTGACGCAGATCAGGTGTATTCGACTTTCATTGAGTGTTTTTCGCATAAGCCCATTTTTTCTACTTCAAATAGGTTCAATAAGTCTGACTGTGGTTCCATTTGTAATTTAGTAATCCTTAATCACAGCGACGAAATGAATTCACAAGACTACTATCCCGTAAAAATAGGAGGATAAACGGCAAACAATTTGCAGTCTATTTAAGTCGACAGGTAGCCTATTTCTTAGTTTTTTTCTATGTATTCAAAATAGTCAAAATCAGCGATGCATTGCTGTCCTGATATATCCTGACAACACATACCAACAAAACCACCAGTGAAATTAACGCCATCACCTGTACCCGCTTCATCAGAAATGATGCTGTAGTCTAGTTTCACAGGTAATTCGGTCCAGTTGTTTTCGTCAGTTGAGAAAAAAAACAGCAAACTATGATGGTCAATTTCAGCTCTAAGGTAAACATTTCCTTCATTTGGAATAGTGAAACGCTCAATTGCTTTAGTTGGCATAAGCTGCTGTTCGCGCAGGGGATAGGTTAGATTTAGGCTAGGGTCTCCTAAACAACTCATAATATCCACGTATCTGTTACCCGTATCATCAGCAGAGATATAACAATAATGGAACTTATGACTGTTGTAATAGCAGGTTAAACCTGCCATTTGTTGAAAGCTGCTTGGTGTGAAATCAACACTCGTTTGAACGCTATAAGTAAAGGCTTGTTGGCGTCTTGCAACTAACGAGTGCTCGTATAGCGAGCCAATTGATTCGCGGCCAATAAGGCGCAAGTGCCCAGGTCTTGCAGTTAAGCTCATTAGGCGCTCTGGATGCGGCGTTCTCAGCCATTGAAAATCTATTGGTAGCTGTTTAGAATTAAAGTTGCAGCGCTCATTTTTTTTCGGCCAAGGGTGCTCTAGCAGCTTAGGTGCTTCAACTTCAATTGAAGGCAAGCCATCACCTGTTGCACCAATTATACGAATCCAGCCATCATCAGACCATTGCGTTTTTTGGATAGAAGTTTCGCGACCAAGCGGACAACGTCGCTCGCCACTTAGGGGCCTTCCGCACAGATGTACTAGGTAGGATTCACCGCTTTTTGTGTCAACTAAATCGCCATGTCCGGCGCGCTGTAAAGGGAGCTCTGGATTGTCTTTCGCAGTCAGCAAGTAACCTTGAGGATCGCATTCATACGGCCCTTTAATATTTTTCGAACGAGCTACCGTCATTGCGTGATTATAGAAAGTACCGCCTTCTGCAGTGACCAAATAATAATAGCCATTGCGTTTATACAGGTGGGGTGCTTCGGTTGATCCTAACGCACTGCCGTTAAATATGTTTTTTATGCTGCCAATAAGCTTCTTTTTATTATTGCAGAACTCTTGCAAATAAATACCACCAAAGCGATTGTTATTGTGACGGTGATCCCAAATCATGTTAACGAACCACTTTTTGCCATCATCGTCGTGAAATAAAGAAGGGTCAAAGCCACTTGAATTCATATAAACAGGATCGCTCCAATCACCCTCAACTTTAGCGCAAGTGGTCAGATAATTGTGCGAATCTTTAAAGTTGCCATCAAAGCGTTTTACATCGGTATAGATTAAATGAAACAAGTCATCGCTATAGCTTAAGCAAGGTGCCCAAATGCCGCAAGAGTCTGGTTCGCCGCGCATGTCGAGCAATGCCCGTCGATTTAGTGGGCGGGCAATTAAGCGCCAATTAATTAGGTCTTTTGAATGATGAATTTGCACACCCGGATACCATTCAAATGTTGAAGTTGCTATATAAAAATCATCACCTACAGCAACAATACTAGGGTCGGGATTAAAGCCGGGTAAAATTGGATTTTGAATAAATTTTTTACTCATCCTATTTCCTTAAAATAACTTGTTAATTGATATCCGCTTTAAGCCAGCAAAATAGTCACGCCGCATCGTCACACCGCATCGTGACACCGCATCGTGACACCAACATTAGCTGAAAATAGTCAGAACAGCATCATATTGTTAATGCTGAGATTTTTGTTTTTATTACAAAATTGTAATATGGCAGAAAAGTTCATACATTTCAGTTATTTAGATTGTTTTATTTACAAAGATTACGTTTATTTAATACTCGAAAACGTGACCTATCCAATAATTAATGTCGTAATTACACCCATCACTTTGACTCGCAAATACAAAATCAAGGAAATGCCATGAAAAAACTAACTGCGTTAACGATCACACTGTTGAGTGTTGCTTTACTACAGGGGTGTAGCGACGACGATGACGATCCTGCACCGATACCACTACCACCAGCCGCGGTAACTACCATCGTTGATGTTGCTGTTGCCGATGAGCGATTTACGACCTTGGTTGCTGCACTTCAAGCGACTGGATTGGATGCAACTCTTGCAAATGAAGCAGGGACATTCACTGTTTTTGCGCCAACTGACGATGCCTTTGCATTGCTTGGCCAGGAAACAATTGACGCTCTATTGGATGACACTGACACCCTAAGTAACATTCTTACCTATCACGTGCTAGACACCACAGTCGATGCAGCTGGAGCTATTGCATCAGCCGGACAAACCGTTACAACGGTAAATGGCGCTGATGTAGCGCTTTCACTCTCTGGCGAAGACTTGTTGGTCAATTTGTCTACGGTCATTATTACAGATATCATAACTGACAACGGCATTATTCATGTTATTGACGCTGTTTTAACACTGCCTTCAGAGCGAGGTGAACCCACACAAAGCATTGTGGATGTAGCGCTGGCTAATCCAGATTTCGAAACCTTGGTTGTTGCATTGACTGCAGCTGATTTAGTTGAGACCTTAGCTGATGAAACTCAGGAGTTTACGGTTTTCGCGCCAACCGACGCAGCTTTCGCTATGCTAGGTGAAGAAACTATTAACACTTTACTAGCTAATCCTGACGTTCTGAGTGACATATTATTACAACATGTTGTTCCAGGTTCAGTTGATTCGGTTAATGCTTTTAGCCTGAACGGTCTTTCGCCAGCAACTGCTTCTGGCGCCATGATCCCACTCGTCATAAATACTGATACAGATACGCTCACATTTGGCGGTGCTAATGTGACGACAACAGACATATACACTACAAACGGTATTATTCACGTTATCGATATGGTGATTGTAGCGGACGTAGTTGTTCCTCCAGCAGAAGTAACGGTAGTCGATCTTGCGATAGCTGCAGGCGGTTTTGAAACATTGGTGGCTGCTTTGGTAGCGACAGGTTTAGATAGCGTCCTTGCTGATGGTGATGCAGAATTTACTGTTTTTGCTCCGACAGACGCTGCGTTTGACTTATTAGGTCAAGAAGCAATCGATGGACTTCTCGATGACCCTGATACGCTAAGAGATATCTTGCTTTATCATGTTATTTCAGGCGGCACTGTTTTAGCTGATGCCGCGGTTACAATAGCGCAGTCTGCCGATAGTAACGTAACTATGACAAACGATTCTGACACGGTATTATCGTTTAGAGATTCTACTCTTTACGTCAATAAATCAGCAGTGTCGCTTACTAATCAAATAGCTGACAACGGCGTTATACACGTAATTGATCAGGTTATTTTACCTCCTACAGCTAAGGGTGAGCCTACACAGAGTATTGTAGAGGTTGCCTTAGCAAATCCAGATTTTGAAACATTGGTTGCAGCTTTAACAGCCGCTGACTTGGTAGATACACTGGCTGATGAAACTGCAACATTTACAGTATTCGCGCCTACTGATGCTGCTTTCGCAAAAATCGAGAGCTCGGTATTATCGGGTCTTTTAGGTGACGTCGATGCATTAACTGCTGTATTACTGCAGCACGTTATTGGTGATGCTGAAGTGTCTTCACTTGCAGCTTTCGCTGCGAATGGCGCGTCGGTTGATACTTTAGCGAACAATGACGTTACGGTGGCATTGGTGAATTTCGCTCAAGCGGCAAATGATGAAAACACTGAAGTAGCGTATGATGCAGTAAACCAGAGACTAATAGCAGGACAAGCTGCAGGCAACGCTGGATTTACACTGTATGTGTTCGATAATGATTTGGGAACTGCAGGAAGTGCATGTAACGACGCTTGCGCCACGAACTGGCCACCTGTGCTAGTAACTGATGGTGATGTGTCTTCTGTTGCCGGCTTGACTACAGTTACTCGTGCCGATGGCAGTGAGCAAGCGGCATACCAAGGGCGTCCTCTATACTTTTTCGCTGGAGACACTGCGGTTGGTGACAACAATGGCCAAGGTGTAAGTGACATTTGGTGGCAGGTGGATCAAGAACAGGTTTCTCTTCAGATCCAAGGTTCCAATGTGATTACTACTGATATATACACTACTAATGGCGTGATACATGTCATTGATACTGTGATTACAGAAACGTTATCAGGTAACTAATCCCATGCGGTAAAACTAAATAAGGGTGGTCAATTGGCCACCCTTATTACTATTAACACCTATTTTTGCGCTCTGATTTTATATTGATAACGATAATCTAACCACGGCAGAGTGTATTCAAATAGAGGTTTTGCGCCCCAAGAATCTGTGCCGCCAACACCTCTTTGAGCTAAATCAATATTCACAAATACTTTATCATATTGCGGCAAATCAGTAGGATGCATATTTCGTTTGGATACTTGCTGAGAACTCGTGTCATAGTCATGCATGTTGGTGTGCGACGCATTGAAACCAATCAAAGGAGCACCTACGAATTCGATACCCTTCCCTTTGTCGTTAACAAAAGCGACCCTTCGCACATCAGAGCGATGACCGTTTTCTTGAGGACGCACATAGGGCTCATATAAATCACTAACACTGCTCGCATAACGCCCTACAAAAGCTGAGTCCTTGCGATCGATATAGTTCTCGTGAGGTCCTCTCCCATACCAGTGCACCTGCTTGTAGTCGTTGTTCAATACAAATTGTGTGCCTAATCTCGGTAACGCGGATTGACGCTTATGTGGTGCGGCATAAAAATAAACATCAACGTCAATTTCACCGCTTCGCGTTACGCTATAGGTGGTAAATAAACGGCTCTCAACCGCAGGAATATAGTGCTCTGTAACTACAGTAGTAGAGTCGTCTTCAATTTTTAACGAAGTAAGTTGCATAGTGCTGCCGGCATGTTGCCATACGCCAAATTTGTCACCATATCCTGCTTGTGAAAAATCATTGTCGATAGGGGCACGCCAAAAATTAGGAACCGCCGCTTGCAGTAAAAGATTGTCACCGTTCACTTCCAATGCTGTGACTAGTCCGGAGGTCTTACTAATCGTTAGCTTAATATCAGACGTTGATATGCTGAGTTGCGTTTTACTCTGCGAAATTCGTGATTTAGCTTTAGGTTTATTGTTACTCATCGTTGCAATGTAGGGTAATGACAATTGCTCAGATGCGACAATATGGCCTTTTGGTAACAAGTTAGTAGCGTCATTAAGAGTCGCATAAAGGTTAACAAAGTATTCAACGCCAGCGGCAGGTTCGGTAGCAATTGCTAATGCCATCACCTCATTTCTTTGTGCTGCAGCACTTAAGGATAAACCGCCTTTGCTTTCGACGACTTTACCGTTAGCAAGCAAGTCCCAGCGCAGTGAATAGGCGGACAAGCCAGCAAAAAAATGTTTATTGCTTACCTTCACTTCGCGTTCACTAATATCCGCCCAGTCAAAGCCTATATTTTGTTGCACTTTTTTGACTTCCCATAAATACGGGTAAGGTGTGCGATCGGCATACACTAAACCATTGGCTGAAAAGCTTTTGGCGGTAATCGACATTGGTGGTTCTAGATCGCCACCGTATGCCCAAAAATTTCGTCCATCAGCAGTTTCCATGGCAAAAGTTTGGTCTACCCAATCCCAAATAAAACCACCTTGCAGCTGCGGATACTTTTCAAACGTGTCCCAATAGTCAGCAAAATTCCCTAAAGAGTTACCCATAGCATGCTGGTATTCAATTAAAATTACTGGCCGCGTTACGTCTTGCTTTACTTTGACATAGCGCTCTATGTCCTCAATAGGCGCATACATTTGTCCATAAACGTCGGTATGGCGGCGCAATTGAGCTTGTTCCGAAACCACTGGAAACTTAGGGTCCTGCAGTTTCAACCAATCGTAAATTGCCTCTAAATTAACGCCGTCGCCGGATTCATTGCCTAAAGAACGCATAACGACCGACGGATGGTTTTTAGTGCGATGGTACATATTTGAAACGCGGTCAATATAAGCGCCTTTCCATTCCGGTTTATTAACTAAATGTGTACTCGGGTCATATGACCACCCTTGGTTTGCAGCGCCAACACCATGCGACTCAATGTTAGCTTCATCCATGACATAAAAACCATATTTGTCGGCCAAATAATAGATATAAGGGTCGCTTGGGTAATGTGCCATGCGTATCGCGTTAATATTAAACGCTTTCATGAGTTCAAGATCTTTACGCATAGATTCACGGGATACGACGTGCGCAGTAACCGGGTCGTGCTCATGTCGGTTTACACCTTTAAACAAGACTGCTTTGCTGTTAATAAGAATATTACCGTTCTTTAGTTCGGTGCTTCTAAACCCAATATGCTGTCCTACATGCTCAATTGCATCGCCACTGCTGTTCACAAGCGCAAGTGAGAACTTATACAAATGCGGAGTTTCGGCGCTCCATTGGAGAACATTTGATAATTCCTCAAAATGAGTCAAGGTAACTTTATTACCTGATTTTAAGGTTTTTATTGGCAGGCGTTTACTGAGTATTTGTTCACCAGCAGCGCTAGTTAGCGTTGCAAATAAGGCATAATCGGCCGCATTATTTGAAGCGCTATTACTTACATCCACGCGCAAATCCAATACGCCTTTGCTGTAGTCAGAGGACAAATCTGTGCGCGCATAAACATCACTTATGTGCACTTTGGGCTGCGTGAATAAAAATACGTCTCGCTCGATGCCGCTTACGCGCCACATATCTTGACACTCAAAGTATGAGCCTGTTGAGTAGCGATGCACTTTTAATGCTAGGGTATTTTCGCCTGTGTTTACGTAGTTAGTGAGATCAAACTCGGCTGCGGTTTTTGAGTCTTCGGAGTAACCCACTTGTTTGCCATTCACATATAAATAGAAAGCGGATTTTACAGCACCAAAATGAACAATTATGCGCTGCTTAGCCCAAGACTCATCAATAGTAATTGTTTTGCGATAAGAGCCCACTGGATTATAAGTAAGCGGTAATTCAGGCGGTTTGGCGTTGGGGCTAAAGCAATAATGAGAATGATAAAATGGGGTGCCATAGCCATTCACTTCCCAATTTGCTGGCACACTTATTTCATCCCACTTACTATCGTCATAATCATTGGATGCAAAACCAACGGGTGCTCGTTTTGGTGAGTTTACCCAATTAAATTTCCACAAGCCGTTTAACAGTTGATAATTGGGAAGTTCCCATGGCGTATTTGTGAATGTAGCATTAGGGTCTTGAACGGGGTAATAAAATGCCCGTGCGGGTAATTTATTAACTCTATAGATTTCGGGGTTTTGCCATTCAGGTTTCGTTTCAGAAGAAGGCTTTTTTGCACTAGCATTTATTGTCGTGAAAGCTAGACCTAGCAGAACTAAAAGGCTTATTTTCTTGGTGAATAGTTGCTTGCTAGACTGATGTTTTAGCCATCTTGTTACCATTTTTCTCTCCATTGTGTAATGCAACTCAAACTCGCTAATAGAGGCGCTGTTTACTCGATAATTTGCAAAGACTATTGTCTCTCTTTTTTATTTATTAACGGGCAGGCTAATATGAGAATCCTCCTTCATACAAGCATTCCAGAGCAGCTCATCTACGCCTAAGGGCGTTGTCATTTTAATTGGCTTTACGTACTCGAATTCAATCTCTTGGGCAGCGCCAGAAGAAAATAATTTTTCCAAGGCACTTTGCAGCCTTGAAACAACTTCATTATCAATTGCGGGATGCACGGCAAGGTAGTTTCCACTTAGCATCGCATTATCAATTTTTGCTACAGGAACGACATCGCTCAAACTTAGGTCGCCTACCGCTAGTTGCATTTCAATGCTGTGTGCAGAGGCAACAATTAAATCAACTCTTTGGGCTGCAAAGGGGCGTACCTTGCTGTATTTGCCATCATATCGTTTTAAATTCTTACCATCTTCAAAACCTAAGGTAGATAAAATTTTATCGTAAGCTGAATCGGTCGATGCCCCCATCACATAATTACTCACAGAGGCTATATCGATAATATTAATATCTTCTCTACTGGCGAGTTTATAAATGCAGTTTTGGCCCGACATAAATGGGCCAACCCAGTTAAAGTGTTTTTCGCGATCACTGGTTTTGGCAGTTGAAACGATACCCGTATTTGGGCCTTTTAAGGCCATACGCATAGCTCGGTTCCATGGATAGATTTCAAACACGCATTCAATGTCGATTTCTTTACATGCTCTTTTCACTAGCTGAACATTGATGCCGGTTATTTCATTTTTATATAAAAAATTATAGGGCGGGAACTCTTCAGTGTAAACCACAAGTGCTTGTTCATTGGCGAGCACATTTACCGATGTTATGAAGAGGGAAAGCGAAGTGGTAAAAGTAAAAAGTGTTGTTAAAGACAAATTCGTTGCCTCCTAATTTGTTACCTCCTATTAAAGGCTATATTCGTCCATGAACACATCAATCAAACCTAGCATGTTATTCGGTAGTGAGCAAATTTTGCTCAAATATCTAATGCACACGGTGCATTTTTTTGCTTGGCTATTAGGGTTTAAAAACGCCAATTACATTCTCGGAGGCGCGGGTGGCCTTAACAACTTCTGGCTCCGCTTGTACTTCTTTATAATCGCACTTAACACACGCCAGTTTCTCGACATTATTTTCAAAGTAGAGCATGAGTGTGTCAAGGCTTTTGCATGTTGGGCATGTGGCGCCAGCAATAAATCGTTTACGGTTTTTGTTACTCATAGTGCTGTCTTGGTTTTTTATAGTTACCTTATTATACTCGCTTGCTTTGCTAACAGTGCAAAAAGGTTTGAAAAAAAGCGATGAAAACTCTAATTCAATCTGTAAAGCTCGGCAACTGTGCTCTATTGTGCTTTAGGCGTGGACTTTTGAATGATATCCTATGCGTTAAGCCGTTTAGCAAAATCCACTAAGAAGCAAAAGCCAATAAATGATTCAATTACAGAACTTATCGCTTCAGCGCGGCATTAAAGAACTTATAAAACAAGCTAACATAGAAATATATCCAGGTCATAAAGTCGGCGTGATAGGCCCTAATGGTTGCGGAAAGTCTACTTTATTTGGCTTGGTGCGAGGTGAACTTCAGGCCGACATGGGCGACTGTTTAGTGCCAAAGGGCTGGCATATTGTGTCCGTGGCGCAAGAAACCCCAGAAACTGACCGTTCAGCAATTGAATACGCGATAGACGGCGACTCGAAACTGCGTGAATTACAAGTACAATTAGAACATGCTGAGATTGCCCATGATGGTGATAAAATTGGTCATTTACATGACTTACTCGCACAGATCGGCGCATACGATGTAGAAGCAAGAGCCTCGACCATTCTTGCAGGCTTAGGTTTCAAAAATGAGCAACTTAGTTTACCAGTCAGTAGTTTTTCCGGTGGCTGGAGAATGCGCTTAAATCTCGCGCAAGCCTTGCTTTGTGACTCCGATTTACTGTTGCTTGATGAGCCCACTAACCACTTGGATTTGGATGCGGTAATTTGGTTAGAAACTTGGATTCAGCGCTATAAAGGCACCTTGTTACTCATTTCTCATGACAAGTCCTTTATTGACTCTTGCGTAAACAATATTGTGAGTTTTGAGCAAAAAAGTCTGATAAGTTATTCCGGAAATTATTCTAGTTATGAGCGTCAGCGTGCAGAAAGAATGCGCTTACAGGCAAGCGAATATGAAAAGCAAGAGCGTAAAAAGGCGCATCTAAACTCATTCATCACCCGATTTAAGGCAAAAGCAAGTAAGGCAAAGCAAGCGCAAAGCAGAGTAAAACAGCTTGAAAAAATGCAAGATATTTTGCCTGTTCTTCAACTGTCAGCATTTCAGTTTGCCTTTAAAACACCTGAAAAATTGCCGAATCCGCTCGTGCGCATGGAAGAAGTGCAAGTGGGTTATGCCGATACTATTATTTTAAAACAAGTGAAGATGAATTTGGTTCCTGGCAGTCGAATAGGTTTGTTAGGGAAAAACGGCGCGGGTAAGTCGACCTTCATTAAATTGTTAGCCGAAGAGTTGCGCCCACTGCGCGGTGAATACGCAACTTCAGCAGGGTTAACCATTGGCTATTTCGCGCAGCATCAAGTGGAGCTGTTGCATTTACAGAGCTCTGCCTATGATCACGTGTTTCGTCTCGATAAAACCCAAACAGAGCAACAAATTAGAGATTACCTAGGTGGCTTCGGTTTTCATGGCGATGAAGCTTTAAAACCAGTTGCACCTATGTCCGGTGGCGAAAAGGCGCGGCTGGTGCTCGCATTGGTAGTATTCCAAAAGCCTAATCTACTTTTATTGGATGAACCCACTAACCATTTGGACATGGAAATGCGGCACGCACTTACCTTTGCGCTGCAAGCCTTTGAAGGTGCAATGGTATTGGTATCGCATGACAGGTACTTGTTGTCTTCCGTATGTGATGAATTCTACTTAGTTGATGCTGGCGCCGTTACTGTGTTCAATGGTGATCTGGATGACTATAAGAAATGGTTGTTTAGCAGCACCAAAGCAAGCGCAAATATTGACAGTATTAGTACAAGCGATGCGTCATCAAAGGGCCAATCTTCAGATGCCGACGGTTCGTCATCATTACAAAACCTAGGCACCGAAGTCGATAAAAAAACACGTAAGCGCTTAGCTGCAGAATTTCGTCAATCAACTAAATCTTTTCGGGATGCCATTAGCAAACAAGAGAAGCGCATGGAAACTTGTAATCAACAGTTAGCTAAACTTGAAATTGAGCTAAGTGATACGAGCTTGTATGAAGCAGAAAACAAAAATCGTCTTACCAAAGTGTTATCTATGCAAGCAAGCAACAAAGGTGATTTGGAAGAGGCTGAGTTGCTTTGGTTAGACGCACAAGAAGAGCTAGAAACAGCGAATACAAACTTCGAACAGAGCTTACAGGCGTAATGAAGGCTGAAACGTTTTGGCAATATTCACTCAGTAGATATAGCATTGATGAAGTCAAAAACGCCTGTATGCGCTTACAAGACAGTTATGGCTACAACGTTAATTTACTGCTGTTTTGCATGCACTGCGACTCGCTTGCTGTTTTACTTTGCCAGCAGTCAATTGCTGATATAAAATCGAAAATGGTTTTGTCAGATCAACAGCTTATAGCGCATAGAAACCAGCGTCGAATGGCGAAAGTAGAAACGGTAGTGAAAGCAGCGCAAGAACAGAGCAATATTTATGAGAGTTTGTTAAAGCAAGAGCTAGCATTAGAGGCCCAGCAGCAGGAAATAATAGTAGCTGCCTTTTTGTTGATTAACGAAAAATTATACGTTGGTTCGGCATTAGCGCAGAGCGCTTCTTTGTTAAGTTATTTGAATCAGCAATCAGATAATATTGATCATGAACAGCAACAACTTATTGAAGTACTGAGGAAGCATGTTTAGCAGCAAATTTGGAAAGGTGATGCCGTCCACATTTAAAGCGCCTAATTGGGCTCGAAATGCGCACATGCAAACAATTTGGCCTCGCTATTTTATTAAAAAGCCTGAAGTTAATATAGCAAATGAGCGCATCAGCACACCTGACGGTGACTTTTTAGACATTGCATGGTGCTTACCTGACAACGCAAATACACAAGATGGTAAGGGTGTTGTAGTCGTTTTTCATGGACTTGAGGGCTCCGCAAATTCTCATTATGCGCGGCACTTAATTAATCGTTTAAAAGACGATGGTTTTATTGTTGCCTTAATGCATTTTCGCGGTTGCAGTCATGATGTTAATTTGACTCCTAGAGCTTATCATTCCGGCGAAACTGTCGATCCTATGCAAACCCTTGAACATGTCAAAAAGCGTTATCCAAATTTACCTATTTTCGCCATAGGTTATTCGCTGGGCGGTAATATGTTGCTTAAATTGCTTAATGAAACCGCTGGGCAAAAAATCATTTGTGCTGCTGTTGCGGTCTCTGCGCCGCTGTTACTCGATGAGTGTGCCTTGCGAATGCAGCGCGGTTTCTCTCAGCTATACCAGCATTATCTGTTGAAAAGTATGAAAGGCAGCTTGCTAGAAAAAATGCAGCGGCTAGATATGACTAAACTTATAGGACTAAACCAAGACCAAGTAAAAGGCTTATCGACATTTAGAGATTTTGATCAAGAAGTGACCGCTCCTATACACGGATTTGAGGATGCCGATGATTACTATTTAAAGTGCAGTGCACTGCGCCTAATGACGAACATCAGCACAAACACCTTGGTGCTACATGCAAAAGATGACCCTTTTATGACTGAAGCAGTGGTTCCTAGTGATAAGCATTTATCAAGTTCTGTTGCTTATGAATTAAGTGAAACAGGAGGCCATGTTGGTTTCTTGCATGGTTCACCTTGGGCGCCAAAGCTCTGGTTACAAGAGCGTATATCTGCATTTTTGCAAGAACAGTATCAAGGCCTAGACCCTCTTAAAAAAAAGCATTCTTTGGAGGAAGCCAACGAGCTTGAAATAAATACACAAGGTGAAGTGAAAGCATGATTATTCCTTATGAATCGATCGATGCAGAAACCTTAAAAAGCTTAGTAGAGAGCTTTGTATTGCGAGAAGGCACTGACTACGGTGAAGTTGAAATTAGCTTACAAGACAAAGTCGATGAAATTATAGCCCAACTTTCACAGGGTGAAGTTGTGATTGAATATTCAGAAGAACATGAAAGTGTGAGTATTATTCAACGTCCTACTTAGCTTATTGCTGCCCTTATTGCCGTCCTCGCATTGCTGACAAAACACAGGCAACTACCACAAAACTCAAAGACATCATTAGCGCGAGCGAAACCGTGCTCATTAACGCAGGATTTTGTTCAGGGGTGAACGTGGCGTCACCAATGTAGTGATGCATCATCAGGTTAACCAAGCTCATTCCCACCAAATTACCGACAGTACGCGATAGATTCATAGCGGAAGAGGCTACCCCGACTTCCTTTTCGCTGACAGCGCCCATAATAGCGCTGTTATTGGGCGTCGAAAAAAGCCCAAAACCAAGACCAATAAGTGCAAGAGAGGCACCGATGAAACTAGCGCTAGTGTTGATGTCTATTTGATTTAATAGAATAAAGCCAGCAGTGACTATTACACAACCCAGTGTTGCTATAATACGAGGTTGAAAACGGTCGGATAATTTGCCAGCTATTGGCGCAACAACTGCCATGCAAAGCGCTTGCAATAGAAGTATTTGACCCGCTTGGGCGGGCGTAAAGCCTCGAATGTATTGCAAATATAAGCTTAGTAAAAAGATAATCGCAAAGTTACTGGCATACATTAAAAACGATGTTGATAGCGACAAGCTGAATACTCTACTCTCACGAAACATCTGCACTCGGATCAAAGGGTGCTTGCTGTTGCTTTGATGAATAACAAATACCGCTAAACTGCCAATAGAACTTATTACCAAACCAATGCCCATAAGGCTCGGCAGCTTACTTAGCCCATAAACCAATGTGCAGGCAAAGATGATAAAAATACCAGAGCCGAGCCAATCGAAGCGTGAATGTGATTCATTTTTCCACTCGCCATGCAGCTTTAGCTTAATAAAAATTAATAGGGCAATGATCAAAGGGATCTGAAAATAAAATACGGCGCGCCATCCTAATAATTGAGTTAACCAACCGCCAACAGCAGGCGCTAATGTGAGTCCAATATACACGCATGCTGCAACGGTACCGAGCGCGGTGCCGCGTTTGTTCGATGGAGTTACCGATGTAATTATTGCGACGCCTACGCCAAATATCATGGCCCCTGCGGCACCTTGGATAAACCGCCAAAACAAGATCCAATCGATATGCGTTGCAATAGCACACATTCCCGCGGCGACAGCGTTCAAAGCCAAGCCGGCCACAAAAATACGCTTACGACCTACATTATCAGCCAACTTCCCAAAGGGCAGCATAAACGCGACACTGCTTAAAATATAAAGGGTTGGCAGCCAGCCGACTTGTGTCGCGCTAGCGTTTAAGTCAGCGGCAAGCGCAGGAATGGCAACGTTAACGGCAGCCATGCCCAAAGGTGCAATTAAATAACCAGCGCAAACCGCAATAAGTGCAATTTGCGTGAGGGAAAATTTTGACAATTATTTGCCTATATAGAAGTTTGATCGCCATAAATACTTAGCAACTTTAAATCAATTGTTGCACTGAATTAGCGAATAAGAAAATGAATATTTGTGAGTTATAAATAATATCATATTCGCCAACTAGATGTGAATTTCTAGGTAAGTCCTTATGCCTTTATAATTGTGTATAAGGCAAAGAAATAGCATTTTCCTGAAAGCTGTTTAGTCTTCATAAGGTCTTATTTGTAAGGCCTAAATTTGGACAAAATAATGAACAAAAAATATACCCTTTATGGTGCCCCCCTTTCTTTATACACAGGGAAGGCTAGAGCCTATTTACTTTATAAAAACAAGCCCTTCGAAGAGGTTTTTTCTTCATTAAAAATATATAAAGAAATCATAATTCCTAATACTGGCGTTAGGTTTATCCCAGTTGTGAAAACACCGTCAGGTGAATACTTGCAAGACACGGCAACTATTATCGAACATATGGAAGCCGCGCATCCGGAGCGCTCGATTGTTCCTGCAGGTGCTAAGCAGAAACTAGTTTCTTATTTGTTTGAAACTTGGGGCGATGAATGGTTAGTTATCCCTGCGATGCACTATCGTTGGAACAAAGACAACTTCCCGTTTATTTATCAAGAGTTTGGTAAAGTGGTTGCGCCAAACATGCCGGCCTTTATTCGAGCTTTTATGGGTAAAAAAATAGGGGCTAAATTTAAAGGTTTTGTACCAATGTTGGGTATTACCCAAAAAAGTATTCCAGCTATTGAGGACTGGTACGAAAACCACGTATTGAAATGCTTAGACGCACATTTCGCCAAACATGATTACTTGCTAGGAGATAAACCCTGCACTGGCGATTTTGGCTTAATGGGGCCACTTTATGCGCATTTATATCGTGATCCAGAGCCTGGTAAATTGATGAAAAAAATAGCACCAAATGTCGCTCTTTGGGTAGAAAGAATGAATCAAGCAAAGGACGTAGAGGGGGAGTATTTGGCGGACGACGTTATTCCAGAAACTCTGCTGCCTATTTTAAGACGAATGTTTGCTGAACAGTGGCCCGTATTGAAAAGCATAGTGAGCCGAGTTGAGGCATGGTCGAAGCAAAATCCAGACACTATTGAGTTACCACGATCCATCGGGGAGCATGAATTTACTATAGGAAATATTACTGAAAAAAGAGCAATTGGTACTTTTCAGCAGTGGAAAATTCAACGAATTCTAGCTTGTTACAATGAATTCGACTCAACAAAAAAGTCGGATGTCGACAGATTGCTGAATGAAGTAGGAGGCTATGAATTTATGCAAATTAGCATAAATAATCCTGTAGTCAGAGTAAATAATAAGCTAAGGTTTAAACCATAATATTAAAGTAAACTGTGTACGTTATTATTGCTGTGATAAGAGCAGTATAGAAGGCGATAGCGAGACACCATGTAGTAACCAGAAATGAAAGGGATTTAGTTTGTATTCTGTATTATCGCGCGTTAGCGCTTTGCTGTTTTGCGTCGTTTTTGTTCAATGCTCTTTTGCTTCTAGTTCGAAAAATATCAATATACAGCCAATTCCTAATTGGGTTGTTCAGCAAGTCGTCTCAAATACCGGCGTCATACCGACGGAAAAAATCACCAATGGTGTTTTCTATCGGCTCCTCGACAATCAAGTTAAAGTGGAGGAGCAGGCTGAACTGAAAGTGTATACGAGGTATGTCGAAAGCATAGTCAATGAAACCGGACTAGATGAAAACTCGCAACAAAACATTAGCTTTGATCCTGAGTATCAAAAAATAATTCTACATTCTTTGTATATCATTCGTGATGGCGTAAGGCTGGATCGCACGCAAAGTGCAAAAATATCTATTTTGAATCGTGAAACTGAACTAAAAAATCAAATTTACAACGGCGAGTTAACACTCAATATATTGCTAAATGATTTACGCGTTGGCGATACCTTGGATTATAGCTATTCACGTATTGGTGAAAATCCAGTCTATAAGAATATTTTCTCTTTTACGAGAGGCTTGTCTTGGTCGGTTCCGGTATATCAACAACATTTGCGCGTCTTGTGGGGAAAGTCGAAACCACTTTACGTCACTACTAGAAATATTGAGCCGGTTATTTCTGAGCAACAAATCGACGGTTTTACCGAATATACTCTGAAAATTGTCAATTCGACTGTTGTTGATAAGCCTTCGGAAACGCCCGGTTGGTATAATCCTTACGGAGTTGTCTACTTTAGTGAAACCCAAACATGGAAAGATGTGATCGATTGGGCAATGCCTTTATATAAGATCAATGGCCTAGCGGACCCTGTGAAAGAATTGGCGACTAAAATACTGCAGGAATACAAGCTGCCAGAGCAACAAATTGTTGCTGCACTGAAATTTACGCAAGACAAGATAAGATATGTTGGCCTTGAAATGGGACAGAATTCACATCTCCCTACTGCTCCAGAGCAAACTATGGACTTAGGGTATGGTGATTGTAAAGACAAAGCCTTACTTTTCATAGCAATCTTAAAAGCGATGAATATAGAAGCAACGCCAGCCTTGGTTAACACCGACGACACTAAGTTAGTAAAAGAGTTACCACCTAGAGTAGCCGCTTTCGATCACGTTATCGTTATGCTCAAGCATAATGGTGAACGTATATGGCTTGATCCCACGTTAAGCAATCAGAAAGGGGATTTAACACATATTTATCAGCCAAACTATGCCTATGCATTAGTGCTAGGTGCCGGTGAAAGTGGACTAACCCTTATGGAAACTGATCAAAGTAAAACCTTAGTAGACATAACTGAAACATACGCTATTCCTCAGTATACGCCGCAAGAAGTGAAATTCTCGGTGTCTAGCAGATTTCAAGGCAACGAGGCAATTCGCAAGCAAAAGCAATTTTTAAAAGATGGTTTAAAAAATATTTCTAATGATTATGAAATATATTATCAGCGCACGCATTCAGGTTTAAGCAGCGAGGGCGAATTAAAAACATACACTGATGATACAACGGGCATGTTTTCCACCAGCGAAACTTATACGATTGATAAATTTTGGATCGAAGATGAACATTTTGAAGCTGAATTCTATCCTCATGATATTCGCTCCGCAGTGTTTAAACCCAATCAGATTAATAGAGACGCACCGCTGCAGTTTGGATTTCCAAATAATATTAGGTTTCAATTGAAACTCGAATTTGAAAGCGATAACTGGGAATTTGATAATGTAGAATTTGTTGAAGACAACGACTTTTTTATGTTTACATCACGTGAGGTTTTTGCTGACAATACACTCACCGTTACCTTTAACTATAGCGCCAAAACTGATCATATTGCATATGACAAAATAGAGGACTACCTTGCCGCTCGAGAGCGTTTACGAGACGAAGCCTATATGAGTATTGTTAAATACCGTATTAATCAGCAAGACGAGGCTGCGGCTGCCGAAGCAGCGATTCAAGATACAATATCAAGTACTGAGGAAAATTGGTTGTGGGGAATTGGCAGCTTTTATGCACTAGCGGTTTTGTTCATCATTGTTAGTTGGCGAATGGAATCTAAACGCCGCCCAGAATTTGATGCCACGTACTTCTATCCAATGACTAAAGCTAAGTTCTTATTGCTTAATTTTGGTACTTTGGGGTTTTATCTGCACTACTGGTGCTATCGAAACTGGAAAGCCATCAAAACTAAAGAAAACAGTGACATCATGCCTATCGCTAGAGGCATATTTGCAGTTTTTTGGTATTACCCATTATTCAATAAACTGAAGGACGACAGCATTGCGCGCTATGGTGCAAACAAAGTCTTACCTATCGGTATAGCGGTGATTTTTGCAATTGGGTTTTTGGTCTTGCCTTATTCTTTGCATTTAAATGACACTGCTATTGGTACCCTAATGACTTTGCTGCCGATATTGTTGTTGATACCTTTCGTTAACTACATTAATAAGGCCTACGTTTGTGAAGATGGTGCGAAAGACTACAATTCCAAATGGCGAATAAGACAGATACTTGCTTTCGTTCTTTTCCTACCTATTTTACCCTTAGCTATTTTAGGAGGTTCAGGCCTTTTTCCTAGTGATGAGGTTGTAACACAGTCTGATATTTTCGAGCGTGATTTGAAGTTTTTATACCGTCAGGACGTATTTTCGCCGAACGAAGAAATTGTTTACTTTTACAGCGATGCTGTTTTAAGTGTTCGCGATGATGGAAATGGATTTACAGAGCAGACTGTCTTTTCGTATTGGAGTGACGATAACGACGTATTCAATTTGGAAACGGCTAGTTTTCAGGACATCAAAAAGATAGACGTAAAGTTTGACGAGGAGTATGAAGGCACCACAATTGTAACTATAACGAGGCAAGACGACTCAGACTTCTTGCTGTTTGTGTCTAATATCAATGATGGTGACAAGCTATTTGTTAAGGAACTCAAGCAGCTGTGGGAAGCCCCATCTGCCTGAGTTAAGTTGACGCTACTTGAGCTAGTGCTACTTTTGAAAAGTGGCGCTAAAACTTAAGGGAACTGTTTTTGAAATACTGCTTAACATCGCGATTTGCTGCAGCGCGCTTACGCCCTCGTCAAGATTAAATGCACTAGTGCTAATAATTGTTGGCTTGGCGGTTGTTGCATTTACCCCGCCATTTTTTAAGCCTGTTAACACTACATCGAAAGACACCGGGGCTTTGTTTCCCGCGATCATCATTTCACCTGCGATTGTTGAACGTTTTAATTCGCCCGCTTTTAGCTGCGTAAGTTCTGGCGCAACGTTCGCAGTAAATGTTGCGGTAGTATACTTGCTTGCATCAAACAACATCTTTAGCATTCGCTCATTTCTGATTGGAATAATAGTATTTACAGATGTTATGTCGATAGTAATTGTTAACTTACCTTTTTCGTCTAATACACCTGAAAAACGGTCGAACGTGTGTTGTTCTGACACGTGCTGGTTTTTTGTCGAAACAAAGTTGATGCTCGATTGGTCTTCCACAAGTGTCATATCAGCTAAGCTACCAAAACTGCTCAATGATAGAAAAGCGGATGCGGCGACTGCAAAAATGGTGTGTTTTTTCATGATGTCTATTCTCATTCCATAAAGTATGTTTCTATTGTACTTATACAATGCTAGCTTGAATATGGTTTGTTTGTTGTGAAGGTTTATTTTTTTGGTTTGCTTTTAAAAACATAAAATATACTTTGATTCTTTAATTATTATATAGACTCTAAGTGGCCAAAATTGTCGATTTGCACTTAAAAATGCAAGTGCCACATGTAAACTAAATTGCCCTGTAAAACGTAACTTACATCCATAACGATAATATTAAACGTAGGACTAGTGATTAGTCCGTAATCCTGAGCTATAAACTATTTATGCACCTTATTTGTTTTGATTTAGATGGCACCTTATTAAACGATGCATCTGAAATATCACCTTTTACCAGAGAAACGCTTTCGCTATTACGCAAAAACGATATAGCTTACACAGTAGCAACAGGGCGTACCATGCTCTCGGGGCAGAGTATTTTAGATGGTCATGATTTTGATTTACCCCAAATCTACAATAACGGGGTGACAATATGGGACCCTAAAAATGAACAGCTGACCCTCGAAAATCTACTTAGTAGTGCTGAAGTCTCAACCATTATTGATGTCGCTCTAGCGCAGGGGATCACTCCTTTTGTTAACGCGCTTGGGAGCTATGAAAACCAAAGCCATCATCATTTTGTTTTTCATGCTGAAACACGGCATAACGTAGAAAAAGAGCTTATTCATAAATACTTCTCTAAAACGAAAGCGAAACTTTTTCCTTTACAGGCTTTACCTAGTAACAGTCAGGTTACTAATATTAGTATGATTGGCGATGCTCATTGTATTAACGAGATGTGGTTAGAATTGAATGCACATCCTAATCTCATTGCTTACTCTGGCCCGGCATTGCAGGGCAGTGAGTTTAGATGGATGGATGTTCATCACTATCAAGCTAATAAGGGCACAGCAGTTACCAATTTGAAAAGCCAACTAGGTGCCTCAAAGCTTATTTGTTTTGGCGATAGTGATAACGACTTAAGTATGTTCGCGCTTGCTGACGAAAGCTATGCACCAAAAAATGCGAAAGCCCAAATTAAAGAGTCAGCGACTGCTGTTATTGGGCATAATCATGAGGACGGAATTGCTCACTTTTTACGTGAGCGTTTTTCTCTATAGTTAAAAATGTTTAAAAACTCGACGTAAAATAGTTGGCCGCTAGGGTTTACTTGCTGACGTAATTTAACTAGGCAGATGCAGTCACTTGTCTATAGAATACAAACAATATTAACCAAAATAAAAAAGGAATCAATATGCTTAGCTATGTAACTATTGGCGTAACAGATTTAGAAAAGTCAGAAGCTTTTTATAATGAACTATTAGCACCCATGGGCGCTAAAACACTAATAAAAATGGAGCGGATTATATTTATTGGTAAAAGTATGGGAGAGCCCATGCTCGCAATTTGTATTCCGTATAACAAAGAAGTACAGAACTGTGGGAACGGCAACATGCTTGCTATTGCTCCGGGTTCAAAAGAGAAGTGCGACGAAATGTATCAAAGTGCGATAGCCTTGGGTGCCACTTGCGATGGTGAACCCGGACAGCGTATCCCTGACGTTTTTTATGGCGCTTATTTCCGTGATTTTGATGGTAACAAAATCGTCTTTAACCATTTTGGTTAATAGCTAGTTTTGTAATGCAACCAATACCTTGGTTCAAGCATTCTCAACAAACAAATTTTTAAATTACACGCAAAAAGACTATACTGTGATTACTTTATTGCGTGAGGCGCTTACTGCTCTTCATTGTGGTCGAGAAACTTCATCGCGAAATCAAAGGTGTTTTTAAAACATGCTAAATCGGATCATTAGTATCACAATGATTGTCTTCATACTGATTGCTCAGACGGGAGAGGCGTTCGCGATCTCTTCAATGTCTTGTTTTGGCAGCACCAGTAAAGCGACGCACAATGTGGTAATGGACATGAAAACTGATGTCGATGATACAACGCCACACAATATGAGTATGGCTATGACTAGCATGTATGTAAGTTCCAGCGACATGTCAGACGAGTCAATGAATCATGAGTGCTGCCAACAGGAATGTGATTGTCCATCGGTTATGCTTTCCATCGCGGTGCTTATTGATATTAATGTCCAGCCATTTGTTTCAGCAAAATACAGCCAGTCCGCTGCTCCTGTTAGTAGCTTAGTGGACGTATTTATTCCTAGTCAGCAACGCCCCCCAAAACCTCTCTATTCTATAGCAGCATAGATCTGTCTAGCGTTTTCATAGCGCATTTAGACCGATGCTCTAATGCTATGCACAAAATCACGAGCTTAGCAGCCTGCGTGTTATTTAATGCGAAGCGATGTAGTTGTCGCTAACAACCGTTTTAAAAATTTAATAGATAGAATTCGAGTATAATATGAGACCTTCAAACATCAATCCTGCGCAGTCTTTGGCGGTTATAATTTCGGTGCTGTTCGCATTGAGCAGTGCATCGTTCCAATTAAACGCCGCAAGCTCATCAAGCAAAGGTGAGTTAACTTTGCAGCGTGCCGTTGCTATCGCCGTTGAAAATGATCCTTGGTTAACCCGCAGTGATCTGCAGCAGAGAGCCATAGAGCTCAATAGTGAAGCCGTTACTGCTTTACCTAACCCAGTTGTTTCAATTGGTATCGCTAACTTGCCTACCGACGGCTTTGCTTTTGATCAAGAACCAATGACGCAGCTAAAAGCCGGCGTTTCTCAAATGTTCCCGCGCGGTCAGAGCCTTGGCATTCAGCGTCAGCATTTACAGGCATTAGCTAAGCAACATCCTTTGTTGCGCCAGGACCGAATTGCAAAAACAAGAATGAAGGTTTCTGCACTTTGGCTTGATGTTTATCGTTCACAACAGGTTGTTGCCTTAATTGAACAGGACCGAGCTCTGTTTGAGCAACTGAGCGAGATTGTGCAAGCCAGTTATTCGTCTGCGGTAGGCAAAGTGCGTCAGCAGGATATTGTGCGCGCCCAACTTGAGTTAACGCGTCTTGAAGACAGGTTACACTCTTTGTTGTTAAAAAAAGAGCAGGCTGGTGGACAGCTGCTTGAATGGCTAATTACCCAAAAAAACACTGAAAAAAACTGGCATACGCAAACACAATTTGATGATGACAATTTGCAGCTTGCTCCGAATAAGCCGGAGGTAGCAGGTATATCGGAATCTGCAAAAAAGCTATTGAGCTTAAATGATCGCCAGGGTCTCGCTCAACTGCTTAGCGCTCACCCTGCTATTTTGGCAATTGATCAAAGGGTCCAGGCAAGTAAAACTAAGATTGAACTTGCCAAACAACAATACAAACCGCAATGGGGTGTTAACGCAAGTTATGCGTATCGCGCTGATGATACTTTAGGCCGCAGTAGAGCTGATTTCTTTTCAATTGGATTGTCTTTTGATGTGCCCTTATTTACGCAAACTAAACAGGACAGCAGCTTAGCTGCAGCAGTCAATGAAACAGAAGCAATGAAAACCGACAAACTTCTTGCACTTAGAAAGCTACTTTCACAATTACAAACAACGTGGTCTGTCTATCAACGCTTATTGAAGCGTGAAGCTCTTTACCAAGACCACATCCTGGTTCAAACGAAGGAACAGGCTGATGCATCAACAACAGCCTACACTAATGATGATGGCGATTTTTCAGAAGTTGTTCGTGCTCGTATTGATAATTTAAATGCGCGAATTGACAGTCTCAATATTCAAGTTGAGATACAGAAGACCAAAGTAAAACTGAATTACCTTTTGACGTCGGCGCTCTTAGCCAACGTTCCACACTTAACCAACGTTCCACACTTAACCAACGTTCCTAAAACAAGCGCTAATCCTCGTTCAATAGCAGGTGATCATAATGAATAAATTTACAACAGGCAGCATTCGACTCGGAGTTTTGGGTGGCTTGATCGCAGGTATTGCATTAAGTTTTATAGTATTCAAGTTGTTCTTCCAATCTGAAAATAGTGTGACTGCGAACGCAG
This sequence comes from uncultured Glaciecola sp., assembly GCA_905479945.1. Taxonomy (GTDB): domain Bacteria; phylum Pseudomonadota; class Gammaproteobacteria; order Enterobacterales; family Alteromonadaceae; genus Glaciecola. Next base: position 123,789 of record CAJQOP010000003.1, on the reverse strand, counting down.
ATGATAATGCCCCTCTATATTGGGTTGCGCCCATGGATCCGAATTACCAAAGAGATAAGCCTGGCTTATCGCCAATGGGAATGGACTTAGTGCCTGTGTACAAAAATAACATGGATGGCGGACAGCAAAGTCCCGGAACAATAAAGATCCACCCAAATATCGTTAACAACATGGGGGTAAGAACTGCCAAGGTAGAGCTTAAAGCGCTCAATGTTGAAATAGGAACCGTTGGCTATGTGCAATATAGCGAAGACACTTTGGTGCATGTGCATCCGCGAGTTGAAGGTTGGATAGAAGTATTGAATGTCAAAGCCGCAGGCACCTATGTAAAAAAAGGCGACCCTTTATATGCTCTGTATTCGCCTGAGTTAGTTAACGCTCAGGAAGAATTTTTAGTAGCAGTGAAGCGTGCAAATAAAAATTTGATTGCGGCATCAAAATCTAGGCTTCAAGCGATGCAAATGCCAGCTTCGGCAATTAGCAAGCTAGTAGCAGATAAAACCGTGCAGCAAACGGTGGTGTTCACCGCTCCGCAAACGGGCTTTATTGATAACTTAAATATTCGCGAAGGATTTTACGTTCAACCGGGTAAAACACTCATGTCGATTGGTGCACTAGACGAAGTGTGGGTTGATGCCGAAATATTCGAACGACAGTCAAACTTAGTCAAGTTGGGCTTGCCAGTTTCTATGACCTTAGCTTACCTACCTGGCAGGACATGGGAAGGCAAAGTTGACTATATATATCCTACCCTAGATGCTGCAACCCGAACCTTAAGAGTAAGGATCAGATTTAGTAACGAGGACTACTTTTTAAAGCCAAATATGTTCGCCAATGTCACTATTTTTACAGGGGACGATACACTTAGTTTAGTTGATTCGTCTAGTTTGGTTGTGCCTAGCGAAGCAGTTATACGCACCGGCACGCAAAATCGCGTTGTATTGGCATTAGGTGAAGGTGAGTTCAAATCGGTTGAGGTAAGCATAGGGCAAGTATTTGAGCGAGACATAGAAGTACTTTCTGGATTAATGGAAGGTGACTTAGTTGTCATTTCAGCGCAGTTTTTACTAGATTCAGAAAGCAGTATTAGCTCCGACTTTATGCGTATTGATAGCGACTCTGCAGCGAGCGTTGACATGAACGATATGGACAGCATGAGCGGAATGAACAGCATGAGCGGGATGGATATGTCTAAACCAACATGGGTTAGCGCAACCGTTGATGATCTTATGCCGGATGAAAGAATGGTTAAGTTAACTCATGAAGATATTGACGAGTGGGGGATGCCTGGAATGACAATGAATTTTGTCGTGCTCGACAGTGTTGATTTTACTCAATTAAAAGTAGATGCCAGAATTGAGGTGCAATTGCAAAAGCCTGAAACTGGCATGTTTGAAATTATGGATGTTAAACCATGATTGCCGCGATTATTAAATGGTCGGTGCATAATCGGTTTTTCGTATTGCTGTGCACTTTCATCATTGTTGGAGCCGGTTTATTCTCTTTAAAAAATACGCCGGTTGATGCTATTCCTGACTTGTCTGATGTACAGGTAATTATTAAGACGAGCTATCCGGGACAAGCCCCACAAGTGGTTGAAGATCAGGTTACGTATCCTTTAACCACAGCTATGTTGTCGGTGCCAGGTGCTAAAACAGTTAGGGGCTTTTCATTTTTTGGTGACTCATATGTGTACGTTATCTTTGATGACGACACCGATTTGTATTGGGCTAGAAGTCGAGTACTTGAATATCTTTCGCAAGTGGCGCCCAACTTACCTGAAAATGCAAAGCCACAACTAGGCCCTGACGCCACTGGCGTGGGTTGGATATATATCTATGCGCTAACAGACAAAACCGGTAAGCATGATATTAGCCAGTTAAGAAGCCTACAAGATTGGTTTTTGAAATATGAATTGCAAACGGTCGCGGGTGTTTCTGAAGTCGCTTCTGCCGGCGGCATGGTTAAGCAATATCAAGTAATAATCGATCCTGAAAAGCTGCGTGCTTACGGTATTCCCTTAACCCAAGTAAAAGTAGCAATAAAGCGCGGAAATCAGGAAGTAGGCGCGTCGGTTATAGAGCTTGCTGAAGCTGAATACATGGTTCGAGCAACTGGGTATATTGAAAGCCAAGAGGATATCGAAAATATTCCTCTAGGCATAAACGATAAAGGCACTCCGGTGCTAGTGAAAGATATTGCCGATGTCATTATTGGTCCGCAAATGCGGCGCGGTGTTACTGAGCTTAATGGTGAAGGTGAATCTGTTGGCGGCATCGTTGTTATGCGCTTTGGAGAAAATGCACAGCAGACAATTCAGGCGGTTAAACGCAAATTGGAAGAGCTTAAAAAGGGCTTGCCAGATGGCGTGGAGGTTGTTCCTGTTTACGATCGCTCGGCATTAATTGAGCGTGCGGTTGACAACTTAAGTAGCAAATTATTACAAGAATTTATCGTCGTTGCCTTAGTATGCATCGCGTTTTTGTTTCATGTGCGCTCATCATTGGTAGCTATTATTTGCTTACCTGTGGGTATTCTTGCCGCTTTCATTGTTATGCATTTGCAGGGTATTAATGCGAATATTATGTCCTTAGGCGGTATTGCAATTGCCATAGGAGCGATGATCGATGGTGCCATTGTCATGATAGAAAATATGCATAAGCATATCGAAAAAACGCCACTGACCAATGAAAATCGATGGCAAATTGTTATCGACTCCGCAACAGAAGTTGGGCCCGCACTTTTTTCCAGCTTACTGATTATTACTGTAAGTTTTTTGCCCGTATTTACATTGGAAGCTCAAGAAGGCCGGATGTTTGCCCCGCTTGCGTATACCAAAACCTATGCCATGGCGGCCGCTGCAGCACTAGCCATAACCTTAGTGCCTGTGTTAATGGGGTATTTCATTCGTGGAAAAATACTTTCAGAGCATAAGAATCCGGTTAATAGATTACTTTCTTGGATATATTTACCTGCTTTACGTGGCGTAATGAGTTTTCCGAAAATCACTTTGTTGGGCGCTTTGCTTGTCCTTGTGATTGGCTTTTGGCCCGTGAACAAAATAGGCAGTGAGTTTATTCCATCGTTAGATGAAGGTGATTTAATGTATATGCCGACCACCTATGCAGGTATATCGGTAGGTAAAGCGCGTGAAGTGCTTCAGCAAACCAACAAGCTTATTTACACTCTACCCGAAGTTGAAACTGTATTTGGTAAGGTTGGACGCGCTGAAACCGCGACTGATCCTGCTCCACTGACCATGATTGAGAGCTTCATTCAGCTAAAGCCAAAAGCACAATGGCGGGCGGGAATGACAACCGAGAGTTTGATTGAAGAAATGGATGCCCTACTCGATATTCCGGGCTTAACAAACGCTTGGGTCATGCCTATCAAAACTCGCATTGATATGCTGGCGACCGGCATCAAAACTCCTGTGGGGATTAAAATTGGTGGTAGAGACCTTAATGAAATTCAGAAAATTGGCCAGCAACTCGAGAACATTCTGAACGATGTCCCGGGAACCGCTTCCGCTTATGCTGAACGAGTTGCTGGTGGTCGTTATATCAAAGTGGATATCAAGCGTGAAAAAGCCGCACGATATGGTCTCAATATTGCTGATGTGCAGGAAGTAATTGCCAGTGCAGTGGGCGGCATGAACGTAACGCAAAGTGTGGAAGGCCTAGAAAGGTATCCCGTCAATGTTCGCTACCCGCAGTCGTATCGTTCTTCACCAGAAGCACTGTCCTTGCTGCCAATAGTGGCACCCAATGGAATGCGTATTGCTTTGGGTGATGTTGCTGATGTGTTGATTGAAGAGGGGCCTCCGGGTATTAAAAGTGAGAATGCTCGTCCAAACGGTTGGGTATTTATTGATATTGAAAATGTTGATTTAGGCACTTATGTTGCGCAAGCGCAAAAAGCCGTGAATGAGCAACTAGATTTACCAGCTGGCTACTCAATAACATGGTCTGGACAATATGAATATATGCTGCGAGCTCAAGAAAAGCTGTCTTATGTGTTGCCGCTCACAATGGGTATTATCATCATATTACTGTATTTGAATTTTAGAAATATTGCAGAAGTGGTGATGATAATGGGTACGCTGCCTTTAGCTATGGTAGGCAGTATTTGGCTAATTTATTGGCAAGATTTTAACTTTTCAGTTGCTGTTGGGGTAGGGTTTATTGCCTTGGCGGGTGTTGCGGTTGAGATAGGAGTAATCATGTTGGTCTACTTAAATCAATCTTTCAACAGTATGCTTGAACGCTGCAAACAGGCTTGTACGCTACCTACCGATAATGACTTATTTCAAGCCATATTGGAAGGTGCAGGACGCCGAGTTCGCCCAGTAGTTATGACAGCCGCGACTATTATCATAGGCTTGTTGCCTATACTTTATGGCGTAGGTACAGGCTCCGAAGTAATGAGCCGTATAGCCGCTCCTATGGTTGGGGGCATGATCAGTGTGTTGCTATTAACCTTGATAATTTTACCTGTTGTGTATCTAATATGGAAAAGAATCGGCCTAAAAAGAATGCGAAAACAAATCGCATGAAAAAACGCAATATATGAGACATTACATGCAGCTAAGAAAGCTAAGCAAGCAAATAAAGCTGAGAGGTAAAAAATGATAAGGCTTGCTCGTCGATATCATCAAGGGCTTATGATATTCGTAGGCTTGCAGTTTTTTCTGTGGTCGGTCAGTGGCTTGTACATGGTATTGATGAACATTCATAGTATTCACGGTGAAGACCTGACCGTTCAACAGCAGCCCTTGTTAAGCGCCTCAATGATTAATAAGGGCAGTTCTTTTAACATTAATACGCTTATTAGAGCTTACCCCGATGCAAGTAACATTAATTTGGCTTGGCTAGCCGACAAACCTGTTTATCGTTTTGTTACGCAGGGCGAGAATAAGCTCTTAAGCGCTGTTACTGGCAAACTAATACCAGAAATCACTTCGGATATTGCGATTGAAGTTGCGCTAAGCCACTTGCGTGAGCCACTCGATATAGAAAAAGTATATTTGATTACGGACAAGCCTCCTGATGAAATCGGCTCCCGGGCTTTACCATTGTGGCGTGTGGATTTTTATGGTGTCAATTCACCAACTTTCTATATTAGTCACCAAACTGGCGAAGTGCTTACCATAAGGCATAATACGTGGCGGTTGTTTGATGCGCTCTGGCGATTGCATATTATGGATTACACCGAAGGTGAGGATATTAATAACATCTTGCTCAATGTATTTACCATTAGCGGTTTACTTGCTGCACTTTCGGGCTTGGTGTTGTTAGTTTTTAGGCTGTTTAGCAATGAGTCAGCAGAGTCCGCGGGATGATATTAAGTAAATGACCTTAAAAATAAACTTCAAAAAGATCCATAAGTGGGTGGCCGTTGTTGTCTTTATTCAGCTTTTTATTTGGCTTGGATCCGGTTTTTTGTTAGGTAAAGTAGACCATAGTAAAGCTGCTGGGCGCGATACTAAAATGCATTCTACTGACAAGTTATCTGCCTTTAATAATGAATTGATAGATATCCAAAACATCCTTAAAAGCTACCCTCTTGCTACACACATTGAACTGGTAAATTTATTGGACATGCCTGTTTATAGGATCAGAATGACATCGAGGCAGCATGCTTATCAAGCTTCCGAGTATGTCTTGATTAATGCAATTGATGGGCGCCTTATTAATTTGGCAAGTTTAGACGCGGCAATTCTAAATAATAGGCTTATTCAGGATATTGCACAGGCTTCATACAAGCAGCCACTTAAGGCACAAGAAACGCAGTTGATGCTAGCCCCTATTGAGGATTTACCAAGAGAGCGCAATCCTGTTTGGCAAATTAATACCCTAGATAGTGACAATACCAGTATTTATATTCGCGCTAACACAGCTCAATTTATTACGCATGTTAACGATGAAACTAGATGGCGAGATTTGTTATTGATGCTGCACTTTATGGACTATTTCCAAGAAGGCAGTTTTAATAATATGTTCATTAAAGTATTCGGCTTTTCCACTCTTATATTGTCAGGCTCCGGGCTTTGGTGGCTTTATCGGCTTGTACGAGAAAACCAAATAAAGTTGATTTGGTGGACTAGTAACAAAACTGTATTACTTCGCAATTACCAAAAAGATGACATCACTGCCTTCACAGCAAGTAAGAATAGTTCTATTTTAAGTGCGTTATTGGACAACGATATTCCAATACAGGCTATCTGCGGTGGCGGTGGTGTTTGCGGTACGTGTAAATTTAATAGCAACGGCGATATTAGAATTACTGATGCAGAGCTTACGCTCCTTACTAAGGAGGAGATTGCGACTGGTCTGAGACTAAGTTGTCAGCATTCACTATCCGAAGTTACAGAAATTGAGTTGCACAGCAGAAATAAAAACAGCAATAAAAGTGCAAATAAGAGTGGTTAGAGAAACGCAATCCTTTAACAGCGTTAGCTCCTTACAATGGGTTTTATCCTGCAGCTTTTCGTAAAAGTCGTTTGTTCATAAAAACGAGTCTCATTCTATGAGACCTAATTAACTACTTTTACCTAAAATAAATCAATTTCCCCAAATTGACTACTTTGTAGGTTTTGTTTTTCAGGCTTGTTTTGCAAAGAGGTGATTTTCTCGTATATTTCTGTTGCGGCATTTTCGAGTGTCTTAAAATCGGTACCTCTAAATTCGACTTGTAGTTGTGATTCAATTAAATTTAGAAAAAAGCTTTCTTGGACTTCCGTCAACTCTAGTTTGTCCAGACTTTCGCTAATATGGCCAGCAACGCTATCGACTATTTTTTCAGCTTGATCAGCTTGCTGAGTCAACGAAAAATGAAGTTTCCCAATGATGTTTTTCATATCTAGCTGAAGCTCAAGCAACAGTTGATGCTCGCTAACTATGGTCAATTGGTTTTCAATGCTTGGGATGAGTTTTGCACCTATGTCTAGAATACAATCGTAAGCGTTGTCACTCATATCATCCATAGATTTTACAAGCAGCGAAGCATTTTCGTCGTTGAAAACAAGTCGTTTACCAAATCTAAAAATACGACCTTGATCCCTAACAAAGCTAAATACCTGTATGGTCCTTTCACCCACAACATCTTTGTCTTCTTCAAAGGTGCGCAGCTGTTGACTCGTGTCGGTTATTTGCAAGGCGCAGTGAATACCTCGCAAGGCTAGCCCATTTAATACTGTTCTAGCTAATGATTCTATACTCTCAGCTCGATTAATATCGGCAAGTAGATCAAACGCAAAACCATAGTAGGAGGCTTGTGAAAGCGCAATACTTACGGTGTCTCGCGATTCTTTGTCGCTTTGTTCTAAGGTTTGATACGCAGAAATAGTATCAACGAGGCGCTGTAAGCTCTCATAGAACAAAACAACATTGTATGGCTTGATAAAGTAATCGTAGGCGCCAGCTTCAAAAATTGCTCTCACTTTCTCTTCGGCGGTTTCTTCGCCAAGGGCAATAACAAGAGGAGACGAAGATAGAGAAAGGCTTGCAATGGTTTTACAAAGCGCCAAGCTATTGTAGATCTTGCTCTGCATATCTAATAAGATGATATTGAAATTGACTGATTTAACAGTTTGTTCAGCTTGCTCTAGGTTTTCAAGTACAGTTAAATCGAACTTATCTGATAGCATAAGCTTTAGTACTTCACGAGAAATCTCGTCTTCTTCAACAAGCAATATTTTTGTTGCATGCATTTTTGTATGTCCCTATACGCAGCATTAATCCGGATGTGGAATTGTTTTGATAGATAAAACAATCAGCCACCATTTTCACTCTACTCAAAGTATCGGCTTCATTCAATTAGTAACAATACGTATAGTCAAACAACATAAAGTTAGTAGGCGGTCACTTAAGCCCGTTAAAGGCTCTTCAAAAATGCCATAAGCGCCGCTTTGTCATTAGTGCTTAAACTTTCATAGGCTTGCTTTGACGACTCACCTTCTCCTGCGTGCCACAAAATAGCCTCTTCAATGGTCCGCGCCCTGCCATCATGCAAATAACCAACTCGAGTATCATCATCGTTTCTTCCAGCTAATGAAACCGCGTCGTTAGCTTTTCCGTCACCTAACATGACACTCTCTGCATGGCCTAATCCCCATAACGCTGCAGTGCGCCATTCTGCGCCTGAAGCGGATCCTTCAGCTAGGTTGTCTGCCAGTCCGGCTCCCATGTCATGCAGCAACATATCCGTATAAGGATGGATGGTTTGGTCGCGTAGTTCGGCGAGAGGATGATATGCAGAAGTTGTTAGTGTAGGTCGATGGCAAGATGCGCAGCCAGCATCTTCAAATATGTTCTCGCCGGTCACGTTATCGTAGTCACGACGGGCGCCCACACCTAATAGACTTAAGTACTTAACTAATTTATCCAGTTCTTGATCGGATAGCTCAACACCCGTGTTGCCGCAATCAGATTGCTGGCTACCACAGTCAGGGTTTGGCAGCATGGAAGTCATAACCCCCATATCAGTATTTAGCGCACTAGCGCTTTGATGCTTGATACTAAAAGTAGCTGCTTTGTAGCCAAATCGGCCTAAACGTTGTTGACCACTAATTGGGTCTTCAACGATAGAAGCTCGCCCTGAAATGCCATCGTTGTTAGCGTCACTGGGATCTTCCCATGCGAGTATTTCCTCTTCAGTAACCGCTTCAAGTAAGCCAAGCCCAACTAACTGAGGCGCAATACGAGCAGAGAATTGAGCAGGTCTTCGTCCTGTAAAAACGTAATTTGGAGAGCGTAAACCATTTTCGAGCTCTGTCCATTCACCCAAAGTGACATTACCTTCAGGTTCCCCAGCAGCAGCAAGCTGAGGTTGCAGCACTTCGCCAATTAACGGATCTGGATCACCGTTTTCATCGCCAACTTTAAATACCCATTTATCTAGATTACCACCCACATCTTCAACTAAGCCTTTACCATTTCTAACATGGCATGCCGCGCAAGAGTGGTTAATATAGTGATTCCCAATTTTGCCAATTTGCTCTGTCCACACTGGATTATCGAACCTTTCATCATGTACGCCGTCTTCAAAACTGGTGTGGTGAATACGCCTGCCTTCAACAAAGGGCTGTGCATTGCTTGAACTAAGATTAGTGGCCATTTGCATGAATCTGCCCGCAGGCTCCTCACTGTAGTTAAATCCCAATGTTGTGTCGCCACCTAAGAGGCCTTTATCTGGAATGGGAGTACCATCGTTCGTGCCGCCCGTATTTTCGACGCCTCGCTGCCATTCAAACGGCGCGACACCAAGCTCTCCTATGACATACACAAATGATGTGCCGTAGTAATTTAAACGAGCACCAGCTGGCGGCGAAAGAAGGAATTGGCTAACTTCAAACTCCATATTAGTGCCCTCTTCCAATGCTGTTTGAAACTGTCCGCCGTTAGCCCACTTATTGACAATGTCCAGCGTATACATGTGCTGAATACCTTCGTCACTGATTTTTTCGAAGTTATCATTCCAAGTGCCCTGGCCTACAAAAACAACACCACTTTCATTCTGGCTTACTTTCGATTCTTCTTTTTGAGGATTAAAATGAAACTGCCCCGTTGCATTGCGACCCCAAAACCATACACGAAACTCCCTTGCACCAAGTTTTGCCTCAGTAATGAAGGTGGCTTTAATTAAGCTTTGACCGTTTGGGACATGATCCTCTAGTTGAATTCTAGCTGTTCGATACTCCCAATAATGCGCTAAGTAATGATCGTAATGATCTTGAATAGTAATATCTTTGGCGTGACGATCTCTGCCACGGTCACCAATTCGAGTAACCAACACGCCGTCTTCGCGAACAAAGCGACTCACTGCTTCCATCACGGTATTTTCATTGAAGAGTGCTTCAACATTCGCTACTGCGCAACCTGTTGCATCAACGGTAGCCCCAGAAGGAGTGCTTGGGCAGCTATCAGTTTGATTACTTACGCCGTCGCCATCAGTGTCTTCCACAACAGGGGGAGGAACAATAGGGGGCGGAACAGTAGGTGGTGCTGGTGTGTCAGACCCTCCGCCGCAGGCAGTCATAAACAAGGTCACGGCGATTAATGATAAATAGTTAAGCTTCATAATGAGTCCATACGTATAACACAGGCAAGTTTGCTGCGTATTTTACTTATACTTCAGTTGTAACATAAATGTAAATTCAGCAGATGTAAATTCGATAAAAGGGGTGCTGTGTAGGTTAGAATGGCGAAAATATTGCCTATGCAGGAATGTGTGTTTGATTCCTAATATCCCATATTGTCATGATCTTTTAATGTGCTATGGTCTAAAAATGTCCATGTATTTATTTGTATGAAATAAATAATTAACGGAACTAAACGACCTAGCAAAAGGAAAGCGAGAGCATGAAATTCAGATCTAAGGTGCGCAATTGGCTAAACGTTCAATTCAGTAAAATCAAGCCGGGTCACAATGCCATAAAAGGAGCCAGTGTTTCATTGCTTCTATTTTCGGCGCTACTGTTCTTGATATTTGCGTTTATGCTTACCGCAGATTCTAACGACCCCTGGCTGCTTTCAGTTTTCGTAACAATTGCTATTATCTCTGTTCTTTCTGCCTACTTAACAATTTGGCTAATTGGTAAACTCCACAGCATTCCAAAATCACTAAAAGTATCCTTACTCATTGCTAGTCCTCTGCTGTTTTTTACGCTTGCATTTGAGGGACTTTATTGGTTTGCAGCTATCCTTATTTTCTCTCTGCTTGGGGGCGCCATAAACGTGATATGGAAAGGCGATTTCATGTCACTTACCATTCCCAAAAAAGTGGTAGTTGCTTGTAGTTTATTGATCAGCTGCAGTGGATTGTTATTCGCGACTCTGGCTTACATGCCGATTGGCTTTGAGAGTACGCCTGCAATTAACGCCGCAGCAATAAATGCTAATAAGGTAGCAAATATTGAGGCCGCATCACCAGCAGAAAAAGGTCAATTTGAGATTGGTATGCTCACGTATGGCAGCGGTAAGGACAAATACCGCGATGTCTTTGCAGAAAATGTCACTATTAAAACGGATTCAGTCAATGGTCTTGCTTTTCTAGACGGTTGGCAAGGCTTTAGTGGCTGGTATCGTGAACAATACTGGGGTTTTGATGATAAAAACCTGCCGCTCAATGCTTATGTATGGTATCCGAAGGGTGAAGGTCCGTTCCCGCTAGTACTGATGGTTCACGGAAACCATTCAATGCAAGATTATTCAGATGACGGTTATGCGTATTTAGGTGAATTATTAGCGTCGAGAGGATTTATATTTGCCTCGGTTGACCAAAATTTTATCAATGCTTCATGGAGTGATATTGGCGGTGGCTTAGATGAAGAAAATGATGCGAGAGGATGGCTTCTGCTTGAACATTTAAGGTTATGGAATTTGTGGAATTCAGATGAGACTAGTGCATTTTTTAACAAAGTAGATATTCAGAAAATTGCGTTAATTGGTCATTCCAGAGGTGGTGAGGCGGTTGCTCATGCAGCTTTATTAAACCAGATGCCGGCATACTATGACGATGCAACAATAGCATTTGATTATAACTTTAATATCGAATCTATCATTGCTATCGCTCCTGTCGATGGGCAGTATGAGCCCGGTGGTGCGAAAACATCACTTACTGACATTAATTATTTTGTCATACATGGTTCACAAGACGCTGACGTGAGCTCATTTTTGGGCGCTAAGCAATACGAACGGATAGATTTCAGTCCAGACACTGACTTTTTTAAATCAGGCGTTTATGTCGTCGGCGCTAATCATGGTCAATTCAATTCCGGTTGGGGAGACAATGACACAGGCTTTTCTTTTACCAAATTTCTAAATAATAAACCCTTGCTCCCTGAATTAGAACAACGACAAATTGCGAAAGTCTATATAAGCGCATTTTTAGAAGCCACGCTAAACCAAAAAGATATCTACCGTCCCTTGTTTGTAGATCATAGGAAAGGGCAGTCTTGGCTTCCTGATACGATTTATGTCAATCAATACGAGGATGCGTCCTTTCTTCCTATCGCGACTTTTGACGAGGACTTTAATGTAAATACAAACTTAGTAAAGAACGGGAGTATTAGCGCCCACAATGTATCCATATGGCGTGAACAAGAACTTAGAATGAAGTGGGGTGAGAAAGGCACAAGAGCAGCGGTTATTGGCTGGTTCTCGGATGAAGATGAAGATAGGGATGATCACGGGGATGATCACGAGGATGAAAACGGCGATGATGACAGTGATAGTCAAGTCGGTCAGCAAGGCATGGACCAATGCAGTGAGCAAGTGATAACAGAAAATATAGAAGCATCTTTTGTGATTGATTACTCTCCCCAACTAATAGAGGCTGACAGTAATAGCATTTTAGTTTTTTCATTGGCAGAGTCTACTGAAAACGCAAACCCTAAAGCCAGCGGAAAGTGGCTGCTGAATGCAAACGAATCGAATTCGGGCAATCAGAGTGCCAATACAAATACTTCCAATAAGGAAGAAAACGCTGTGAATATCATTGAAAAAAATAATAGTGAAACGAACAGTAATGTAAATAAAGAGGACGATGGTTCTGAGGATGAAAAAGCGAAACAACCATTAGATTTCACTATTGAGCTAGAAGACACAGCAGGGCAAAAAGCGGTGTTTGCTTTAAGTGAGTTTTCAGCTTTGCAGCGAGAAATAAAAACCCAAATATGGAAGGTTCAATTTGTGTTTGATGCAACTGAATCTGAAATGATTTTTCAGACTTTTTCTTATCCAATGGCACAGATTAAAGCGCATAATCCAGATTTTGATGTAAGCCAAATTACGCGTATTCGCTTTCTGTTTAATAAGTCCAAGGAAGGCGTCATTGTGCTGGATAATCTAGGAATAATGCGTCCAGCGATGTCTTTGTAGAGTGCATATTTCAGTATGTATAAAAGGTAATTTGTATTTGTTAGCCGTTTACTACTATCGACATATGTCTTTACTATGATAGCGTTACGCTCTGAAACTTGTGTAACTAGCCGATTAATATGAAAATACTTTGCGTTCCTTTTGCTGATTTAAATACTGCACAGCTGTATCGAATTTTACAGCTAAGAAGTGAGGTGTTTGTGCTTGAACAAACCTGCATTTACCAAGATCTTGACGACAAGGACAGCAAAACGGGTGCGCATCATCTGATGTTACTTGATGGGCAAGATATTGTAGGCTACGCGAGACTATTACCTGCTAATGTCAGTTACGATACTCCCAGTATTGGCCGAATTTTGGTGGCGCCTTCAAAAAGAGGCACTGGATTAGGCAAAGAGCTGATAGCAAAGTCAGTTGAATTTACGCAATCGCTATGGCCTGAAGCCGCAATTACCATTGGTGCACAAAGTCATCTTAGCCAGTTATATCAAAGCTTTGGATTCATTGAAATTTCTGAACATTATTTAGAAGATGACATCATGCATGTGGATATGCGTTTAGACAATTAATCACTACTTATAACAAATGATTTTTTCCCAATCCACTCGTTGGTCACCTAACACCACGAAGTCTGGGTTCTCAACACTTTCACGCTGGTTGTAGCTTATCTCATCAAAAGTCGCAGCTAATATCTTGCCGCCAGCTTCATTAATAATGCATTGTGATGCGCCAGTATCCCACTCACCAGTTATGCCCAAGCGCATGAATACGTCGGCTTTGCCTTCCGCAATAAAGCAAGCTTTGAGTGAGCAGCTGCCCGCAGGCAGAGTCTGGTAAACACGCTTATCAGACATTCTACTAAATACTTTTTCGCGTGACTGCCTGCGGCTAATTGCTATCATTATCACGTCTTCGCTAGGTACTTCAAGTTCTCTTACGGCAATCTTTTTTGTTTCTGCACGACAACGTTTGTAAGCGCCTTGGCCTTTACTTGCAAAATATAGGGTTTCGCCTGGAGGCCAATAAATAACACCGATTACCGGCTCATTATTTTCAATGAGCGCAATGTTAACGGCAAAGTCGCCCGAGCGGGCAATAAATTCTTGAGTGCCGTCAATAGGATCAATTAGCCAGTAACGCGTCCATTTCTCGCGCTCTTCAAGCGGCAACTGTGGTGTTTCTTCTGACATGACTGGTATGTCGGGTGTGTGCTCTTTTAGCAATTTCATGATGATATCGTTTGCGTGATAATCAGCGCTTGTTACTGGCGATTCATCTTCCTTTGTAAAAGATTTAAAATCGCCTTTATCATATATCTCTAGCACTTCTTGACCTGCTACAAAGGCCGCGTCTTTTGCAATTTCCAATAACTCTGCAATGGAATGGTGCATTTATATTTTATCCTTCATCCACTTTTGTAATAACAATAACGCTGCTATACAGCGAGCTTCAACAAAGTCTTTTCTAGCTAATAATTCGTCAACTGCGGACACGGGCCATTCGATAACCTCTAGTGGCTCAGGCTCATCGCCTTCAAGTGTCTGTGGTGAGATGTTTTCGGCAATAAGAATATGCATTTGAGCATTAAAAAATGTGGGAGCCATGTGCACGGAATGAAGTCGATGTAGGTTTTCTGCTTTGTATCCAGCCTCTTCCTGTAACTCTCGGTTGGCTGCTTGCTCGGGTGTTTCGCCTGGATCAATTAAGCCTTTTGGAAAACCTAATTGATATGAATGTGTACCGCATGCATATTCGCGAATAAGTAGCATAGTATCAGCGTCTTTTAGCGCTATGATCATAACTGCACCCTGGCCTCCACCAGCCATTCTTTCGAATTCACGCGTCTCACCGTTACTAAACTCGAGATCAAGTTTCTCTATTTTGAAGAACTTAGATTTGGCAACGACCTCTGTAGCATGAATTATTGGTAACTCTTTGTTGCTGTCTATTTTACTCATTCTTGATTCACGATAAACTGTGCGCTCACTAGTTAGTAGTCAGTAGCTATTTCATAAGCTTACATTATCACAAGGAAATTCGCTTGGCACTCTTACCTTGGCATAAGATTGACACTGTTTTATTAGATATGGACGGAACCTTGCTTGATTTGCATTTTGACAACCAATTTTGGCTCGAACATGTTCCTCTAAAGCTGTCAGAAAAAAACAATAAAAGCCTTGAGCAATGTCGCAAGGAAATGCATGACTCTACCAACAAGGTGAAGGGCCAGATAGAATGGTATTGCCTTGATTACTGGAGTGAACAGCTCGATCTCGATGTCATGGAAGCAAAGCGAGAAATCGACCACTTAATTTCTTTACGTCCCGATACATTACCTTTTTTGGATGCATTAAGAGCAAGTGGCAAAAAAGTGGTGTTAGTAACCAATGCTCACCCAGACAGTTTGTCTTTAAAGGTTGAAAAAACCCAATTAGATGAACACATCGATGAGCTGATTTCGACCCATCAATTTGGTGTCACCAAAGAGTCTCAATTACTGTGGAAGAGGCTTCAAGCTTATTTACAGTTTGACCCCGCAAAAACCTTATTTGTAGACGACAGTCAGGTAATTTTGGACGCGGCTAAAGAGTATGGTATCGCCTATACCTTGGGTATTACCAACCCAGATAGTAAAAAGCCAGAGAACATTCTACATGGTCATGCCATTACTAATGATTACATATGCTTGTTGGCTGATATTTAGTATCGGCATAAGGCACGTTTGTGTGGTCAAATGATACGAGGTTGTTATTCATTGGCTGAGCGCTGTGTATTACTTTATCGCTAGGCTATGGTCTTAAAATCAGAGTAGTTAAGGAAATTAAAAGAGTATTATGCGCATAATTATTGCCTCCAAAAATCCAGTGAAAATTGCAGCGGCTAAAACGAGTTTTACCAAAGCCTTTGTCGACCAGAGCATTGAAGTTGTTTCAATTAATGCACCTTCGCTGGTCAGCGATCAGCCTATGAGCGCGGAAGAGACCAAAACCGGAGCGATAAATAGAGTCAAGTTTTGTCAGCAGCAAGAACAAGCTGACTACTATATTAGCTATGAAGGTGGTGTTGATGTTTTGGATGGGATACCCAGCACGTATGCCGTTGTTTGTATTGCTGACAATTCAAAGTGCCAAACTGGACGCACTGCATCACTGCCATTACCCAATCAAATATATCAAAAATTACTTCAGGGAGAAGAACTCGGCCCAGCAATGGATGCCATGTTCAATACAGTGAACATTAAACAAAAAGGTGGGGCAATTGGTCAGTTAAGTAAAGGTCTTGAAACTAGAGAGAGCATTTATGTAAGTGCAAGTTTATTAACGCTGAGTGTATTCTTTTTCCCTGAACTTTTTGCATAGAACTTGAACAGGAATTCGTATTCTTTTAAAGATGCACGGTTATAAAATAGTTTGATAATTACTCACCCATCTAATCACCCGAATTCGGTAACTTGACAGCACCGTTTAGATCATTAAGCAGTGCTGGGTACAATCTGAAATTTGATCTAGGTTATACTAAAGTCTATTTTTAATGGACAGTACTCAATGGACCGCTTATGATAATTTGAATCGTACGGTTTTTGACCATAGCACGGATGTCTCCTATGTTAAGTAATGAAGCAAAAATTAGTAAAATTGTATCTGCATCATGTGCCTTAATTTGTTGTTTGGATAAGCAATACAAAATTACTTACCTATCTCCTGCTTGGCAGCACATTCTAAATCGCCCCCTTGAAGACTATTGCCATCACTTATTTACCACTCTACTGGTAAAAGGCAAGCACTCCAAAATACAGGATTTACTGGCCAGTTGGACTGATAATAAAGAGTGTGTTAAACAGTTTGTATGTGAGCTAAATACCACAAATGGTGTCAGGAGTTACGTCTTTATCGGACAATCACCATTAGAAAGCGATGACTACCAACTCATCTTTAATGCTCATGATATTTCTGAACTTGTGCAATTAAAGGATGAAAACAAAAAGTTAAGAATAGCCCTCAATACCCCTAATATAGGCTACTGGCAAATAGATCTGGAATCCAATGAGGTATATTGGTCAGACGAAATTTACCGAATACACGGGGTAAACAAAGCCGATTATACGCCAGATCTGTCTTCAGCCATTGATTTTTATCATCCTGAGGACGCAAAACACGTCAGGCAAAAGATTGATAAATCCATGCAAAATGGCGAAGAGTGGCACCACTCGTACCGCTTGGTAAGAGCTTCAGGTGAAATCCGTAAAGTACTGATACGTGGCAAGGTGCTTTTAAGTGAATCAGGTAAACCATTAACCATTTTTGGTATATGCCAGGATATTACTAAGACCGAAGCGCTGCGTGAAGAACGGGATATACTAGCCTACGCCATGAATGAAAGCTCTGCTGGAATATGCTTGACCGACAAGAATCGTTTGGTGATTTGGGTAAATAAAGCGTTTGAAAAATTAACTGGGTATACACTACATGAGTTGGCCGGACAGACCCTCAGTAATTTCATACAAGGAGAAAATACTGACAAAGAAGTCGTTCAACATATGCGAGAGCAATTGCTGGCAGGAAAAGGCGTGCATACTGACATTCTAAATTATAGCAAATCTGGTGAGATGTATTGGTGCCGGTTGTTAATTACCCCCATAGTCCGCGACGGTGAAATAACAAGCTTCATAGGTTTTCAGCACGATGTCACCGCTGAAATAGAAGCGAAACGCGCACTGAAAGACGTAAACACCAATCTAGAATATATTGTCGAACAGCGTACACTGGAACTCAGCAAAGCTAATGTAGAATTAGAGCGTTTGTCTCGCTACGATACTTTGACCAATACGCTTAATCGCAGGGTTTTTTATGAAATATATGAAGCGGAATCTGCACGATTAACCCGTAACAAGTTATACCTATCTTTAGCCATGATTGATGTCGATCATTTTAAGTTAATCAATGACACCCTTGGTCATCTGGCTGGTGACAAAGTTTTACAAACACTAGTAAATGAAATTAACGACGTCAAAAGGGATTCAGATTATTTGTTTAGATTCGGCGGGGAAGAATTTATCCTGTTAATGCCAGGAAATAACTTGTCTCAATCGAAAATCGTAGCTGAACGTATTCGCCAACGAATTGCTAATTTGGTGGTGCACGATAATAACCAAGATATAAACGTAACAGTCAGTATTGGATTAATTGCTATTAACAGTGAAGCTGCAGCTAGCGACTCGCTAAAAAAGGTGGATACATTGCTCTACCAGGCCAAATCTAATGGTCGAAACTGCACAGTTTATTGAAATGAGTTGAATTGTTGAATGAAACCTTATCGGCATTATGGCGTATGAGGAATGCCCTAAGATCACTGTACTTAAGAGAAGATAGTTCAGTCTGCAATCTTGGGGCTAGTACTAGCACAACTTACCTGAAAAATGTTTAGTGTTCATGCGCGCTTTGTCGCAGGAGTTGCCCTTACAAAGTGACTTTCTTGAACGTATCCAACTACCCACGGCGGGTTTATTTCGATAAATATGCTTAATAAAACTATAAGTTGATTTGACGAAAGCCTTGCTGGTCAGGTGCACCAAAGAAATTGGCAGCTTGTTGAACTTCTCTAGGCATGTTATCACTTGGTTTGAAACGGCCATTAATCTTGTACTTACCATCTACAGACAGCAAGACTTTTGCGTCAAGATTTAATTCATTCTGAGCTTGAATTTGGATAGCAAATTTGTCTTCTTCACATCCAAGATTGGCATCAAAGTTGCCAAACTCAATGATACCGCTTGGGCCACTCACAGTGCCTTTTAACCAACTTCCTTTGCCATCAAGACCAACGCAAGCATTGTTGAACTCAAAGGTTTCAATGTCCACTCTAAATCGTCCATCAGCGGCAACGGGAACAGGCAAAGGAACTTGAGCAATGACGCTTCTCGCGGGCAAAAATAACTGAAGATTTTTAGCACTGATATTTTTAGTATTAAACAAGGAGACGCTAATTTTGCCTTTTATATAGGCTTGCTCACTCTCTCTGATTTTTCCACCGTTAATATCAACACTAGCGCGGCCAATTAGCAATGACAGTGCTGATAATTCCCACTTAACACTATTGACCTCGATGCCATGCGCTATAACCTTGTCGATGCTGCCAGACCATAAGGTGCCTTGTACTTTGCCAATGGCAATGGGCAGTTTGGAATTATTGCTTTGTACGTATGCGATAACATGTGTCGCCGGTAAATAAGCGACAAGAAAAAACAAATAGGTAAAAACAGCCAGTACAACCCAAAGCCAGGGCTTCATTTTAAGCATCTTAACGTTTCCCAAGCTGCAAACGACGGACTTGCACATAGCCTGCATTATTCGTTTCGGTGATATCTGACTGAATAATAATAATGCCGCGGCGCTCAATCACATCTAACCAAGTAATCAGATCAGAAAATAACACTTCGTCGATACTAATTTGTAAATCGTCACCAACAGGCTGCATACGAGCAACTTGTATTTGACTGCTGCGGGTGGTTTGGTTAACTAGTTGAGTAACAGAACCGTTAAAGCTAGTGCCTGTTGCAGACTGCCTTAACTTAGCTGCTCTGATAGCCTGATCATCTACCCAAGTAGCAAAAGACTGCTGATTCTTTAACAATAGTTTTTGTTGGGCAAGTGTATTGTTTAGTGGCGACCACAACGCGAAATAGAAAATCGCGATCACTAATGCGACACCTGCTAACTTTACCATTTTCTGTTCGCGCTCTGTGAGCGCATAAAACCATGAGAAATACTTTTTCATACTATCCTTTGATTAAATCAACTAGCCTTTGATGATGATCGTGCCGACTACTTGGTCGCCTTTATTATTTATTGCACCTTGGTCTACTTCAAAACCAAGTTCTTGAACTTCTCGTCTAAATTTTTCTAGCGACTCAAAGTTATTGGCAACCGATTGCATACGCAACTCTGTCCTACTTGCATCATAACGAATCGACTGTGGGACAACCCCGGTATTGGCAAACGATGAACTCATTTGAGTTAACATGACAAGCATAGATATACCTCCACCGCCTTGCTCTAAGCGAGCCATTTCTTTTTTAATTGCGGCACGTTTGTCTCTGGCTTTAGGTAGACTAGGAAATCCTTTTTGAATACTTGCTTGAACCTGCGATTCAGTCGCTTGACGCTGACTTTTAATGGAGTTTAACTCAACTGTTTTACTAACAAGGTTTACACAAAGTGCAACAGCTCCCAAGACAGCCGCTAATCGCCATTTATCCCATTGTGCGGTGGTTTTACGTTTTACAACAAACTCACCTTGTAGAAGATTAAACCGAGCTTCCAGAGCGCCATCTAATAGCAGTTGCATAGGCAGACGGTCATAGTTAGCATTCAACGTAACTTCCGTTTTGTCATTGCTTGGCTCTGGTAATTCAGCTTCATCGTTACTATCGGAGCTTTGAATATCTGCGCTGTCTTTATCTGAGTTTTCTATGTCCGAATTTTGCGAGGCACTTCTACTCTGCGACAAAACGTTCCGTAAATGCTCTCCATATGAATGCTCTCCATATGAAAGTTCTGAATAAGTTGTGACTGAGCGTGGTGTTTGTGTGAGCTGCTTCTCTAATAGTGGAAAAGTCCAGCTTTGTTCGCCTTGGTAACCTTCCCACTCGTTTGTTCTTACAATTAATGGATCAAGATTGTCTTGACCCATGCTTAGCACGCTAATGTTATCACTTGAATATGGCAGAGCAAGTACGTCGGGAACAAGTAAGTCGCAATCTAGCCCCGCCTGCAATAAGGCTTCTTGCCAAAACACTAATTTTTCACGACTAACAATAGCAACTTGCTGTGAGTCGCCAGTGCGTTTACCAAATGCAAAAAATGCTTTGCTGATATCAGTTGCCACTTCGTCTTCGAGCATGAATGGCACAGCGTTAAGGACTTTTCGATTTGCTTTAAGCGGTAGCTGTACGATTTTTAAGACAAGGTCACAGGACGGCACAATACCGATGACTCTGGCTGCGGGTGCGCGTTCTTTTAGCTGCGCTAAACCTTCAATATTGGGTAATTCACCCGAGGCGATAATTTCTTTTTCGGTATCAGACCATACTAGCCAGTATACTGGGTCAGTGGGTGTTGAGCCCAAGCGTATTGCTAGTTTTTCCATTAATTGATGCCTCCAAATTCTCGACTGATCACGCTTACGCCATCTTCACCGTCGAGCTTAAATATGCTGGTCATTACAAAAGTTGCATTATTGTAGCGGGTTTTAGTGTGTAGCATGAAATAATTTGTTTTTATGATGAACGCGGCCTTTTGTCCGTCTGTTAAACCCAAGGCTAAAATCTCGGGTTCCGAGAATAACTCTGCTGTATCTTCATAGCCCTCCGCCGGCCGCGAGGAAATGATGCGCTTTGCATCCTCAATTTCAAGGTTGAGCAAAGCTGCAAGTACTTGAGCATTTTCTTCTTTGATGGTGTTGATATTAAGTTGCATAGTGTTAAAAGCTAAATCAGGAATAACGCACACATGAGGCAGTAAGTTACGCAGATAATTCATTTCAACACCATTAATTAAGCGTAACTCAGATTTGTTTGTCATTAACCCATTTGCTGCTACATAGGGAATTCTGAGTGATTCATAGTCGGCATCTTCAGCACCGTAACCGGTAATTTCACTGTCGACGTCTAACCAATCGACAAGAGAGTCACGAAGCGTTTCAGCAATATAAGAATCAGCATTCTCTGTGCTTAGGATTACCAAATTATAAAACGCTTGGGCTGAGGTTTCCGGAGCGGCGACAGCACTATTATTTGTTGCACGTCCCGCGGATGAACCTGTTGTAGTCTCGCTGCCTGCAGGGGCTCCGATTTCTGAGCTGTCTGAACTGTCTGAGCCACTGCCGGTTGCTACAGGGCTTACTAATGGGCCCAAACTATTCAAATTAAAACAAGACTGCAGATCAATCAACTCAGCCTGAATACCGCCGCCATCCATTGGGTACTCAAACACTTGTGCCCAAGGTTGGCTGAGGTTGATATTGTCAGGGGATAGCGTTTTTAGGTCGTTCAACGATTTTTTAGCAAACTGTTCAGCACCCACGGCGTACCAAAAGGCCTGGTTGTTGTCTTTTATATTAACTGTACGAGCAATATTTAGTTGTAGCCGCGCCATCATTTCAGTCGCAAGAATACTGATTATTGCAACGATCAGTAGAATAATGAGTAAGGCTACCCCGCGCTGCCTTTTGTGATAAACGTTTTTCATTGACGCACCTTGAACTCGCGTCGAATTTCACCATATACTCTCGACTCGATGATGATCGCAACCGCAATAGGCAATTCTTCAACAGGCTCAGCCTCTTCCCATTCAAACTTACTGCTACTGAACTTCTCCAAAAACTCAAACCTTAACGATTCAATATCTTTTAGTAGGACACGCATCTTGGGCTCGAAGCCAACAGCATTGTCGACATAGTTTGAATATAGGCGCTGAAGTTGGTTGTCTTGGACTCTGTAAGCTACCGACTGAAGTGTACTTCGGCGCAAGGTTAGCTGAGGATTGTGCCAGCCTGAACGCACAAAACCCAAGCCTCCGGTAGTGCTTTCAAACGCAAATTTACCGCCAAATACGAGAGTATCGGATACTTCGCCCTCTACTCTGGTTTTGCGTGGCACCATCTGTAAAAAGTCGCGTTCAATAATTAGCATGGCGCGTTGTAATTCTTGCAAGGATTGGAAGCGCTGGTCAGACAGGTCGTTGCTGTCAGTTACGCTGGTAAGTATCTGTGCAGCGCCTACCGCGATTAAGGCAAATATCGCCATGGCGATGAGGATTTCAATAAGCGTAAAACCCGCTTGTTTGATACTTATTCTATCCATTAGATTTTGCAACATAGGTAGTAACTGATGTTACGGAGCCTTCGTATTGAGAGTCGAGCCCAACAGTTATTGTGATTGCTTTGAGATTCTCATCATTGGTGGATTTTATTTCTTGCTCCCAATACCAAGTGCGATCCAGCATCTCGACACTGCCACGTTCGTTATTTTTAAGCGGCCAAGTTTTTTCCGATAGAAGCGTTGCTCTAGTTAGTTGATTGTTCGCAACCCAAGTTGCAAAAGTAATCTCTTCAAGCTTACCTACAGAGTTAATATGTTCGGCTGTGGTTTTTACAATTGCTGCGCCAGCAACCGCAAAAATAAACATAGCCACCATGACCTCAAGTAAAGTGAAGCCAGCTTGACCAGCGTGAGAGCTTTTATAAGGGCTTTTATAAGAGCTCTTATAAGAGTTTGAACTGACACTTGTGTAATAACTTGCAGAGCGCATTATTCGAAATCCTTTGGCGCAATGCGGTCGATTGGGGTTGTTTCTTTTGCACGCAGTATGAAAGTGATGGGATCTTCGACACTAAAGTCATCTTCGTAAGTCATGCTTAATTCAAAGGGAGTGATGTCGCCACTGGAGAGTAAGAAGATTTGTGGTGGTGGCGGTGGAATATCTTCTTCATTACCTATTTCCACATCTTCCTCGCTCACACTTAAACTTTCATCAAAAACGCCGCGGTCGAAAAGTTGATCTTCTTGCTCCCAAGGCAGGTCTTCTAAATTAAGTTCAAGGGTCATATATTCAGGCATTTGATAACTAGCGAAGAGTTTTTGATCGGGTAATTCAATCCATTTGTCCTCTTCGTCTAGCGCTACATAGGTGTATGTATTCTCTTCCTCATCAATGCGAATGCCCAACTGCACCTGATTTAAAATCGCAAAATCACTGGCCATATCAAACACTACTTGAAAGCGTTTGGCTTGGTTATTGACTTGATCGTAGTTGTTGGTGGCTAAAGCAGTATAGGTGACTGCAGAAATGATCAGCCCCATTAAGGCAAGCACTAACATGACTTCTAATAAAGTAAATCCCGTTTGTTGCTTGCGCACGCTATGTTACCGCCTATTTATGCTTAAGTTCTACTGCAGGTACTCGTTGATGTTCCAAGTACCAATATCGTCATCGGTGCCTTCCTCCAAGTCAGGACCAAATGAATAGATGTCTACTGTGTCAATTTCACCAGGGCTTAATAGTTGGTAAGGATTGCCCCAAGGGTCAAGTGGTAGACGCCTTATGAAACCGTCAATTGGATAGTTTCTAGGAATAGGCTCAATGGTTGGTGAGCTGACTAGCGCATCTAAACCTTGTTCGGTAGTTGGAAAACGATTGGTGCGCAGCTTATACATTTGTAATGAGCCTTCTAAGCTTTGAATATCAACCGCGGCCTTTTTAATCTGGGCCTCTACTTGCGTGCCTAAAATTGAAGGTGCAACTAATGCCGCCATTATGCCGATGATGAAAAGCACCACCATGATCTCAATTAAACTGAAACCTTTCTGAAAAGTGCGAATTGCAGCATGACCAGTTAGTTGCTGATTTGATTTAAATTGCATTGTTTGTGTTCTCATTAGTTAACCTACTAAATTGTTTAATGCCAAAATAGGCAGCAGTATTGCCATCACTATAAACAGCACCACGCCAGCCATGCTTACAATAAGCAAGGGCTCGAATATTTTAAGAGAGATACTCACTGTCGATTCAAACTCTCTATCTTGATTGTCAGCTGCGCGAGCTAACATTTGTTGCAGCTCACCAGAACGCTCACCAGATGCAATCATGTGCATCATCATAGGTGGAAACATTTTCGTGCTTTGCAATGCATTTCGTAAACTCGTGCCTTCTTGAACTTTCGACGCTGCGTCTTTGACCGCATCTTTTAGGTAAAGGTTCTCTAAAACATTTCCGGCTATGCGCATTGCTTCCAATAAAGGCACTGCACTTGCGGTTAAAATACTCAAAGTACGCGCAAATCTCGCGGTATTAGTGCCTCTTGTAAGCCTTCCGACAAAAGGCATTCGCAGCAGTCTTTTATGGTATTGCAAACGAATACGAGGGATCGTTAGCATGCGGGCGATAACAAAGATCATAATGGTAATTAAGATGCCCGCTACAATACCGTAGTCTTGCACCCACTCACTCACTGCAATCAATATATTAGTTACAGTTGGTAAATCTTGACCCATTTGGTCGAATTGCCCTACGATTTTAGGAACTACCATAACCAACAGCATCACAACTATGCCGATCGCGACCACCATCATGATCACCGGATAAACCAGTGCTTGAATAACTTGATTACGTGTTTTTTCTCTGCTTTCAGTATAGTCTGCAAGACGATTTAAAACAGTGTCGAGGTGACCTGATTTTTCACCGGCGGCTACCATCGCGCGAAACAGGTTGTCGAATACATAAGGGAATTCAGACAAGGCTTCAGCAAAGCCATGACCCTCGACTACCTTGCTGCGCACTGCCATCATCATGTTTTTATGACGTGGTTTCTCGCATTGCTCAGCTACGGCTAGCAAGGCTTCTTCAATAGGTAATGCTGACTCTATTAAAGTTGCCATTTGGCGGGTTAACAAGGCAAGTTCGCCAGCGGATATTTTTGCTTTGAATAGGGAGAACGATTCTTGGCTCTTTTTCTCCTGTTCGGCAACTTGCTCTACTTCAAGCGGAATGAAGCCAGATTCCCGAATTTGCTGGCGTATTTGGCGAGCGTTATCACCTTCTAATACACCATTTTTGGATTTTCCGTTGGCATCCATGGCCTTGTATGCAAAGGCTGCCATATTATTCTTCTCTGGTTACTCGCAAGACTTCTTCAAGGGAAGTGACACCAAGTACCACTTTGTCGCAACCGTCTTGACGAATGGATGGTGTGAACTTACGAACATACTTTTCTATGGCTTGTTCGCCTCTTCCTTCATGCATCATTTCGCGAATTTTTTCATCAACAATAATCTGTTCATGTATTCCTGTGCGGCCTCGGTAGCCTGTTTGATTACATGCTGTGCATCCAACAGGGCTGTAAATGACAACTTGCTCTTGCTCGCTAATGTTCAAGGTTTCTCGTTCAGCTGCATTTGGCTCGTGCGGCTTTTTACAGTCTTTGCATAGTGTACGTACCAAGCGTTGTGATAATACCGACAGTAAACTGCTTGATAATAAGAAGGGTTCAATACCCATATCTTCTAATCGTGTAATCGCACCTGCAGCTGTGTTTGTATGCAGTGTAGACAATACTAAGTGACCAGTTAAACTGGCTTGTACTGCAATTTGTGCTGTTTCAAGATCACGTATTTCACCTACCATAACGACATCTGGGTCCTGTCGAAGAATCGCACGTAGTCCTCTAGCGAATGTCATATCCACCCGCGGGTTAACTTGGGTTTGGCCAATACCTTCTAAGTCGAATTCAATTGGGTCTTCAACGGTCAGAATATTACGGTCTTTGGAATTAATTTCGCTCAAGCCCGCATACAAAGTAGTACTTTTACCAGAGCCTGTAGGGCCGGTAACTAACATAATGCCGTGAGGTTTACGAATAAGACTAGAGAAGTGCCTGCGATTTTCTAAGGTCATACCAAGGTCTTTCAGATCGAGGCGGGCGTTGTTCTTATCAAGTAGACGCAACACAACACGTTCGCCATGACTCGATGGCATAGTCGATACACGCACATCAACTGCACGGCCTGCAATACGCAAACTAATGCGGCCGTCCTGAGGAACACGTTTTTCTGCAATGTCCATTTTAGACATAACCTTAATACGCGATACCAACATAGACGACATCTTACGATTTGGACGCAATATTTCTCTTAATACGCCATCGACCCTAAAGCGCACAACTAGCTGGCTTTCAAAGGTCTCGATATGAATATCCGATGCACCTTCTTTTATGGCTTCACCTAACATAGCGTTAATCAAACGAATAATAGGGGCGTCGTCTTCACTTTCGAGCAAGTCTTCCGTGTCAGGCAAGTCTTCAGCTAATGCATACAAATCGCTTTCGTTACCCAAGTCTTCCATGAGCTGCTTAGCAGCACTTGAGTCGCGTTGAAAACTGTTGGTCAGTAACTCTTCAAATCGGTTTTCAGAAATCTCTTCGAGTACAAAGGTTTGCCCGAGAAAACGACGGACCTCAGCAAACACCGATAATTCAGTACTTGCCGTATGGTAGATTTTGACAGGGTCATTTGCAGACTCAACCAATACTTGAAAGCGTTTTGCAAAGCTAAACGGCAACTGCAATGCGGCTAATGGCTCTGCCTCTTCAACTTCACCACCGGTTACTTCTTCAGTAACAAGCGCCTCTGTTTCTTCCAAGCTAAGTTCGTTGCTAGGGTCTGCGCTAAGTTCGTTACTAAGTTGCGACATGCTTAGTCATTTCCCTCTTTGGCTTTCTTTTCTTTGTCCATTAGGTACTCATCAAAAGAAGGAGGTAATGTCATAGCGTCATTCCATTCTGGCAATGAAGGCCCTTCAGTGTATGGCATTAGTGGGATACCGTCGGCCTGACGTTTTAATTGCTGCGCACGAATGTAGTTGTACTTGCGTAAGCTAATTTTGTTTGAGGTAATGCCGTCACGTATGATGGTAGGACGAATGAACACCATTAAATTGCGCTTACGCTTGCTTACCGTTGTCGATTTAAATAAATTGCCAATAAACGGAATATCGCCTAATAAAGGTACTTTTGAAATACTTTCTTGAACGTCCTCATCAATTAGGCCGCCCAATACAATAGTGCCACCATCATTGACGATAACAGTGGTTTTAATTTCACGCTTGTTAATTGAAATATCGACCGAAGTTGCACCAGATACGCTAGACACTTCCTGCTCAATTTGCAATTGAATGGCGTCGCCTTCGTTAATCTGTGGGGTTACTTTAAGTTTTATACCCACATCTTGACGAGTCACTTGTTGGAACGGGTTAGCGTTATTAGACCCTGTGGCGGAGCCGGTAATGATAGGTACTTCTTGGCCCACAATAAAGAACGCTTCTTCGTTATCCATGGTGGTCAAGTGCGGTGTTGCTAGTATATTTGAATTAGTGTCGGTGCTAACAGCTTGAACAATTGCGCCCCATCCATTTCTGACGACGCCAGAAATTAGACCGTTAGCGCCACCTAACAAAGCGGCGAGAGGGTTTAGATTTCCTTCACTTGTGGTTGAGGTCGGGACTACATCGCCATTTGGACCGATTGCCGTGCCGGTGATAACGGTATCTTCCGCTTCACGCAAAGCAACGCCTAATGAGCCTATGCCGATGACGCCATTGGTAAATTGGGTACCGCCACCTTCTTCAGATATCCACTGCACGCCTAAAGTTGTGCCGTCACCTTCGAATACTTCTACAATGATCGCTTCAACCATTACTTGTGCTCGGCGCACATCTAACTGCCTGATCACAACCTCAAGTGAGCGCATCATATCCGGCTCTGCGGTAATAACGAGCGAGTTAGAATCTTCGTGTGAATCGATGCTAACGTCACGGGCGCTATTGCTGCTTCGTCGCTGCGTATTGGCTGCGCCACCTTGACTTTCAGCTTGTATACCAGCGCTAACGCCTTGCAATACTTTTACTAAGTCTTCAGCTTTTGCATAGTTAAGGTTGATAACCTTGGTGTTACCGCTGGTTTCAAGTTCTTCATCCATGCGCTCAATTAGGTTGATTAAACGCTGACGGGCCTTCGCATCACCGCTTACAATGATGCTATTGGTGCGGTCGTCTGCTACCACGCGAGGTTGAGATTTGCCAACACCTGCAGCGGCCTTTCCTTGAGATTTGTTGATGCTGTCAATAATGCGCACCATTTCAGTAGCAGAAGCATGCTCAAGCTTGATCACCTCGACTTCTTCATCACCCGCGCGGTCAACGCTTTCAATAATTTTAACTAAACGATTTACTACAGCCGCTCGGCCTGTAAGCATCATTACGTTTGAAGGATCATGACTAACTACGTTGCCGCCACCAGCTTGGTCATTAAGCTGGCGAAGAATAGGAGCGAGTTCTCGCACAGGAACGTTGTATACGGGCAATACGCGCGTGATCATTTCATCGCCATTCAGTAAATCGCCATCAACTACTGGAATATTAGATGTTTTGGCGTCCTTTGAGCGAACAACTTTTAAAATCCCACTAGGCATTTCGACAACCGCAAAATCATAAACTTGCAGTACGTTCAAAAAGAACTGGTAGTACTGGTCTTCAGTCAACAAATCATAGCTACGTACTGTAATTTTACCGCGTACATTTGGGTCAACAATAATGGTTCTTTGTAGGTTTTTACCGACAATGTTGATGAATTCGGTGATTTCAGTGTTTTTGAAATTTGGACTGTATTCGGTGGCATACGCACCGGTCGTCAGCAAGAGGGCCGTTGCCATACTGGCTGCAATTACCGTTGTTTTTAAAAATTGACGAATACTTGTAATTCGTTGGCTGTGTAGCCTCATGATACGACCCTTTTAATTATTCTTCAGACGACGGAATGTCGATATCTAGTGACAAAGCCTCATCGCCCCGTAGCACTTCCAATTGTATAGATTGTGCTTCTCTAAGTACTTTTATTGCTTCGAACGATTGTGCTGGATCAGACAAATCTAAACCATTAATTTGAGTAATTATGTCACCTGAACGTAAACCGACATCACGGAAAAAATCCGGCTGCTTACCTGGTGAAACGCGGTAGCCAACTAATTGTCCATCTGGCGTATGTGGCTGCACCGCAATAAAATCAGTAAAACTAGTAGGAGACTGACTAACTTGCTCTCGCAATTGCCTAACACTTTCAGAGGCACTCGCTGAATTTCCGTTGGAAATTCGATTTGCAACTGGCCCCTGTGGTCTTTCACTTATGGGGGGCACTTGGCGCGCTTGATTTTCCTGCTCGCGCATTTGATTAGCTTCATCAAAGTCGATACCGTCTAGCATAAGTGTTTCACGGCTAAGTCTATTTTTGATGATCACTCGGTCAATATACAATTCGTCCAAGGTGGCATTGGTACCATCAATTTTATCACCAACACCATAAGTATTTTGTTTTCCATTGTTTTCTACAATGGCTGCCCCCACTTTAGGATCATTGCTCGAAACAACGCCAGTCAATGTTAAGTTAAGCTTTGTTTCTGGTGCGTCGGTTATCTCAGTCTCAATAACAATAATGGCTTTTTCTTCAGGGTCGCCAAATAAATTAAGTTTGGTCAGCGGTGAGATATCCAAACGTGAGGCTGCTTGACTACTAAAGCTGTTATTATTTATTACTTGGTTTGCTTGCGTAGCGTCAGCTTGAGGTATGAGTCGCCAAGTAATTTCGGCTGCAAAAGCAAGTAGATACAGCGACAACAGCACAACAATCGCTAGGATAATTTTGTTTTGATGTAGGCTATAAAACCTTGCAACTGGCTGCAATGATAAATTAGTGGCTGTCATTTTCTCTGTAATATTAATATTATGAACATATACGATGCCTATCATAGCTAGTCAGACGAGTGTGAACAATAGCAAAGGGCATACCAGTGATAGAAAATCTATAATTAAAAGACCATGAAAAAACAGAAAAGTGCAAACATGAGCAATAAAAACAGCGTTCAGGGTAAAATTGGAGATGCAAGCGGCGTGCGCATTGATAAGTGGCTATGGGCCGCACGCTTCTGCAAAACCCGCTCTATTGCTAGGGAATTAGTGCAATCGGGCAAGGTTCAGTATAATAAACAACGTTCGAAAGCGAGCAAGGTTGTGGAGCTTGGTGCGCTTATTCAGATACCAGCAGGTTTTGACCATAAAACAGTTATTGTAAAAGAGGTAAGTGGGCAACGCCGTGGTGCACCAATCGCAGAATTAATGTACGAAGAAACGGCCGAAAGTTTGGCGCTTCGAGAGAAGAATGCAGCGGCACGAAGATTGAGTATTTTTCATAGTCCGCGTCCGGATAGCAGGCCGGATAAAAAACAACGCCGACAAATTATTCAATTCAAGCATCAGTAATTATTTTAAGAATTTAGTACAGAGCTAAGTAGCGAACTAAACAAACACTAGAGTAGAAATTTATGACAGTTGAGCAAGATAAGTTAGATAGGTTCTTATTTGAAGACAGAAACGTGCGCGGCGAACTGGTTAAACTGCGAGATAGCTATAAAGCGATATTGGACTCATATAAATATCCACCAATTATTCAAGACTTACTAGGTGAACTGATGGCGGCGGCTTGTTTATTAACCGCAACATTAAAGTTTAAAGGTGAAGTGTCACTTCAAATTCAAAGTGAAGGCCTAGTGAAGTATGTTGTTATCAACGGAACCCATGATCAAAAGCTCAGAGGCGTGGCTCGTTGGAACGAACAATTCAAATTACCGTCCACTTTCTCTGCTTTATTTAGTAAAGGCTTCTTAGCCATTACGCTGGCGCCTGAAGAGGGTGAGCGCTATCAAGGAATAGTGGCGCTAGATAAAGAGACCTTAGCAGAGTGCTTGGAAGATTATTTTTTGCAATCGGAACAGCTGCTAACTAAAGTTAGTTTAAAAACGCAGCGCAATGACGATGGGGTTTCTGCCGGTGGTATGCTTTTACAAGTGATACCCGAAACGAGTGAAACCTCGCAAGCACATGAAAATTCGGACTTTGATCATTTAGGCTATTTGATGGACACTTTAAAGGATGATGAATTGTTCAGTTTGCCTACTGAGCAAATTTTACACCGTTTGTTCCATGACGAAAAAGTACGCTTATTTGAACCTCAAGCTGTAGAATTTAGCTGCGACTGCTCTAAACAACGCAGCGCAACGGCCTTACAGAATGTTTCTAAAGCAGACTTATTGGAAATAGTAGCTGAAGAAGGCGCTGTTGTTATGAACTGCCAGTTTT
Organism: uncultured Glaciecola sp.; assembly: GCA_905479945.1. Taxonomy (GTDB): domain Bacteria; phylum Pseudomonadota; class Gammaproteobacteria; order Enterobacterales; family Alteromonadaceae; genus Glaciecola. The sequence continues at coordinate 92,174 of CAJQOP010000003.1, read as the reverse complement.
GCCATCAAGAATATCGCTTTGACGCTATCGATGTCGAAAGTATTCACGCCGACAACATCGCTACAGATGAGGTTAAGCATTAATTCATGAATTTTTGCTAACTAAGTAGTTTGGCCATAGGCATGCGTAAAAATTGCCCAAAGCGATACATCAAAATAGTGTGAATTGATAATTATCAGGCCTAATTTTTTAGGTCTAGTAAAGGAGAATGCTTATCCCTGCCGCAAACCTACTAACCTTGTTGGATGATATTGCAACTGTGCTCGATGACGTCGCTATATTATCGAAAGTCGCTGCGAAAAAAACCGCGGGCGTATTGGGCGACGACTTAGCTCTGAATGCAGAGCAGGTGTCGGGCGTAAATGCTGACCGCGAGTTGCCAGTAGTTTGGGCGGTGGCAAAAGGGTCGTTTTTGAATAAGCTGATTTTAGTCCCTAGTGCACTGGTGATAAGTTATTTTGCACCTTGGTTGGTAATGTATTTACTAATTATTGGCGGCCTATATTTGTGTTTTGAAGGCGTGGAAAAGCTAATTCATAAATTCACTGCTAATAAGCATGAAGAAGAACAAGCGCACCTCGAAAAACTCGAAGCCTTAGCTGACCCTTCGGTAAATATGGTAGAGCTTGAAAAGGGTAAAATCAAAGGAGCGATTCGAACTGACTTTGTGCTTAGCGCAGAAATTATCGTCATTATGTTAGGTACAGTGGCGGCCGAACCGTTCTCAACACAACTTACTGTTTTGGCATTAATGAGTATTGTTTTTACCGTTGGCGTATACGGATTTGTTGCTTTAATCGTTAAAATAGATGACTTGGGTTTGTACTTACTACGTAAATCCGTGAGCGGCAGCTTTGATAATATCCAGCGCTTTGCGGGCCGCGCATTGTTGCGCTTCGCACCTATTTTAATGAAGACCTTAGCGATAGTTGGCACTGCTGCGATGTTTCTAGTTGGCGGCGGAATAATTGCTCATGGCGTCCCATTTTTACATCACTTTGTAGAACACTTTGTAGATGTCGTATCGGTACTCCCAACCTTTGGAACCATTGCGGGCTCGTTAACGGGTATGGCACTGAACGGAGTTATTGGGATTGCTGCAGGTTTACTAGCTTTTTTTGTTTTCGTGCTCGCTCAAAAAATTCTGCGCAAGTAAAATAGGGGCTTTGGTGCCCTTATTTCTTAAATTCAGAAACCTATGACAATTTATTCTGTCGATTTAGGTTTATCCAATGCGGTAAACACGTGGTGATAAGCTCTGCATTGACTGGTTTGGTCAAAAAGTCATTCATACCACAAGCTAAGCAGCGCTCTTTTTCTTCTTGTGTTATTCCGGCGGTGAGTAAAAGCCTCCCTTTTTCCGTTAAGTATAGATATTGGTATACTAAGGAGCATATATAAATGCCTAAACTTAGGTGGAATACCAATCAAATAAAAGCAAGTTGAAAGAGCGCATTATAAGGTTTACCCTGTATTACAGGATACATTTTTAACTTTACTAAGACTAAGTCAGGGAAAATATATGAAAAGAATTATCGGCGCTCTATTGCTATGTTTGGCGGCAACAGCGTGCACACAACAAACTGAAATTGAAACCGAAACCGAAACCAAGCAAGACATCAGCCAAACCTTATATTTTGGAGGCCATATTCTAACAATGGCGGGCGATACACCAGAATTTGTTGAGGCTCTCCTCGTTGAAGGTGAGACAATAAAATTTACTGGGTCAAAGAAAGAAGCGCTTGCACTGACCAACGAAAATTATGCTGAAATAGATTTAGCGGGTAAAACCCTAATGCCTGGCTTTATTGATGGCCACGCACATTTTTCAAACTTTGCGTCGCAAGCGATTGGTGCACAACTTTTACCTCCCCCTGATGCTGGCGCAAAAAACATTCCTGTAATTATAGAACTTCTAAAAGAATGGGATACACCTGAAAATAGAGCGCTTATTGGCTGGATTTTCGGAACTGGATTTGATGACAGTGTTATAGAAGAGAAGCGCTTTTTAACAAAACACGACCTAGACCAAGTATCGACTGAATTTCCCGTAATGGTCACGCATATTTCTGGCCATTTTGCAGTGGTAAACTCAAAAGGGCTTGAAATACTTGGGATCACCAAAGATACACAAAATCCAGAAGGCGGTATTATTAGAAGGGAAGATGGTTCTTCTGAACCCAATGGCGTGCTTGAAGAACTTGCAGCCATACCGCATATGATGAAAGCACTTAGTCCTACTTCACCTGAGGTTGCGTTACAATTCTTTGAAGCAGGTCAGGAAATGGCGCTTTCTTTTGGTTATACCACAGCGCAAGAAGGACGAGCTATGAGTAACCATGAGTTTTTAGCCACAATGGCTGAGCAAGATTTGCTCAAAATAGATGTGGTTAGTTATATCGATTATTTATTCGTCGATCAATACATGTCGTCTAAATGGTACGGCAATGGCTATGTGAATAATTACAAAATTGGTGGTATGAAAGTGACACTCGATGGCTCACCGCAGGGGCGCACAGCATGGCGAACAAAGCCATATTCGCTTCCTCCACTTGGCGCTGCTGATGACTACGTTGGATATCCTGCTATTCCGAACGATGACGATTTATTAAATATTTATGAAAAGGCATTCAAAAATGACTGGCAAATATTAACCCATGCAAATGGTGATGCGGCCATGGACCAAATGATCAGGACCTTAAAACCACTTACACAAAAGTATGGCAACACCGACCGTCGTTTCGTGCTTATTCATGGCCAGTATGTGCGTGAAGACCAACTTGATTCATTTAAAGAGCTAGATATCATAACGTCGTTGTTTCCCCTGCACACTTTCTATTGGGGCGATTGGCATTCAGAGTTAATTGGGGAAGAGTTAGGGCAGCGAATAAGCCCAGTGAGAACCGCGCTGAATAAAGGTTTGAAAATCACTATTCATTCCGACGCACCCGTGGCATTACCCAATTTAATGAGAGTTGTGTGGACAGCAGTAAGCAGAACATCGAGGAGCGGTAAAGTAATTGGCAAGGATGAGAGATTAACTCCCTATGAAGCACTGCAAGCGATTACTATTTGGAGCGCCCATCAACACTTTGAAGAAGGCACTAAGGGGAGTTTGGAAATAGGTAAACTAGCCGACTTGATTGTTTTAGATAAAAACCCTATCAAGGTTTCTGTTGATGAACTTAAAGACATTCAGGTAATGCAAACCATCAAGTCCGGACAGTTGGTTTATACAAGAGCTGAATAATAGGCGCTGCGCGTGCTACTTTAATTTGTCTGACTATTTGTCTGACTATTTGTCTGACTATATAGTGCCTGATCCTAGGCACTGGTTAATTGACGCATGGATTTACACCTATTCAGCGCGCCTTGAGCGATCATCCATTGTGCGGCGTAATAGCTTGCCATGATTAAATAGCTACTTAACGGTAGTGGATGTAAAAAGCGGTCAATAGCAATAAAAGAGTCCGAGAGGATAAACACAAATGCCCCTAATACAGACCATTTTAGGGGCATATTTGATTGGCTTGCTAAAAGCCCCATGGCACCAATAACGACTAAATAAGCAAAAACAGGGAGTTTAAGTTCACCTAAGTGAGGCGCTAATAGAAAGGCCATTACCAACATAAAAATCAGAATTAATCCTGACATAGGCCATCGAGTTTTCGCTGAGGACCAGTTACTAGCAAAGAATACCCCATAGTGCAGCTGAGCTATTAAAAACGCACCTATGCCAGGCACAAAAAAACCTTGTTCGAGCAAAACATCACCGATGGCACTGAATAGCAATGCTAAAAGCAACAGCGTCTTACCGGAAAACCCAGACGTTTTGGCTACAGCAATGGCTAAAATCATGATCGGTAAAATCTTAATAAGCCAAGATATTGTCAGCGGCTCAAACGAATCCAGAACTAGGTATAGTATTGAAAAGGAGAAGAATAAAGCACTGTATATCGGTTTCATTTTGTCAGTTTTTTACTATTTTACTAATGACATACTTTGGCATAAAGCCGTTATTTATTCAAATTTGGCCGTTGTCGTTAAACTCAATGATTCGTTGCATAAGGTAAGCTAAAGCCTGCGGACAAGCCTCCAGAGTTATGGTTGGTAAACAGCATTTGGCCGCCATGGCTTTCGACGATGCGTTTTGTAATAGCTAAGCCCAAACCTGAACCTACTGAACCTCTGGCTTTATCCCCTTGCGTAAATGGCGTCAACAACATGGGAATGTCTGATTCCGGAATACCCTTGCCATAGTCACGAACACTGCATATTAACGACTTTGACTGATGGTCTACCTTAGTAATAATGCAGATGTTTTCACTGCCATATCTAAATGCATTTTCGATAAGATTATCTAGTACGCGTTTGATCCCAATGACGCGTAATTTGGCGTTCGGCAATTGCTCTTGTTGAAGTTCAATATGATGGCCGGGTTCAAGAATACGACCTTTGATAAGCTCATTGATGACGCAGTTTAAGTCGACGTTCTCGGTCGCTTCTTGCTGATCTTGTCTTGCATAGTCGATGAATTGATCAATGATCGCGTTCATATCTTCGATATCATGTTCAATGCCATCTTTCACCCAATCTTGATCTTCGGGCAGCATTTCGCTAGCTAATCGAATACGTGTTAACGGCGTTTTTAAATCATGCGATATGCCTGCGGTCATTAAGGCTCTGTCAGTCTCTAGCTGGCGTATGCCTTGTGACATTTTATTAAAAGCATTAGTAACCGCGACCATTTCGCTGCTGCCTTCGAGTGATAATGGTTCTGGAAATTGACCTTTACCCACTTGTCGTGCAGCTTTTTGAAGTGCCTGCAGAGGTTTGTTTAGACGCCGCACAAATAGCCAACCTCCGGCTACACTCAAAATGCTAATAACAATCAGGTACATAGTTAATGGTGAGAAGTCGGTCTCTTCGATACCCTGCATTGGTATTGAAATCCAAATATTGGGATCTTGAGGCGGCCTTATCCAAATTAAATAGTTTGCCCCACCGGTAATTCGCACATCGGTTTTACCGCCGAGCTGCTTGGATATTGTGTCCGACATGAAGCTATAGTAGGTAGCATCTCTAAGGCCTGCATGCATGGCAGTTTTAACTGTGTGAAAACGGGTGCCGGTTCTTTCCATAAACTTTTTATGCAGAGGATTGCTTGGAGATTGCAAGCCTTGCAAAAATATTTGGTCGACTTGCGTCGCAACAAGCGTATTGATTTGCTGATAGCTGGGACGGATAAAATAATTTATAACGGAAATATAGGTGACGACTTGATTGATCAACAGGAGTCCTGCGATCAATACAACCGTTTGTCCAAAAGTACTTTTAGGGAGAAATCGCACGTGAGTTAAGCGTCTACTTCACCGTCGGGCACAAACACGTAACCCAAACCCCATACGGTTTGGATATAACGCGGATTAGCTGGATCCTCTTCTAGCATCCTACGTAAACGTGATACTTGAACATCAATACTACGCTCAAGAGCACTATAGTCGCGGCCACGAGCGAGGTTCATCAATTTATCGCGCGACAGAGGTTCGCGAGCGTGAGTGACCAATGACTTTAGTACGGCAAATTCACCACTAGTTAACGTAAGTGGCTTGCCGTTGTCTGACATTTCACGTGTTGCTAAGTTTAATTTATATGTGCCGAAAGAAACCATTTGCTCAGATTGTGAAGGTGCTCCAGGTGCTTCAGATGTTTTGCGGCGCAACACGGCCTTTGCTCGTGCTAATAATTCTCTTGGGTTGAAAGGTTTCGGCAAATAGTCATCTGCACCCATCTCTAAGCCAATAATACGATCTACTTCATCGCCTTTTGCGGTTAGCATAATAATTGGGATTTGGTTTTCTTGTTGGCGTAAACGGCGGCAAATTGATAGCCCATCTTCGCCGGGAAGCATGAGGTCAAGTACCATTAAGTGAAAGTTTTCGCGTTCAAGTAAGCGATCCATTTGCTCGCTATTGGCAGCGGTGCGAACTTGATATCCCTGTTCTACTAAGTATCGCTCTAGCAATGCACGCAAACGCATGTCGTCATCGACAACAAGAATTTTTGAGGTTTCCTGACCCATTAACTTTACTCTACTTATAATTTAATACCCCACACTATAAGTCATACAAAACAAACTCGAAAGGGGGGAGGTGGCGATGATTGTTACAAATGATGTCAGCTATGCAGAAATATCCCTAGTAATAGCAGTTTTATGTAGGCAAAAATTACGAACTACTAAATTTCAGGCAAAAAAAACCGCCGAAAAACGGCGGTACAACTAATCCACGCAATCAACGAATTAGCTGTTTTTCTTCACTACCTAGATAAGATAGCATTTTAAGGCTCTAATACAATATAAAAATACCTTAAAAGTTTAAATATTAAGCTAAGCTATTGTGCAAATTGCTATTTATTTTTTATCAGCTAACCAGTCCATTTGGTAACCTGCACGACGTTTTTTATCCAATAACTCTTCAATTAACGGCGTGAGTATCAACTCCATCGCCAACCCCATCTTTCCACCAGGCACAACAATGGTGTTAATACGCGACATAAACGCACCATCAATCATTTTCAGTAAATAAGGGTAATCAACACTTTTCATTTCGCGGCGAAAACGCACGACAACAAAGCTCTCATCTTGGGTTGGAATTTCGCGTGCGCTGAATGGGTTGGATGTATCAACCGTGGGAACACGCTGAAAATTAACGTGAGTGCGTGAAAACTGCGGTGTAATATAGTGAAAGTAATCATCAAGACTGCGCACAATACTGCTCATAACCGCATCTCTTGAATGTCCTCGGTCAGTCGTATCGCGAACTATCTTTTGAATCCACTCTAGGTTAACAATGGGCACCATGCCTACTAATAAGTCGACATGCGAGGCAACATCGACCTCGTCTGTTTCTACACCGCCATGCAAACCTTCATAAAACAAAAGGTCGGTTTTTTCAGGTAAATCTTGCCAAGGTGTGAACGTGCCGGGCATTTGATTAAATGGCACTGCTTCATCAAACGTGTGCAAATACTGTCTATGTTGACCACGGCCAGTGTCGCCATACTCGGTAAACAACTTGGAAAGTAGTTCAAAGTCATTTGCGTGTGGACCGAAATAGGATATGTGGCGGCCTTGTTCTTGCGCTTTTCTTATCTCTACTTCCATCTCTGGACGTGTAAAGCGATGAAAGCTATCACCACCCACGGAAGCCGAATCTACTTTAAGATTACGAAATATATGCCTTATAGCATTAGTGGTTGTGGTTGTTCCAGCGCCGGATGAGCCGGTAATTGCAATAATAGGGTGTTTAACAGACATAGGCTTCTAGGGTAATTGAATTACCCTAGTTATAAGCAACCCTGAAGAGGTGGTCAAGGTGTTTTTTAGTTCTCTTGGTTTTCGCGCTCAATGGCACGGTAAGCAATGTCGGTTCTAAACATCACCCCTTGCCAGTCAATTGCGTCAACTAATGCGTAGGCGTTCTGCTGCGCTTCAGTAACGGTTTTACCCAAGCCAGTAGCACATAGCACTCGGCCACCATTGGTTAAAATCTTATCGCCGTCTATTTTGGTACCGGCATGAAATACTTTACCAGGCAGTGCTGCAGCATCTTCTAGTCCAAATATTTCGTCACCTTTCGGATAGGCGCCGGGATAACCATCCGCTGCCAAAACAACACCGACTGCCGCGCGTTCATCAAACTCGATAGTTGCAGTGTCCAATTTTTGCTCGCAAGCTAGCAAGCATAATTCAACAAGGTCAGACTTGAGACGCATCATAATAGGCTGAGTTTCTGGATCGCCAAAGCGGCAATTATACTCAATAACTTTAGTCGTGCCGCTGGCGTCAATCATCAAACCAGCATATAAGAAACCTGTATATGGATTCCCTTCAGCTGCCATACCTGTAACCGTCGGCTGTATGACTTCGCGCATGATGCGCTCGAATATTTCAGGGTTAACAACAGGAGCCGGCGAATAGGCTCCCATGCCGCCTGTATTTGGTCCTTGATCTTTGTTGTACGCGCGTTTGTGATCTTGGCTAGTCGCAAATGGAAGAATATTTTCACCATCAACCATGACAATAAAACTGGCTTCCTCGCCCTCTAAAAACTCTTCAATGACGACTCTGCTGCCTGCATCACCAAAAGCGTTGCCAGCGAGCATGTCTTCGATAGCGTCTTCTGCTTGTTTCAAGGTCATTGCAACGATCACGCCTTTACCTGCTGCTAAGCCGTCGGCTTTGACCACAATAGGCGCACCTTTATCTCTTACATAGGCTAGAGCAGACTCTATATCAGTGAACTTGGCATAATCGCCCGTTGGGATATGGTGGCGAGCTAAGAAATCTTTGGTGAAGGCTTTTGATCCTTCTAACTGAGCTGCAGCCTGTGATGGACCAAAAATAGCCAGATTATGAGATTGAAATAAATCCACAATACCTTCTACCAATGGTACTTCAGGACCAACAATGGTGAGGCCAATTTTTTCAGACAAAGCAAATTCTAAAAGTGCTTGGTTATCTTCCGCAGAGACAGCAACATTAGTTAGTTTCGGTTCTAGGGCCGTTCCGGCATTACCAGGGGCCACAAAAACATCTGTTACTAACTCAGAATCTGCCGCCTTAAATGCCAATGCATGCTCTCTCCCACCGCCACCAATAACCAATACTTTCATGTTGTTTCTCATTCTTTTAAATGTTGTTCATTATAATCAATGCAACTCGGCATTGAGCAGCTCCGCAAACACGAACTAATGTTTGAAATGCCTCATACCAGTAAAGACCATTGCGATACCATGCTCATTTGCGGCAGCGATAACTTCATTGTCACGCATCGACCCGCCGGGCTGAATAACGGCTTTAATACCAGCTTCTGCGGCTGCATCAATACCATCCCGGAAAGGGAAGAAAGCATCAGAGGCCATGACACAACCTTCAACTTGCAAGCCTTCATCGGCAGCTTTGATACCAGCTACTTTAGCTGAATAAACACGACTCATTTGCCCAGCACCAACGCCAATTGTCATGCCGTCACGACAGTACACAATAGCATTTGATTTTACGTATTTAGCGACTTTCCAAGTAAATATTAGGTCGTCTAGTTGTTTCTCAGTTGGTTGAACTTCACTAACCACGGTGAGGTCTTCTTTATCAACCATACCAAAGTCTCTTTCTTGCACTAGCATACCGCCATTAACGCGTTTGAAATCGTAGCCATCTGTTAGTTGCCCCCGCCAATCTCCGCACGCAAGAAGGCGTACATTTTTCTTGGCTGAAACAATTTCTTGTGCTTCGGCACTGATGCTAGGCGCAATAATTACCTCAACGAACTGACGGTCGATAATCGCCTGTGCTGTTTTTGCATCTAGTTCACGATTGAATGCAATGATGCCACCGAATGCTGATGTAGGGTCTGTCTTATAAGCGTTGTCATAAGCGACGAAAATATCATCAGCAACGGCTACTCCACATGGGTTTGAATGTTTAACAATAACGCATGCCGGCTCTTCAAATTCTTTTACACATTCTAATGCAGAATCGGTATCTGCAATATTATTAAAAGAAAGTGCCTTGCCTTGAATTTGAACTGCCGTTGCAACAGATGCTTCTTGTACCTGGTTTTCGACATAGAAAGCGGCTTCTTGATGACTGTTTTCACCGTAGCGTAAATCTTGTTTTTTACTCATTTGAAGATTAAAAGTGCGCGGGAATTCACTGTGCTCATGGCCACAATCCTCGGCACAAGATTGACTCACTGATTCAATTTTTGCACCAAAGTAGTTAGCGATCATACCGTCATATTCAGCCGTATGCTCAAACGCTTTTATGGCTAAATCAAAACGAGTAGCAAAGGTGACGCTGCCGCCATTGTCATGCATTTCCTGCATTACTTTTGCGTAATCACCGGCATTAACTACAATGGTTACGTCATTGTGGTTTTTTGCTGCTGCACGCACCATGGTTGGCCCGCCAATATCAATATTTTCTACTGCATCTTCAATGCTGCAGTCAGGCTTAGCAACAGTAGCTGCAAACGGGTAAAGATTAACGACCACTAAATCGATAGGCGCGATGTTTTGCTCTTGCATCACAACTTGGTCTAAATCGCGACGTCCTAAAATACCGCCATGAATTTTAGGGTGCAGTGTTTTTACACGGCCATCCATGATTTCTTGTTGGCCAGTATGTTCTGAAACATCTTTCACAGGTATACCATTGTCGCGCAGTAGTTTAGCTGTGCCGCCTGTCGAGAGCAATTCAACACCTTGATCAGCTAATGCTGATGCAAAGTCAAGAATACCAGTTTTGTCTGAAACGCTTAATAGGGCTCTTTGGATGGGTTTCGCTTTTTGCATTACATTCTCTACAGTTATTGGCTTTGTTTAGCCTGCTCTTTTTGAGTACAAACTTCGCAAAACAAAAATAGGTACACCTACTTAAGTTTGCTCACATATTTAGCTAAAACATTGATTTAATATATTGAAGGGTTAACCCCTTTGGATGGGCGCGGATATTAGCAACTTTTGCTGTTTTTAGCATCAAAAAATGTGCTGAATTAGCTCATAAATATGAATAACTTAGTAATGTGCTCAAACTCTATATTTATTTAAGCTTAAGTTTACATAGCTAAACTACCCAATGGGGCACTTAAAAGTTAGTCGATAATTCATGTAGCTACTCTAGTTTGATAAGGTTTAGCGCATAGTTATGGGAGTTAATACTTTGTCTATGTCTTGTCTTTGTTATAGTGACTTGCATTAGTTCAAGGTATAGCGAACATCAACAGTGCCTAATATATTGCACTCATTGTTGCGCACGTTTTATTACAAAAGTATCAATGCAGATAATAAATATCTGAAATAGCTTAAAGGAAAATCAACATGATAATCAAAAGTTCACGCATATTGTATTTATTTGCACTGTCTACACTGCTTCTAGGCGGCTGCGCCAATATGAGTAAAGAACAGTGTGAGACGGCTAACTGGCAAGCGATAGGTTATGAAGACGGCGTTGCAGGACAGCGTGACTCGCAGTTTTCTCAACATCGTCAAGAATGCGCAGATCATGGAGTTACAGCGAACATTGATGATTATTTAAGTGGCCATAAAGACGGTTCCCAAAAATACTGTACTAAAACCAACGGTTTCTTTTTAGGTATGAAAGGCAAAAGTTATAATAGAAATTGCCCAGATGCATTAGCAAAGTCCTTTTTAGTTGGTTTGGCCGATGGTAAGCAAATATTCTCAGCCGAGAGGCGAATGCTTTCATCAGAAGATGCTTTGGATAACATATACGCGCGAATCGAGAACTTTGAAGAAGTCATAAGTGATAAAAATGACCTAATGATAGCTGATGGTTTGGTGCGCGCCGAGCGGATTGAAATACGTCAACAAATTCAAGAGTTAGAAGTAGGTATGTTTGAATTAATTGAATCAATACCTGCTTACCAGAATGACTATGACCAAAGCCTCAAGAATTATCAGCAGGTAAAACAGTCTTTCGTGAATTACTTTTAGCTAACGTATTTAAATATGCCATCTATAAATATGCCATCTATAAATACTTAGCACATTATATATCGTGAGGTGAAGGTTAACCTAACTTAGCTTCCGAATATAAACTTAGACTCGCATAACAACAAAAAAACCGATAGTCATTAACAATGACTATCGGTTTTCAACATTCTTAGTATTAAACATTTGGTACTTAGCGTTTACTGGTTTCACTTAAACTTAAAATAGTAAACGCCAAGTGACTAAATCAATACTAGTTCATGCCATACTGTTTAAGCTTTTTACGCAATGTGCCACGGTTAATACCCATCAAATTTGCTGCTCTTGTTTGATTACCGCGTGTATAGGTCATTACTTCTTCTAGCAAAGGTGCTTCAATTTCAGCAAGTACAAGGTCGTACAAGTTATCAATATCTTGATTGTCTAGCTCTTTCAAGTATTTGTTTACCGCTTGCTTAACAGAAGCTCTTAATGGCTTTTGAGTTTGAGCTTGGGTAGGTGTAGTAACCGTTGTTGTAAATGGTGAACTCAAGTTTTGATCGAACATAATGCTTTTACTGCTCTTTTTGTAATTAATAAACTAAGCTGCAGGCAAAATACCTTGCTCTGGCAGCGATGAAAAATAAGCGACTAATGCCTCAATTTGGCTTTCACCGTCATCGATAGCATTAAAAGCGCTCCGAAAGGTTCGGTCAATGTCATACTTGCCCACATACCAACCAACATGTTTCCTAGCGATACGCACTCCCATGGGATCGCCGTAAAATTGCTGAACATTCTTAATGTGCTGAGTAAGCACTTTCATTTTTTCCGCAATCGTTGGTTCTGGCAAGTAATTTCCAGTGTTTAGGAAATGACTGATTTGTCGGAAAATCCAAGGGTTGCCTTGGGCTCCTCTTCCAATCATTATTCCGTCCGCACCGGTATAACTTAGAACTTCTTTCGCATCATCTACGGTAATAATATCGCCGTTTGCGATGACTGGAATACTAATAATCTCTTTAATCCTTCTGATTGTTTCGTATTCCGCATTCCCTTTGTACATGCAGGCTCGTGTTCTTCCATGCACCGCTAGTGATTGGATGCCATTGGCTTCAGCAATCTGAGCTATATGAACACCATTTCTGTTATCAGTGTCCCACCCCGTACGGATCTTCAAAGTGACCGGCACATTTACAGCTTCAACTACCGCTTTGACGATAGATTCAACCAAATCTGGTTGTTGCAACAGAGCTGACCCGGCTAACTTCTTATTTACTTTCTTAGCAGGGCAACCCATGTTGATATCAATGATTTGCGCACCATTATCAACATTGAATTGCGCTGCTTGAGCCATCAATGATGGCTCAGAACCCGCAATTTGAACCGAACGTAAACCCGATTCACCTTGATGATTCATTCTAAGTTGCGATTTCGTTGTGTTCCACACTTTCGGATTACTTGAAAGCATTTCCGAAACAACGAGTCCCGCGCCCATTTCTTTACACAGTTGCCTAAACGGCCTGTCTGTTACTCCCGCCATCGGAGCTAGTATTAAATTGTTATCCAGCGTATAGGGACCAATCTTCACTCAATACTCCTAAAGTACAACTGGTCTGACTTGGATTTTTATCGCCGACATCTTACTTATGTTTCACACAAATATAAAGCATATATTTTAAACACATCGTATAATAAATATACATTTTTATAAATATAATGATTGAGGTCAAGTAGTTAAATAATAATTCGTATGTAAAATTATTTTTACATAAGCCTCAGTGCATACTATGCACTTAGCTGATTAATAAGGAGTTTAGGGCTAGCTCAACAAGCCTTATTTTCTCAATTCCCTTATGCATTCTTCGTCGCAGTTAACCTTACCCACTCGCCCTCAATCTCAGTTGCTTGAAAAGTGAAGGCTTCCTGATAATACGACTTCACTTGTTCCGCTTGTTCTTGTAACACGCCCGACATCACCAATTGACCATTAGGGGCGCAGTAATCTGATATTATTTGACATAGTTCTTTCAGCGGAGCCGCTAGAATATTTGCTATTACAATATCAGCTTGCAACTCAGGTTGGTTAGCAGGTAAAAATACGGCCAACTTGCTGTCTACTTTATTACGAGTCGCATTTTCCATTGTTGCCTGAAGTGCTTGTGGGTCTATATCAATGCCAATCCCTTTGGCAGCGCCTAACTTGAGCGCTGCGATAGCCAAAATGCCAGATCCACAGCCAAAATCAATAACCGTTTTACCGGCAACATTAGCGCTATCTAACCACTGCAAACACAGTGATGTTGTTGGATGAGTGCCTGTTCCGAAAGCCAAGCCGGGATCAAGCAGTATATTCACCGCCTCGGGGTCAGGCTCGTCTAACCAACTGGGGCATATCCACAAACGCTTACCGAATTGCATAGGGTGGAAGTTATCCATCCATTCTCTTATCCAATCTTTGTCTTCTAACTGGTCGAGAACATGCACAAACCCCCTACCTAAGGCTTTGGCTTTTTCTAAACGCTTTATTACTAAACGAAGATCGTCGCTGGCATCAAATAAACCCACAACCTGAGTATCTTGCCAAAGTATGAATTCGCCAGGTTTGGGCTCGTAAATTGGGGTGTTTTTGGCATCAAAAAAAGTAACAGCCAATGCTTTGTTAGCGCTCAGCATCTCGCCAACCGCCTCTGCATGTTCAGCTTTTACGTTGATTTTAAGTTGTTGCCAAGCCATTTTCTATCCTCAATATAAGTTACTAAACCCGCGATTCATCGGCCTTGTAGAACAAATTCACGCATATCTTTTGCCAGCTGCTTCAGCGAAGGGTGGTGAATATACATCATATGGCCGGCGGGGTAATACTTCATTGTAAGTTTTTCTTTAATAATACCGTGATGATTCATCGAATGTTCGGTGGCGAAGAAGGGTGTTGCTAAGTCGTAGTAGCCATTTGCTACGAAAATACGAAAGTCTTTGTTTTGATGCTGTGCCTTAGCTAAATAAGGTGTGACGTTTAAAAAACCTTGCTGTCTTGGGCTGCTGCCATATAACCAGTTCCAATTGCTAAAAACATCACCACTCAAAATATTGTAAGGTTCTAATCGTTTTACCTTAAGATCCTTTGCTAAGTAGTATTGAATTGCAGCTGTGTATGCGCCATCGATAGCATAACCCGACGGATCATCATCAAAAGTAGCTTCTACGTTATTTGTTTCAGTGCCTAAATAACGACTGTCTAGGCGCCCTACAACTTGACCTCGGTCGCGCAACAGCTCCTTCATGAAATAGAACTCATTAATGCGCATATTAGTATTTTTGATGTACTGCTTACTTAAACCGGTAAATTGATGCAGTTTATTTAAAACATGCTCAGTTTCTTGCTCCGTTGCTAGCTCGCCTTTAAACAAAAATGTTGTGTATTCATTTAGGGCAAACCGCCTTACATCATCAAGAAATACTTCTATGCTAGCCCACTGTTGCTTATTTTCAAGGACATCATGATACCAAGCTGTGGCTGCATAAGTAGGTAAGAATGTCATAAAAGGAATATCATTTCCGGCAGTAAAATCGCCTGTTTGAAAATCGATAATAGACGAAATAAGAAATACGCCGTTCAAGTCAATTGAGCCCCAGCCTTCCTGCAGTTCTTTTACCATTGCGCCCGCTCTTGTGGTTCCATAGCTTTCACCGGCTAAGTACTTAGGGCTGTTCCAACGCTCATGTTGAGTTATAAATGTGCGAACAAATTCAGACATAATGACAGCGTCTTCTTTTACGCCCCAAAAGTCTTTTCCTTTGTACTCCCCCAAGGGCTTCGAATACCCGGTGCCAACCGGATCGATAAACACCATGTCGGCGATATCTAGTAAGCTATGCGGATTGTCTATAAGGGAGAATGGCGCTGCTCTAACAGCTTCGGCATTGCTTGGCAGTTCAACTAACTTGGGTCCGAAAACGCCCATGTGCAGCCATACACTTGACGACCCAGGTCCGCCATTGAAAACAAACAGAATAGGGCGTTTACTTAAATCTTTTATGCCAGTCCTAAAATAGGCAGTACTAAAAATTGATGCTTTAGCTTTACCTTCTTTGTCCACTAAATGAGTGTCGCCAGACTGCACTTCGTAGTCGACTTTCTGCCCATTGAAAACACCTTTATGCGTGGTTTTTGACATTTGCGCGGCTGCACTTGCAGCTTTACTAGCTCTTTCATTAGCTCTTTCATTAGCGCGTTCATTAGCTGTCGCGTTATGCGCAAAAAACGCGAGTAAAACGATACAAAAGATAAAGGTATATTGTTTCATGTGTTTTCCAAATTTTGGTTAATTAGACATGCTTCTTTCAGGACACTAAAATTACGGTATTAAAAAGCCTGATTCAATTAAGGATCAGGCTTATAAACTTATGCTTAACGATAACTCATAACATGGTCTTCGTTCAACAAGTCGTGCTTTACGCTTTTTTGTCACTCTCTAATGCTTGTATTTGCGTCCAAATAGCCTCAGCCTCAGCAGTTAGCATTGAGTAGCTTTTGATGTCGCCTTTGCGCTGTGCGTGCATCGCTTGTTCAAGCTTCATATCGTAGGTTTTACGTAATTTTTTAGTTGGGTTTGATTTAAATAAGCCAAACATGATTCATCCTATCGTCTCGGGTTTTTGTTATATACGGATATATCTCGATTTGGCGCACTTCCATTTTCACTCTACTTGATAAATTGCTCTATTTTACGCAATTGTTCACTTTTCATCATGAGGACATCGCCGCTCATAAATATCCGCATCGATGCATTTGGCGTCAACATTGCTTGCACTTGCACTTGCACTTGCAATAAAGGCGAGGCGAGGTGATTTTTATCGAGGTCCTTTAGATGAAGTCGAGTGATACTTTTGTAACTATGAGTCAATAAATAAGCTCGGTTGTTAAGTAAACAACCGAGCTCATTTTACAGTCTTCTAAGCTTTAATTTAGGTAGATAATCCCAATTTCTTTTCGAGGTAATGAATATTAGTACCTCCATTAAAGAAATTCTCATCGGCCATTATTAATTGTTGTAAAGGGATGTTCGTTTTGATCCCTTCAACCACCAATTCACTTAGTGCATGACGCATTCTTGCTATGGCTTCATCACGGCTTTCCCCGAAGGTTATGAGCTTACCAATCATCGAGTCGTAATAAGGAGGTACGGTATATCCTGTGTATATGTGTGACTCCCAACGAACACCTAAACCACCTGGTGCATGAAACATAGTAACTTTGCCGGCACAAGGAATGAAGGTCTCTGGATCCTCAGCATTGATACGACATTCAATAGCATGACCGTGAACTTTAATTTGTGATTGTTCAATAGATAGCGGTTGACCCGCAGCAATGCGCAATTGCTCTTTTATTAAATCAACACCGGTGATCATTTCTGAAACCGGATGCTCTACCTGAATACGTGTATTCATTTCAATAAAGTAAAATTCACCGTTTTCATACAAAAACTCGAAGGTACCAGCACCACGATAGTTAATTTCAATGCAGGCTCGACGACAACGTTCGCCGATTTTCTCGCGCATTTGAGCAGAAATACCAGGTGCTGGCGCTTCCTCAACTACCTTTTGGTGACGGCGTTGCATTGAACAATCACGCTCACCTAAATGAATGGCATTACCTTGTCCATCGGCAAGCACTTGAATTTCAACATGACGCGGGTTTTCAAGGAACTTTTCCATATAAACCACGTCATTATTGAACGCCGCGCCTGCTTCCGCTTTTGTTAAGCGAATAGAGTTTTCTAGTTCAGCTTCATTGCGCACAACACGCATACCACGACCACCGCCGCCGCCAGACGCTTTGATTATCATTGGGTAACCAATGCGCTTAGCAATTGTCTTGTTCTTTGTGATATCGTCGCTCAGTGGGCCGTCTGAACCTGGCACGCATGGCACACCTGCTTTGCGCATCGCGGCAATAGCAGATACTTTATCACCCATCAAATTGATTGTTTCAGCCGTAGGACCGATGAAAACAAATCCGCTTTTTTCAACGGCTTCTGCAAACTCTGCGCTTTCAGCTAAAAAACCGTAGCCCGGGTGAATCGCTACTGAGTTAGTTACTTCTGCCGCTGCAATGAGTCGGGGAATATTCAGATAACTTTCGCTTGCAGCCGGTTTGCCGATACAAATAGATTCATCGGCTAGCAATACGTGTTTTAAATTGCGATCAGCAGTGGAGTGCACAGCGACCGTCTTAATGCCGAGTTCTTTGCAGGCACGTAATATACGCAGTGCAATTTCACCTCTATTGGCTATGAGTACTTTATCAAGCATAAGTGCCGCCTTATTCGATAACGAACATAGGTTGATCAAACTCAACAGGTTCTTGGTTATCAACAAGTATTTCTTTGACAACACCCGCTTTGTCAGCTTCGATTTGGTTCATCATTTTCATTGCTTCAATGATACAAAGCGTATCGCCAACATTGACACTTTGGCCTATCTCAACAAAAGCCTTAGATTCTGGTGACGATGAACGGTAGAACGTACCGACCATAGGTGATTTTACAATATGACCTGTTGGCGCAGCAGGAGTGGCAGCTTCAAGTACGGTTGCCGCAGGTGCCGATGGAGCCTGCAACATTGGAGCTTGCATCATTTGTGGCGGATATTGAACCGCTGATGACGAGCCGCCACGATGAATTCTTACAGACTCTTCACCTTCGGTAATTTCAAGCTCAGAAATGCCTGATTCTTCAACAAGTTCGATAAGTTTTTTTATTTTTCTAATGTCCATGCTATATCTCTTTGTAAATTTTGTTGTGTATTAAAATAATGCGACTAATTTGTTCAACTAACTGCCATTAATCTACTTATAAATTATGTAACTAATTATTCAAAAAAAATTTGTTGATCCTTTAACCTTACCTGCTTTCAGCTTTGTACAATTTCTGTTAATGCTTAACTCTGTTGTAATTTGAGCTTGTGCAATAAGGCTTCCAACGCGAATCTATAGCCTTGTTCACCTAAACCAACAACCACGCCATCGGCAATATCTGAAAAATACGAATGTTGGCGAAACGCTTCGCGCTTGTGAACGTTTGAAAGATGTACCTCAATAAACGGAACTGCAACCGCGAGCAGGGCATCCCTTATAGCAACACTTGTGTGTGTAAATGCCGCGGGGTTAATAATAATGCCGTCGACGGGCTTTCCATTACTACTTGATTCTAAAAGAATAGATTGAATACGTTCGACCAACTCGTGCTCTGCATTTGATTGAAAGTGCAGTAGTAAGGCGTTTTGACTATTTGCGTATTCTGTTAAATCGGCCAAGATACTCTCAAGGGTTGCAGTGCCATAAATTTCAGGCTCGCGCTTCCCTAAAAGATTTAAGTTGGGGCCATTTAAAACTAAAATATTCATAAAAAGCTTATATTTTCGGTGAATGAGTCGTTAAGTTGACGATATTTTGACAGTTTAGTACCAAAATTGCCAATTAACCGGCAATTTTAATAAAATAAAGCTTAAATATTGTTGATTGTGGAAATATACACAGATCGCTGCAAAGATTCAGCAAAATACTGGTCTAATCAGCGAAGTTAGAAAATATTCCCTGGCATTTGAAATCTAAAATGGGGAAGTTTTTGCTTATTTGCTTATTTACGTAATGTATAGCTTGATAGATTGCGTGCTGTTGCAGAGAATGTATTGTATAATCCATGATTATTGTTTTTCGCCATTGTCTGGAGAGCTGCCATTAGTTTACCAAGTGAGTTTGATGCGAAGTTTAAGGTTAAGTTAAAAATATTGATGGCGCTTTGGGCTGAAGCTCGTAAACAAAAAAGTTTAGCGCTATTAGAGCCATTTCGCTGCAACGTTAGTGCAATGGCTCAGTCAGTTGCCACCTTTGCTCTTTCTGAACTGCAAGATATCTTGTCAAACATTAATGAAGCTTGCTCGGCAATCGAATCCAAAGAAAAAAGTTTTGCTCAAGTAAGCCCAGACATCGATGTGCTAATGAATAAGCTTATTTCAAGCGCACAAAAAACACCTAATCCCTTGCTGATCGAAAGCGATGAATCCTTCAATTTTGAATCAGTAGGCGACAGCACCGAAATAGCAGCAAAACAAAATAGACGAATGAGCATCGCAATTGTTGATGATGAAAAGTCAACAGGAATGGCAACCGCTGCGTTGATTTCAGAGTTTAATTTTAACGTTGAGTATTTTGAAAGCGTCAATGAGCTAATTACTCGACTCACTAGTGTCCACATGGATTTAGTCTTACTTGATATAACGATGCCGGGAATATCAACAGACCAAGTTTTTGAATTCGCCGCAACATTAAATAAACGTGGCATTAAAGTTATTTCGTATTCGGGTTTGTTTAATTTCGATATGCGCTTGGCAGCCGTAAGAGCCGGAGTTGCCGACTTTATAGTGAAGCCAACCTCAATACTTGGCATCATCGAAAAGATTAACCGTGTTCTCCATCTCCAAAAGACACGCGATTATCGCATCGTATTTATTGATGACCAAAAGTCTACAGGCGACTTCTATCAAACCATATTGGAAGATGCTGAATGCGAAGTCTACTTTATGGATTCGGTTGAAAAAATGTTTGAAGGGCTGGACGACATATACCCGGATTTATTTTTACTCGACATGAATATGCCAGAGGTCAATGGCTTAGAAGCCGCAAAAATGATCCGCCAACAAAAGCAGTTTGATTTTACGCCTATTGTATTTCTAACCGCAGACGAACAAATTGAAACCAAATTAGGCGCTCTCGAAGGCGGTGCAGATGACGTTATTGCCAAGAGTACGCCACCATCGTTGGTGATTAAATTATTACTAACTCGCTTACGGCGCTCGATGGCGATCCGCGAATTTGTATCTAAAGACAGTTTGACGGGTGTCTTAAACCATGGACAAATCATGGAAGCAGCAATGACGAGCTTCCGCTTAAGTGAACGTCAGAAAAGTCATGTTTCGATTGCTATGCTGGATCTCGATCACTTTAAATCAGTGAATGACACTTTTGGTCATGCGGCAGGCGATAAAGTGCTTAGTGGATTAGGGCAACTGTTACATCGTTCGCTAAGAAGTACCGATCATATTGGTCGTTATGGCGGCGAAGAGTTTATGATTGTGCTCGTTGGTTCCACTGCTGAGGAGTCCATCCAAAAACTTACGTCCATCCAAAAACTTACGTCCATAAAAAATGCTTTTGCAGGTATCGACTTTGAATTTAAAGATAAGAGGTTTCGCTGCACGTTCAGTGTTGGTATAGCGAATCTAGATAATAATGAAAGCCTTCCACATGCTATTAATCAAGCCGATCAAGCGCTTTATGTTGCAAAGAAGGGAGGTCGTAATTTGGTCACGATTTACCAAAATGAAGAGAACAAATAAGCAGCTATAGTCGCGTGCCACTGCCTTTTTTCTCTACTGCTTTAGTTAAGGCCGTACTCATTTTTTCGAGTGGGAATATATGTTCCGTGGCGCCCAATTCGACGGCGGCCTTTGGCATTCCATAAACTACGCATGACGCTTCATCTTGAGCCATAGTCAAGGCACCAGCTTCACGTAAAGCAAGCATGCCCGTGGCGCCGTCTTTACCCATCCCTGTTAGTATGCTTGCCACTGCATTCTTACCTACAATCTCCGCCATCGACTGAAACATCACATCGACCGATGGCTTGTGACCTGAAACTAATGGGCCGTCGTCTAGTTTTATTCGATAGTCTGCGCCGTGACGGACCAGTTTTAAATGCTTATCGCCTGGCGCAATATACGCATTTCCTGGTAATACACGTTCTCCATCTTGTGCTTCTTTCACCGTCATTTCGCATAGCGTGTTTAAGCGCGCTGCGAATGATTTCGTAAATGCTGGTGGCATATGTTGAGTAATGATTGTTGCTGGAAATGCCGGTGACAATTGCTGCAATACTTCGCGGATAGCTTCGGTTCCGCCTGTCGAAGCGCCTATACCTACAATGGTTTCGGTACCTTGATAGTGAATTGGAATACTTGCTGATTTTTTAGCAGATTTTGCACGCTGTTTAGGTTTAGATTTAGCTGCAATGCGAATTTTATCAACAATTTCTTTTTGATACTCACTTAAGCCGCGCGCAACATCAATTTTTGGTTTCGGAATAAAGTCGATGGCACCTAATTCGAGGGCCTTAATCGTTGCATCAGCACCTTTTTCGGTTAATGTTGAAATCATCAATACTGGCGTTGGTTTGGCTTTCATGAGCCTATCAAGGAACGTTAGCCCATCAATTTTGGGCATCTCGATATCTAGCGTAATGACATCTGGTTTTAATTCCATCACCATATCTTTAGCAATGTAAGCGTCGGGTGCTGCGCCCACTAAATGCATGCCAGGAGCTTGGCGAATAATTTCACCTAACAAGCTTCTAATTAGTGCCGAGTCGTCAACAACGAGTACTTTGATATCCATTTCTTACGTGCTCCTAAAAAAGATCAACATCACCGCCTTTGGTGGCAGTTTGTTTGATTTTGACTCTATATTCACTTTCACGATCAATAATCGTCGTGTTGTGCATCGTCTTGAGCTTCCTCACTTTAACTTCGCCCGTTTCTGGAAACTGGTAAAGTTTGCGCGGAAAGTCCCCTAATAAATCTGTTGCGACAACCCGTATTCTTTCAGCTTCCAAATACTCTTGCACGAAGGCTGAGTTTTTTTGACCAACACTAATTGTGGTAAAACCTTTGAGCACATTGGCGCCACCGAATATTTTAGCTTCAAGCCTATTTCTTTGAGCGCCTAACTTCATCATATGGTTAATTAGTATTTCCATTGCGAAAACGCCATAACGTGCAGACTCCGACTCGAAGTTCTCCTCATCTGCATTCGCTGGAAGAAGGAAGTGGTTCATGCCTGCGATACCCGCAATAGGATCCCTGATGCAAGCTGATACGCAAGATCCTAAAACAGTAACAATCATTGTATTTTCGCTTGTCGCAAAATATTCACCAGGAAGAATTTTCACAGCATCTGTATTGAAACTTCTATCGAAATAACGATTTGGGGCTAAATGTTCGTTCTCAAATACGTTCACTTTAAGGCCCTGTTGGGCTTATAAATAGTTTTACCGAGCGGGCTTAGTATATCGCTGACATTTGCAAAATTTTCAGAATGCCCAGCAAAATACAAACTATCCGGTGCCATGTGTTTTACAATCTTTTCCAAAATAGCAACTTGTGTAGACTTGTCAAAATAAATCATCACGTTACGGCAAAAAACAATGTCTATATTATTTGATAATGACCATGCGTCATCCATTAAATTTAGCTTTTGGAATTTAACCATTTTTCGGAGTTCAGGGACAATTTTTATTTTTCCGTCTTGGTTGCCTTTACCGCGATGGAAAAAGCGCTGCTTCAAAGCAATGCTAAGATCTTTTATTTGATCTGCTCTATAAATACCATTGCTCGCAGTTTGCAAAACATTACTATCAATGTCCGATGCAATAATCTTAACAGGGCAATTAAAGCCACCAAATGCATTTACGGCACTCATTGCAATCGAATAAGGCTCCTCGCCGGTTGAGCTTGCTGCACACCATATTGTGGTTGGCTTTTGGTTTTTTCTTAAATGCTCCTCAAGCGCAACAAAATGATGGCTCTCACGAAAAAAAGAAGTGAGGTTTGTAGTTAGCGCATTCACAAACTCTTCTTGTTCGCTGTTGGTGTTGCTGTCTAAGTAATTTAGATACTGTAAAAATGAACTAAGTCTTAGTGTTCTTATGCGCCGAGCTAGTCGGCTATAAACCATACTATCTTTACTATCGGCAAGATTAATACCGGTAAGTAATTTGAGCTTTTTACGCACCGCCTGAAAGTCGGCGGGACTGTAAGAAAACTCTTTTGTTGCAGCAGAGGTAGACATCGTTTAGAAGCTTTCCCATTCGTCTTCATCTGATATGGCTGGAATGACCTTTCTACTTGCTTGTCTGGTTTCGGAAGGGCTCATAACCGAAGGCAACTCGTCAAACTGCTTTGATAATGTGTCTTTCTTCCACTCTTTATGTGTTGCACTATGATTCATCGGCTCAACTGGCGTTTTGTTATGTCCGATAGACACGCTGTTAGCGCGCACGTCCTGTTCATCGAGCTTAAATGTACCAACTCGCTCAGTTAACTCACTCGCTTGCGTGCGCATGCTCTCAGCAGCTGCAGCGGCTTCTTCAACCAGCGCCGAATTCTGTTGCGTCATTTCATCCATTTGTGTGATTGCTTTACTAACTTCATCAATACCGGTTGCTTGCTCGGCAGATGCCGCGGCAATTTCGCTCATGATGTCGTTCACGCGTTGAATGGATACCACAATGTCTTTCATTGTTTCGCCCGATTGATTCACCAAGCTATTTCCGCTTTCAACTTTAGACACTGAATCAGATATTAAATCTTTAATATCTTTTGCTGCATTCGCAGAGCGTTGTGCAAGCGTTCTTACTTCAGAAGCGACCACTGCAAAACCGCGACCTTGCTCTCCAGCTCTTGCTGCTTCGACTGCTGCATTCAATGCGAGAATATTGGTTTGGAATGCAATACCATCAATTACGCCAATAATATCTGATATTTTTCGCGACGAGTCATTAATTGAAGCCATGGTAACTACCACTTCTTGTATGAGTTCGCCGCCACTTCCAGCAACTTTAGCTGCTTGTGACGCGAGGCCATTTGCTTGGTTAGCATTTTCGGCATTCAAACGAACCGTACTAGTAATTTCTTCCATACTCGAGGCTGTTTCCTCAAGACTCGATGCTTGTTGCTCCGTTCTTGTCGATAAATCTGAGTTTCCTTGCGCAATTTCAGAAGAGGCATTGTTTATTGTGTCACTGGCTTCACGAATACTATTGATCACTTCCGCTAAATTAGTACTCGTTGTATTACAGTAGTCTTTCAGATCGTTAAAGGTACCCTGGTATTCTGATGTGACACGCTTGGTTAAATCACCTTCAGACAAGGCTAATAGCACGTTACTGACTTCATTCAAACCAGACTCAGTGGTTTTGACTAACTGGTTGAGTCCTTGAGACATGGTTAATAAGAAACCGTCTTTATTTTCTTCATTTATACGTCGCGTAAAGTCTCCGACCAGGCTTGCGTTGACCATTTGTGCAATTTCTTTTTCAGCATTAATTTCTATAGTTCTGTCTAACCACTCTACAACCGTGCCTATGCGTTCATTACTTTTAGACAAAATCGGGTTTGCAGTTAAGCGAAAATATCTAGCGCCGAGGGTTATTTCTGAAGTTTGAGCTTCAATTAACCTATCCAGTAAATCTTTCTTATGACTTGCTTCTTGATCGAATCTATCCACGCTATTACCAATAATATCGTTTGCGTCAAAGTTTGGAAGCACTTTACTTAAATCGGCCTGAGTTGATTTGAACATCTCTACTTGTGAGCGGTTCATGTAAATAATGTCACGATTCGCATCTGCTATCATGATGTTAGTTGAAGATGAGTCTAGCGCCTCTAAAATACGAGCGACTCTGCGCTCTTCTTCAAAAATTGCAGTCATGTCTAACCATTCGATCGAATTACCTAAAGCGTTACCATCACCGTCAATAATTGGATTAACGTTGAGCTGGAATGATTTTTCACCCATGTCTAAGAGAGTCGTATGCGTGCTTGTGAGTTGCTCTGTATTCTTAAGGAAACTATCTATTTTAGTGCCGATCAGAGTGGCTGCATTAAAGTGTGAAAGCTCTTTTCGAATTTCAGCTTCACTTTCTTTCATTAGCTTAGCTACTGATTCATTCATATAAACGATTTCTCGATCTGAATTAGACATCATGAAGCACATTGAAGAGCTGTCTAGCGCTTGCTTAACTTTTGATGCTTCAAGCGCAACTACAGCGGCGTCTCTGAGTTGCTGTGTTAACGTTGATAACTCTTTTTCCAGAATGCCCATTTCATCTTTTCGCTTAACATTGAAATCAATCTCATAGTCACCGTCAGATATCTTTTTAAATGAACCAATTAAGTTTTTTGCCGAGGAGTTTAAAGACCGAACAATAATAAAACCGATCAGCAAACTGATAATCAGCAAAACCCCGATAGTCATGAATGTAGTTCTGCGCAGTGCATTATTGTTTTCGACTCTCTCTTCGATAACATTTCTAAGCATGCCGATACTAGTTTCGTGCAATGTATACAAGGCGTTAATCACATCGCTGTATTGATCAAAAAAGCGAGATGAAGAATAATTCAACTCATTACTGCCTAGCACTTCTTGATTTGTTAAAACGACTAACTCGTTAATTTTATTGCTTATTTCTGCACTTTTTTGACGAATTTCATTGAATCGCTCATCAGCGTCTGATGCGGATAACATGTTGTAATCAAAATCTCGAGCTGGTTCCTTGACGGTATTTAAATACCCTCGAATAACCCCTATTTGTGCATCGCTTATCGTTCCTACCGCTAGCACACCCGCTGCCGAGCCCCTCACTTTTCCTAATGCGTTAGCTAAGCGAGGTAAGTTTTCAAAGTTAGCGATAATCGTGTGATAACTCGCTGCTGAGGGGTCATAGCTGAGTAAAAAGAATTTCAATATATCTGATGCTAAGGCATCGCTGTCAGATATTAATGCTGAGTGCTCAGCAAAAGAGCTCGCCCTGTCGTATTGTCGACTAGATACTCTGGACTGGACTTGCTTCCAAGTGTTCACCAAACTATCTAAGTCCCGCATTAATTTATTTTCGTCCGTTGCCTCTTGAATATCGTTTCTTATTTGCGATAGTTGTTTGTCGATCTCATTGCCTTTGGCGCTTAAGGCGCTTGACACCGTCTCATCGCCGCCAAACAAACGAGCGGACATTCCTCGATGCTCCGCGAATAGTTTCTTCAACATAATAACTTCAGATGCAGGGGTAATGCCTTGCAACTCTATCTCATCAGATGCTTGACCACTCAGAGATAACTCCGTGTAGTGATAAGTTGGCAACGCTAAGCCAATTAAGGAGAGTATAGCTATAACAGACATTTTTGCAGTAAGTTTGATATTGTCAAACACGCGTAGGATTTTCATATTACTATTGCTCCACTTTTTGGCTAGGATCGCACAAGCCAAGTTCATCACTTGATATTAATTTTTGGATGTTAACTAAAATTATCATTTGTTCATTAATGGTGGTTAAACCATGCAAATAAGCGCTATCAAAGGCCACTCCAAATTCCGGTGGCGGCCTAATATCATCATTATTTACCTTGATAACATCGCTCACTTCGTCAACCACGATGCCTACAACACGCTCACCAATCATTAGCATGATCACAATAGTGAACTCGTCGTAAGTTACCTCGCCAACATTAAACTTAATGCGCAAGTCAATAATGGGCACGATATCGCCACGCAGGTTGAGCACGCCTTTTATGTAGTCGGGTGTGTTTGCAATTTTAGTTACAGATTCATAGCCGCGTATTTCTTTGACAGTCATAATGTCTAAGGCATAATTTTCTTCGCCCAACACGAACGTTAAAAACTCTTGTTGGGATTCTGCAGACAATTGTGAGTCGTTGGCTTTGTTATTAGCTGACAATTGACACCTCCGATTGATTTGGTATTGATACGACGGATGCAATAGACTCAATGTCTAAAATAAGAGCGACGCCACCGTCACCCATAATAGTTGCACCGGCAACGCCAGGTATGCGTTTGTAATGTTGTTCTAGACTTTTGAT
Source organism: uncultured Glaciecola sp. (assembly GCA_905479945.1). GTDB lineage: Bacteria > Pseudomonadota > Gammaproteobacteria > Enterobacterales > Alteromonadaceae > Glaciecola. Next base: position 64,970 of record CAJQOP010000003.1, on the reverse strand, counting down.
AACCACTTGTTGTTGACCTTCGAGTGCATCGATTAATAATCCAAATCGCTTTCTAGAGGTTTCAACAAGCACTACTATAGCGCTTGTAGGATCGGTGTTGGCGCCCTCAATACCCATCAATTCGTGCAATGGTACTAAGGGCCAATATTCTTCTCTTACCCACAATAGCTGATCGTTACCAATGCTTTTAATTTGGTCTTTTGTTGGTTGCATCGACTCAATGATGTTGGTCAATGGAATGATGAACGTCTGGTCGGTTACCGAAATACACATGCCATCTACAATAGCCAGGGTGAGCGGTAAACGAATTCTAAATACTGAGCCTTTCCCAGCGGTCGATTCAATTTCTACTCTGCCGCCAATGGATTCTATATTCCGTCGCACGACGTCCATACCAACACCACGTCCTGAGACATCAGTGACTGCTTCTGCTGTAGAGAAGCCAGCTTCAAATATTAGAGGCCAAACCTTTTCGTCAGGCATATCTTCACTAACATCCATACCACTGTTCATAGCTTTTTCTAAAATTCGTTCTCTATTAAGACCTGCACCATCGTCGGTAATCGTGATTAAAATACTGCTGCCGCGCTGCTCTGCATTAAGCACAACGGTACCTACTTTGGGTTTGTCTGCTGCGGCTCGAATATTAGGCATTTCAATGCCATGGTCAACACTATTGCGGATTAAATGCGTTAGAGGGTCGACAAGTTTCTCAATCATTCCTTTGTCTATTTCGGTTGCGCCGCCTTCAATAACTAACTCTAAGTCTTTACCTAGCTTGTCTGCGAGGTCGCGCACAACACGAGGGAAGCGGTTAAAAGCAAACGACATCGGCAGCATGCGCATTGACATTACGGCCTCTTGAATTTCACGTATATTGCGCGATAGCTCACCTATTGCGCCCTCCAGCTTTTCTTCCACTTCACCATGCACATCGCGGCCAACAATTTTAATCATTGACTGGGTTATCACTAGCTCCCCAACGAGGTTAACCAATGAGTCGATTTTCATGGTATCCACTCGAATAGAACCTGATTCTTTTGATTCTGCTTTTTTTACAAGTTTTTTTCCAGCAACTGTTGTTTTTCCTGCAGTAGCGGTCTTTTCCTCTGATTTAGTTGTTACTGAAGGAACAGGCTTAGGCGTTTCTATTACATCATCATTTTCTTGTGATTCAAGCGTGGATGCTGCAGGTATTTTTGTGGGTTCATCATCGAAAAAGCCGAAGCTATCGTCGTCAACATCCTCTGACTCGGCAAATAAACCAAAGCCCTCTTCTTCCGATTCATCATTAGCATCTAAGGGGTCGAAGAAACCGAAGCTGTCATCGTCATCTTGCACTGGAACATCAAAAAAGCCGAATCCACTCTCGTCTTCTGATGTTAACGACTGCTCAGAGCCGCCTTCTGTTTTAAGCAGTGCTTCAAGTTGAACAGTGCCTTTTTCGATTGCAGCCCAGTCTATATCGTCTTCGTTTTGATAAGATTTGAGGATATTTTTTAATGTGTCTACTGTGATGAGGAGTTGGTCGACGATAACTTTAGTAATAGCCAATTCGTCTTTGCGGGCTAGGTCGAGGATATTTTCCATTACGTGCGTTAAGCCCGTTAATGCATCAAACCCGAAGACTCCGCTGCCGCCCTTAATAGAATGCGCAGCTCTGAAAATACTATTCAAGTCTTCAGGATCAGGATCATCAAGAGAGATGCTCATCAACAGATGCTCCATCTCTTCGAGATGCTCTTGGCTTTCTTCAAAGAAAACGCCAAAGAATTGGCTCATGTCTATAGACATTGAGGTCGCCTTTTACTTAACATTTTGTTTAAGGTAAAACTTTTGCAGCGACACTCAATAATTTTTGAGGGTCAAAAGGTTTTGCCATCCATCCGGTGGCACCAGCTGCGCGACCCTGCGCTTTCATACTATCACTGGCTTCGGTTGTTAAAACGACAATAGGCGTTTTTCGATACGTGGCCATCCCTCTCAATGATTTAATGAGAGTTAGTCCGTCCATTCTCGGCATGTTTTGATCGGTAAGTACAAAATCATATTGCATTCGTTTGCACAGGTCTAAAGCAGCTTGACCATCTTCTGCAGTGGTCACTTTGTAATTCGCCGACTTCAACGTCACTTGTACCATTTGACGAATAGAGGGTGAATCATCTACTACCAAAATATGTTTACTCATTGGCTAGAAGTCTCTTTTCAAGTTAACTAAGGTTTTATTTCCAGGTGAAACAACGTCTACGGTGTTACAAAGCTTTCTAATAAGCTCTATGCCTCTGCCTGATAATGCGTTGTCGTCCAATTCTTTCTCTTTAAAAATATCAAAACCCTTTCCTGTATCAAGGATTTCAAAGTCAATTTCGTCTGTATTCGGTGAGTAAGCAAATTTCATGCTAAGTTTGTCATTTTCACCAATATTCTCTAATCTTTCTTCTTTAAGCTGCAAATAATCTGCGAATCCCGCGAAGTCATTCTTTAAATTTGAGTCTAAGTCTAAAATCCCATGATCAAGACCATTACTGACCAATTCAGCAAAAACTGTAAATGCACGTTGTCGTAGATCGCCGACCATACCAGCACTGCGCATGATGCTATCTAAGCAACCTACAATGTCTGTATTGGCAATCAGCATTCCTTCAATATCCAATGTTGCGGTAATCTTTCCGATACTTGATGGCACCTCTTTCTTTTTTTCGAATAAGTGACTTTCGACTAGGGCTTCTACTTGCAAGTCACACATGGAAAGGTCATCGAGTAATTCCGCCATATTGTTAAATACAGTAAATTCATTAACGATGCGACTTACAAGGCTTTCTTTGTAATCATATCGTTCGAAAATGTCCAATAAGCGATGCATCCCAAACGCATCACCATCAGGGCCGGGCTGCTCAATAATGCCATCACTATAGAAAAATAAATTACGAATTGGACCTGTTTTAAGAGTTATAATAGCGGGATCAAAATCTTCCGGATCCAAGATCCCTAAGGCCATTGATTTCGACGGGTATTGCAAGATTGATTTATCGGTTCTAAGGGCAATTATGTCAGGCATTCCGCCATTAAATAGTTGAAGTTCTTGCATGTGAAAATTAATTTCAACGCCGATGAGGGCAACAAACTTGTCGTCAGGTAATTCTGTGTTAAGTTTTTTATTCGCTTCATGCAATATGTGGGCGAGCGTTAACCCTTTTCTAATCATAGCCCGAATGGTGGCAACTAGCGGCAATATGCAGATTGCTGCGGCTAAACCATGCCCCGTCGCATCCGCTAAAATGACAAATCGATTGCCGTTGGGTGCAGTGCCACAAATAAACACGTCACCATTGAATGAGCTTGATGATTGTATGTAGGTGTCAACGCAATCGGTCTCAGTTTCTGTTGAAGCAGCAACATGTTCATATACATAACGCGCCAAATGTTCTTCTTGTTTCTGCTGATTAATCAGCTTTTCAAGACTGATGGTATTTCTGATAATTTCGGCTTCTTTGTCATAGTTTGCGCGGCAGCGCTGTATTTTTTGCCATAGCAAATCGACACTTATAGGCTTGATCAGGAAGTCGTCGGCGCCTTTGTCAAATGCTTCAGACATCACAATTTGATTGTCTTCTGCGGTCACCATCATTACAGGAACTTGATACTTAAGCGATTTAATAAAACTTACAAAATTGATACCGTCGCCATCAGGTAAGTGATTGTCGAGTAAGATGAAGTCGAAAGGGGCTCCGAGCAGCTGGTCTTTCGCGGCTTGTAAATGGTCGGCAACAATCGTCTCGCATTGCTTTTCTCCAAGAGAAGTCTCGAGGATTTCTGCAAATAAAGAATCATCTTCTATAATAAGTACGCGCATTGAAATCTCTATTTACGAAATGTTGAATAAACGATCGAAATTTGCGATTTCCAAAATTTCTTTAGCACTATCCCTCGCACCTCTTATTCTTACAGATACATTTTTGCCTTTTGCTTTCTTTTGGAAAAGTACCATCATACCAAGCGCAGAGCTGTCCAAATAACTTACTCGACTGAAGTCTAAAGCGATCTCAGTAATACTATTTTCTTCCAATAGCTTCTGGTATTGATCGGTAAACTCTTTGTGATACCCAAAGTCAAAACGTTCAGGAATTAATAATGCTTTTTCACTCATAGTTGCCTCTTCTTAAAACAGGTCGATGTCGCCAGCAGCCATACTGGTTGCGGAAACAGGATTGTGGATATTTGATTTACGGGTTTTCATAGTCTCTAAATATTCGTGTAATTCGTTAGCAGTTTCATCTGCATTATCCAGTGACAGGTTCTCAATATGCTCCCTAATAAAGGAGATGGACGAAACGGTAAACTGTAAATTTTGACCGTTAATATCGCCAAATTGTAGCCCTCTTATTGCCGTGTTAAGCGCCTCTTCTAACTCACTAGCTGTTACTTCTAGTCCACTAGTCACGTTAGCGTCTGATTCAGCCTTTGCAATAATACTCAGCAAGGCTTCGTTGATTTCTTTCTTAGCTGCAATAACATAGCTCACATCATAAGAGGCAAGTTCACCAACTTCTGTGGTAAGTTCCTCAATTTGTTGGCTCATACTTTTCAACTGGGCTTGGATAGCATCACTGAATTCTGATGAACGGTTTGAAAGCGATCTTACTTCATCGGCGACCACAGCAAATCCGCGGCCGTGTTCACCGGCTCGAGCGGCTTCAATAGCTGCGTTTAACGCTAAAAGATTGGTTTGGTCGGCAATGCTGTCAATGTCTTTTAAGGCTTTCATTACTTGTGGCACGCTGGTATAAATTTGCGTTACGCGTTCAAGTAGTTCCATAGATGCGGCTGACATTTTTACTGTGGATTGGATAAATCTATCTAGTGTAATCGAGGTGCTGTCCGCAAACTGGCGCATTTTTTCGCTGTAAAGCTCTTCGCCTTCGCCATCAATTCTAATAAGCGTTTGAATAGTATTTGATTGCACTTCAACTAAGTTTTGTAAGGCAGCAAAACTCGTACTCAATGTATTTACTGCATCGTCTTGGGTGCTTAAAATATCACTTAGGTTACTTTCACATTCTGATAATGCGGGCACAAATTCTTGTGTGACTGACTCAACATATTTTAGCGAAGCAGCGATAGAAGCTTGCTCCGCGACAATCGTGCCATTTGTGTCATTTGTTTCACTAGTATTTGAATTTAAGTAATATAAAGAGGCAAGGGTGCCCACTGTGTTTAGCAGCAGCGCAACCATGGCAAACTCAAAAATGACAAGTGTAAAGCTCAATGCAAGCACCAATGTTATTGATGAGATGGCCTTTATTGACAAGCTATTCATAGCATTCCAATTAAAAATTTCATACAAAGTAAACCTAAAACCACAAGGGATCAACGACAAATTAAGGGCATATAGCGCCAATAATTTGACATGAAAGCCACGGCCTATTTGGGCTGCGGCTTGAACGACTGTTAATTGCTCGTCGGTATATAGGTTATCGTACTGAAATTAAAAATAGTTAGCTTTGATTTAGAGAATTTTCAACATGAAGAGCAAAAGCTTCAGCTTTCATAAAGCCAGTAACCCTTGAGCGGGGCAGTTCATAACCATCTTTGTCAAAGAAAAGTATGGTAGGTAACCCGGTAATATCAAAATTTCTTTGAAATTCTAATCCTTCGGGCGTGTTATCGGTCAAATCGATTTGCATCCATACGGTATTTTCCAAGGCTTTTATCACTCTTGGATCAGGGAACGTGCGGGCTTCAAATTCTTTACACGCAACACACCAATCTGCATACAAATCCACCATGACTGACTTACCTTCAGCAGACGCTGCTGCAACTTTGCCATATAAGTCCTCAAGGTTTTTTACAACCATGAACTCTGGATGGCCTTTTTCGTTTAACTTGGAGCCTTTGTTTTGTTCTATCACAGTTAGCTGTGTGCCTTCCTCCTGAGAAGCCAATATCAATTGATTAATCGCTTCTCTTAATTCATTAATTTCATTTTGGCTTGTTTGTGATTGTGTTTTAGGGGCTGATATCACAAAACCATGCCAACCTAGCTTAGCGGTGCTATTAATGCCGACTACAATCGATACGACTAGGCCAGTCAGGATGAGTAAGGTGCGGACACCCTTCAAGAAGGTCGTCTTACTGTCTAGATTAACGACAAACCAATAGCTGAACATAGCTAAACCTAAGCCAACCCATAGCAGCATTGTCCAATCTGCAATAATAAAGCGTTCAACGAATAAAATCGCTACGCTTAGCATCATAAAGCCAAAACTGGCTTTGACCACATTCATCCACTGGCCTGCCTTTGGTAGCAGCTTACCGCCGGTCATACCAAATAGAATAAGTGGTATTCCCATACCAATGCTCAAGGCGTAGAGCGCGGTAAAGCCTAATGTTAAGTCGCCACTTTGTGCAATGACGAGTAAAATAGCGGTCAATGGTGCGGTTGTGCAAGGCGAAGCAACTAGGCCAGATATTACGCCCATAATGAATACACCAATAGGATTGCCTGGTTTCTGGCTATTACTTACACCATTGAGTTTTTCTTGCCATTTCGATGGTAATTGAATTTCGTATCCACCGAACATTGCGACAGCTAATGCCACAAACAACACGATAAAAATAATTAGGATGACAGGTGACTGCAGAGCTGCTTGAAACTGAACACCAGCCGAGGCGACTACTAAGCCCAATAAAGAATAGGTGATTGCCATACCTTGAACATATACAAAAGACAAAAAGAAAGCGCGAGAAGTCGTCAGTTTGTCCTTACCTGCTCCTACGATGATGCTCGAAAGAATGGGGTACATAGGAAATACGCAAGGTGTAAATGCGAGTCCAAGGCCAAGTAAAACAAACAGCCCTAGGGTAATTAATAAGCTCTCGTTTGAGAGTAATCGATCCGCAAGCGTGAACTGCTCAGACTGGGGCACATTGCTACCTGATTGTGCTGAATTGCTTGAATCGTTCTGTAAACTTGAAGTGCCGCCTTCAGCGTTTAAATAAATGACTTTGGTTGTAGGCGGATAACAAAGGCCAGCTTTGGCGCAGCCTTGAAATCTAAGCTTAACGGCAGCATCTTGTTTAGCCGCAATTATTGGATATTCAACGCTAATATCTTCAAAGAAAACGTCTGAAATTCCAAAGAACTCATCTTCAATTTCTGTTGATGCTGGGTACGTGGGTTGGCCTAATTCACCATTTTTAATAACGGTTTTGAATTGCTTTTTGTAAAGATAGTATCCATCGGCTATGTCCCAATGAACGACAAGCTTGCCGTCTTTTTGTTCATACTCGAAACCGAAAGCTTCTTCTACTTTTAAAAAGCTAGGTTGTTCGCCAAATAGGCTTTTCAATGGGTCAATGTCGTCTGATTGATTTATTGGTGAGCTGCCAATGCGGGCATTTACTTCGGTTAAATAGATGTCATTCTTTTTGGGTGGGTAACAAAGCCCGGCTTCAGCGCAGCCTTGAAATCTAACTTTAACAACAGCATCCGGATTAGCTTTTATGATTGGGTAAACAACTTGCATATCTTGTTTGAAAACGTCAGATAAACCGAAGTATTCGTCTTCAATTTGAATCGAAGCAGGATAAGTGGCTTGGCCTAATACTGCGCCCTCAGCTTCAATCTTGAACTGCTTTTTATAAAGGTAATAGCCATCAGCAATATCCCACTTTACAATCAACTGGTCGCCAGATTGTTCGAAATCCATTTGAAAGGCTTGTTCAACTTTTAAGAAACTTGGCGTATCGTCAAATAAAGACTGCGGAGAAACTTCAATTTGTGCGATGCCCACTTGCGGGTATGCGATAACCACTGCCATTGAGACGAGTATCCAGGACCTAACTGACATTTTGAACTGCTGAAAAAACTTCATATAACCTTAAAACCTCTTATCCAATTGAGTGCAGTATGTATCTATATGCTAGTTGTATGCAACAAGACCCGCTGTAACCTTGTCTTCTTTCGTATACGTTTAATTATTTTTATCGTTTCAAACAAGAGACAGTGCAAACCTTATTATCTTGTGCGGTTCAAGTTGAGGAGTTTTAACAATATTGATTTATTTCGTTTTGCCCCAAGATCTGTGTGTCGTAGGGGATTATAATACCTATATATTATTAACAGAAACTTAAGTTATCAGGAGACGGCATGTTCGGTCGCTTATTTATACTTTTTGCAGTACTGCCTATTCTTGAAATCATGTTGTTAATTAACGTCAGCGACAACATCGGTGGTTGGAACACTTTTGTGGTGGTTTTGGTAACTGCATTCTTGGGCGCTTACTTCGTGCGCAGAGAAGGAGCGAATACGCTACGTGACGTACAACTGAAAATGGCCCAGGGCGAAATGCCGAGTAAAGAATTGAGTGAGGGACTTTTGCTTTTGGTCGCCGGTGTATTATTAGTAACGCCTGGGTTTATTACTGACATTGCTGGTTTGTTATTTACATTACCTTTTACCAGAGGACCAATTGCAGCCTCGATTGTAAAATCATTTATGAAGTCGGGTAAAATGCAGGGAGGATTTACATTTCATCAGCAAGGTTTCAATGGTTCGGCTTCATCTGAATTTAAGCAGCCTGAAGATGATGGTTCGGTCTTTGATGCCGAGTATGTAGATAAAACTGATGCTGAAAAACCTGCGAGTGTTATTACTCATATTAAAGAGGTAAGCGAGGATTCATCGGAGCGTTCACACGATCCCTCTCTTTCTCCTGAGAAAGCTCCATTTGATGAAGACAAAGAAAAAAATCGGTCAAAATAGAATTTTTTTATAAAAAGCCCTTGTGTTATGTGGGGGCAACCCCATTTTACACGCAACCTAACGATTAACTGCAGAGTTTTTGCTAAATATAGCAGCTGTTTTGTGCAATTGTTTTAACCTAAACCAACCATACATTGGAATTTTCAGGAGATTTGAAAATGGCAATTCGTCCTTTACACGACCGCGTAATCATTAAACGCGATGAGCAAGAAACTAAGTCAGCCGGTGGTATTGTTTTAACTGGTTCTGCAGCTGAAAAATCAACACGCGGCAAAGTGATTGCTGTAGGTAACGGCCGCGTTTTAGAAAACGGCGACGTTAAAGCTTTAGACGTAAAAGTTGGTGACATGGTCATCTTCAGTGACGGCTATGGCGTAAAAACTGAAAAGTTAGACGGCGAAGAAGTGCTTATCCTTAGCGAAAGCGACATCTTGGCGGTTGTTGAATAAAACAACTTTTGCAAAATTATTTGTATAGTTGACGTTTATTTTTGGCTTTGTTTTCGCTCAAGTAGCAATAAACGAAGCCTGTTAGTAACAAATTTAGAGGAAATTAATCATGGCAGCAAAAGAAGTACGTTTCGGTATTGATGCTCGCAATAAAATGCTAAATGGCGTAAACATTCTAGCTAATGCAGTTAAGGTAACGCTTGGTCCAAAAGGCCGTAACGTTATACTCGACAAATCTTTCGGTTCACCAACTATTACTAAAGATGGTGTGTCTGTTGCTAAAGAAATCGAATTAGAAGATAAATTCGAAAATATGGGCGCACAGATGGTTAAAGAAGTGGCGTCTAAGGCAAATGACGAAGCAGGCGACGGTACAACTACTGCAACTGTTTTAGCACAAGCTATCGTTATTGAAGGTTTGAAGTCTGTTGCAGCGGGTATGAACCCAATGGACCTTAAGCGCGGCATCGATAAAGCTGTAATTGCTGCTGTAGAAGAACTTAAGAATCTTTCTACTGAATGTGCAGACACCAAAGCGATTGCTCAAGTAGGTACTATTTCTGCAAACTCTGATGAAATTGTTGGCCAAATCATTGCTGAAGCAATGGACAAGGTTGGCAAAGAAGGCGTAATTACTGTTGAAGAAGGTCAAGCACTTCACAACGAACTCGACGTTGTTGAAGGTATGCAGTTCGACCGCGGTTACCTTTCTCCATACTTCATGAATAATCAGGAAAACGGCACAGTAGAACTTGAAGGCCCGTTCATCCTATTAGTTGACAAGAAAGTCACTAATATTCGTGAATTGTTGCCTACACTTGAAGCAGTTGCTAAAGCATCTAAGCCATTGTTGCTTATTGCTGAAGATGTTGAAGGCGAAGCCTTAGCAACCTTAGTAGTTAACAATATGCGCGGTATCGTTAAAGTAGCTGCTGTTAAAGCACCTGGATTTGGTGACCGTCGTAAAGCAATGTTACAAGATATCGCTACTCTAACAGGCGGTACTGTAATTTCTGAAGAAATCGGTTTAGAACTTGAAAAAGTGCAACTTGAAGACCTAGGTACAGCAAAACGCGTTGTTATTACTAAAGACAATACAACTATTGTTGATGGTGCTGGCGATCATGATGCTATTGAAGGTCGTTGTAACCAAATTCGTTCACAAGTTGAAGAGTCATCTTCAGATTATGATAAAGAAAAACTACAAGAGCGTTTAGCTAAGCTATCTGGTGGTGTTGCGGTAATTAAAGTTGGCGCAGCGACAGAAGTTGAAATGAAAGAGAAGAAAGCACGTGTTGAAGATGCACTTCATGCAACACGCGCCGCAGTAGAAGAAGGTGTTGTGCCTGGTGGTGGTGTTGCTTTGGTTCGCGCTGCAGCTAAGTTAGTTGACTTAACGGGTGATAACGAAGACCAAACGTTAGGTATAAAACTAGCGCTACGCGCAATGGAAGCTCCTTTACGTCAGATCGCTTCTAACGCAGGTGCTGAAGCTTCTGTTGTTACCAATGCAGTTAAAAACGGTAAAGGTAACTTTGGTTACAATGCTGCTAATGACACATACGGCGACATGATAGAGATGGGTATTCTTGACCCAACTAAAGTAGCTCGTTCTGCATTACAATTTGCAGCGTCAATTGCTAGTCTGATGATCACAACTGAAGCAATGGTTGCTGAATCACCAAAAGAAGATGCTCCTGCTATGCCTGATATGGGCGGCATGGGTGGAATGGGCGGCATGATGTAATAGATTTTTAATCTATAACTAAAGCTTTAACCATTTAAAGAAAAGCCTGAATAGTAATATTCAGGCTTTTTTATTAGCTGCTTATCAATATTTGTTAATACCTTTCTTATGTTTTAATTGTGAGCAAGTAAAAGCTACCTTCCTGCCAAGCTTAATGCCTTCTATTATACGAGTAGACATTTAGGCCAATTTCGTTATGACCATAAATAACTTAGTTTGACTGCATATGTTGCGCGTAAAACATAAACACAGTACTTAATCCCACTTTCATCTGCCCGACAATGGCCCTTGATGTCCACATTTATCCTGTATCTAACCGTACCAAATTTTCCATGATAAAAAATGTAGTTGAAATAAAACAGAAACTATTAAAAGTGTTACCTGCTGATTTTAAAGACAAAACAGAATGAAAATCTTTATAGAAAATACTGGTGTCAAACTAAAATGCTACTGATCAAACGATAGAGATAGATTGAGTAAAGTATTGTAAATAACCTTTAACCTAAAGCGACTTTTTGATAGTGTGAGCTACAATTGATTCAATCTGTAGTTTTAAAGGGGGGTTAGTATGCGTAATAATCGTTTTTTGTTGATTTGTAGTTTGTTGTTTCTCAAAGGATTATCAGCATGTGGTGGTGGCAGCAGCAGTGATAGTGACTCTGCACCTCCTCCGACTCCCCCCACTCCAACTGTTACATTGTCAGCATCCTCCGAAAGTGTTGAAGTGAACACAGAGTTCAATTTAACTTGGTCTACCATTAATGCAGATACATGCTCTGCGTCTGGAAGTTGGAGCGGAGATAAAGCAAGTTCTGGCAACAAAACAATATCAGAACCCGAAATAGGCAATAAAACTTATATACTTTCGTGTTCTGGCTCAGGCGGAAGTAAGTCCGCGAGCGTTGAGGTTGAAATAACCTCTCAGACAAATAGTGGGCGGTGGGATCATGTTCACATTCCTTATGGTACGGACGATTCAGAACGCCAATGGTTAAATATTCACTTAGCGTATGACCAATCTAAGCCGATGCCTATTTATCTGTTTGCTCATGGCAATGGTGGTTCTGCTGATGGCATGAGCGAAAAAGAGTTACATGCTATCGCCAATGAAGGCTATGCAACTGTTAGCTGGGAGTCAATACCAACAATCGGCGGCGCTGATGACACCGCCATAGGTATAGCTGATGCGCAAGTGATGTTTGAATGGGTAAGAGCGAATGCGGATACATACAATTTAGACCCAGACCATATCGTTGTTGGCGGGCGCTCTCGCGGCTCTATCATTAGCTGGCAATTAGCTCACAGTAATCATCCTTCTATCAAGGGGATTTATATGTATAACGCTTTGCCTCGAGGCGCGTGGCAAAATGTTAGTACGTGGAGTCCTGTGGACGAGATTACTATTGATAGCCCCATTACTTATCTAGTCTACGGTCCTGATTTTGATGACGACGACGGTCATAATCCAGTGTATGTAGATCCAGTTCTTGCCCGCTATGAAGAGTTAGGTATTAGCGACAAAATAACCCGTTATGTTGATATGTGGGGGGACTTTCAGAATGAAAATGGTAGCTGGATAAATGACGCTGAAATCATGCATTATTTTCCAGAGTTCGCTGCCATAATCAATGAGGAAGTCGCCACGCCTGTTACTCGATACAATACTCTATTTATGGGGCACAGTTTTTTTGCACCTATCGCCAGACAAATCCCTACTCATATGACACGATTAGGAGTTGATGCTCACAGTCAACACGTAGAATCTTCGCCAGGTGAAACAGGAACACCAATTGCGCTTTGGGAGGACGAAGGCCATAGAAATGCAGTTCAAGCTATCCTTGATACCGGAGAAGTTGAATTATTTGGTATGACTGCTAGTCCAACCATGGAAGGTTATACACTTTGGATAGATTATGCGTTGTCTAAAAAACCAAACACTAAAATTGTAATAGGCACACCTTGGTTAGACTTCCCCGCTGACTATAGCGATGCAGCCACTTATGAGAATACGATTATTGACGGCATTGATAGTAAAATCCAAGTTGATATTGATGCACTTAGATCACTGTACCCTAATACAGAAATAATCAATTTACCTTACGCTTTTGCTGCAATCGAACTGAGAAATATGTTTGAAGCAGGACAATTACCGAATATTACAGAACTTATAGGTAGCAACGCCGATACGTCTATCTTTTCAGATCAAAAAGGTCACGGTCATGGAAATGGCTTATTGCTGGATTTAGCTGAATTTATCTGGTTAAGCCATATTTATGGAATTAATCTCGATGCCTACGACTATAGTGCGGGTCATAACATCGATTTGAAAGAAGTTGCTAAGTCTATATTAGATAAATACGCCTACTACTTTGAACCATCAACCCCCGTCATTCAAAGGGGTAAAATCATGAAGCAGATAGAAGTCAATGGGACTACTCGGGAATATATCATTTACGTACCTGAAAACTATACGAGGAATACCTCACAGCCGTTGCTGTTGTCATTTCACGGACTGACAAGCAATATGGAGTTCAATTATGGCTACACTAAGTTCAATGAGCAGGCAGAGAGCTACAACTTCATAGCCGTTCACCCAAATGGACTTTCCAACAGATGGACACTGACCGCCGACAACAATGCTGATGTGGATTTTATTCAAGCTCTGCTAGATGAGGTGGAGAAAGACTTCAACATCGACTCGAACCGAATTTACTCCACTGGAATGTCCATGGGCGGCTTTTTCAGTTTCCATTTGGCATGTAAGCTCTCAGACAGGATTGCCGCTATCGCTTCAGTGACAGGATCTATGTATCAACATGCTATCAACGATTGTTCACCGTCAAACCCTATGCCCATTCTTCAAATACATGGTACTGAAGATGATATAGTTGCTTACTCAAGTATAGTGGGCTTGCTTGACTTCTGGACAAACCATAACAACACAGAAATAACTCCCGTCACGTCCAATATCCCTGATATTGATGCAGAAGATGGAAGCACGGTAGAGCGACTTGAATATTTAAATGGAGATCAAGGTGTGGAAGTCCATCATCTTAAAATAACGGGTGGCGGTCATGACTGGCCAGGTTTCAGAGGGAACATGGATATCAATGCGACCGAGGAGGTTTGGAACTTTGTGAAGGACTATGATCTTGAAGGAAAGATTGAATAATGGCGTTGGGACTTGATGTGATCAGTTTTGGAAAAGATGATTCGGTGTTAATTTTGATCCTTAATTAATACACTTTCCTGCTAGCTTTCACTGGAATCTGATAATCAGTTCCTGCTATTTCAAGCATGATTATGTGCAGTGGAAGTCGTGTCATTATTAAGCGTTGTTGTTCGTCTTTGGCATTTTAGAGATGGGTCCCCAAAAGAGAGATCGCCATTAAATTTGCAAAGGCTTAATGTCCACAATTGGCTCAGGCTGTGTAAAAACTCCCGAAGGAAAACTTTTATGCAACGCTTCGTAAATTAATAGGTAGCTTTACATCAAATATAATTCAGAATTTAATCTAAAGAGCCTTTTTTCGTTGGTTTTAACCAATTACTCAAATTTATAATAGTTTTCACACGGGCTGGTGGCTATGCAGATAATGAGTCGTAACAATATTAGATTTTGTGTTGGTTTAGTAGTGAACCACGTTGTTTGATTTTAACAAAAAAAATATTTTTTATTTTTTTTCAACAGCTTAACTATGTCCCTTGAACGGCCGGGGTATAATGTGGGGTATCCCACTTTGTGTTATTTATTTTTTGATTAAATATCAGTTGTTTGAGTTATGAGTGGGCGGCATGATGTAGCTGTTGCATAGCATTGCACATGGTTGCAATATAGTAGTTCTAGGGCCCGCAGATTTAATGATCTACGGGCTTTTTCGATCAAGTGAAAACACCCTATACTGCTATTCATTTAAGGCTATATTAAGGCTATTTTATGGCTAACACCTACTTGCTTTAAGGCTAATTTTAGGCTACTTTAAGGCTATGAAATGGACCCCAAAATATACAATTAGTAATCGTTTATTATCGTTGATACGTGAAATAGGCGAATCCACTGGTGAAATAAAATCTAAATCACTTGCGCCTACTGCAATTGCAAAGCTTGAGTTAAGTGCCAGGGCACTATCTTCTTATGCGTCTACAAGTATTGAAGGTAACCCGCTCCCACTAACTGATGTTAAGAGACTATTAAAGACTAAAAAAAACCATATTAGAGACACCGAGAGAGAAGTGTTGAACTATAACAACACCTTGCAAACTCTCTATCAGTCGGTGCGCGATGGAAGTTTTAAGCTAAAGACGAAATCTATTGAACGAGTACAAAACGATGTGACTGATGGGTTGATGGATAATCCTAGCCATTGTGGCGCTATTCGCAAGGATCCGGTGATTATTCGTAATCCACGTAAAATTGATGAAATAGTCTTTATTCCACCTGATGCTAAAGATGTTAGAAAGCTATTAGACGAACTTCTAAATTTCATTAACACAAACATCGGTGCGATTGACCCCATTATTCTAGCTGGCGTTTTTCATCGACAGCATGTAATTATTCATCCATTTATGGATGGTAATGGTCGCACAACGAGGCTAATTACAACTGCGGTACTTGGACAATCTGGACTAGATTTATTTGAAATATTCAGCTTTGAAGATTATTACAATCGTAATATTACTCGCTACTTTAAAGCGGTGGGTTTAGAGGGAGATTATTATGAACTTCAGGATAATATTGATTTTTCGAATTGGTTAGAATATTTTGCTGAAGGGATTTTGGACGAATTACGTCGCGTCATTAAACTGATGGAGGCAAAGCCATTAAGAAAGCCCAGAATTGAACCACATCATCGCCAAGTTCTGGAATACATTACCGAGTATGGCAGTATTACCCAACGTGAATATGGTGAAATATCGCAACGTAGCCTGGCAGCTCGGAAATTAGATTTTGAGAAACTGGTAACTCTCCATTTAATTCAAAGCAAAGGAATTGGTAGAGGTATTTATTATGTGCTTACTGAGGAAGACTAACTTTTATACTTTTATACTTTTGTAAAAGGTTAATGTAATTTTACTATATACAAGCCGATTGCTACCCCCTGTGACGGTAATGTCAAGTTAACGAGCATCCTCAAAAACATGTAATAATCAAGGCCTGAAAAATACCAATATTTATACCGCTTATCTTATTTATCTTTCTTTACAGCTACTAACAACTCGCGATATTTCAGATAAAGACCAAAGTAGTCCAAGGACTCAAATGTCGCCTTTTATCGCGTTACGTACAGGCTTTACTTGCAATATCTTAAACCCAAAAACATCTATCTTTTTCTTAAGTATTTTTACTCAAGTCGTGTCGATAGATACTCCGTTGATAATGCAAGCAAGCTATGGATTGATCATTATATTGGCACATTTTATTTGGTATAGCGGCGTTACTCTGCTGTTATCACACCCGAGTATATTGCCTTGCTTCAATAAACATAAACAAAAAATTGATAAAATAGCAGGAATTGTATTAATGATAATTGCTATAAAGCTTGCCTTAGTGAATTATGTTTAAGTAAAAATAACTACTGATGTGTTGATTTTGAGCAAAAATTCAACCTAAGCTTTAGTCTTGAGCTGGTGGGGGGTATAAAGTGAGGTCTCACTTGTTTTCCCATGTAACTACTTCAATAAAAACATACAGATAAACTGCATATGGTCGGCATGATGTAATTGCATAAGCTTGCAATGTGGACGCTTTAAAGCTCGCAGATTTTATAGTCTACGGGCTTTTTTAATGATGTAACATAATACAATGTTAACTACCTATGCTGGTCAATCAAAATAGGATTGCCATCAGGGTCAGTCAGCATAAAATTAGCGGGGCCCTTGTTGTTTTCGCCAATCATCTGACCACAGTCAATACCTTTGTCAGTAAGCATTTTTTGCAAGTACCTTACGTCTATATAATCATCAATGTTTTGCGCGTTGGCATCCCATCCAGGGTTAAACGTAAGCATATTCTTTTTCAACATTCCTTCGAATAAGCCAATGACCTGATCGTTTGCGTCTTTCATAATGACCCACTTTTGATCCACATGCCCGCCCATTTGATTAAAGCCCAGTTTTTCATAAAATGCTTTTGAAATTGCAATGTCAGCAACTTTTAAGCTGATTGAAAGTAAGCCCAATACCATGCTTTTTTCCTTATTTTCATGTTAATTATAGGGAGAATAAAACATCATTTTGCTGTATGCAACAGAGCTTGTTTTGCTACTAGTATCAATGTCATACACATCTATGGGCGGAATACTGTCATTCGCATCGTGTGCAGTGTTCGCAGAGTGAAGTGCAACACTAAAGCGCCTTATCTTTTAGCGGAGAATAACCAAAGAATTTCTTAAAAGCTCGACCAAAGCTAGATTGATTCAAATACCCTACTTCTATAGCTACTTGTAGGATTGAGAGTTTACCTTCTTTAATTAAGGCTTGAGAACGTTGCATGCGCTTTTGTGTGATGTATTCGCCAATTGTCATGCCATAGCTAGACTTAAAAGTATTTGAAAGTTGCGCCTTACTCATGCCAAATTCTTCAGATAGCTCGTCGACACTGGGAATTTTTTCCAAATCACCTTCAAGCTTTGATAGCAGGCGCTTCATTGCAATATTTTTTGCGTTGGAGAGCTGATTATCATTGTTATAAGCATTTTCTGGCGATTGCATACACTTTATTGTGTAACAAAGCAGCTCGGTAAGTTTCGATTCTACGAATTGAAAACTAAGCTTTTCAGAAAATGGATGTTTAAGTATTTGGTCAACAATGTGGCGCATATTACCGGTAAGTGGAAGGGCTAACACTCGGTTGTTTGTGGCTTTCAATACCTCAGCAATTGAATGTGGGAAGTCGATAGAATGTATAGAAAATAGTTCATCAAGTTTTTTCGGCGTAATCCAAATACCTACTCCTTTGTATTTCTCCCCGGCCTTATGAAAGCGAGTTTGCTCACTCGATTTACCGTGAGAGGTAACATAAAGCCTTGGCATATCATTATTGATGAAGGTCCTTCCCGCAAGTTCTAAGTCGGAACCGCCGTTAAGCATATATTCGAAAGAAATTAAATTGGATAATCTAGTTTTAGTAGTGAAGGCCTCGGCAATTGAAAAATCTTTAATGCCAGCATATGCTTCTTCCTTATATTCATATAAGTCGAATTTTCCAGACGACCATGTTAAGTCTTGTGCTTGAGTAAAATTTTTCACTGAAACCAATCCAGCAGAATTTTTATTGGTCGCCAATAAGCGTTGCACATCTTGCACATCTGCAACGATACATTTATCAATCAGTTCCATCCTAAACGCTCACCTACGATAATTTGCTTTAGCGTGCAGTTTGCACCTGTATTTACAATTAATTAACAGTAACGGTACAAAAATAGACGCAAGCTGCACATTATGCAAGTGCGTTTTCTCGTATTGTATATGGCAATAAGAGGATATCTATATGAATGTTAAACTTAGTAAAATAACAATGTTGGTTGCAACAACTGTTGCGTTTCAAAGTATTGCTGATCCATTGCAACAAGTATTAGATGACGAGGCACTTGAAGTAATATCAGTAACCGCACAAAAAAGATCGCAAAGTATTCAAGATGTTCCTATTTCAATGTCAGCATTTTCTGAGGACACATTGAATAATATTGGCGCTAATGATTTTTCCGATCTGACAGCACTCGTGCCTAGTTTAAGCGTAGTAGGAGGTTCAGACGCCTTCCCAATTACTTATATTAGAGGCATTGGAACTAATGATACGAGTATTGGTGCTGATCCGAGCATTGGCGTATATATAGACGGTGTTTATGCGTCTAGGTTAGGCGGCGCGTTAACCGAATTACTAGATGTTGAGAGAGTAGAAATACTTAAAGGCCCGCAGGGCACACTTTTCGGCCGAAACTCTATTGGTGGCGCGATCAGTATCATCACCAAAAAGCCCAGTGAATTTTTGGAAGGTACATTTAGAGTATCACTTGCAAATTTTTCCACTCAAAAAACAAGCGCAGTAGCTAATATTCCGCTTGTTGATGATTCACTCTATGCAAAATTGTTTGGATCGCTATCGAAAAGCGACGGATGGCAAACCAATACTCTGTCTGATCAAAATGGCTATCAGGAAGATAGAGCCAATGGTGGTGTTAAATTAACTTGGCTAGTAAACGACGAATTTGAAGTGAACTTGTCAAATACATGGAGCAGCTATAACGATACCGCGGGCTATGTCGAAAATATAGCATCTGCGCTGCCAACAAGTATCTTAACCACTAACATAACCGACAATCAGGCAGTAAACGGTGGCCTTGACCCATTCGGTAACCCCGCCAATAATCGCCAAGCAGGGGTTCCGCGGTATGATCGTGTGTTACGAGAGCACTGGTTAGACGTCACTTGGGAAATTAACTCCGAGCTATCACTTACTTCGTTGTCAAGCTACCGTAAATACACAACGGAATCAGCCAGAGAATATGATGGTACTGAATTCTTTCTTGGTGAGAACATACAATCAATTGAGTCAAGTGAATCCGTGGGTCAAGAGCTTAGGCTATCGTTTAATAGTGAGCGTTTCTTTTGGGTAGTAGGCACCAGTTTACATAAAGAAAAAGCTGATTTAGATTTTGTCCTTGGCCTGGCTGATTTAGGCGCATTTACAGGTACCCCATTTAATAACGCTAGTCCATTTTTTGAAAATAGTCTTACTTCATCTCAAACAGACAGCTTTGCGATTTTCGGTGATGCTACAAAAGCTTTGACCGACGACATAAACTTAACTTTTGGCGCTAGGTATTCTTCAGATACCAAATCGATGAATTATAACAATGGTCTTCACGAACAAGGCGCTGCAGCGCTAGGAGGTTTAGGTTTAATAGTGCCTACCCCCATTCAGTTCATTGATGAAAATGGGCAAGTCGACCCTAGTGGATTAAACCTTGAAGATGAATGGAATGACTTCTCGCCAAGAATTGTTTTAGATTACAAAATTGATAATAGTCTTATATACGCAAGCGTGACTAAAGGCTATAAATCTGGAGCGTTTAACAGCTATCCTGCACCCAATGCAGCACTTGGGTTTAGAGTTGCGCCCGAGTCTAGAAACTCTGTCTCGCCAGAAACAGTTGTTAATTATGAGCTTGGCTTTAAGTCCACAATGTTAAACAAGGACTTAACCCTAAATGGCTCATTTTACTACGTGGATTATCAAGATCTTCAAATTTTCCAAGTGGTTGGTGGTATTACTCGATTAGAAAATGCCGGTAAAGCCCTTAGCAATGGCTTTGAGTTAGACGGACGATACAATGTGTCCAAAGATTTGACTGTGCTTTTTAACGCAACATGGATGGATTCAGAATTTAAAGACTACATTGTAAGTGGCGAAGACTTATCTGGAACATCCTTATTGTTTACACCCACGTTTTCCGGTGGAGTATCTATTGATTATAGTAAAAACGTAGAGGGTATTGGCGAGCTGCGCTCATTTGTTACTTATTCTTACAAAGGCGAACATTTGCTTGCGAGCGGTATTGAACAAGACCCGTATTTTTTGTTAAACGCCAAAATCTCCTTATTAAGCGACAATGATAAATGGGAAGTTGCGCTTTTTGGAAACAATTTGACCGACGAGGCATTTTTGACAAATATAGCGGGTTTGCTTAGCCAGTTCGGCTTTACTGGTGCCTATAGAAATGCTCCTCGAACATTTGGCGCTTCCTTGACGTATCGCTTCTAAGAAATGGTTCGAGCAGATGCTTAACATAAAAGACCTGATATTTTCAAATGTAACGTTTCGACAAAGTTTGATTATGCAGACAGTCTGGCTCGCTATGGCAGTCTCGTATAACGGGATAAGTATTCTATTAATACGCCATGCTTATGCACCATTAAAGGAAGGTTATCCAGAGGTAACACTTGGTTTTTTAGCCTTGTATGCAGGGCTGATATTATTTGGCTTTACTAAGCTCTATCGCCTTTACTTTTGTCTAGCCATATTACTGGTAATAATCTTGGTAGTAGTGGGCATAGGCTCCCATATTTACACTGCTATCAACACCGGCATATCGGATACATATTCTTCGCTTTTAGCATGGGTATTTGCAATTTTGATTAATTTTTACGGCGTAATAGTGTTTTTACTTGGAATACTAATTGCGCAAAATGAAATACAGGAAACAAAATGATTCATTTACCTATTTTTACTGATCCTAGTGAGTCAGAATTGAACTCTCGGAAGAGCAAACTCTTGATATCTATGGATGAGAGAGGTTTGGATTGCCTAGTTATAACCGATCCAGACAATGTGTATTGGCTAACAAATTTTGCCAACTATATTCATGAACGTCCTTTTATTCTTTTATTGTCAATATCGGGGCAGTTAACATTCATTATTCCTGAGTTAGAGAGGCAGCATGCAAAAACGCGTTCAATAGGGAACATTGAGTTAGCCTCATACTATGAATTTCCCTGTGAAAAAGAGCAAGCATGGTTAGGTGTTTTCCAGAAAAGAATGAGTCCTTATAAAAACGTTGGGATAGAGCTAAACGCGCCGCAATTCATTTCAAAAGCGATTCAAGCAACAAGCGAGGCGAGTGAGCTAATTGAGGTAGCTCGATATGTAAAATCAGATTATGAGTTAGGTAGAATTGTTTATTCATGCAACGTTGCCACTAAAGCATTAGAAAGGTTGCTTAAAATGGCTAAGCCAGGTTTATCGCTGCTAGAAGTGCATTCTAAAATAACCAAGCTTATGCAAATGCAGTTACTTAGCGACAATCCACAAATAAACCCACTAGCAACAGATGTTGCGGCGGTTGTGCAGCCGCCTAATGTATCTCATGACCCACATAACTTTACTAACGTAATGGACATGGATATGTGCCTAGGAGGTCCACACGTATCGATTATAAATGGCAAAATGAACGGTTATGGCAGCGAAGTTGAGCGAACATTTTTCCTAGGTAAGGTACCTAGTAAAGCTGACAAGCCATATAAAGTTATGATGGATGCCCGAGCATTATGCATGGAGCTATGTGTTCCAGGCACAGATATGCATGATGTTGATAGTCGTGTGGTGAATTTTTTAACTAAGCATGGATACGGCGATAATATTTTGCATCGTGTGGGCCATAGTATCGGTGTAACTGGCCATGAGGGTCCCTTTTTGGCCAAAGGATTTCATCACCAGATTCAAGCTGGCATGCTGTTTACTATAGAACCCGGAATATATATAAAGGGTGTCGGTGGGTTTAGACACTCTGATACATTATTGATAACCGAAAACGGGAATGAAATACTCACGCCGATAAAAGACAGCCTGCAAGATATGACTATTCCAGTCAATGCATTTAAATTTAAAACCAGCCCAGCTTTTAAAAAGAAGATGCTGCAAACATATAATCGCTTTTTAGGCTTAAACTTGTGAGTAATAGAGTCAGTTTTTTCGGTTCTGAAAACTATAAATATTTTGTGCTGTTCATGCTTGGCTTAGTGGCAGCGGTTAACTTTATTGATCGCGCAATATTTTCAGTTTTAGCCGTATCAATAAAAGACGACTTACAGCTGTCAGATACTCAAATCGGTCTGGTGGGTGGTGTTGGCTTTGCATTATTTTACGCAATAATGGGACTGCCATTGGCTAGGCTTGCCGACAAGACCAATCGAATAACGCTACTTTCGTTGTGTTTGTCTTTCTGGAGTTTAGCGACTGCTGCGTGTGGTTTTGTTACGAACTTTTGGCAGCCAGAGTAGCAGTTGGTGCAGGTGAAGCAGGGTGCTTTCCCGCGTCATTTTCCGTTCTATCAGATTATTTCAAGCCCTCAAAGCGTGCTTTTGCAATTGGACTATTCTATTTCGCCGGTTTTATAGGCTTTACGTTTGGCCTAGCCTTTACCGGTGCATTAGCAGAATCTGTAGGCTGGCGGCTAACCTTCTTGGTAGTCGGATTACCTGGGATTTTGCTCGCGATAGGTTTGAAACTTCTGGTGAAAGAGCCCAAAAGAACTACAAGCGATGGTTCACAAGACAGCAGCCAAGATGGGCTTGTATCAGTTATAAAAAAACTAGTAAAGAAACGTTCTTACATACATTTGGTGCTCGGCTACACATTTTTTATATTTTCTAGCTACGCGATGATGCTATGGCTACCTCAATTCTATAATAGAGTGCATGGACTCGACAGCAGTGAAATTGGATTATATTTTGGCATGACGCTAGGATTAGGTTTAGTCACTGGTTCATTTCTAGGCGCAATTTTGTCGAATAAGCTAATTGCACGTTCAAGAGTATGGGAAATGCGCTTTCCTGCCTTAGTTTCTATCATGGCGTTTGTTGTGTTTGGCATAGTATTGATGGTGCCTAGCTTGCCGCTCTCATTAGTTGCTTGCTTCTTCGGTGGCATTGCCTCCACAGCTGGTCTAGGGCCCAATTTTGCTGCGATCCAATCGTTAACTGAACCCCAACATAGAGCTACTTCGTCTGCTTTCGTACTGTTTGTGTCAGCTATTGTTGGGCAAGGTTTTGGACCTACGTTAGCGGGTGTTTTTAGTGATGTGTTAAACAATACTGAGCTCGCACACCCACTCAAAATATCATTGTTGATTGTCAGTATTCCTTTTATATTTTCTGCGATACATAATCACTTAGGAAGCAAGTCTTTCCTAAGTGATTTAGATAAGTAAATGGCGGGCTAGCATGGTATTTGCACAATTTATTAATCGCTTTTTCATAGCTTGCATAGCATTTCGCTCTTATAATTAGAACTATAATGTGATGATATCAAAGTCCGCAGATTTTATGGTCTGCGGGTTTTTTTATTTGAGACGAAGATCGCCGCTCACAATTCCCTTTTGCTTCACATAGGGTCCAATGTTAAGAGCACTCTTGTTTGATTTAATGATGTGGGTGGGGAACGATGTATTGCCCCCTTGCCGTCGTTTTTTGGCCAAGCATCCCCTTTCAGCAATAGCACATCACCTTGTTTAGCGCTCAATATTTCATGTTCATCTTCCATTTTACAATGTGCTTTTGTTTGATTTAACGATTCAAGATAATCCTTAGCATTATTTGGCAACCACTGAGTACCTTCACCCATATAAGTGCAAATAAGTCGCCCGCTAATTTTATCAGTATGAAATTTGGGGCACATTGCATGGTCGAGCGTTGCTAATCTTAAGCCCACAGTCTTACAATCAAATATGCAACACATCATATCTGACAGTAAGTGCACGTCTTCTAGGAAGGTGTGTTTGTCTTGTGAGTCAGGTAACAGGCTGTTAAGTTCACAGAAGACCTCTTCAGGAGAGATTTCGCGTACTATTTTTATTTGATGTTCAGCGAGTAATGTAGAGTAGTCATATACAGACTGTGAAAGCTTACGTTGCCATCCGCATACATTGACATGCTCGGCAAAGAAATGAGTAAAAATGTCATGGTGATACGACATGTAAGTGCTTGCATTTAGTTCAAGTTGAGCAGCAATCATTCTTGGACCTCCGGCTCGTCTATTTCCCATAGTGGAAATGGATCTGGCAAACGTCGCCAAGCCTTTTGACCTTGCAACATTTCTTCTTGCGTCAATAAACATTCATCCAGCGCTTTTTGAGTTTCTGATTGGTTCAAACCTTGACCAATAAAAACCAGTTCTTGGCGCATATCACCGAAAGGTTCCTCCCACTGTGAATGAATGGCTTCAAGGGAAGGTATATCGTCTGGCCAATCGGGCTTTGGTATTGCCTTCCAAAAAAGCCCTGCAGCACCATATCTAGCGATGCCGCCTGCTTGACTCCATTGTCCTGCAATCATAGGTCTAGTAGCGAGCCAAAAGAATCCCTTGGAACGAATGAGCTTACCCGTAGGCCACTCTTGATGTAGAAACTCGAAAAATTTATTAGGATGAAAAGGACGCCTCGCTCGGTATACAAAGCTACTGATGCCAAACTGTTCGGTTTCTGGTATGTGTTCGCCGCGCAACTCTTTTAACCAACCAGGGGATTGCTGTGCCTTCTCATAATTAAATAATTGTGTGTTTAATACTTCGTCTATGGCGATTTTGCCATTTGAAATGGGAACAATTTTCGCATCAGGGTTGAGTGAGAATAAAGTTGCCTTGACTTCGTCCAGTTGCTGCGCAGAGATGAGATCAGTTTTGCTAATCAAAATGACGTTACAAAATTCAATTTGGTCAATGAGTAGGTCGGCGACACTTCGCTCATCGTCCTCGCCTAAGGATTCTTGTGTGTCACAAAGATCTCTGGCTTCTTGAAAGTCGTTTAAAAAATTTGCACCGTCTACCACAGTAACAAGTGTGTCGAGCCTAGCCACCTTTGCCAAGCTGTTGCCGTCTTCATCTTCAAACGTAAATGTTTCAGCCACGGGCAAGGGTTCAGAAATCCCTGTAGATTCTATCAACAAATAATCAAATCGGTTTTGTGCGGCTAGATCATTGATTTCTAATAATAGGTCTTCTCTTAGAGTGCAGCAAATACAGCCATTACTCATTTCAATAAGTTTTTCATCTGTGCGATTAAGACTTACTTCGTTGCTGATGTGAGCGGCGTCTATATTAACCTCGCTCATATCATTTACAATCACCGCCACGCGTATATCCTGCCTATTATTGAGTATGGCGTTAAGCACCGTAGTTTTGCCTGCGCCTAAATACCCAGATAGCAAGGTCACTGGTAAGCGACTGTCATCCGCAGAAGTGTGCATAGCGTTGTTCATATATGTTCCCGTTGATAATATTCGTTGCGAAATAGGGCAATAGCACATTCAGCTAAGAAGCCGCTTTATGCATCGCTAGGGCTAGACTGAGTAAATGCGCGCCGATAAGATCAATCGAACTTAGACTGTTAGCCAAATTTTATTTTAGGCATAATAAAATTACTCAGCGCCATTGTTATAATATAACATCGCATTAAAGCTGAGTGCAATACAAGATTATTCAAAAAAGTTCTTATGCGTATAGAGAGGGTCAAACATAAATATAAAAAGGGATGATATGTTCAGCGCCAGGTAAATCCTGACGCTAACTGCAAGGTCTTTATTGCTTTTGCAAATGCTTAATAAAGTAATTTGTTTGCATAGTGGCTAAATGCAGCGAGGTTCCCTCTCCTTCAACAATGCCGTGTCTGCGGTTGGGGTAAGCCATAAAATCAAACTGTTTATTGTGCTTGATAAGTTCATTAACGAGACGCTCGGTTCCTTGATAATGGACATTATCATCTCCTGTTCCGTGAACTAACAATAATTTGCCTTCTAGGTTTTTGGCATGGGTGACGGGAGCCGCTTCAATGTAGTTTGCTTCATATTCTTCTAACAAACCTGAATACCGTTCTTGGTAAATTGAATCGTACAAACGTTGATCCGGCACAGGCGCTCTTGATACGCCTACATGATATTGCTGCGGATATCTAAATAGTAAATTTAAGGTCATAGATCCTCCGCCAGAGTGTCCCCAAACGCCCACACGCGAACAGTCTATATAAGACCAACGTTCACATATCGCACCTAGTGCGTCCGATTGGTCGCGCGCCCCTAGAGGGCCGACACTGCCATATATCGATCTACGCCAGTCTCTTCCTTTAGGCGCAGGAGTGCCCCTGTTGTCTATGGTTGAAACAATAAAGCCCTTCTGATTCATCATCAAATGCCAAAGATTTCGGGTGCTCCACGAATCTCGAACGATTTGTGCCGCTGGGTCGCCATATACAAAATTGATAATGGGGTATTGCTTCGTTGAATCAAAATTAGCTGGTCGCATGATATAACCATCTAGGACCACACCGTCTTGCGCATTCACCTGATAGAACTCATAGTCACCTTTTGCCAAGGCATTAAGTTTGCCAACAAGCTCTTTGTTGTCCTCTAGCACTTGATGTGTTTTATGATCAGGTAAGGATATCAGCGAATACACCGGCGGTTGCATAAAACTAGAATGCGTATGAATGGCCCACGTTGCATCAGCTGAGAAATTATAACTATTGGTACCACTTAATTCACTAGGTGTTACCCGCGTCATTTCACCCGACCCATCAAGATTTTTGCGATACAAATAACGTTGTGAGGAATCATCCGGGGATGCTATAAAATATAAGCTGTTGCTGGCTTCGTCTTTATTCACATATTCCGTGACATCAAAGTTGCCTGGAGTCAGGTTCTCAATAGATTGTCCATCGCGAGAAACTTTATATACATGGCTCCAGCCACTTCGCTCGCTTAGCCATAAGAAATGCTCGCCGTTTTCAAACCAAATAGGATCGTACAGATGCTTAATAAAGGTGTCTTCTTTTTCAACAAAGATCTTTTCTATTTCTGCGGTAATAGCATCAGCATAAAATACCGTATTGGTGTCTTGCTTGCGGTTCATTTGCTGAATAAATACTTGGTTAGTATCTTTGACCCAATTCATTCGAGGTACATACATGTCTTTGGCAATACCAGGTAAATCTATCCAAACAGTTTGTGCGTCAGCGACGGTCACAATACCAATTTTAGCTGCCGAGTTTTCTTCACCCACTTTCGGGTAGGGAATAGCAGTAACCTTAGGGTATAAAGAATCGGTATTATTAATAATATAAAAGTCTTGAGCTGCGCTGGTATCAAACTGCCAGTATGCAATTCGCTGGCTATCGGGGCTCCAGCGGAAACCATCCTGAATACCAAACTCTTCCTCATAAGCCCAATCGAATAAGCCGTTTATAATGGTGCTGGATGCATCGCTTGTAAGCGCGGTAATTTCTTTGTTTTGTATGTCTTGAACGTAAACATCGTTTAGATACACATAGGCGAATTTTTGTGCGTCGGGTGAGAACTTACCAAACATCATTTGGCTAGGCTCATGGTCTTGCTTACCTAGTTTGTATAGGTTGGAGTCTTTAATGTTAAGTACCCAATATTCCCCGCGTGTTTTATCGCGCCAAACGTATTTTGCGTTGGTATAAATCAGCAGTAAATTTTTATCTTTCGACCACTTGTAGTCGTCTACAACGAGAGCATTCTGAGTGCCTTTAGGCGTGAGTTGTTCTAGGCTGATGAGTACGGTCCTGGCTTGCGTTGCTGGGTCGTATTGTACTATCTCTTCATAAATTTTTACGTCATCGCCATACTGGTCTTTTTCTAGCTTGGCGTCTTCATAACCTTCGGCTGTCTCAAGCGCAGTAAACTTGCCGCCCTCAGTATCCCACCGAATAGCACCGGGTCGCTTTGCGTTGTATTCATAATCTTTATACAAGGCTTCATTGGTTAATACGATGCCATTTAGCGCAGTCGTTTGACTTTGTGTTTCATCTGATGGGCTTTCATTCCATGAGCACGCGGTCACCAAACACAGCGATAAGACGATGCCCAAAGGTTTGAGTAGACATTTTTTTGTCAACATTTCACTTCCTTTTTTATTATTTTGTTTGCTTAGCGTTCACTTACTTCCAATATTCTTTCACCGGCTAACTAAATTTTTGCTAACGCGGTACTTTGCTGACACTACGCATTTAGCAAAATAGAAACAAGGGCTGTGCGTTAAAAATACGTCAAAACTACTAACGATCTAGATTTTCCGCTAAGAACAGCTAGACGATACGCACCTTCATACTTAATGGTTTAATTAGCTGCTTTCTCCACTCGCTTTATCCGGTGAGCAAAACAAGATTGTTGTGTCTAATACAGAACAATTAAGCAAACAAACGAAGCTCATCGTCTTCATTGTAATTTGAGTAACCGCCACGTGTGGCCTACTGAGTATTAGCAAGTGATTAAAGAGATAATAAGCTGAAAAACTCACCGTTAATCGATACTATGGGAACTCTTGATACGAACGTTGCAGCAACAGCGTATTCACCACCAGTGATTCGATGTATACGAAGGTTTTTTGATGAGCATGAATGTCATTTATATTGACTTAGGAGCGCGGGATTAATGACACAGTCTCATACGGCTAATGTTTTTGCTAAACGTACACTCTTGTTAGCTGCGGCAACGATGGGTTTTGCGCAAACAGTACTATTTGCAATATTAGCTCCACTTGGAAGAGAAGTGGGCCTGATAGAAGTGCAAATTGGAGCCATTATTTCTGCATCATCTTTAACCTTGTTTCTGGTCAGCCCTTTTTGGGGAAGAGCTAGCGACGTTTGGGGTAGAAGAAGGATTCTGTTGATAGGGCTGTTTGGTTATTCAGCAGGAACAGTGATGTTTGCCGGTGTGTTTCAAATGGCACTTCTGGGTTATCTTGTTCCCATAACAGCGCTAGTATTGTTGATTGTGACCCGTGTTGCCAATGCAACGGTAATGGCGGCAGTGTCGCCATCAGCTAATGCCTACATGGCTGACATTACGACTGCAGAAGATCGCATTAAAGGTATGGGAGCGATTGGTGCTGCAGGTAATATTGGTTCAATATTAGGGCCAGCCATTGGTGGATTGCTCGCCACCATTAGTTTGCTCGCGCCACTATACTTCTCCGTTTTATTAACCCTAGTCGCTGCAGTCTTAACACTTTATGCTTTGCCCGAGTTGCCAAAAGCAGCCGTGACAATAAAGCAACCGAGGCTCAAATATACTGACCCGAGAATTTTCCCGCTGGTTGTCGCCGGGGTGCTTTTGTTCATGGGATTTGCCATTGTGCAACAAACTATTGCGTTTCGCTTTCAAGATGAGTTGGGGCTCAGTGGCATTGAAACCGCCAAAATTGTGGGTGTTAGCTTAATGTTTTCAGCGGCGGCCGCCTTGTTTGTGCAGCTGCTAGTCATTCCTCGTTTGTCTGTAAGACCATTTGTGTTGCTTAGAATATCGATGCCTATAATGATGATCGCTTTTGGTATTATGGCATTGGGCCATACTCAGAGCATATATATACTGGCGATGTGTATTCTGGGCTTGGGTATGGGCCTCGCAGGGCCCGGATTTATGGCTGGCGCTTCTCTTGCTGTCTCATCTGAAGAGCAGGGTGCAGTGGCTGGTGTAGCTGGCTCCTGCCCGCCTCTAGGTTTCGCGATAGGACCCTTATTAGGTACTTATTTATATTCAATAGATGGCGCGTTACCGTATTGGTTTGCCTTTGGAAGCTACTTTATATTGTTTTTCTTTACGCTTAAGTTTAAAGACAAAAAGTAGTTTTTCTAATCCTAGGTATTCACTTATTCAAATTCTATAAGATTGTTATGTTTAAGGCTGAGCGCTTAAGCAGCAAGAATATAAAGTGGGGTATCGTCTCACCTCCCATATCAATAAATTCATGCAAACAGATGGATAAGCGCCGTTTTTGCATCATTGCTTAAGACCAATCACCTCATATTGACCTTCAACGGTCAATTGAATGGCAACAGGCTTGTTACTTGTGTTTTTCCAATACCATCCATGAGATCCATTAAACGGGGCAGTGAAGCTGCCTTTCATTTCGCTTAAAGTGGCTATTGCATAACTTTCAAAGTAGCCGGTGGTATCTCCTTGTGGCTCACCGTGCAAGTCAAAGTAAAGTGATGCACCATCGCTTAGCCACTCATACGTCATCTTGTCATACTGAGCCATTTGGAATTTGTACTCAATGCCTCTTCCTGCAGGCACAGTGACTTCAATCACTTGTTGCTGGCTCTGAGCCTTAACCGATGTTTCAGCTTCGTCGTGATGCGCTAATGCTGTCAAACCTAACTTATGGCCGATATGCGTTGGGTCAATGTTGTATTCTGCAGGTAGAATAAAGCAAACGAATACAATTATGGCAACTACAGAGGCTGCAACTGTAGATTTCAGTAGTGTTTTTGTACTAACTACGTGTGGGGTCATAATGTTTCTCTCGTTCATTGCTAAGACAAATAGTAGCCGGTTAATTGCAGGCCAACTAACATTAGCCCCGCGCTCATTAAAATCGTGTTGATTGCAGTAGCAAAATGCTGGAATGAAGGTAACTTGCGCCAAAAATTAATCGCAATGACGATAAAAGCGAGCGCCATAAATTGGCCAAGTTCGACGCCAATGTTGAAGGCAATCATGTTAGCTACTAGTCCATCTGATGCTAATTCAAATTCTTGTAGTTTTGTTGCTAAACCAAAACCGTGAAACAAGCCAAATATTAATACGGCTATTTTTGTGCTCGGTTGTTTGCCTAGCAGTCGTTTGAAGCCGCCTAAGTTATCAAAACCTTTGTAGATCACAGAAAAACCAATAATTGCGTCTATTAGGTAAGGATTAAGCTGAATATCTCCAAGCACGCCCCAGAGCAAGGTGATGCTGTGACCAACAGTAAACATGCTCACATACAGCAACACATCTCGGCTGCGATATAGGAAAAATATGACGCCAACTAAAAACAGTATGTGGTCATAACCTGTAAACATGTGCTTAGCGCCAATATAGATAAACGCTATAAATTGGACACCCTCATTTTGCTCCAGGAAAATACGAGTATCTTCGTCAATGCCATGAGCAAGTATGTCAAACGACATACTCATTAATATAATGCTTAGCATCAGCACAATGGATCGTAGAGTATTACTGGGCAAGGATTTCTCTCATAGTAAGTACATGCTTACAAAGCCCAAACGCAGTCAATAAACTGCCGTGAGGGCTTAGGCTCCATGGTTTGGTATTGAGTTTTTTTATTAACGAATGCCTTTGGCAATTGCCGCTAAGGTTTCACTTAAAGCCATCACTCGCTTTTTGGCCGTTTCATCTTTGCTGTTAGATTTAAGCTTAGACGCTAGCTTTTTCATTGCTTTAGCAAACTTGCGATCGGCCTCTCCCGAGGTCATTAGCTGCTGAGCCTCGGTAAGCATACTCCTTGTTTTATGGAGCGTACCTTTATCTAAACCACCGTCACGCTCAAGCTGGTCTAAATAAGCTAAAGCAACCACTGGTTCTGCAGGCCAAGTGACAGGGAATTGCTGCTGTGGATTAAAAGTATTTCCCATATCAGCTATTTTTGCTGCAGCAAGTTCATTGTCAGTTAAAAACTCACTCGCTTCTAACTCCATGATATCTAGCCCACGTAAAATCTCAGTGCCATAAATCTTACCGTTGTACCAATAAGTAGACCAATAGCCGCCAACTACCATACGTTCGTCGTGAACCGGGCCGCGGTCAAAATAGGCTATTTCGAAAGGGTTTGCTGTGTCGGTAAAGTCGATGACCGACAAACCGCCTTGATACCAAGCCTGCACGAAAATATCACGGCCTGGAACGGGCACTATTGAACCATTGTGCGCTACGCAATTTTCTTGCTCAGACTGTGGAGCATCAATTTTGTAATAGCTTTGAAATGTAAGCTTGCCCTCTTTTACTTCATAAAACGCATTCGCGCCCCACGTTTTAGGGTCCGACGCTCTGCAACGTGGTTGCGTGCCGCCGCCCCATTCGTCGGTAAACAAAACTTTTGTGCCGTCATTATTAAAGGTAGCTGAATGCCAATATGCAAAACCAGGATCGGATACTTCGTCAATACGTTTAGGCTCTAATGGATTAGATATATCTAATAAAATACCGTTACCTGAACATGCGCCAGCGGCTAAATTAAGTGATGGAAAAATCGTAATGTCGTGGCATTGGTCGGTTACGTTGGTGCGCTGAGTGCCATCTCCATGATCACCACCTCGCCACAGCCCAGACAAACGTCCTTCGTCATCAGCAAATACCGCAGGGCTTGAAGTTATGCGCGCTTTAGCTGGGTTCTTAACCGGTATTTCTACTACGTCTATTCTGAATAAGGCGGTACGATTATCGCCTGGAATATCACCAATACAACCTTCTAACTCTTCTTCGTCGCGCACGCCGGCGGTGCCTGAATTGTAGACTACTATGCGTTTGTCGTCGGCTGATACAATTGAATGTGTATGCGAACCTCTGCAGGTTTGCACTAAGCCAACTTGCTTGGGCAAGGTGATATCTGAGATATCAAAAATACGTAAACCACGGAAGCGTTCGTCACTCACATCATCACTTATGCCTTGTAAGCCGCAATCTATTCGACCGCGTGTTTGTTCCACAGACATAATGAGTAAATCACCCACAATCGAGACATCACCTTGTCCGCCTGGGCAAACAATAGAACTTGCCAAATTAGGCATGCCGTCGTCGCCCATTTTGTAAATATTAAAACCGTGATAATTCCCTGCTACCAAAATGTCGCCGGAGAACGCCATATCTGTATTCCAAAAACTCAGCAATGGCCAGCGTTCGGCCCATTCTGTTTTGGCATCTCCGTCGTCCTCGCCTGAACGTTCATCAGATACTTCGTCAGGATCTGGCATTTTGATAGGAGGCAAATTGGATGGGTTTTCTGGATCAAAAAAACCGTTGGGGCGTGGCAATGAACTCAATAACTTAAGGTTTAGCGAAGCTTGTCCGGCATCTCTGAAACCGGCCGCTAAGCCAACACGTTTGTCGGTAGACAAATTTGCCAATAAACTATCCATGCGAGTAATTTCAGCATTTTGGTCATTTACAATATCGTTAACAAAGTCGTAAAGAATGGGGTCGTAAGCAGAACCTGATTGTTCGAGTAAATCGTCGACCATGCGCACTGCGCCTTCATGATGAGGGATCATTAAGCTTAAGAATATGCGATCAAATTCAGTGCCCTGTGAAGCCTCAAGTTCATCCATTTGCGGCATCGTCGCCATACCCATTAAGCTATGATCCATATGCATTGAATGGTCGATATCAGTTTGCTCGCTGCGCTGTTCTAACCAATCTTGCATAAAAGCAATTTCGTCGGCCTGAGATTTGCGAATGCGACCAGCTATATCGATAATTTCTTTGTTGTTTGTTCTTTCCTCTACCAGCACTGCCATATCAACCGCTTGACCATGATGAGGTATCATATTTTGCATAAAAGATACGTCATCATTGGTATAGCTTGTGCCGGCAATTTTGACTGCGTCTTCTGCGCTTAGCATCCGCGCTGCTTGGCCAGGTGCGCCTGGCTGTAATATGGGAGGTGCTTCTTGGGCTGGCTTTTGCGAGGCATTAGTTGAGTCCGTCTGTAGTGGGCTACTCGCAAAGCATGCGGAACTAATTGCGCTTAAACTGAAAACCGCCGCTAAAGATAATTGATGATAGGGCGACAAACGAAATGATGACATGGCATATAACTCCTGTTCTATTTATTATTCTAATTTTTTGTGCTTTTATGAGGGGACAACCCAGAATAAGTCGAAAATCATAGCTAGTAAAGCGTTGCACTGCATTTGCCTATTTTTATAACTTTAGCAACTGAATCAATGAAGCTTCTTTTGTTTCAATTAGGTCTGCTAATGTAAACCCGCGTAAGGTGTTTAAAAAAGACTGGGTTGCTAGATCCAGTGCATGTTTTAATTTGCAAGCAGGCATAATGGCGCATCTTTGCTTTTTACAATCAACTATTTCTAGCGAGTTTTCCATCAATATCACCATTTCCCCAATATTAATATCAGTTGGTTCTTTAGCCAAATAGAAGCCGCCACCTTTTCCTCGTTTTGTCTCTATTACCTTAGCTTGCCCCAGCTGATGGACTATTTTATTGATGTTGTTTCGAGAAATGCCATAGGCCTCACTGAGCATATCTATATTAGCTCTGACTTCTTTAGGCATTATAGCCAAATAAATCAATATTCTTATTCCATAATCGGTATGACGAGTTAACTGCACTATGCACCTCAAAAGCTATTTAATAATTGACACATTTATAAGATACATCTAATATGTATTTTTATAAAGAACATATAATATGTATGTTTAAATTACTCTAGTTAGGGGTATTAAAATGGGAAGAATCAAAAAAGACATTGTTATTATTGGTGCTGGGCCTGTTGGCTTATTCCAAGTTTTTGAACTTGGCTTACAAGGGCTATCTGCAGCCGTTATTGATAGTCTAAGTGAGGTAGGTGGGCAATGCTGTGAACTTTATCCAGACAAACCGATATATGACATACCCGCTGTGCCAAATGCATCTGCCCGCACGATTGTTGAAAACTTAAAAGTACAATGTGCGCCTTTTAAACCACTTTATTGCCTTTCACAAAAAGTCACTCATATAACAAAATTGGCAGCCCATAAGTTTGAAGTACGAACAGATAATTCGCTCATTTTTGAGTGTAAAGCGGTTGTTATTGCTGCCGGTAATGGTGCTTTTGAGCCGATCAGATTAAAGGTGAAAGGTATTGAGAAATTTAACGGTGGTCAACTTCATTACAAAGTCTTAGATATCACAAAATTTGTTGATAAAAATATTGTGATATTAGGGGGTGGTGACAACGCCTTTGATTGCGCTTTAGCCTTGCAACCTGTCGCGAAGAATTTATTGCTGATCCACCGCAGTGAAAATTTTAGAGCTACGCCAGAGGCAGTATCCAAAATGCAGGGATTGCGTGAGCAATTCAAGATGCAATTTTTAGCAGGGCAGACAATTGGGTTCTCTGAGGAAGATGGCGTGCTTACTCATATTAAAGTGCGCTCTGGTGCAATAAGCAGAAACATAGAGCTAGACGAATTATTGGTATGTTTTGGACTTAGTCCTAAATTAGGCCCGATCAACGATTGGGGATTAGATATGCACGGACACCAAATATGTGTTGATACTGAAAAGTTTCAAACTTCAACGCTAGGTATTTTTGCTGTAGGCGATGTTAATACTTATGCCGGAAAACGTAAGCTTATTCTAAGTGGCTTTCATGAGGCAGCCTTAGCCGCATATGCAATCAAGCAATCATTAAGCGATACGTTAAGAATAAATACTCAATACACAACTAACAGCAGCGTATTGCATGCAAGGCTTGGCGTATAGGAGAATATTAGATGTCGCACTATTTCCCTGAGCACTACTTGATAATGTAAGCGACAAAACCCAACCAGCTTAATGCTATCGCGTAGTAAACAGATTAGCTGCAGTTTCGCACATTTCGTCGATGTGACTATTGTCGGCGTATATGCCATCAATCAGCAGCCGCGCTATGCCATGCATAGTTCCCCAAGTGACTTGGGCTAAGCGTAAAGTATCTTCGGATTTAGGCATCAGGCCCTGCTCTTGCCAAAGTTTAGTCATCGTAATTTGAAACTGAAAACTCGGATAGGCCACTTCTTTTAGTTGTTCAGTAGCTGCTTTTTTCTTCCATATGGTCCGACCAAACATTAAATCATACAGCTCAGGATTATCTGCAGCGTAGCTAATATAACCGTGAATAAATTGCTGATACTTTTCTTTGGCACTAAGGTTGGGTAATTCAAATATTCTTTGTGCAAGCGTATGCCAATTACTAAAGCCTTCTTCTGCAATGGCACACAATAATTCATTTTTGTCTTTAAAGTGATGATAGGGCGCGGTGCGAGAAACGCCTACACGATCGGCTAATTTTCGCAGCGACAAACCCTCAATAGCTGACTCTTTGAGCATAGCTTTCGCTGCATCTAATAGGCTCGCTCTGAGATCGCCATGATGGTAAGAAGTTTTGTTTGCGGTCTGGTTCATTTTAGCAATGTAGCATGTATCTTGACAGCGTCCAAATAATGGCCTATCTTGACGCTGTCTATATTGCAGCATAACGGCCAAATAATCCACTTTTACTAGCAGGACATAAACCAAATGAACTCAGAACTTAGAGGTTACGCCAAGTACCCCAATTTACTCAAACCGCTCGATTTGGGCTTTACGACCCTTAAAAACCGAGTCCTAATGGGCTCCATGCACACCGGCTTGGAAGAGGTTTCAAATGGTCATGCAAGAATGGCTGCGTATTTTGCTGAGCGTGCCAGAGGTGGTGTTGGTTTGATTGTTACCGGTGGCATTGGTCCTAATGATGAGGGCGCGACACATCCTGTCGCTAAACGATTGGATAGTGAAGAAGAACTAGCGGGCCACAAAATGGTCACTGATGCGGTACATGATGCAGGCTCAAAGATATGTATGCAGATTTTGCATACTGGTCGCTATGCTTATAATCAAAATTTGGTCGCGCCATCAGCGGTGCAAGCACCGATCAATCCATTCATACCTCGCGCTTTGGATGAAGCTGGCATTGAAAGGCAAATTGAGGATTTTGTGCATACTGCCAAGCAGGCTCAAAAAGCAGGCTATGATGGTGTCGAGATAATGGGATCTGAAGGCTATTTTTTAAATCAATTTATTGCAAAGCGCACCAATCATCGAGATGACGACTGGGGCGGCGAGTACAAAAATCGCATCCGTTTGCCGATTGACATCGTCACTCGCGTGCGCGCGGCGGTAGGTGAAAAATTCATCATTATCTATCGTTTGTCTATGCTCGACTTGGTTGAAGGTGGCTCTAATTATGACGAAGTGCTTGAGTTAGGACTGGCGATAGAAAAAGCCGGTGCTACTATTATTAACACAGGCATAGGTTGGCATGAAGCGCGTATTCCGACTATTGCAACTAAGGTGCCGCGCGCAGCGTTTACCTGGGTAACCGCTAAGTTCAGAAAAGCACTGAATATTCCTGTGATCACTTCAAACCGCATCAACACCCCAGAAGTAGCGGAAGAAGTATTGGCGCGCGGAGACGCAGATATGGTGTCTATGGCCCGTCCATTTTTAGCTGATCCAGACTTTGTATTGAAAGCCGTTGAAGACAGAGCCGACGAAATAAACACGTGTATTGGCTGCAATCAGGCCTGTTTGGATCATACCTTCAACAATCAAGTGTCCAGTTGCTTGGTGAATCCTCGCGCGTGTCATGAAACCGAACTGAATATAGTGCCTACTGACATTATTAAGAAAATGGCTGTTGTGGGTGCAGGTCCTGCTGGTTTGGCTGCGGCAGTCTCCCTGGCACAAAGAGGGCATAGCGTAACTTTGTTTGAGTCATCAAATGAAATTGGTGGGCAATTTAATGTAGCTAAGCAAATTCCGGGTAAAGAAGAATTTTTCGAAACTCTACGTTATTTTGCTAAGCAAATTGAGTTGCTTGGCATTAATTTGCAACTGAATACCAGAATTAGTGCGAGTGAACTGAATTCAGCTGACTTTGATGAAGTGTTGCTTGCTACCGGTATTAGTCCAAGAACCCCCGCTATTGAAGGAGTGGATCATCCAAAAGTGATGAGTTATTTGGACGTGATCAGAGATAAAAAGCCAGTAGGCGGCAAAGTTGCAGTGATAGGCGCGGGTGGTATCGGGTTTGATGTGTCGGAGTATTTAGCGCATAGCGGTACTTCCACAAGTCAGAATATTCCAGCCTTTATGAAAGAGTGGGGCATCGACATGACCTTCTCTTCTCGAGCCGGCGTTGAGGGCGTGCAAGCGCAACCTGAAGCGTCACATAGGCAAATTACCTTGCTGCAACGTAAAACCACTAAAATTGGCAAGGGATTAGGTAAAACCACAGGTTGGGCACACCGAATCGGTTTACTGGCAAAAGGCGTAAGTATGGTTGCTGGTGTTGAGTATCTGAAAATTGATGACGATGGGCTGCATATCAAGGTTAACGACAAGGTACAGATATTGGATGTCGACAATATCATTATCTGTGCCGGCCAAGATCCATTGCGTGAGCTAGTCGATGGCTTAACCAAGCCATATCACCTCATCGGTGGTGCAGATCTAGCAACTGAATTGGATGCGAAGCGCGCAATTGACCAAGGCACAAGACTCGCCGCTACCTTGTAACTTGCTTACTAAATAAAAAAAGGGGCGGGGCTTAACGGCATTACCCCTCTTTTACAAAGCCTTCCCAACCTTTCATGTAAGTCAAAAACTTTTCGCTTAAGCCTTCTTTGGCTAAATGTGCTTGGCTTACCGGAAGTTGTGCAGGTTCAAAATCAGCGTTAGCGCTTACTTGTTTTGGGAAATCGTGATGTAAAATGGCAGAACGTCCAATTGCGACAAAATCAACGCCAGCATCCAAAACCGCTTGTACGTCTTTACCTGTATTTATTTTTCCCGCAACGGTCAATTTTACGTCTTTATAATCTATCTCCGTGAAGTGCTGGAGTAGGCTCTTATTTTTGTGTGCCTCTTCTTCAGGTTGTTTAAAAACATCCCACAGTGATAGGTCTAAAAAATCTATATCGTGGTTGTCAATTAATAGCTTGCAGACGGTTTTCACTTCACTTAACTGCATACCAAAACGCTCTGGAGACAAACGTACGCCTAATAGAAAATTTCTACCGCAAGTTGCCCTGATCGCATCCACAATTTCAAAAAGTAAGCGTGCACGATTAAGTAAATTTCCACCATACTCGTCCGCGCGTTTATTAATATCTGCGCTTAAAAACTGAGTTAAAATATAACCGTGCGCACCATGGACTTCTACTCCACTGTAACCACATTTCTGTGCGCGCACGGCTGCTGCAATGAAGTCATCGCGCAACTGGTGTACTTCATCTAAAGACAAACCGCGTGTGTTGTATTTTTCAACATCGGATGCAGAAACGGGCTGCTGATCAATCTGGTCTTCTGGAGAGCGCATACCGGCATGATGCAATTGTATAATGGCTAAACTGCCATTGGCTTTTATGGTGGTTGCTAAACGTTGATGCCCTTCAATATGTTCATCGTCATAAATACCCAATTGCCCAGGGAATCCTTTGCCAATGAATTGAACGTGCGAGGCACAAGTCATGGTTAGTCCAAAACCACCTTCAGCTCGCATAGTTAGCCAATGATACTCTTCATCAGATAGTTTTCCGTCATCATGGCTTTGGGTATTGGTCAATGGGGCTAACATAAATCTGTTAGGCATGCGAACGTCGTTTCTAAAGGTCACGGGTGTGCTAGGTTGTGGCATATTGTCGTTTTCTTTTTAAATTTTAGCGTTTAAATTGATATGTTCTAATTTTTTATTGTTGTCATGCTTCTTATCCGACTAAAGTTATGACACTAGCCTCTATAAGCTCCACATGCAAACTGCAGCACTGACAAACTAATGCTGTTTGCCTGCCGTCGCACTGTAATCTATAGGCTTGATTTTTAGCGTGTTAGATTTGACTTGATTAATTGCATTGATTACCAATATTTCTTGCTGAGGAGTGATATTAAAAGTGTTAGCTTGTATGAACTCAGCTGATTGGTACATTTCAACTAGGATGTCGTTGAATTTGCTTATCCAAGCTTTACTCGCTTCATTTTTGTTGCACATTAAATGCCCTGTAGATATTGGTTCAACACCATTTAGCTTATATGGCAACAAATCAAAGGCTGGCTCTTTGCTACCAAATTCGGCTACTTCAGATGGGAACATAATGGCATAATCGGCCCTGCCACGTTCAATCATATTTATTAAGAGTCCGTTTGAGGAAACTCCCTTAATGACAACTTTGTTCTCACTGGGTAATTTCTTCAAAGCATCATCGACTAGCTCACCATAACTAATACCGTCCCAAAACAAGATTGTGTTCTGCTTATCATTAAATAGAGGCGAGATGTATTTGAGTGCGCCTTTTTCATTTAGCAGTTCAAGAGGGAGGGGCGGCATTCCTGGCCGTAAATAAAGGCGATTTGTCGGCAAAAAACTGATTGGCAATGAAAAGTAATACTTGTCTAAACGTTCGCTTGTTTTAAGTTTAAATAATACACAAATTGGTTTTTCTGTGTCGGCGTTCAACTCAGTTTGGAGTCGAATAGACGGAAGAAACTTAATGACAGCTTCGTTTTTGGTGTTTTGCACGAACAACAAGTTAGATGCAGACACCGCGTTCCCCGCTTGTTGAGTCTTGTAAGCTTCGACAAAGGGCAAGTATTCAAAGTAAATAGTGGGCTTATCATCTTCATCTGGAAGATCTGCCGATGCGTTTTGTGTGAAAACAAACAAAACGATGAGGAAAAGCTTTATTAGTAGCCCTTTCTTTTTAAAATAGGAACTCAACAAATTGGGCACTATTCGCCTCCCACACAAATAATTTATATTCAACAAGTCTTTGACAACCCAATTATTTAAGTATTTATGCGGTGCAGATTATCATACGTAAAAAGCTTAACCAACTTCTCTAACAATAAGATGCGCTAATTGCCATTAAAAACACTGATCAAGCATCACATAAATCTTCATTGCCACCCACATAAAAACTAACTAAACGTTCATATTGTTTCGGGTTATTCCATTGTTCACGTACATTACAAATATAAGGGTAGAAAGTGAGAATATAGTTTTTAGCATCTACATCAAAAAATTGTGCGGTAACCTCGGCGTCACATAAATCCATCTCTCGACAAATTAAAATTTGCTCGTAGAACGTAAATATCTGCTCTAAATCCGCCGCTAGCTCGTCACGCTCCACAATTTTTACCAATTCATTACTATAAATGTTCGCAAGTTCATCTGGGGTTAAGTCAGGGCTTGTGAGCAGTTTGTTTATATTCGGAACATGCTGATTCATTGAATAACTAATTTTCAACCTAGCCGAGACCAACAGTGTATTGCCTTGATAGCGCTCTACAAATGACATTGAGCGATCAATACGCATCGCGGCTTTATGCTCTAAATATTGGAATGCACCAAACAAACCACCGAGAACAACTGCAACTGCTGCTATCCAAGTACCAATAATTTCAGCAATCTGTAGTTTTTCCGCTGTTTTATTCACTCGATTTACACACCGGCAAATTCTTATTGATTAAGCATGGATTGTAACCTCTGTCTTCCGGTTTATCCGACTCTTCCGGACAGCTCGATAAATCAGGGCTATCAGAGCGGCATGTTGGCAGTTCATCTTCTTGCATTGTGCTGCCGCAAGCCGACAATAAAGAAACTGAAACCACTGTTACCAGTTTGAGTAATGTAAAACTTGAATAATTACGGTTCATTTATCAATCCTTTCTATTCATGAAATAGCACGATGAGCCATTGGTGAAATTATATACGGATACCTTTAAAAAATATTTGGTAAATTTTGTGCTACTCTTTATATCCTATAACAAAAATAGTAGTTTAAACATTTGTTCGTTCAAAAAACCACCATATCATACAAGGAATAGTATGTTTATTACTAAACGTTTAGTCACCTCTCCATTTACCATTGTTTCCGCTGCGCTTTTTGCATTGAGTCCGCTAGCTAAGGCCGATGATTTATTTGACGATACTCGAATAATTACGGGTGTTTCGCTAGGTTATAGTAATTTTTCATTTCCCGAAAAACTCGATCACGATATCAGTTTTCCTAATGCGAACTTGATGGTTGGTGCAACGCTTAATGGATGGCAATTATCATTAAACAGCAATTTCACATTGGAAGATGCTGTTATTTCTGAAGAAGAGGATATCGGAAAAGCATCGCGGTATGACCATGATATTACCTTGGGTTATCAGCTATCAGAGCAATGGTCTATTTTTACTGGGTACAAGCTCGGCAAAACAAAAATGGATTTTATGAGCAGAGATGACGAGGATGAAGGAATATCCAATACACTTAGCGAAAGCTATGAGCAAGACGGCTTCTATGCGGGTGCTAGCTATAGCTGGAAATTTGAAAAAGCAGGGCGGCTTAATATATTTTTAGCCTATGCCTTGCTCGATGCAACGAACAACTTTGGCGCAAATACCGACAGTGATGAAGACGAGGAGGAAGATGAAGAGCTAGAATTTGATGATCTGACCGGTACAATACAAGGTGATTTAGACGGTTTCAGCTACGGCATTAGTTGGACAATGCCCTTATCAACAAATTTACTTTTTCAAACTCGATTCAAAAAAAATGATTACCAACAAGATATAACTTTTGATGGTACTTCATTTAAAAATATTGATGAAACGTTTACCACACTGCACGTAGGTTTATTCTACGTATTTTAATAAGAATCCAGGTAATCATTGCGCTTAGTGACATTAAAACGCAATTATGTCGGGCATGTTTTTATTCAGCGGAGGATTAATATAAACGTCTTGTAATAAGGATGAATGTTCCCACGGGATTTGCTTATGTCTAGTTTCTCTCGCGACACCTTTTCTCACTTTTTTAAATATTTCCTCAACGCTGATTTCTTGTTTGATATAGCGCAGTAAGTGCTTGGTATATACACCATTATCATCTACACCGTCGGACGCAATGCCCCCAGGCTCTGTCGCATAAGCAATGAGGGTATCAGATGGCGCTTCTAAAGGCGCAAGTCCGTTTGAAATAGTCACTGAGGCAATATTAAAAGGGTTGTTTCGGCATGCGTCCAAAATAATAATGTTTTGTATATCGCTAAATGTAGCAATATGAGCAAACAACTTATTGATGTTAAAGAGGCCAGCCATAAAGGCTTCTTTACTGCCGAACTTGACGTCTACGGGGACAAGATAGTTACTATGTTCAATTTGAATAGCATGTCCCGCGTAATAAACCAATGCTAAGGATTGCTCACTTTTTTGGTTCTTAATATGAGTATAAAATTGCTCAACTTTCGCATGTAGATCTTGCGAAGACGAATCAAATACGGAGGTAACGTCAAAGCCTAAATCGGTCAAACTAGAAGTAATGGCGCTAGCATCATTGACAGCATTATCTAATGGAGAAACTTGATAATTTGAATTGCCAATCACTAAGGCGTAACGATCTACTTTAGTTTCTGTAGCAAGCGCAGAAAAACTAATAATAATCGATAGAATAAGTATGTGAGTTTTTAACGGCGCGGTTATTTTACTTACAAAGTTTGCCATAGAGCTTGCGTTCCTCGCAGTGATTTATGTTAATATTACCATCTACTCTATTACCATAATACGTAATTATAACTACATTCGGCATCATCATTGTTAGTGCAGGTTCAATCGGTGTTGTTTAACATATTTTCTACCTGGAAATTCTAAAAGTCGCGGTGAGATATCGCTTAAAAAGGCTTTGGTGAAGTACATGCTGATATTCGTTCAATAAAGAGGTATTGAGA
This sequence comes from uncultured Glaciecola sp., assembly GCA_905479945.1. Lineage (GTDB taxonomy): Bacteria > Pseudomonadota > Gammaproteobacteria > Enterobacterales > Alteromonadaceae > Glaciecola. The sequence continues at coordinate 21,207 of CAJQOP010000003.1, read as the reverse complement.
TAAGTGTCTAAGTTCATAAAGTATTGTTTGTATTTGTTGTTGATATTAGTGGGCTCATTGGCCATCTATATTTATATTAATCAAGCCCCGACAAGCCTGTTGATGAGCTGAGCCAGAAGTGGGCCCAACAACCCTCGCAGTTTTTAAATATTGCTGGCATGAATATTCATTTAAGAGACGAAGGCCCTAAAACTGACCAAGATCCGATTGTTTTAATCCATGGCACAAGCGCCTCATTACATACATGGAATGGTTGGGTGGATGAATTAAAACAAGGCCGAAGAGTTATTCGTTTCGACTTACCTGGATTTGGTTTAACCGGGCCAGACCCTAAGAATAATTACACAATCGAGCGTTATGCTGATGTGGTTGTTGCCGTATTAGACGAGTTGAAAGTGAAAAAAGCGGTATTAGCAGGCAATTCTTTGGGCGGCTATGTTTCTTGGGCGACTGCTGTATTGAATCCCGAACGAGTATCTAAGTTAGTATTAGTAAATGCCAGTGGATATCCTTCTCAAGCTAAGTCGGTTCCGCTTGCATTTAAATTGTCACAAAATCCTCTAGCCAGTGCGGTGTTAAAAAACGTTTTACCTAAATCACTGGTAGCACAGAGTCTTCGCAATGTTTATGGAAATCCTGATTTAGTAAGCGATGAATTAGTTGACCGATACTACGACCTAGCCCTTCGAGAGGGTAACCGCGAAGCTTTAAAAGAACGATTCAAGCAGTCATCACCAGGGCTTTTGTTTGATAGAATTAAAACGATTGATATGCCGACGCTTATTATATGGGGAGGCAAAGACCGCTTGATCCTACCAAAGCTTGGAAAGCAATTTGAGCACGACATCGCAAACAGTCAGTTGCTGGTCTTTGATGAGTTGGGCCATGTGCCTCATGAGGAAGATCCCCAAGCAACAGTATTGGCAGTAAAGCGCTTCCTGGAAAGTAATTAGCCGAATTAATATGAGAACTAGCTACACTTTCAAAAAACAAACATAGTTATTGCTAGCAGCCAGTTCTTTTCATTCTACAACTCTATTTATGCAAGCCAAAAGGGTCATCTATGCTGTTGCTTGGTTCGGTAAACCAGCGCGGGCCGGCGTCGGTCATATAAAAATGGTCTTCTAAACGAACGCCAAACTCATCAGGCACTACTAGCATGGGCTCGTTACTAAAGCACATACCTGTGGCGAGCGATGTTTTATTCCCACCTACTAAATATGGCCATTCATGAATATCTAAACCAATACCATGGCCTGTGCGATGAGGGCAGCCAGGCGTTTGATATTCAGGCCCTAAGTCTTGTGATGTCAAATAGCTGCGCACTGCATCATCAACAGACTCGCAGGGTTTACCTATTTTCGCGGCATTAAAGCCAGCAAGTTGCGCGGACTTTTCAGTATCCCAAAATTTTCGTTGCCGACTCGTTGGTTCACCAAACACGTAAGTGCGGGTAATATCTGATATATAGTTGTGAACTTTGCAACCGGTATCTATTAACACCACATCGCCTTTTTTGAGCACTTGCGCATCTTTAACACCATGCGGAAAAGAGGTGGCTACGCCAAAAAGTACAATGCAGAAATAGTTACCCGGTGCACCAACTTTTTGATGCGCCAGTTTAATGAAAGTTTCTACTTCAGTGGTGCTTATGCCTTCATAAAGCATACTTGCTGTCGCTTGATGTACAGCAAGCGTCATATTCATTGCGCCTTGCATTAGCGCAATTTCCTGATCAGATTTTTGCATTCTGCAATGCGCTGTAACCGCTTGTGCGTTTATTAAATTTAAGCCAGTTTGCGCCTTATTAATACCGTCGAATATAAAAAATTGCGCGCTTTCATCGATACCAATTGTGGCCGTATCGCTAATATTCAATTGCTTTAATACCTGCACAAATAAAGTGTAGGGGCTTTGGTGCTCTTGCCAACCATGTATTGGGCCATCAATTACTTTGAATCCATTCAGACTGCCAATTTCAAAATAAGGCGCTATATATTGCACATCACCTAGAGCGGGCAATATAGCGCCAACCATGCGCTCACTCGCGTACCAAAGCATACCGGTGAAATAGGTAAGATTTGTTCCTGCGTTTAGATAGATGGCATCAATATTGTTTGCTTGCATATATGCTTGAGCTTTAGCAATGCGCGCTAAATGTTCTTCAGCTTGAATGGGAGTAAGCGTGTTTGTCATATCGCTTAATGTTGCTAATGCTTGCTTTGACGTTTGTGTGCCAATACCAATGGTTGTCATTTTTTTCCTTTGAACTTTGCTAGATTTATGCGCCAAAACTATATCACAGGGTGATTACTTTTCTGAGTTCGATTCTATAGTTGCTTTACGGTGAATCTAATCCTAGTGTTTGGAACAAGCTTGAACCTTATTCAGAAAGGCCAAGGTGAAACGCAATTTTTAACGGCATCGTTGATGGAATATGTTGTTTTCAATGTGAAATATACATAAATAAGGTGTATCCTTCATTTTTCTGGAAAATTGTTTCTGTCTGCCGATAGAACAATAGTACAACTCTTCATATTTTGGTCCTTAGAAACTTTACTTTTAGATGCGCATTCAGGAGCCCCATGGAACATAAGAACGTTAGCAACAGAGATACTTCACAAAAAGCCCTGCGTTTAAATCTAGACGACAAAAAGTATGGCACTATCGTTGAGATTGGCGCCGGTCAAGAAGTGGCGAGACAATTTTTCCTTGCTGGCGCTGCTGCAGGCACTATTGCAAAAACAATGTCTGCTTACGATATGAAGTTTTCAGATGCGATTTATGGTGTTCAAAATGACGGTCGTTATGTAAGTAAAGCGCGCGTTAAAGCCATGATGGTGCAAGAATTAGATCTCGTACTTGAGCGAGTAAGTGATGGCCGCTCAAAATCCTCTCGTTATTTCGCTTACGCTGCTACCGTATCTGCGAAAAGCTTTAATCGTCAAAACGAATGCCATGCATGGTGCGGTGTCAGAGTTCAAATGTATCCTGGCGCCGAACCGTCTAATATTAAAGTACATGTGCGCATGCGCGACGACAATGCGGAAGCACAGCAGCAAGCACTTGGTGTGTTAGGGGTAAATCTGATTTACGCTGCGTACTACTATTTCGAAAACCCTAAAATGATCATCGATTCTTTAACTGACAATATTAAACCCGGACGTATTGAAATAGACTCAATTGAGTTCATTGGCCCGTATTTTGAAGACCTCGATAACCGTGCAATCAATCTTCATTTAATTCGAAGCTGGAAAACTCGCGCCATTATGTTCAACCCAGATGGCAGTATTTGCGTTCCTGCAGAGATGCTTTATAAGAAAAACGTAATCACTATTCGAGGTTCCTTCAGGCCTGTGACCAATCTTAATTTGGACATGATTGAGCAGGGTAAAAAAGCCTTTCTTGAGCAGGCTGGTATTGATGATAGCAACACTATTGTTATTGCAGAGATATCATTGAATGATGCAAAGGGACACGATAACGAGGTACCTGAGGAAGATCTAGTTCAACGCGTGCAAATTCTGAATGCGCTCGGCTACAACGTAATGATTTCGGATTACACAAGATACTTTAAGCTACGCGAGTATTTCCGCCAATATACCAAAATGAAAATTGGTATCGTTGTTGGCATGATTAACCTCAAACAAATCTTTGACGAGGACTCTTATCGTGGAGTTGAAGGCGGCATCTTGGAGGGTTTTGGTAAGCTATTTCCTGACAATACCCGCATGTTTATTTACCCAGAGCTAAACTCAGAAGGTGAAATCAGAGACTTCTCGGATCTGAAAGTACAAGTTCATTTACGCTTCTTGTACCGTCATTTATTGGAAAATGATTTTCTTACTGGTTTAGAGAATAGTGATAAATCACTATTCAACATCTACTCGAGAGACTTGTTGAAAGCCTTAAAATCAGGGCCTGGTGAGTGGGAAAAGAGCGTTCCTAGTTTGGTAGCTGAGCAAATCAAGGAAAACGGATTCTTTGGATTTAAGAAAAAGCGCAAATAACGATAAGAAGCGTCCGCTAAAACGGAAAAAAACTAAACTATATTGTCGCCTGACTTCGTTCAGGTGATGATATTGCAAGCTCAAAAAGCGCTTCTGCCACTCAAGCTCAATAGGCCCGCCTCGACGACCTCCACAAATTTTTACCTGCAATCCAGCAATAATTGTAATTAAGTGAGTGACACTTTTTGTGCTCACCTAAAATAAGCACTTGCCGAGTAGTTCATGAGTGTAGGTAATTATACTTATATTCGCTCGATATTATTCTTTAGTATAGGAAAGGCTATATATTTTTTTTAGCTAGCCGATATATTGTACTAATAGTTCTTTAATTTGAAATACTTAAGCGTGATGTGATTTTTAAATGTTGATTGGTTTAATACTCAAGTTTGTAAACACAAATTAAAATCAGGTAAAGCTTTAGACGACAGGCGGAGAAATTAAGTTAATGCTAAAATACACCGGTCAAAAACCAGCTCGCTACTGGTTAATATTACTTATCATGCTGTTCCCTGTTTGTGCACTTGCAGAAAATCCGCAAGTGCTGCGCTTGCTTGTTTGGGAAGGTTATGCACCGCAAGCACAACGTGAACAATTCATACAATACATAAACGACAAGTATGCAGTCAATCTTACCCTCAAGGTAAATTACATTGCAGAAGCTGAGGATGGTTTTGAAGCTCTGCGTTTAAAGAAGGCTGATATCGTGAGTCCGGCGCACAATCGGATAAATGATAAACGCTTTAAAATGATTGACTCAGGACTACTGCTTCCTCTCAACCTAAATAACTTACCTAATTACACCGAGCTCAACCCTTCTTTCAAAAACTTAGATTTTCTAGTCAAAGACGGTGTCCACTATGGGCTTCCATTTGCTTGGGGACCTTATGGTTTGGTATACAATACAGAGGTCTTTGATAAAGCACCTGATAGTTGGAGTGTATTGTGGAACCCCTTATATCGCGGCCAATATAGTATTGCCGATTATGGTGAGATTAATATTTACCTGACGGCTCTGGCATTGGGCTATGACGAAGAAGCCTTAGGTGATTTTGAACAACTCAACAACACCGCATTTAAGGCGAAACTAGCAGCTTTAGTAAGCAATGCGGAATCACTCTGGGTTGGCGTTGATACTGCAGACGACTTGCAACAAAAAACACTGGCGTCGTCTTGGGGTTTTGCTCTGCCAGAGTTAAAAAACAGAGGCGAAATTTGGAAGTGGGCTTACCCAAAAGAGGGCGTGCCTGGCTGGATTGATAATCACGTAATGAGCAGCGAACTGGCAGATAAACCTGAACTCAAGCGCATAGCCGAGGAGTGGATTAACTTCACTATCAGTGCCGAATTTCAAGCCCAAGTATTGGTTCAAGCTCTCAGCACTAATCCTGTCAATATGATAGCTGCTGAGTCTGCAACGGAAGCAGAGAAGCAAGGGTTTTACGCCAAGTCGCTAAATGACCCTGACGCCGTAATTGTGCTGATGCCCGAACTCGACCGACGAACCCGCAACGGGATTAATAACTTATGGAATCAGGCCCTAAAGCAACTTTCATCTGAAAATATGGTTACTCAAAACAAATGATCGTCAGCAAACGTCCGTTGACTGATAGCTTGTCATATACACTGGCTAAAAACAGTGTGTTGGTAACTCTAATTGTTGGCTTTTCACTTAGTTTTATTCAAATTGGCGTTGATTATGTTCGAGAGCAAGACGCTATAAAGAAGTTTGCTTTGGAAATTTTGGCTGCTAATCAGTTCGCAGCTGCGGATGCTACTTTTCATCTAGACTCACCTGCTGCCGAAGAAGTAGCTAAAGGTATTCTTCAGTATCAAGACATCACAAAAGTTACTATCACCAATGAATCCGGTAAAATACTGGCTCAGCGCATTTCTAGCAGTGCCCCGGAAGCTGAAGACAGCCAGAGTTATGAACTATTTGGCGAGATTGAAAGCTTTAATCAGCCTCTGTCAAGAAGCGGCGAGAATATAGGTAACTTGACCATTTACATCGACCCTATTTTAGCCTCTCAAGGCTTCTTAGATCGTTCCTTGTTAGTGCTTTTTTCGGGGCTGATACGAAACATTTTACTTGCCTTCATTCTTGTTTTTATCTTTTATCGGACAATTACGAAAAAGGTTATTGCTGTTAATTCTGCTCTGAAAGGTTTAGACCCCAGCAACCCCAGTAACAATCGTATACCTGCGCTAAACATTAAGAAGAAAAATGAGCTTGACGATTTAGGCGAATGTATTAATCGAATGTTAGAGATTATGGCTAACGATATTCAGGAGCGCGAGCAGCGAGAGCAGGAACTTCATGCTAGCCAAAAAGAGCTTACTTACCAAGCTAACCACGACAGCTTGAGTGGCTTAGTTAATCGCCGAGGTTTTGAACACGTATTAAATCAGGCGATGCAAAGTAAAAATCCTGAGCTGGTTTTATGCTATCTCGATCTCGATCAGTTTAAGATCATTAATGATACCTGCGGACATACCGCGGGCGACGAATTAATCAGTCAAATTAGTCACCTATTGCATAAGCATATTCGAAGCAATGACATACTGGCGCGATTAGGTGGGGATGAATTCGGCATTTTAATGCAGCATTGTGATATAGGTGATGCCAGCTTAGTCGCACAAAAGCTTATTGATCAAATTGGTCAGTATCGTTTCTTTTGGGAAGGCAAACCCTTTGCTATTGCGGTAAGTATCGGTATTGCTGCAATTACCGACAAGATTCAAAATACTAACGATTTGCTGCGAAACGCAGATATTGCATGCTATACAGCTAAAGATGCGGGTAGAAATTGTTTTCGCATTTATGAAGAGGGTATATCAGAAGCAGCGCGTGTGCATGGCGATATGGAATGGGTGAATAAAATCAATCAAGCGCTGGAAAATGATGACTTTTGTTTATACGCTCAAATAATCTCACCGAATATGACGATAGGCGAGTCAGGCCTTCACTATGAAGTGCTCCTGCGTATGCTTGATGATAACGGGGCTATTATTCCTCCGAATGCTTTTCTGCCTGCAGCAGAGCGGTACCACCTGATGACAAAAATTGATATATGGGTAATTGAACATCACTTTGAATACTTATCTAAACACCCAGAGCACCTTGCAAACGTGGCACTTTGCTCGATTAACATATCAGGTCCATCCTTAACAGCACCTGGATTTCAGCAAGCCGTTATTGATAGTTTGGAGCAGTATAAAATTCCGGCTGCTAAAATCTGCTTTGAGATAACAGAAACGGCGGCTATTTCTAATCTTACTGACGCTAATGCTTTTATCGATGCAATGCACGTGAAAGGCTGTCAGTTTGCACTCGATGATTTTGGTACGGGCTTATCGTCATTCGCTTACTTGAAACATTTACCGGTGGATTATTTAAAAATTGATGGTGTTTTTGTTAAAGGGATAGTCGAGGATCCAATTGATTACGCTATGGTGAAATCAATTCACGAAGTGGCAACAGTCATGGGGAAAAAGACGGTGGCAGAGTTTGTAGAAAATCATGATATTGAATTGAAATTAAGGGAAATTGGGGTTCACTATTCCCAAGGGTATGGCATTGCTAAACCTTGCCCAATGTCAGAGTTGAGCGCAATTATGCAAAGTAGCGCAAGTATGCAGACACGCAAAACGTTGAACAGTTGATCATTTCCTAGACATAGCTAAACTCAATCAGTTCTTCAGCCGGTATAGGTCTACTAAAGTAATACCCTTGCACAAAATCACACCCTAATTTATCTAACAAAGTAAGTTGTTCTTTCATTTCAACGCCTTCAGCAACCACTAGCAAACCCAAACTATGTGCCATTGCGATGGTTGCTTTTACGAGGTCACAATCTTCTTTGTTTACTGTAATCCCGTTAATAAAACTTCGATCTACTTTCAATACATCGAACGCATACTGGCGCAAATAGCTTAATGATGAATATCCAGTTCCAAAATCATCCATAGACAATTTTATCCCCAGTTTATGAAGTTCGAGTAATGCTGCATCAATATAAGATTTGCCGATCATTAACACGCCTTCGGTAATTTCAAACTCCAAATTGTCGGGACTAATATTTGCGTTACTAAGCGATTTTTTGATGAAACTAATTAGCTCTTGATCCCTGAATTGACGAGGGGAAAGGTTTACCGCAATTGTATAATTTTGCTGATGTTTAGTTTGCCACTTTTTAAGAAAATTAAGAGCCTGCTCAATCACAAACTTTCCAATGGGGACAATTAGACCAGTCTGTTCTGCAATTGGAATAAATTCATCAGGAGTAACATTTCCTAGTGTTGGGTTATGCCAACGAAGCAGGGCTTCAGCCCCAATAAGCCTGCCGTCTCTGACATTAAATTGTGGCTGGTAATAAACTTCAAATTCATTGCGCTCTAGCGCTCCATGCATCTGCTCTTCGATTTCAAAACGACGTATCATGATGACATTCATTTCTTCGGTAAAGAATGAATACGTATTTCGTCCCAAGGCTTTTGCTTGATACATTGCTGAATCTGCATTGCGCAACAAATCGGAGGCACAATTACCGTTTTCGGGATAAATTGCAATGCCAATACTAACTGTCAGAATTAACTCTCTACCATCAATTTGAAAAGGTTCTCTAAAAACGCGAAGTAAATTTTCAGAAATATCCATCGCATTGTGATCATCATTTAGCGCGCGCAATAATACAATAAACTCATCTCCGCCTAAGCGGCCAACAGTATCTTCTTTTCGCACTGCTAGATTCAATCTATTAGCTGCTTCAATCAGCAGTTTATCTCCTACTTCATGGCCTAATGAATCATTCACTTTTTTAAAACCGTCTAAATCAAGAAAAAGCACGGCGGTTTTTTCTTCGTTTCTTTCAGCTTCATTTAGCATTTGTGATAAACGATCTAGGGATAAAAAGCGATTGGGCAGTAAGGTTAAGGCATCAAAATAAGCATGTTGACGTATTATTTCAGCAGATTTATGTTGTTCCGTAATATCCCGAACCACGACCACCACCTGCCGATAGGATTGCAAATGGCTAATTCTTGCTTCGAAGTAGGTCAAACCAGTTGGCATATTTAGCTCATATTCGAAACTAGATACACCTCCTTGATCTAGTACTTTGGAAGTGTGAGCTTGGAACTCCTGATCGACTTTCTCAGGTAATAAGCCATCCATCTTTTTCCCAATAAATTCTTCGGGCGAAACGTATAGCTTATTGCTGCTGCCAGCATGATAATCGATAATTGTCCCATCTTCTTCCATCAAGAAGAATAAGTCGGGGGTGGCTTCAAAGACGGCTTTAAGCATATTTTCTTTAAAGACTGCTTGTTCTTTTGCTTGTTTAACCTCAGCCAAGTTAATATCAATACAATACATTTGTTTTTGATTGTGTTGATTAACAAACATCACATGACTTGAAAAAACGTTTACATCCTTGCCATCTTTATTACACAAAATCATTTCTGCTGCTGGAATCTCTATGCCTTGCGTTAGCCAATCACTATGGGCAGCAATAACACCGTCACGCATATACTTAGGAATGATGAGATCTTCTAATTTTTGGTCTAAAGCCTCTGCCTCGGAAAAGCCATAAAGTAGTTCGCTACCTTTATTCCAATAAATAACTCTGCGTTCTTCATCGTATCCCTGAACAGAAATTGCCTCCACCGCATCAAATAATTGATGGATAGAGTCCTTTATGGCTGCTAGATGGGCTGATATATTGCTAATGTTATTGCTCCCACGTTAGATAAAATATGAACATCAAGCTACTTTAATAGCGGAGTTAATTAATTGAGCTTGTAAAAAAACATTTATATGGAGAAAACTTCAACATAATTAACAGACTGAACAACAGAGTAACTGATTTTATTTCCCATTTGTTCTGTCATTGCACTATTTATTACACTATTTATTGCGATATGTCAGAAACGAAGCTGATATTATTTATTATCGTAGTACTTTATAGCAATTTTATAGAATATTAATAAAATCTTAGATGATAAGTCAAAAACTTTAAAGACCCGCCAGTTTGATTCATTTATGATGTTAGCAACTCAGTCACATTATTTTCATTAGGTTGTTTATGACGCTACCATTTTCACTGTTAGACCTTGCTCCGATTGCGGAGGGCGCAAGCATTGGCGTTGCCCTCGATAACTCCCGTCGATTAGCGGTTCAAGCCGAAAAAAGCGGTTATCGTCGAGTTTGGTTAGCAGAGCATCATGGAATGCATGGCGTAGCGAGTTCCGCGACCGCAGTTGTGCTCGGGCATATTGCGGCAGCAACGACCAAAATTAGAATTGGTTCAGGTGGTGTTATGCTGCCGAATCATTCCCCCCTAGTGATAGCAGAACAATTCGGCACGTTGGCAACATTGTTCCCGGATAGAATCGACTTAGGCTTAGGCCGGGCACCGGGCACAGATATGGCCACAGCGAGGGCACTAAGGCGGAATTTAAACTCTGATGTAGATGGCTATCCAGAAGATATACGTGAATTACAGCATTATCTGGCTGCACCGCAAGAAGGACAAAATATTGTTGCAGTTCCCGGCGCCAACACGCATATTCCATTATGGTTATTAGGGTCGAGCTTATATAGTGCGCAACTCGCTGCTAAGTTTGGTCTGCCCTATTCTTTTGCTTCTCACTTTGCGCCAGATCAACTATTTGATGCGATAAACCTATACCGATCAAGCTTCAAAACGTCGACACAGTGCAGTACACCCTATGTGATGGCTGGCGTGATGGCTGTGGTCGCAGAAACCGACGAAGAGGCAAGGTATCTATTTACCTCCGTACAACAGCAATTCATTAATATGCGTCGGGGTCTTAATCGTCCTTTCGCCAGACCAGTAGATGACATATCACAGGTTTGTAGTGATGCAGACCAAGCAATGTTGTCACATATATTACGCTATGCTGTGGTTGGCTCTAAACAGACGGTAAGGGACAAACTAAGCCAGTTTATCGAAGCTACTGAGGTAGATGAGTTAATCGTTTCAATGCCAATACATGATATCCAAGCTCGCTTAAAAAGTGCTGAAATGTTGGCGGCAACAGGCTTAATGACTGCTTATTAAGTTTATAGCTTGGTATCATGGCAAATGAGTTAAGTATACTTAAAATGTCTCTTTCAACAGATTCAACATATCATCTACCGACAATTTGGTAACTGCTTCGTTACCCGATAGGAGCTTGTCTGCTAGGTCTCGTTTTTGTTGATGCAAAGCAACAATTTTCTCTTCAATTGTGTTTTGAGCAATCAGCCTATAAATGGTAACCGGCCGTGTTTGCCCCATGCGGTGGGCTCGGTCAGAAGCTTGTTCTTCTACTGCGGGGTTCCACCAAGGATCCATATGTATTACATAGTCTGCCGCGGTTAAGTTTAAACCTGAACCGCCGGCTTTTAGACTAATTAGAAATATATCACCCTCACCACTTTGAAAAGCGTTAACGCGTTTTTGTCGCTCTTTTTGTGGAGTCGAACCATCTAAATATTGATAACTAAACCCTTGGGCTTCAAGATGCTGTTTTATTAACTTTAAGTGCCCTACAAACTGACTAAAAATAAGTGCTTTGTGATTGTTGAGCTTAAGCTCTTCGAGCAGTTCATTGAGCGCGGCTAACTTGGCACTGGGTATGTCAGTTTCTGCCATGACTAATTTAGGGTTGCAGCAAGCTTGCCTAAGTTTTACTAATTCAGCGAGCATTTTAATGCGCTGCTCACCAGGATTCGCTTGTTGGCTGCTTTGGCTAATATTGTCTATTGCATTAAGTCTTAGGGCCTCGTAAAAATCACGCTCTTTTGGGCTCATGACTACTTGAATGTTAATGTCAGTGCGCGGCGGCAATTCAGTCAATACCTGATTTTTCATACGCCTTAGAATAAACGGTTGAATCAAGGCTCTTAAGCCTTGGCTGGCTTTACGCGCGGCAAGTGGCTCTTCTTTCGCATTTTCAATTGGCAATGAGTAACGATCGCTAAAGCGTTTGATGTTGCCAAGCAAGCCGGGGTTAATAAAGCGGAATAGGCTCCATAGTTCGGTTAAGTCATTTTCAATGGGAGTGCCGGTGGTGATCATTTTGAAGTCACCTTTTAATGCAAAGGCAGCTTTAGAACGTTTTGCCAATGGGTTCTTAATTGCTTGGGCCTCGTCAGCTACTATAGTATGCCATCGCACATTTTTAAGTATGTCACTTTCGCGCTGCAGTAGCCCGTAGCTAATAATTATACAGTCAAAAGGGCTCAATTCGTTTAACAGCTTTTGACGCTGTACGGTGTTAGTGGCGTCCGCAAACAACTTGATATTTAGCGTGGGTGAAAACTTTGCGGCTTCTTGTTGCCAATTAAAGCAAACCGATGTGGGTGCGATGACTAAACTGGGGCCTTGCTTAGCTCTGGATAATAAAACAGCAAGGGCCTGTAAGGTTTTCCCCAAGCCCATGTCGTCAGCTAAACAGGCTCCTGCACCCCAATGTCCAAGACGCGATGCCCAGTCAAAACCGACTAGCTGATAGTCACGTAATTGCGCTTGAAAGGTCGATGGTATTTGGGGTTCAATCTCATTCGCTTGATGCATTTTTTGAGTTTGCTCATCCCACGCATGAATGGTTTTCATGCGCATGCCGGTTGTGGCTTCTTCTACTTGTAAGCTGGCAAGAGGATGAAATTTACCGTCGTCGGTGACTTGATTGATTTGCTCGAGCTTATGACGTAAATCGTCAGACAAAGCGAGTATCTGATCAGCGCCAAGCTCAATAAAGCGGCCATTGCTGGTTCTAACTAGTTCAAGCAGTTTTCGTAGTTCAATCACTTGCTCGTTGCTTACTTGTAACTCACCAGTAATATCAAACCATTCGCTTTTTTTGCTGACGGCGAGCTGCAGGTGTTCGCTGTCTAATTTGGTAGTTAATCTGATTTTCTTGCCTTTCGGCCAGCGTAGAACTAATGCAAACGTGGCTTGGGCAATGGCAATTTCTAGATGTTCTAGGGCCGCTAGCGCAGTCTGTAAATCGTCTAATAGCAATATGTTATCGGACATATCTAAAAAGGCAGGGCACGCCTTGTCTAGTTGGTCCATTAATGTTTCTTCGCGGACTAAATCGCGTTGGGTCGCAATACGTTTACCGTTCAGTTCAGTTGTTAAACTGGCATTGCCTAAGCCAGGTTTAAATGCTGGCCCTTTTTCGCCAAATGGCATGACCACGCAGGTAAATGCGAGCCCGTTTTTACTTGGCTGAATGTTAACCACTAAATTAGGATTGCATTCATGGGTTTCTAAGCCAGTATCAAGCTCTGAAATATCAGATTGTATATTTAAAAAAGGCGCGATCGCCGATATGCCATCGAGTGCTTTTTGTTTTGCACTCATTGGAATTAACAAACCACCTTCGCCAATTATTTCGGCAACTTTTATGTGTTCAGGCGAAAATATAGTCAGTTGATATTGAGCATCTGAAACCGACTTCAGATCGTAAGCTGGCTGCTGCTCATAACCTTCAATATGGCCGTTTAGGTCATCTGGTAAATCCGCAATACTTAAACATAGTTGCTCGCCTTGTTGGCTAACTAGCAGTTCTGGCTCACGCTTAACAATCTCAATATGCTGAGTTATGTCTTCTGAATCGTATAAATTTTCAATGCCAACAACCGCATCTAACGCCGATAGCCCTTGCAGCGTATATTCCCGCTTTGGGTAATATCCCCAACTTTGATAAGCCGCAATTGCGCGGCAAATTTTCTTATCACTATCGCTTAAATAGCCAAACTGTTCGGTTTCTTCTTTCAAGCGTTTTAGCGATACAGTTCGACCTTTACTCCAGCCTGATTTATTTAGTTTTTGTTCGCGAGCGGTAAAACTCGGTTCATGGCTGTACTCAAATTCCCAAATTAAACGAACGGGTTTTGCTGCTGTTTCTATAGCCGTATTTGTTTCTGTATTTGGATTCAGCGCAATTAATTTATCTAGAGCCAAGTCCCACTGAGATTTAGTCTTTATCAGGCTGGTAATATCAATTAATTTTGAATCGAGTTCAGGTTTTTCGCTACTGAAATTCGCTGCCATTTGTTGGCATATTTGCGCAAATAAGGGGTAAGCGAGTTGATTAAAATTGCTTTGGTATTTTAATGCCAATATTAAAAACGCAGGGTCTTTACTTTGATTACACCAAATTTGTGCGAGTAAATAATTAAAGTAACTGAGTTGATGACAAAAGAAATCAATCTCTTCATCAACACTATTATATTCAATATGAACACTATATTTTTCGCCCATTGATAGGCTCAAAATAGGCCTGACAACACTTTGTCCGATACTGTAAAAATTAGTTTCGACTTTACGGTCACTTTCTTCAAATTCGACTTGTTGCAGCGCAGTTGAAAAGTAAGCAAGGTCATGTTGGTTTGCTTGAACCATCAGCGCTAGTTTGTAGAAATACCCTAAGACATCATTTAAATATTGGTTTTTTCGCTTAGCGAGTTTGTTTTTAGCGACTATTGCTTGCTCAAAATAGGCGAGGGCTTGTTGATTTTCCCCGCTTAAAAAACAATAAGTACCGCGCAGCTGCAATCCGTAGCTACTTTTGTCTTGCGGTGCTTGTATGCGCTCAAAATCAGCAAAGCGCATTTGATACAAATACTGTTCGGCAAGTAAATGATGGCAGTGAGTGTTATACGAAGGGCTTGTGTTATCTGGATTAGCTGCACAAACTTGCTCTAATAGTTGAATAGGATAGTTGCAACTTTGCCCCTGTATTTGAAAGACTCTGATAAGTGTCGCAAACGCTTGGTATTGGAGCATCTTAGGTAGCAGTAAAAAGGTGTCTGCATTAAATGGTAGGAAAAGAAGCTCAACTAAAATACTGTTTTGAAAGTGGTCGATAATTTGTGGGTTTTTATTGAATGCTAGAGCATCCTCGAGTTGCTCTATCTGATTCAAATAATAGAGATCTCGAATAATTTTGCGCCTATCGACCCTTTTTTTATGCCAACTTTGAGTATTAACGACAGGCGATATTTCTTCTGCAGCCATCATTATTTCTAATAATTTTTCATGCGCAGTGCACGTAAATGATGTGTGTAATTGGTTGATTTCCCCTGTTAAACGATTGGCAAGAAGTCGATTAAGCTGCACACCATCTTTGTTAGCTGATATCAGTGATAGTTCGTTTAGTCGGTCTTTCTGCTCAGCACTTAAGCGAAATGCTTTTTTTGTTCCGGGTAAGAAGCCTCTGTTAGTCAATAAATCTGTTAGTTGCCCTAACTTTGCAATGCCAATAGGTTTGTAAACCACAGCCAAAATCATCAATATGCTTTGTTCGGATTCGTTAAGCGTTAAAAAATCTTGATACAAAGATTCTATTTGTTGCTTGATTTGTGGTTGGATTAAAGTAGCAAGATTCATAGTAAGACTATTCTAAATGATTATTCTTATTTCAATGACGCGAAATTAACAAAAATCGCGCAGGTACACAATCATTCCTCAATGTTGTTATACAGAAATAAAGCCGCTGTAAGCTTTGGAGTAAAAGTAGGGTTTGCCGCTAATTGAATTAGTCGCGGACAAACTCTTTCAAAGCTTGGAGGATAACTAGTCGAATTGCTGTTGCTACTTGGCCTCCAATTCGGCTTTTACCAGCTAATACTTAGGCTATTGCTCCTCTGCATCTTTCTTCTTTTCTTCTTCTTCGGCCTTTTCTTTTGCTTCTTCAGCAGCAGTGGCGTCTAGATACCTCTGTTGGTCACCGTAATAGTCGTCGATGGCATGTTCACTTGAAACAGGGCTGAGATAGTGCTTTTCTGTCAGTCCTTCTTTGCGCATAGCAAGGCCGGTGATGCAGGCTTTAATGATAAAAACGCTATTTTGTGTCGAGCGATAGGTTGGGTCAAGTGACGGATGAAGTTCTACAAGATCAAAACCCACTACATTAGCTTCTGAACACAGTCGTCGAACAATAGCGATAGACTCGCGCATATCTAAGCCTCCGGGCACAGGTGTGCCGGTAGCAACGGTAAACGCTGGGTCGATTACGTCAATATCGAAAGAAATATGCAATTTTCGGCCTTCTTCACTGGCTTCTGCTACCACACGATCGATAACGGCTTCCCAACCACGGCGTTCAATCTCGGCCATTGTGTGATAACGCATACCTTGTTCGCGCATCCATTTAAACGCGGCTTTATCTGGGCCAGCGGCACGCAAGCCCATTTGAATATAATCTGCGGGCCTAACGTGGCCTTCTATTAATAAGCGATATACAGGTAAGCCATGGCTAATGAGGTGAGCACCGCCCCACCAAGCATCATAGTGAGAATCAAAGTGAATAACCGAGACTTTTTCTTTGCCATAAACGTCCGCTAGACCTGCAACGTTTGGATACGAGAGCGAATGGTCACCGCCAACAATCATTGGCACTGCGCCAGTTTCAGCTATTTCACGCACCAGTGAACGAACATGTTCCATAGACCGTTCAGTACTCAAGTTATCTATGGCAGCATCGCCGTAATCAACAATATTAAGAACTGAAGATCCTTTGACATGAACATATTGATCGAGCCCTGCCATGTATCTTCCGTGCAAGCGTAACTCGGCTGTTGCACGCGCGCCTGAATCTCGCCATCCGCTACCCATATTGAGTGGTGCGCCAAGAATGGCCACATCTACTTCACCGGCAATCAAATCTTCTTTGCTTAAGGCGAGTGGAAATCCTCCAAAGGTTTGTGGGCCGCCACTCCCATTATAGCGACCAAGAGATATTGGACCTGCTTCTCGCTCTGGATCAAGAGAGCGTGGGCGAAGTAAACGCCAAGCGTTGAAGCTTTCAGATTCTGTATTAAGCGGTATATTGGCTAAGTCACGGCCCTCTTTGTAGACACTGGCGTCAAGTACTGTCCTTATTGCATCTACCCAAGCTTGCAGTTCGTCGGCAGTAAATTCTGCAATGGTTTCTTCAAAGCCATCGATGCCGCCAGTATACTTCTGAGCTCGGCCGCTTTTTAACAGTTCTATGTCTTGTGCCGACAAACCTTTTAGCATCGGTATTACGGACTCGGGGAGTTCAATGGCTTCGGGTACTTCTTCACGCGGATCCACAGTATCAAACGGATAAGGGTTATTGCCTACTACATGGCCGGGAGTCTCCTGTGCGAGCGCGGGCAGCGCAAAGCTTAATACTAAGGCTGAAGATAAGGCTAAGGCTAAAGGCTTATAAAATCTGGTTTTAATGGCGTATGCACACATAACTAAACTTCCTTGCTCTACTGATTTTGTTGGTGATGAACCCGCTGTACTAATTTCCATGGTTAAGCGCCATTGGATGGATATAATCGGGCTTTAGTCCAGCTTTTCGAACAGCGACACCTACTAAACAGGCATTTAAAACGGCATTTGCATTCACGGCTGAAAGGCGTGAGTAATCTAACATCGGCGACATATCGGTAATTTCAAAGCCGACGATATCTTTCGTCGCGCATAGGTATCTTATTGCCTCGGTCACTTCTTGTATCCTCAAGCCATTAGAAACAATGCGGCCTGCAGAAACCATTTCAGTTGGCTCTATAACGCTCACATCAATTGACACAAATATTTGATCCGGGCCTTTCTTAACTTCCTTTTTCACTTTTTTCATAACGCTAGCATAGCCGCGCTTATTAATTGCTGCCATGGTGTGATACTTAACGCCTTGTTCACGGAGCCATTTAAGGGTGTCAACATCAACCGCCTGACCCCGTAAACCAATTTGAATCACATCGTTACCATCAACAATCCCTTCGCTAATTAGCTTATATACCGTCTGGGTATCTGAGGTTGTTTGAGCTGCTTGCCTCTCCGCATCAGGGTGCGCGCTAAAATGAACTAATCCAAATTTTTTCATTCCAGTAACGCTGGCTATGCCTTTCACCGCCGGATATAGAATTGATGTATCGCCGCCTACCATCATTGGTATTGCTTTTGTAGCTGAGGTTTCGGCAACCATAGAGCTAATGTGATTTACTGATCTTTCACCACTCATATTATCGACACGGAAATCACCATAATCCACAACACTTAAGACTTCCATTGGATCCAACAAGGATTGGATGTCGCGAGTGGCAATAGTGTTCATTGCGCGCATATATCGTGGGCCGTACTCAGCATTGCGACGGCCACTGCTCATATCGCTTGGAATACCAATGATAGCTACGTCTACATTACCCGCGATTAAGTCCTCTGGATAAATAGCAACTTTTGCGCCTGCAAATGTTGAGACTCCTGATGTTGGAAACATATATCGACTAGTGCTGAAAGGCCCGTCTTCGCGCTGCATTTCACGCAATGGTGCTGGTGTCACAATTCGGCGATTAAAATCAGTATTTGATATATTCAAGGGTATAGCGCCCATATCTTGCTCTGGATCGTACGTCATTTCAGTGGCAGCGGCCATTAGGTCGATTATGAGTGCCTGAATAGCTGCAGTATCACGGGTTTTAATTTCATGAATCAATTGCCTTTCAGGCAAAAAATTAAGTGCGTCACCGCTAGTGATAAAGGCTTTTTGCTGAGGATCTAAGTTCGCTATTTTATCCGCTAAGGCCTTGGGTAAAGACCATTCGTCGGCGTGAGAAGCGGTCAGAGGGATAAGAATAAAAATTAAGGCGATGGAAACCCTTAACCGTTTCCAAATGATTCGGGCATTCATTTATATTTCTCCGTTAAATGAGCGTGCTAATAGCTAAAGCTCTTTTACATAAATCTGCATCTAGCAAGAAAAAGCCAATTTTTAGCGCTCATAATTTGTAGGACAATAGCGTATAAAAAGTACAGTAAGAGTAAATACTGCACTAGTGTAGTTTAAAAATCAAACAAATAATAGCGGTATAAAAAATCAAAAATTGCTATATTTAACAATTTCATACTGCAAAGAAACGTTGTAATGTATAGGGATATGCTCACACTTAGGGGCACAATAAAGATATGAGTGATAAATCTTTTATGGTAGTGCAATATTCAAAAAAATTTATACGAGACCCACTTTTCCTATTTGGCATTGTTGGCGTTTTGATCTTCACTTTATATTACAGCCTTGAAGACAAGTACCAAGCTACCATTAGTTTATCGAGTGAAGTACGTATTCAATTGGCGGAAGAATATAAGGCCATTACTGGTCTAAAAGCTAGCCCCGATGTTATTGAGCAATTAGAGCAAGATTTTATAAGTGATGAAATCTTATTTAGAGACGCCATAAACTCAGGAATGCATCTTGTTGACCCAGCTACTCGCTCAAGTCTGATTGAGAAAATGCGCTTTCGCATTAGTGCAATGATTCCAGAGCCCACGGAGGCTGAGGTCGTTAACCATTACGCGCAAAATATGCAACGTTATTACACCGAAACATTGTTGAGCTTTGAGCATGTCTATTTCAGCGAGTTACCAACGAATTCAGAAAACCTGGCCTCAAAGCTTCAATCTGGTGAATTGCTTAATGGGGACCGCTTTGTTCACGGCAAGCAGTTTTCTGACATTAGTGAGGGTATGGTAAGAGGTATTTTTGGTAATGAGTTTTTAACGGCGCTAGGTCCTCTTGAACCGAGCCACTGGAAAGGCCCAATTGCATCTAACCATGGAACACATTACGTGCAATTGAAAAGTAAAAAACCGCCGCGGCCGATACCGTTTTCGGTAGCCAGAAATATAATAGCAAACGACTTAATGCAGATTAGGATTTCAAAAGCAGTAGAAGTAAAGATCGAGGCATTAGCAGCTCAATATGAGGTTAATATTGAACCTTAGAACTTTAACTACCCTGCTTTTTCTACTCTTGCCAATATTCGCTTATGGTGACGGCTTTACGCGCGGTGTCTTTCAACTCTCTCAGACTGAACTTGAGAACCAATATGAATTTATTGCAGAGTTTCCAGCGAGTAAAAACAGCAAGAAGTTAATTACTTGGCCTCGAGGTTGCAGGCCTCTTCAGGCCAATCAGTATCAACCTAATGATGTAATAATAAAGACTTACTTAATTGACTGTGATGCGCGACTTGTGAGCGGAGATATAATTACCGTTCCTTATGAAGTGGAAGCCGCCATCTTCGAGATTCAATTAGGAACTTGGCAATCAAGAACCATCGCTGCTAGCAGTAATGCAGGTTTTCAATTAGTTTTGCAGACCGACCAAACGATTGATCGAGCGCTACCGGATATTGCTAAAGAATACTTGCATCAGGGCATGATGCATATTTGGTTTGGCTGGGACCACCTCGCGTTTGTGCTTTGTTTATGTTTACTTATTACTGGCTTCCGTCAACTATTTTGGACCATAACCGCATTTACTATTGGTCATTCAGTTTCAATGGCATTGTCGTTTTTTAAGCTGGTGAATATTGCAATTCCACCTGTTGAAGCGTTTATTGCAATGTCCATTGTAATGATCGCTCGTGAAGCATGGTTTCAAATAAACCATGTCGAGCCACCAAATAAAGCAAAACAAGGGCGAATACTTTTAGTTGTTGTGTTATTTGGGCTTATTCATGGTCTTGGTTTCGCAAGTGCATTGGAAAATATTGGTGTTGTTGTGCATGAACGTATACCCGCACTGGTCTTTTTTAATCTAGGCGTAGAATTTGGACAGGTCGTTTTTGTGCTCTTAATTTTTGCCTTGTTGCAGCTGCTGCGAAAAGCTCAAAAGGCACAAATATTTGCCAGAGCCGCGCTAGTTTTGGTTGGCTCAGCAGGCAGCTTTTGGGCAATAGAACGCATTAGTGGATTTAATTGGTACTAGACTGAAGTGAGCACATGGTCCGGAAGTCTTCTCCATTTATCACTTGAAGTAAGAGCTTACGCGAGAGCGTTTTGCATTCTAAACCACTAAGGTTAATTGTTGGTCGACAATAAGCTTGTTAAAAAATCTAATAGCCACGCAACCTGTATTTTTTTAAAAAAAGAGCCAAAAGTAGACATAGAGGGTGCAAATTTTCCCTCAGATTAGTGTGACTTTTTTACTCTTGAAAATCCAATGAGTGATAGACCGTTTTGGGTAGGTTGCCGACTGTTGAAATACCCTCCGTCATCCTTGCGAAGGCCTATCTCTTCTACACATTTTGAACTTTATTGAGATCCGTTGATCAGATCCTGAAATTCACACTTTTAGGACATTTTAATGATTAAAGATATAAAGCAGTGGGCACAGTTTACGTTCAACGGTAGTGAATTAGGAGATA
>CAJQOP010000002.1 GCA_905479945.1 uncultured Glaciecola sp. | reverse complement strand
CAGAAACACCAATTAATACGTCTGGTTTGGCACAATTAATAACATCGAGTAAAGAGGCGTATTCACCACTGTAGGTCCAATCGATTAGCGCATCTTTAGGCTGCTGCAATGCTTGCTGAAAGTCTCTCAATTCTTCCATACCTTCAGTTAATAATCCAAAGCGGTCTATCATGAACACATGCTTTCTAGCTTCTTCATCGCTCAAACCCTCAAATATCATCTGCTGAACGAGCATTTCCGCAATACCACAACCAGCTGAACCTGAACCTACAAACACCACATTCATATCAGAAAGTTTAGCACCTCGCACTCTGCAGGCGGCCAAAATAGTACCCAATGTAACCGCAGCGGTGCCTTGAATATCATCATTAAAACAACAGACTTGCTCGCGATATTTTTTTAATATTGGCATGGCGTTTGGTTGCGCAAAATCTTCAAACTGGATCATAACTTCTGGCCAACGTCGACGTGCGGCAGAAATAAACATATCTACGAATTCATAGTACTGATCTGGCTTAATTCTTTCGTGACGCGCCCCCATATACATGGGATCATTAAGCAGCTTCTGGTTATTTGTACCCACATCTAACATGACGGGCAGCGTATAAGCAGGGCTAATTCCGCCGCACGCGGTATACAAAGAAAGCTTTCCGATAGGAATGCCCATGCCACCAATACCTTGATCGCCTAATCCGAGTATTCGTTCGCCATCAGTCACTACAATGACTTTAACTTTACGCTTCGTTGCATTGCGCAGAATATCGTCCATTAAATGACGTTCTTCATAACTAATAAATAAGCCGCGTGAACTTCGGTAAATATCAGAGAAACTCTCACATGCATCACCTACCGTTGGCGTATAAATGATAGGCATCATTTCTTCTATGTGTTCCTGCAGAAGCCTATAAAATAATGTTTCATTGTTGTCTTGAATAGAACGTAAGTAGACATGCTTGTTCAGCGGGTTTTCAAAGCTTCTATATTGTTTATACGCTCTGCTCACTTGCTCTTCAATGCTTTCATACCTAGGGGGTAGCAAGCCTAGTAAGTTAAAGTTTTTACGTTCTTTCTCAGTAAAGGCGCTACCTTTATTCAGCAATGGCGTTTCAAGTAAAGAAGGCCCTGCATGCGGGATATATAAGTTATTGTGCTGACCGTTGTCGCTCATTCGATAATTCTCTTTTATGCCAAGTGCGTTAATAATTTATTGTTTCTTAAAACGGCTATGTCTTCTAAAACATTTGAAGCGCCGATCAACCATTAAAAAATATCTTCAGGTTCTGCTCGTTTCTCGTTTTCTTCATCTATTGGAGATGATAACTCATCATCGGCTATATAAGTGGTTGGTTCAGTTCCCACTTTAAAGTATTCAAACATAGATGTGTGATCAGTTCGGCGCGTCAACTTACCTGTTTTACGATCAATCCTGACTCTAACGATACCTTCAGGAATGCGTTTCTGTACTTCCGGCATATCCACTAGAACTTTTTGCATGAACCTTATCCACGCAGGTTGAGCGCCTTTAGCACCATCTTCAACGCCAATTAGAGCGTTACCAATCCAAGTAAACTCTTTAGGGTTTTTGTTGACCAAATTTTGATTCCGCGATACACGGCCAAGTTGTCTCGATGCGTCATCAAAGCCAAGCCAAGATGTCGCCACCAAATTGCCTGCAAAGCCACTGAACCATGTATCCTTTGAATCATTGGTTGTGCCCGTCTTGCCACCAATATCATTACGCTGCAGTAAGTTTTTAGCTCGCCAGCCAGTGCCTAACCAATAGGTTTTATTATTCCAATTGCCATTTGCCTTTACCGCTGTACGCAACATTTCCGTCACCAGAAATGCCGTTTGCGGAGTAATAACTTGCTCAGCTGAAATTTTCTGAGGTACTTGTTTAGCATCTTCTGCCGATTGTTGATTAAATTCAGCAGCTAGCAAGGCTTCTATGTCTAGCTCATCTGTACTTTCAATTGGTAATTCAACTTGCTCACTATCGCAGGGATTACAAGCATAAACAGGTTCTGCTTGCCAAATTAATTCATCTAAATCATTTTCAATCCGTTCAATAAAATAAGGTCGAACAGCAAAACCTCCATTTGCTAACACTGCAACCCCTGTAACCATTTCAAGCGGCGTGTGTGAACCTGAACCCAAGGACAAAGTTTCATCACGAGGTATGTCGTCTTTGTCGAAACCAAACCGCGAAATAAAGTCAATTGTTTGGTCTAAGCCAACGCCTCGTAAAAGACGCACAGATACCACATTTTTAGACATGCCTAACGCGACACGCATGCGTATTGGACCTTCATACACTGCCGGTGAATTCTGCGGACGCCATGCCACACCCGATGTGCTATCCCATTGATTTATAGGTGCATCGTTAATAATACTAGCCAAGGTATAGCCGTTATCAATGGCGCCAGCATAAACGAATGGTTTAATATTAGAGCCTAGTTGACGCTTCGCCTGTGTAGCTCGGTTAAACTGACTATGATAAAAACTATACCCACCAACCACCGCCTGTACAGCGCCATTGTATGGGTCAAGTGCGACTAACGCACCTGTAGCATCCGGAAATTGTCCTAATTGCCAGATTCCATCTTGTGGGCGCAATCTGATATATACCAGCATACCTTCTTTTAAGATATCAGCTGCAAACTCAGGAGCGTCACCCTGTTTTTGATCGTCAATATAAGGGCGAGCCCAATCTAAACCATCCCATACCAACTCAATGATTTGACCATCAGCAACTAGCACGCTTGCCGACTTCTCCATTACCGACATCACAACCGCCGGCAAGAGTGACTCTATCTCCTCAACACTATCTAAATAAGCCGTAATTTTCTCTGGCGACCATGCGCTTTTATTTACCAAATCAGTATTCGTTTGTGCGCTTGTAAGGTCATTTCGTTCATCAATTGGCGATTCTGTTGATTCATTATCAATGTCCGTTGCCGCCCAAAGTTGAGATAGTGGTCCTCGAAACCCGTGCCGTTCATCATAATCGTGTAAGTTTTGGATGAGCGCTTCCTGAGCTGCTTTTTGCATTTCATAGTTAGCCGTAGCGTAGACATTAAACCCGCTTGTTTCTGCTATTTCCTTGCCATATATGGATACCATTTCATTATAGATAAGGTCGGCTAGGTAGGGTGCATCCAATGCAAGCTCTGCCCCATGCTTTTTAGCGCTCACTGGTGCTTGTGATGCTTCATCAAACTGTTCTCTGGTGATGTATTCCTCGTCAAGCATTCTTAATAAAACAATGCGTCGACGCTGCTTCGAGCGCTCTGGCCCGCTTATTGGATTTAATCTTGATGGGGCTTGAGGCAGTCCAGCCAAAGTCGCAATTTGTGCCAAATTTAATTCATTTAGGTTTTTACCAAAATAAACCTGCGCCGCCGCACCAAAGCCAAAAGCGCGGTGGCCAAGTTCTACTTTGTTTAGGTATAACTCAAGTATTTCATCCTTGCTTAGCTCTTGCTCCATATGCAATGCAATAAATAATTCACGTATTTTACGGCTAAATACCTTCTCGCGAGTAAGGAAGAAGCCTCGCGCCAATTGCATCGTTAAAGTACTTGCCCCTTGGCCTTTTTCGCCGGTAACAATAAGATTTAAAACAGCACGGATAACGCCAATCGGGTCAACTCCAATATGCGAATAGAAACGGCTATCTTCAGTTGCTATTAAGGCCTGTACCAAGGTCTCGGGGACTTCATCAAGTGAAACAGGTATTCTTCTTTTCACCCCATACTGGGAGATCAATCTACCGTCCTTTGTGAAAACCCGCATCGGTGTTTGCAACTTAACTTCTCGCAAAGTTTCTACACTAGGTAAATCAGGTTTGAGATATAAATACATACCTATGATGCTAATTGCAGCTAGGAAAATGCCGAGGGTGGTCAGTAATATAAGTTTCTTTATTAACTTCACTGGTTTGTTTTCACATTAAAAGTTGGGAGAAAATACTCAATTTTTATACTTAGGTGTCGTTAACAGATCCATACAGTTTAAAAAAATCAGTATTATTTGTACCTATGATACTAGAACTATGACAGAGCTACTATTCAATGAAATCGCTTTTTAATAAAAAAGCCCAAAGTATAATCGGGTTAGACATCGGAACTAAGTACGTCAAGGCAGTTAGCCTAGATGTTAGCGGTTCTGTCGCCAAAGTAAATGCTTTCGCATGCGAACCTATCATTGGTGCCGCATTTAATGAGCGTGAAATTAAAGACTTTGACGCTGTCAGCAAAGCATTAGCTAAGATCAAGCACAACTTGAAGTCCAAAAATAAAAATATCGCGATAGCCGTTGCTGGCGCATCCGTCCTTAGTAAAGTGGTTTTCATGGACCCTAATCAAACCGACTTCGAACTTGAAAGTCAAATTGAAATAGAAGCCGATAGCTTAATTCCTTACCCACTTGAAGAAGTCTATTTAGATTTTGAAGAGCTCGGTGAAAGCAAAACTCACGGCGGAAAAGTCGAAGTATTGTTAAGCGCTGCGCACAAGGACATGATTGACAGTCGTATCACGCTTGTTCGTGAAGCGCCGTTTGAACCTGTGGTGATGGATATCGAAGGCTATGCCTTAGGAAATGCATTGATTCACTTCGCAACACATAGAAAGGATCGTCCGACTTGCTGT
The DNA here is from genome assembly GCA_905479945.1 of uncultured Glaciecola sp. Classification (GTDB taxonomy): domain Bacteria; phylum Pseudomonadota; class Gammaproteobacteria; order Enterobacterales; family Alteromonadaceae; genus Glaciecola. Next base: position 138,132 of record CAJQOP010000002.1, on the reverse strand, counting down.
ATTAATGTTGGTGCGAGTTTGTTGCAGGTTTGCTTTGTAGAAGATGGTGAAGTTATCTATAGCAAAGAACACAACTTTGGCTTGAACAAGTTCATTCAAGACTTAGCGGTTATTCATTCATTAGATATTCAAGAAGTTGAGAATCAAATTGCCGACGGTTCAGCTCCTGAATCTTGGTTTAAAGACACGTTGCCAATGTTTCTATCGGCACTACAACAACAAATTCAACGCGCTTTACAAATGTATGCATCAACAACTCATAAACCGCAACCCGAAAAAATTCTTATTTCTGGTGGTGCTGGTTCATTACCGATGGTTGTTGAAGAGTTATCAAAAGACTTAGGCATCGAAGTGGAAGCGTTTAATCCATTCTCAAATTTAACCGTTGCTGAAAATGTTGATGCTGAAAAGCTAAACAAGTTTGCAGCGCAGTTAGCTATTGCTATGGGCTTAGCAAGTAGGAGTTATTCGCAATGGCACATGTAAACTTACTCCCTTGGCGCGAAGCACAGCGCCAGAGACACAAAAAACAATATATTACTTCATTAGTTGCGATATCCGTTGCAGTTTTACTTGTATTTTGGATGTTGGGCGAAGTTATCGATCAGCAAGTTCGTAACCAAAATTCGCGCAATAACTTCTTAGAGCAGCAAATTGGCGTTCTTGATACGCAAATCGAGCGAATCAAAGATATACGTAGTACAAAAAGTGAAATTGCTCAACGAATGGCACTAATTGAGCAACTACAAATTAGTAAAAATGTATCGCCTATCGTGTTTGACGAGCTCACAAGAATTGTACCCGCTGGGGTTTCTTTTGAAAAAATGTCACGCAACGGAAACTTGATAGAAATTGTAGGTATAAGTGAGTCGAATAACCGTTTGTCATCATTTATGCGCAACTTGGAGCAGTCTGAAGTGTTTACTAGCGGCGAACTATCCTCAATTACAGCTGACGTTAGCACTTCAAATGCCGTTAGTGATTTCAAATTAACCTTTACCATTACACCTGAAGTAGCGCCGGTGCAGGTATTGGAAACGGATAGCGAGGGGAATCAATAATGGCTTTTGACTTCTCTAAATTAAAAGAAATTAACGATCTCGATTTTGAGCAAGTAGCTATTTGGCCCAAAGAGATTAAAACAGTTGTCGCTATATTCTGCATTGCTGTGGTTGGCGCCATTTGTTATTACGCCATAATCAGCAGCAAGCTACCACAACTTGACAGTGCAAAAGATAATGAAAGGGACCTAAGAGCAACATTTGAATCCAAGTATCGAATCGCTGTGAATGTCGAAGCTTATGAGGAACAGTTGATAAGAATGCAAAGCGACTTTTCATCGATGCTCAAAACCCTACCAACGAGTAATGAAACGCCAGGACTTCTCGACGACATCACTTATGTTGGCACCGACGCTGGGTTGTCTTTTAAGCTGTTAAATTGGCAACAAGAGAATCCAAAAGAGTTTTACACTGAATTACCAATTCAGCTTGAAGTTTCGGGAAGTTATCACGAATTCGGCCTTTTTACGTCGAACATCGCCAACCTTCCGAGAATTGTTACCTTACATGACTTCGACATTACGAATAACAACGGTGAGCTAAGTTTAAAAATGCAGGCAAAAACCTATCGAGCTGCGACAACACAAGCCGATATGATTAACAAGGGGCAAAAATAATGACAAATGTTTTAAATAAGTCTCTTGTGCTTGCTACTTGCATTGGCATGTCAGCTTGTAGCGCTCAAATTGACGATTTAATCGTCTATACAGACAACGTCAAAGCAAAAACAAACGTTAGCATTGAAGAATATCCAGAGTTTAAGCAATTGCAGCCTGTAAATTACACAGCAAGCAATTTGCGTAGTCCGTTTCAAAGATTACAACAAGGGGCAGAAGCGTCATCGAAAGTGACGGTTCAAACAGCAAATTGCGCGCAGCCGAATAGACAGCGAGCAAAGCAAAAATTAGAGTCGTACGGTATTGACGCATTACAGATGACTGGTGTATTTAGCATTGGCGGTCAAAAATGGGTACTTATCAAAGCCAATGATGGCAGTCTACACAAAGCGAAACGCGGCCAATACATCGGCTTTTTTTTCGGTAAAATTACTAACATAACGGATAAAGAAGTGGTTATTGAAGAAATGTTACCTGACGGTGCTGGATGCTGGAAAGCAAAAACCGCCACATTAACCATGTCATCAGTAACCGGGGAAAACGATAATGTCTGAAAAATATATTTTTAACAAGCGCTTAAACAGCAACAAACCACACTGGTTATTATTACTAGCGTTCGTTTTGGCCATTGTCAGCTTGGGTGCAGTTGCTCAAGAATCTGAGAGTTTAATTAGTCTGGTTGATCCTAAAGGTGAAATGACTACTGACAACATCGCAACACTGAACAGCATCGACTTTAACCGCTCAGCTAAAACAGGCAATGTGCTTATAGGCTTTGCAGGTAAAGCACCTTCAGTTACTTTAGTAGAAGCTAAAGGCCTTTTAACTCTTACCATGAAAGGAACGGAACTAGCTGAAGACCAATATATCCAGGTTGACGTAAGCCAGTTTGGAACAGTAGTTCAGAGCATCGAAACCTTTCAAGACGAAGAAAAAGCCAAAGTTGAGATCCGTTATAACGGTACAGTTAAAATCAAAAAGATAGATGACAGTGGTTTAGTCACTATAGCTGTAACTCCATTAAGCAAAGAAGAAGTTCAAAAAGCCAAGAATACAAGTTATGAAGGCAAGCCAATTTCTTTAGATTTCCAAGATGTCCCTGTACGCCAAGTATTGCAAATTATTGCACAAGTAAATGGTTTCAACTTAGTCACTACCGACACAGTTAGCGGTAATGTGACAATCAGTTTATCGGGAGTTCCTTGGGATCAAGCATTAGATATGATTCTTAAAATCCGAGGCTTAGATAAACGCTTGGAAGGTAACATTCTACTAATTGCTCCAACTGAAGAACTTACGGCTCGAGAGACTCAGCAGCTTCAGTCTAAGCAGCAAGTTCAAAATCTAGCAGCTTTAAAATCTGCAAATATCGAAATCAATTATGCGAAAGCTGATGAAATTGCGGTGATTTTGAAGTCTGCCGACGGCGGTATTTTATCAACTCGCGGTAATGTTACTGTTGATACACGTACAAACACCCTTTTAATTAGAGACACTCAAGAGAGTATCGACGAGGCCCGTCGTGTAATCAATGCCCTAGACGTTCCTGTGAAACAGGTACTGATTGAAGCACGCATGGTTACTGTTCGTGATAATGTTGATGAACAGCTTGGCGTGCGCTGGGGATTCACTGGTGCAGGTAACGATAATTCAACCTCTGGTTCACTTACTGGTGCAGACACTACTGGACAAGGCATCGTGCCTGACATTGGTGACCGTTTGAACGTTAATTTACCAGTGGCAAGTGCTGCAGGTAGTATTGGTTTCCAAATTGCTAATTTAGTTGATGGTAATATTCTTGATTTAGAATTGAGCGCCTTAGAATCTGAAAACAAAGGTGAGATTATTGCAAGCCCGCGTATTACAGTTGCCAACCAGCAAGAAGCATACATAGAACAAGGTACGGAAATTCCGTTTGTTCAAGCAACATCAAGTGGTGCTACGTCAGTAGAATTCAAGAAAGCAGTGTTGAGTTTGAAAGTGACACCACATATAACACCGGACAATCGTATTATTTTGAACTTGGTCGTTACTCAGGATACTCGTGGTGATACAGTGTCAACATCAACTGGTCCTGCAGTAGCCATTGATACACAAGAAATAAGTACTCAGGTTTTGGTTGAAAACGGTGAAACGATTGTTCTAGGCGGAATCTTTCAACAAGTAAGCACGAATGACGTATCCAAAGTTCCTATCTTAGGCGACATTCCTTACCTTGGTGGCTTATTTAGATCAAGCTCAACAATAGAGCAAAAAAGAGAACTACTCATCTTTGTCACACCAAAAATTATCGAAGAAGGGTATTAATTGCTGATTTATTAGTGCAATTGCACTACTATTTACAAACTTTCTAAAAGAGTGGATGCGTAGCTTCCACTCTTTTTCGTTCTTAAGCATAATATATTACATCTTCCTTGCATAAGAACACTTGCAAAACAGGCTAGTTAATTGAGATAATCACCACATAGATTTTCCAATGAGGAAATTATTCGCTCGCATTGACGTTTAAAAAATTCAAACGCGTCAATGTGGAAGTTAAAGTTGCTTGATATGAATACACCAAGCCGACTTCAATCATTTATAAAGAATGTGAACTAACCAGACATGGCTGAAAAACGTAATATATTTCTCGTGGGCCCGATGGGTGCAGGCAAAAGCACTATCGGTAGACACCTCGCAGACGAACTACACCTCGATTTTTTTGATTCTGACCAAGAAATTGAAAAACGCACTGGCGCTGATATTGCTTGGATTTTCGATCTTGAAGGCGAAGACGGTTTCCGTAAACGCGAAGAAGACATCATAGACGACCTAACTGACAAACAAGGCATCGTATTAGCAACTGGCGGTGGTTCTATCGTATCAAAAAATGTCAGAAATAGATTATCTGCTAGAGGAATAGTCGTTTACTTGCAAACTACTATAGATAAGCAAGTGGCTCGAACTCAGCGAGACAAGCGTCGTCCGTTGCTACAAAACAATGATCCGGAGCAAGTATTGCGAGATCTAGCCGACGAACGCAATCCGCTTTATGCTGAAGTTGCCGATTATGTTGTTGAGACAGATGACCAAAGTGCAAGAGCTGTTGCAAACCAAATTATCAGTAAAATTGGTTTGTAGTAGGCAAATTTAAGAATTTTGGAAAGGATGACACGCTATGCCCACATTAAACGTTGATTTGGGACAGCGTAGCTACCCAATATACATTGAAACCGGCCTGTTCAATCAAGCCGGTTTTTTGCTTTCTGCGATCCAAGGAAAGCAATGTGCAATTGTGACCAATGAAACGGTTGCACCACTGCTTTTAAACAGTATCAAAAAACCACTGCATGAAGCTGACATCGATACCTTTGATATAATTTTACCGGACGGTGAACAATACAAGACGCTTGAATACTTCAGTATTGTGCTCACTCAACTACTCGAAAATGGAGCTGCTAGAGATACAACACTCATTGCCTTAGGCGGAGGTGTTATTGGCGACATGGGCGGATTTGCTGCCGCATGCTATCAACGAGGCATCCCTTTTATTCAAGTTCCAACGACCCTGCTTTCTCAGGTGGATTCCTCAGTTGGCGGCAAAACTGCAGTTAACCACCCGCTTGGGAAAAACATGATCGGTGCTTTTTATCAGCCCAAAGCCGTATTCATTGATACTAATTCGCTAAATACGCTGCCTGAGCGCGAATTTTCCGCCGGTATGGCTGAAGTGATTAAATATGGCATTATGTATGATGCTGAGTTTTTCTCATGGATTGAAAATCAATCTACACAAATAAAGAACCGAGATGCTGATGCACTGAGATATATGATCGCAAGATGCTGTGCTATCAAAGCAGAAATAGTTAACTTAGATGAAAAAGAGCATGGTGTAAGAGCTCTGCTGAACCTTGGACACACTTTCGGTCATGCAATTGAAGCTGAAAAAGGCTATGGCGTTTGGCTTCATGGTGAGGCTGTTTCGGCTGGCATGGTGCTTGCAACAAGGCTTGCAATGCTGCGAAACTGGGTATCAATGTCAGAATTCAGTCGCATTGAACAAGTGCTAAACTTGTTCAATCTTCCTATTACTGGCCCAGTTGATATGAATACAAAACATTATATTCGACACATGAAGCATGATAAAAAAGTACTCCGAGGAACAATGCGCTTTATTGTTCCTTCAGCCCTTGGTCAAGCGAAAGTGATCGATGATGTAACAAATGACGAATTAACTGCATTATTGAAGTAAGGTCTGTTGTTCTTTGCTTGAATGAAGAAAATAGTTTGTACGAAATTAACGAAAAGGACGTGACTGCTTGTCAGAACTGCAAGACAGATTGGAGCATTTGGTAAACTACTCATCACAACTGATATTTGTGAGTGGGGATAGTATTGCCCAACAACAACGTGCCCTTGAAGAGTTTCTTTCGGTTCAAAAAGAAAATACAGAAATTTCCTATTTCACTTCCGACCTCACTATGGAGTCACCTGATTTCAGGCGCACTATTTGTCGACAGTTACTGGGGCAAAAAGTTGGCAGTTTTGTCAGACCATTGAAAGAGCTACTCAAGGACCTTCATGAGCAACCTGGGCCTTTTTTGTTGTGTATCAAACAAGCGCAAACATTGCCAAACTCTTTCCTGCAGGAGCTTTGGGACTGGGTAACTGAAAGTAAGAAACAATCTCCAGATCACCATGTTAACGTGATCCTATTCGGCGAGACGGCTTGGGCAGAAAAAGCAAAAAAATGGCTACCTAAACGCAATAGTAGTCGACCCGTCTTACTCTCATCTCAATCAGTTGACTCATCAATATTTGATGTTAATGCTCTTGAATCTCTAATGTCAGAAGAGCGTCCAACATTTTCACTGAGTATGTTTCGACACGACGAGTATTCTCCTCCTATTGTGACTCAAAAGTGGTTTATTGTGACAATACTAGTTCTTTTATTTTGCGTGTTCATAGGATTAATGAGCTGGCAATACCCTAGCCATGTGAAATCAGTATTACAAACCGGGCACTTTCCACCAGAGTCAGAGTTGACCGCAGACCAACTCGCTATTTTCAACCAACAATTGGACGCCCAATCTGTTCAGCAGCAGAATGCTGACGCGCCAGGCCTTGCTGCCAGCCAAGCAGATAAAGCCACAATGCAACAAAGTATGGAGCAGTCGACTTTAGAGGTTAATGAAAGCGATAGCCCACTGGTTGCCTCATGGGACGAAGCAAAACAAGCCAGTAATAACAATATTGACGCAATAAAGCAGTCAATTGAAAACACAAAACAGATTTCACTTGATGACGCTGCAGCGATTAATAACGCCGCAGCGCTTAATAACGCGACAGTGGATATAGTCGATGCAGAACAAGAGGCGCTATTATCAGAAGGAGACTTCGCGGTTCCTGATATTATCAGTATAGAACAGTTAGATGCGACGCTTGGCAGCGGTTTGATATCAAATAATGCCGATCAAATAGACAATGAAACAAGTAGTAGAATAGATAGCGATACAGAAAGTACAATCATCGAACCGAGCGAGCAAGAGGTACTACTCGAGGAATCTGATGCTGAAGCTATAGCTCCACCTAGTGAAAATGAGCTTTCTCAATCTATAAGGTCAACAGCAGATTCGATAGTGTATGAATTTAACGAATCTAGTATTTTAGCCTTGTCTGAACCCGGCGTACTTTTACAAATATCTGGCATTCAAAATAAAAGCGTGTTGAATGAATATATTACCGACAACGAACTACAAGATATTGTTTGGATTTATCAGACAACAAGATATGGAGGCCCTTGGCACGTTGTACTTATTAATCAACGTTTTTCATCGCTTTCAGAAGCTAGAGAAGCTGCTGCACTTTTACCACAATCAGCGCAAGCGAATGCGGCTTTTGCAAAAGACCTAGCGCAAATAAAGCTAGAAATACGAAATCGCTAATTTTTATGGTAATGTAGCGCCACTTTCGAAAATACTGTGTAGTTACTGCGTTGCTCGTGAATAAAAATAATAAAAACAGAGCCTTTCTAAAATGGGCCGGCGGTAAATATTCCGTCCTAGAGCATATTCTCCCTCACTTACCTAAAGCTCCTAAGTTAATAGAGCCGTTTTTTGGTGCTGGCTCAATTTCGCTTAATGCGCCGTACGAGAGCTACCAACTAAACGATATCAACGCAGACCTCATCAACCTATACAAATTTGTACAAACCTCTTGCGAAAAGTTCATAGAGGCCCTAACACCGCTATTTACTCCTGAATCCAATACGTCAGCCTACTACTATCAATGCAGAAAAGAGTTTAATGCAACCGAGGATCCCTTTCGTCGAGCCATACTTTTCGTTTATTTAAATCGGCATGGCTATAACGGCTTATGCAGATATAATCAAAAAGGGGGTTTCAACGTTCCTTTTGGTCGCTATGTAAAGCCTAAGCTACCAATACAAGAAATACGTTTTTTTTCCAAACGCTTTGCGCAGGCACAGTTTACTAATTTAGATTATGTAGATGTCCTTAATAATGCTCCAGAAAACAGCATTATCTATTGTGATCCTCCCTATATTCCAATCAGCAAAACAGCATCCTTTACGCAGTACGCAGCAACTGGATTTAATTTAGATGCCCAGGAAACACTTGCAAACACAATAAAACAGGTCGTATCAGAGCGTTTAGTCACAGTAGTGATAAGTAATCACGACACCCCATTGTCACGTCAACTCTATAAGGGCGCTAGCTTTAAAAGTTTTTACGCTCGCCGCTTTATTAGTCAACACGCTCACGCCCGCAAACCGGTGAAGGAGCTGCTAGCAATATTCAGTAACGAAAACATTTAATCTGCAGATAGAATAAAGGAGGAAGGTAGTCTAAACTACTGAGGTACATCGTACTTTTGTCATTTTGTAATTAATTTCATGCGCATACATTTTTCACGACTTTTCATGCAGCTAGATTTTAGAAGGTATTGATCATAAGAAGGTAGTGGTCATTTTTTTCATTTTTATTGATATATAAGTTTTCTACATGATTCAAATCCGAGGTTTACTTTTTAAGACTCTTTCACTGGTTATCTTAGTAGCTGTTGTCTTTCTTGCTGCTTCATACGGATTCATAAGCGTTCAACAAAAAGCGCGTCTTAACGAAAGTATAGAAAGTATAAAGAAAGCCCATTCTCAGGCAACTGAACTGCTAATTAAGCAACAGTTAAACAAACAAGTATTGACTGCTGAAGAGGCGTTCACTCTTGCTGCAGATCTTGCTCCATCCATAGAGTTTTTAAGCAAAGTGCTTGGTAGTGATATCGGTATACTTACGCCAACTGCAGCAACAATACAAGACCAGAAAAACCTTAAACGTTATGTTACTGAAACCATGACAGACATAAGTGATATCGATGGACTACTTCGCTTGGAATTGACTGATACTGACTTTAGTCTTGCTGAAACGAAGGGACTACTGCAGACACATGATATACGCGATTTCTATATTTGGTTTGAGACTTTCAACATCAATGATTATGAAATTAAGATAATATTTGTGCGGGATATCACTCGATTAACAAACGAAAAAAACCAGCAAAAACAGCAGACTATCATATTTTTAATTAGTGTAACTTTGGGCCTGCTACTCACACTGATAATTTTTTCAACCATTCCTATATCGCAAATAAAAAAACTAAAACAGGCAATTAAGCTGATTGCAAATAAGGAATATAACACCGCTCGGTACCGGTTGAGACAGATTAAAAAGGGCAAATATAGTGATGAGCTCTGCGAACTAGAAGACGAATTTAGGGATGCAATTGATGTACTCGAGTCGTATGAACATAAACTAGAAGCCTCACAAAAAAGGTTACTCAGGCAAGCTACTATTGATGCTACTACTGGCTTGTATACTAGAAATGTATTGGTTGAAGATCTTTTACGGATCCGCGAAAAAAGCTCATCAATAAACGTCGCTATTTTTTTCCTCGATTTAGACGGTTTTAAACCAGTTAATGATAATTTAGGGCATGAAGCCGGCGATATTATGCTCAAGAAAATAGGCTATCGATTAAAAGGAGTCTCAAACAAATCTATTAAAGTGTACCGAATTGGGGGCGATGAGTTTGTCATTTGTTACAGCGATTATTCGAGCGAAAATATCTTATTACAGATGGCAGAGTCGATTGTTCAACTTTTTGCCGCTCCATTTCATGTATATGAAACACATATCGCTATAAGCGCTAGTATTGGTATAGCGCTTCAAGACGCTAAAAGTATCGATGCGGGTCAACTGCTAAGGTATGCCGATATCGCCATGTACCAGGCTAAGGAAGAAGGTAAAAATAGGTTTAAGTTCTTCGATGAGTCGATGCGGGCTCGCACTCAATTACGATTTACGATTAAAAATGATTTTTTAATATCCTTAACCGACAATCAACTGTTTTTGGTGTACCAACCAATTGTTGAAAGTGAAACAAGGAAGGTTATTAAGCTAGAAGCACTTTGCCGATGGAAGCATCCTGAACTAGGATTCATTGCCCCACCAACATTTATTGATGTTTTGGAAGAAGGTGAAAACATGAATATCCTGTTTGAGTGGATTGTGACAAACGTCTTCAACGAAGCCACTTTTTTGAACAGTATTGGTCTGCAAGATATGGTTATTTCAATTAACCTAAGCCCATCACAGTTAGTCGATGACAGAGCGTTGGAAATACTTAAAGAGCAAATGCAGATCCATAATATTTCGCCAAGTCGCATTGAGCTTGAAATAACCGAAACAACCTTAATAACTAGTTTCAAACAAGCAAAAGATTGGATTGAAATGGCAATAGAAATGGGGTTCCGAGTTGCCATTGATGACTTTGGTGCTGGATACTCCTCACTGTCCTATCTAACGGCATTTAACTACAACACAGTAAAATTGGACCGTTCTTTACTAGATAAAATAGATGTAAATGAACATCAGCAACGAATTGTTGGGTCCCTAACGCAAATGATTCATAGCTTATCCGTTCCCATAGTTGCAGAAGGGGCTGAGACAGAAGCCCAGTTTGAACAATTAAGGAAGCTTGGTTGCGATTATATTCAAGGGTATTTTATTTCAAGACCTATCCCGCACAATGAATTAGTGATTTTTTTGCAAGAGCAAAATAAAGAATAGGGTTTGTTGGCCTTACCTTGAGAAAGGATAGCTAAACTAAGATATTAACGAAGACAATTAAACTAATAACAAAAATAACTACAAGAAAAATTCCCGTTACTATAAATGGCAAAGCTGATTGCTCTGCGAAGTCTTCTTCATAGTTTTTATGCGATTGGACACCCAACATGCTAGCGGAAACGCTTTTGATTAACTTCAGCCATTTCTTAAACATAGAAGTAACTACTCGTCTTCAACGCTAGAACGAGACAACAACTCTAATAAATCAAGAAAGTGAAATTGATTTGACGCAGATTTACTTGTAATCCAAGTAACCCAGCTAACACTATTGTCTTGCATGGAACAATTAAAATTGACGGTACTATTTTTTGCAGTTTGAAGAACAACATCACCTTGCTGGCAATCAGAATCAGCATAACTAGCGGTTGCTATACCAGCAAAGACTAAAAAACAGAAACAAACAGAAAAAGACATCAATCTAGTGATTGATAATTTTTGCAAACTTACAGATTTTGCAGTTTTATCTGTCTCGCTCTTCATTTATATTTCCTTTATTAGAAAACGGCTTACATTAGAAATTCAAATGCATTCATCTCCAACGACCTTTCATTATAGACTAAAGTAGAAAATTCACAATGCCACTTTAGTGCATACCAAGATATATATAAGTAACTATATACGGACCTATGAAAACACAAGTGTGTAAAACGGAGGATATTGACTCAACGAGGTAAAACCTAAGCTATATTTTATGCTCACAAATAAGCTTTGAACTTACTTACATCAACTATAACTAGTTTAAAAAAAAGCCCCTGTAGCTTTTGCTGCAGGGGCTTAAACCAAATTAAACTTGGCTATAGTTCAAATGACTTACTTAGTGAGAAATAAAGTGACTCACTGTCATCTAAGTCAGACCCACTTATCACTAGACCAACACCAACATCAAAACCACCAATCTCAGTGCTGTAAGCTATTTCGCCGTATTCACCTTCAGAGTCTTTACCGTAAGAGCCAATAGTTCCTGACCAACCGTCTTTTTCAATGCTAATGGTAACTAATGAGTAATCACCTTCGGTAGCATCTTCATTGCCAACAACACCGTCCCACTCGCCCATAACATAGCCAACGGAAAACAAGCCGAATCCGGCACTCAGGCCGATTTCATTATATGCGCTGTCAAAATCTCCGGTGTATTGATACGTCACTAAATTAGCATCTAAACTTATGCCACTTTCTAGCTCTATTCCATAACCAGCATACAAATCGACTTCTAAGCCATCTTCAACTTCTGCAGTCCAAGCACCTACATAAAAGCCAGTATCTCCAGCGAAATCTACGCCTGCGCTTGCTGAAGCAGATTCAGTTTGTTGAATACCACGAAAGTGATAATCAGATACGAGGCCAATATTTGCTGACCAACCAGCCATTACAGATTGACTTGCTAAGGTAGTTGCTAAAATTGTTGCAGCTATTGCTGCGCGTTTAAAAGTTCTCATGTGGGTTCTCCGTAAAATTCCAAGTTGGTTAAGCGATGTATTCTTGTATTCTTGTTAGTTTTGCGACAATAAAAGGTTTAATAAGAGCCGTTTGTTTAAGTACTTAAAAAAGCTATTATCAAAGCTCTTATCAAAGCTCTTATCAAAGCTCTCTTCACAAAATCAGTATTGCCATCAGTAATCGGAATACAGCAAAAGTGATGCCTAAATAAAAATAACATCAGAAAAAATCCTATCTATATGAAAAATATATAGTTTTAGATCTGCTAGTTTTTAATTTGTAAACTACTATCGACCAGAATAAGGAATGCCTGAATGTAAATGCCCCATTTTAATGCATACTCACCAATAAAGGGCAAGAGTATTACTTTTGTCTGCGACGAAAATTCTGTAAACTCATGCTTTTTAGGGAAGCTAAGCCATGCACACACCACTTATTGCGCCTTCAATACTGTCCGCTGACTTTGCTCGTTTAGGACAAGATGTCCAGAATGTACTTGATGCTGGTGCAGACATCGTTCACTTTGACGTTATGGACAATCATTACGTACCAAATTTGAGCTTTGGACCAATGATATGCACGGCGCTGCGCGACTTTGGTATTACCGCTGACATTGATGTTCATTTAATGGTGCAGCCAGTTGACGCTATGATCGAAGCGTTTGCCGAAGCAGGTGCGAGTATGATTAGTTTTCACCCTGAAGCAAGCTTGCATCTAGATCGAAGTATTCAGTTAATTAAGGACAGTGGGTGTAAAGCTGGACTGGCGTTAAACCCCGGCACACCATTGCATGTGCTTGATTGTGTATTGCACAAACTGGACTATGTGCTTTTAATGTCAGTTAATCCAGGGTTTGGTGGCCAGTCATTCATCGAGAGTACCTTAGACAAAATAGCAGAGTTGAAACAGTTAATTATTGCAAAAGGGCTAAGTGTCAGAATTGAAGTAGATGGTGGTATTAAAATCACTAATATTAAATCAGCTTGGGATGCAGGTGCAGATATGTTTGTAGCTGGTTCCGCCATTTTTAATACTAACAACTATGCCGAAACCATAACTGCAATGAAAAACCAATTGAAATAACATTAGGAAGTCGTAAATAAGATGAGCTCGCAAAAACCGATAGTATTAAGTGGTTGCCAACCTTCAGGCCAACTTACCATAGGAAATTATATGGGAGCGTTGCGCCAGTGGGTAAATATGCAGAACGACAATGACTGTCTTTACATGATCGTTGACCTTCATGCTATTACTGTGAGACAGGAGCCACAAGCACTCAAAAAAGCGTGCTTGGATGGTTTAGCCTTGTATTTAGCGTGTGGTATCGACCCAGATAAAAGTAGTATTTTCATGCAGTCCCATGTTCCCGAGCATGCTCAATTAGCTTGGATTTTGAACTGTTACACCCAAATGGGTGAATTGAATCGTATGACTCAATTTAAGGATAAATCTCAACGTAATACCTCAAATATCAATGTGGGCCTGTACAGCTATCCAGTTTTACAGGCGGCTGACATTCTCATATATCAAACTAATAAAGTTCCTGTTGGAGAAGATCAGAAGCAGCATTTGGAACTCACTCGAGATATTGCAACGCGCTTCAATAATATATATGGCGATGTTCTAACAGTACCAGAGCCTTTTATTCCAGAGTCGGGCGCAAGAGTAATGAGCCTGCAAGAACCAACAAAAAAGATGTCTAAGTCAGACGACAACCCAAATAATATAATTGGCTTACTAGACGATCCTAAGAAGTTGACCAAAAAAATCAAACGTGCGGTTACTGACAGTGACGAGAAAGCTAGAATTTATTTTGATGTCGCTGAAAAGCCAGGCGTATCAAACTTATTATCACTATTGTCTTGCACAGCTGGCGAAACTGTCGAGAGTCTTGTTCCAAAATATGAAGACAAAATGTATGGCCATTTGAAAGGTGATGTCGCTGAGGCGGTAGTAAATCTGTTGACGCCAATCCAAGAGGAATACGCGCGCATTAGAAGCGATCATACTTACTTGCATCAAGTTTTGAATAGCAGCGCAGCAAGAGCTCGCGAAAAAGCATCAGTGACTTTAGCAAAAACCTATGAAGCTTTAGGTTTCATTCCAAGGTAGTTATAAAGGGATTAATAGAATTACAATTACTCAGTTACAAATCGAGGCGCTAACTTTAGATAGATACTGCACAATATGCCAGTTTGGTTTTTTATAGTATGGTGCTCATTATTGATAACTATGATTCGTTTACATTCAATTTAGTACGCTATTTTGAAGAGTTAGATGCGACTGTTAAGGTGGTTAAGAATGACGAACTGAGCATCGCAGAGTTATTGCGGTTGAAGTTTTCGCATTTGGTAATATCGCCAGGTCCATGCTCTCCAGACGAGTCAGGAATTTGTTTAGAAGCAATCCGAACTTTTTCGGGAAAAGTACCCGTGTTGGGGGTATGCTTAGGACATCAAGTAATTGGACAAGTGTTTGGTGCAAAAGTAGTACGAGCTAAAAATATAAAACATGGTAAAACTTCAGCTATTCGTGTTCTTAAGAAAACGGGTATTTTTGAAGGTGTAACACAAACTTTTACTGCAACTCGATACCATTCATTACTATTGGAATCTGAGTCGCTACCAGATTTACTGGAAATTACTGCAGTTTGTAGTGAAAGTGACGATATAGAGATAATGGGAATTCAGCATAAACAAATGCCTGTTTTTGGTGTTCAGTTTCATCCTGAATCATTATTAACTCAAGAAGGCCATAAAATTTTGAACAACTTTTTGAAGCAATAGCACTCGGATATAAAAATAAACCATGAAGTTAAGCGTATCTCAACTAGCCTCGACAATGAATAATCGATTCGAGCATCTACTCATAAGTCTAGATGAGGCTGTACTGTTGTCTGGGAAAAAGACTGACAAGCAGCGTATCATGGAAGATTCAGAACAAGCTGATGCGCGCAGAGAGCTTTTATTCGTTGAAGAAGTCGCTATTAAAAACCGCGAAGATTTAAATGAAAAACAAAATCAATTTATTCAACAAATAGAAGCCGAGTTTCACGTTAGTCTCATCAATGATTTAGCTGAAAAATTTAGAAATACCGAATATGTATTACAGAAAATTTTGGGTTTCGATGCGTCCTTGGGTAAATTATACGACGTCCTTTATACAGAAGCCTGTTCAATTTCTCGCTTAGAGGCTTGTATTCAGGAAATGGATTGGCTTTCGCAATCTACGATTCAGTTTGTAAAGCAGCCAAAATATCGTCGATTCGATTCAAAAGGGAAACTTATTGTTATTGACACCTTGCGCAGCGCATTGAGCTTTGTTGGGATTGAAAGTTTACGATCCCTGCTCCCAGCCTTGATAGCGAAACGCAGCCTACCACCGAAATCGGAGTTATTTCCGCAGTTGCAGCAGCACATGTGGGAATATACATTAGGAACAGGAAAAGCCTGCCAAACTATTGCAGAAAATGAAGGCATAAAGTGGTATTTAGGTTACAACACTGGTTTGCTAAGTACGATTGGACGCAGCGCAATCACCAAGATGTATTTAAAATCCTTCGATGGTAAATTACGTGAAAAAGTTATAGAAGCGCGTAAAAAAAATAACCTTGTGCAAGCTGAAGCAATCGGCAACTTGGTTCCTTCACATAAATATCTTATCTCACTTTGGCATCGCTATGCCGATCAACTCACCAGTGACTTAGTTGCTCAATTTAAGTGCCGTTGGTTAATGATCGGAATCGGATTCGAAGACTACACTCAAATTAAAGAGATAAGCATGAGTCACGTCAAAGAAAAAAATCTGCATCCGCTAACTGAATTGCTTTTTAAATGTCAGGGCTACATGCAATTTAAAATGATGAAATCAAACAGCCTAATTTCTAAACAAGCGTCAATGTTGTATTTAAGAAACTTCGGTATCGTGTCTGATGATGTCGTGCTACTAATGAAAACAAACCTCACTGGAATTGAAATTAAAATACCTAAGGTACAACAAGCTCCGCGCGCATTAAACGAAAAATAAGTTGCTAGGTCTATATTGACTAAATATGCGTATCGGTGACTCAAAATTTTTGCATGAATATGCCTAAACACTTATATTTCACTGACAAGCTGTTTAGGCCCAAGATGTAAATGCCCTAGAATGCTTGATGTCTTCGAGCCATTGCCTCTCACGCTAACGCCGATGAATATACTCACAATTTATTCCTATCTAAGCCAAAATATAAATATTCACTTATTCTGCAAATACGTGCATAAGCCTTGTTCTTATTGGGCTTGGGGCAAATAAGTTGATTGCTTTAGATAATGCATCTGGCATAATATGGTCCCAAATTATTATCACGCCATATGGCGGATGGTAGCAGTTAAGCAAAGCAAAGAGGTTTATAGCATGCAAGTGACTCGTTCAACGTTTGATGATGTAATGGTACCTAATTACAACCCCGCTAAAATGGTGCCGGTCCGTGGCGAAGGTTCACGCGTTTGGGATCAAGAAGGCAATGAGTACATCGATTTTGCTGGTGGTATTGCTGTTAACGCGCTCGGTCATTGCCATCCAGAGTTGGTTAAGGTCTTGCAAGAGCAAGGTAACAAGCTCTGGCATTTGAGTAATGTATTTACTAACGAACCCGCACTAAGGCTTGCTAAAAAGTTGTGTGACTCTACCTTTGCCGACAAGGTCTATTTCGCTAACTCAGGCGCAGAAGTAAACGAAGCAGCACTTAAACTCGCGCGCAGATTTGCTCTTGAGCACTACGGCGAAAGCAAAGATCAAATAATCTCATTCGAGAAAGGCTTTCACGGCCGTACTTTCTTTACCGTTACTGTAGGTGGCCAACCAGCCTATTCAGAAGGTTTTGGTCCAAAGCCCGGCGGCATTGATCATTGCGAATTTAATAATTTAGAGAAGCTTGCCCAGATGATGTCAGAGCGCACCTGTGCAGTCATGATGGAGCCTCTACAAGGTGAAGGCGGCATTATCGTTCCTGACCCTGAATTTGTGAAGGGAGTGAGAGAGCTTTGCAATAAGCATAATGCTCTATTGATATTAGATGAAGTGCAGTCTGGAGTCGGTAGAACCGGTTATTTGTTTGCATATATGGGTGTTGATGTTACTCCTGATATTTTGACAGCAGCAAAGTCATTAGGCGGTGGTTTTCCAATTGGGGCGATGCTAACAACAGACATTGTCGCTAAGAGCTTGAAGCCAGGAACGCACGGCAGTACTTATGGCGGAAACCCGCTGGCCTGCGCTGTCGCAGAAAGAGTGCTCGACATTATCAATCAGCCAGAAATACTCACTGGGGTATTGAAAAAAGAAGCACTGTATCGCGAAGCCTTGCAAAAAATTAACGACAAGTACCATGTATTCAGTGAAATTCGCGGCAAAGGCATGCTGCTTGGATGCGCACTGAATGAAAAATATGCAGGCAGAGCACGTGATTTTATGGTTGCGGCAAATGAACAAAACTTAATGTGTTTGATTGCTGGTATGAATGTTATTCGTTTTGCACCGTCTTTAGTTATCCCAGATGAGGACATCATTGAAGGCTTAGCTCGTTTCGAAAAGGCTGTTGCCTCAGTCGTTGCCGCTTAACCTTTTTTTGGCTGGCCCTGCCAGCCATAGGGATCACTAGATGAAAATTATTCGTCCTATCAAAGCGTCTGACTATCAGGCGCTGCATTCGATAGCACAAGAGTCAGGAATCGGCTTTACGTCGTTACCAGTCAATAAAGAGTTATTGCAAAGTAAAATAACCAATGCCGAAAACGCCATTCAGTCAGTACCGAAAGAGCCAGGCATGCAAAGCTATTTATTTGTAATGGAAGACACCGATACCGGAGAAGTGGTTGGTACAACAGGTATCGAAGCTACCGTTGGTTTACAAGATGCATTTTACCACTATCACGTTAGTAAAGTAGTTCATTCATCTCGTGAACTTAATATTCACAACACGGTTGAAATCCTGCATTTTTGCAACGATTACACAGGTGTAAGTGAAATCTGTACATTATTCTTAAGAGAAAATGCACGGCAAGGTCTAAATGGGCGCTTTTTATCAAAAATGCGATTCCTATTTATGGCAGAGCACGAAGAACGCTTTTCAGACATAGTTATTGCTGAAATGCGAGGCATAAGTGATGAAGAGGGTCGCTCTCCATTTTGGGCTTGGCTTGAAGAACACTTCTTCTCAATGGACTTTCCTACCGCAGATTACCTAACAGGTATTGGTAGCAAAGAGTTCATTGCAGAGTTAATGCCCAAACACCCAATTTACGTCAATCTATTGAGCAAATCTGCGCAAAATAGCATTGGCAAAGTCCATGATAAAACTAAGCCTGCACTTCGCTTGCTAGAGCAAGAGGGTTTTAAGTGTCGGGGTTATGTTGATATTTTTGATGCTGGTCCAACCCTTGAAGCCGATGTTAAAAACATCGCTACCGTGCAAGCTAGCCGAAACGCATCAATCGTAATCAATGATAACCTTGCACAAACAGATGGCGAAACCTGTTTCGCAATCAACACTTCAGTTAAAAGTTTTAGGGCCTGCATAGCCCAAATCGCCTATGTCGATGGCAACCGTGTTGCTATCGAAAAAGCCAGCGCACAAGCGCTTGGTATCAAAGATGGCGACTCCATTCGTTTCTCACCTGCTAACACCAAGCATTAGGGGTATACATGACAGTTTCAACACATTTTATTGATGGTAAATGGGTCGCGGGCTTGGGCCATGATGTTAATTCAGTCGACCCAGCTAAGAACACCGTGATTTGGTCTGCTAAGTCAGCATCTTCAGCGCAAGTTGATGATGCAATTTCTGCCGCCAGAGGCGCATTTCCAGAATGGTCTTTACGCCCGCTTGAGTCACGTTTAGCTATCATTAAAAAATTCGGTGAGCTGCTCGCAGAAAACAAAGTTCAGTTGGCTAAAATTATTGCCCAGGAAACGGGTAAACCAGAATGGGAAACTGCAACTGAAGCTGGCGCTATGCTAGGCAAAATTGCTATCTCAGAAAAATCCTACCATGAACGCACTGGCACAATAGAAAACGCGATGCCTGTTGGGCAAGCTATTATTCGACACAAGCCGCATGGCGTTGTTGCTGTGTTTGGCCCCTATAATTTTCCAGGCCATTTGCCAAACGGACATATCGTACCCGCATTAATTGCCGGCAATACTGTGGTTTTCAAACCAAGTGATCTTACTCCAAAAGTGGCTGAGTTCACTGTGCAGTTATGGGAAAAATCAGGTTTACCTAAAGGCGTTTTAAACTTAATTCAAGGCCAAGTTGAAACAGGCAAAGCCTTAGCAAGTCACCCAAATATTGATGGTTTGTTCTTCACTGGTAGTTCTCGCACAGGTAAAATTTTGCACGAGCAATTTGCAGGGCACCCAGGCAAAATTCTGGCACTTGAAATGGGCGGCAACAACCCACTTATCGTCAAAGATGTGGCAAATATTGACGCGGCTGTGCATGACATCGTTCAATCAGCTTTTGTTACTAGCGGCCAGCGTTGCACTTGCGCAAGACGTTTATTCATTCAAGATAATAAGCAAGGCGACAAGTTACTTGCGCGTCTACTAGAAGTAACTAAGAACATTCAAGTAGGTCATTACGACGCAGTTGAACAGCCGTTTATGGGCGCAATGATAAGCGCTGCAGCAGCAGCTGGAATGGCGGCAGCACAACAGCAATTAATTAATATGGGTGCGACAGCGCTATTAGCACTTGAGCATACCGATGTTGACACAGGTTTTGTTACTCCTGGTATTATTGATGTAACGAGTATCGTTAATGAAATGCCCGATGAAGAGCATTTTGGACCCTTATTAAAAGTCGTACGATATTCTGATTTCGATAAGGCAATCGAACTTGCCAACAATACTAGCTTTGGTTTATCTGCAGGATTGTTAAGTGATTCAAAAGCAGATTATGACTATTTCCTAGCACGAATTAGAGCCGGTATTGTTAACTGGAACCGTCCAATAACAGGTGCTAGCGGTGCTGCACCGTTTGGCGGAATTGGTGAAAGCGGCAACCATAGAGCAAGTGCTTACTATGCCGCTGACTACTGTTCTTACCCAGTTTCATCTGTAGAGCTGGACGTGGTTACATTACCTTCATCATTGAGTCCAGGGCTTAAATTATAAGCTTATATGAATCGCATTTAGGGTAAAAAACTGCAGTTAGTGCGTAATAGATAGATTGGAAGGCTCTTATCATTGAGTAAGGGCCTTTTTTATTTCTTAGTGTTTTTTTGATTTAGCTATCTTAATTAGAATGTAACTCTGACCGCATTGATTCTGCTCCCATTGTTTCTGTCCCATTGTTTCTGTCCCATTGTTTAAGCAATATTATAAGCTAGGGTGCTTTCAAGGCATACTCAAGCTCAGGGTCAACAAGAAATCTACCTGCCATTGCTTCGCGGCCAAATAACATCAAATAGCTCATTTCTGACCGGTCCGTTAAGGTCAACTCGATACTCCAAACCTGTTCAGCCATTACTATATTAGTTTCAATAACGTATCTACGCTGACTTGTTGCGGTTGAGCTTTTTATTTTGCGCTTCGCTGCAACCTTAGCTTTGCAGCGAATTAATTTTTTTACATCATGAATATCAGGATGAATATCAAACTTTATCCAAGTCTCTGTCTCTAGCTTAAATTCTTCAATATTATCAACATGCAATGATGATGTTGCTGCGCCTGTATCCACTCGGACATGTAAGCCTATTATGCCTAGATCAGGAAGGTCACAAAGCTCCAAATTACCAACTATTATCTTTTTGTTCATTTAATATTCTTCAATGTTAATAACTAAACTTTAAGGTCTTGTATATGCTCAGGTAAATCTAGGTTGTCCTGCAACATATCCAGATGCTCGGCGACTTCGTCTGGCTTTTTAAAGTATGCGATATGGTAGATTGCTTCTCCCTCTTGCGCCAAAGGTATGTTTTGCTTTCCAATTACAATACCAGTGCTAGGTGAGTAAATAGTCCCTAGGTGCTCGCCGAAAGGATTCGAAATAATCGCCAACACATCCCCAGTTTCAACATGGTCTCCCAACTGTGCTTTATGCAATATAAAGCCACTTTCGTTAGCTCTTACCCAACCACTCTGCCTAGCAACAAAGGGCTTAATCATATGCCCTTTTGATTTTGTTTTGTTTAACATACCAACGTGACGCATGACCTTGATAATGCCCTTTACGCCAGCCATGATTGAAAACTCGTCATATCGCAAGGCTTCCCCAGCCTCATATAATAATACTTTTGCACCTTCATCCGCAGCAGCTTGTCGCAATGAACCATCCCTAATATCAGCATTTAGCAATACTGGCACACCAAACGCCTCAGCCATTTCCAAGGTGACCGGATCATCTAAGTTTGCACGAATCTGGGGTAAATTAGAGCGATGTATTGCTCCCGTGTGCAGATCAATTCCAAAATCACATTGACTAACAATTTCGTCTAAAAACAAGCTCGCAATTCGGCCGGCTAATGAGCCCTTCTTACTTCCTGGGAAGCAACGGTTTAAATCCCGTCTGTCCGGCAAATAACGGCTTTGGTTCAATACGCCATAAACATTCACCATAGGAATGGCAATTAATGTGCCGCGCAAACTTTTAATTGCTCGGGTTTTAATTAGTCGACTTACAATTTCAATACCGTTTAGTTCATCACCATGAATAGCCGCACTTACAAATAAAGTCGGCCCTGGACGCTTTCCATGCTGCACAAACACCGGAATGCCCATGCTAGTATCAGTATAAAGCGGCGGCATTTCTAATTGCAGCCGCTTTTGCTCTCCAGGTTTGATAACTATGCCACCAATCGTAAAATTCTCGCGCTTCATGCCTACCCTTTACCCTGAGTTTTTGTTTTATTCGGCGTTGCAGTTTTTGCTATGAAGTCAATTATCATACCGGCAACATCTTTACCTGTCGCACTCTCGATGCCTTCGAGACCTGGAGAAGAATTAACTTCCATCACCATAGGGCCATTTTTAGACCTAAGTATGTCGACACCGCACATATTTAAACCCATTGTTTTTGCAGCTATCACTGCCGTTTTTCGCTCTTCAGGAGACAGACGCACTAAGCTTGCTGAACCACCTCGATGCAAATTGGAACGAAATTCGCCCGGTGCACCTTGACGCTTCATTGCCGCAATAACTTTACCACCAACAACTAAACATCGTATGTCAGCACCTCCGGCTTCCTCTATATATTCTTGTACCAAGATGCTGGCTTTTAGTCCCATGAACGCTTCGATAATCGACTCTGCCGCTTTTGCTGTTTCAGCCAATACAACACCGATGCCTTGTGTTCCTTCTAGTAACTTAATAACCACTGGCGCTCCGCCCACATTCTTAATTAAGTCATCGATACGATCTGGGTGATTAGCAAAGCCTGTTCTGGGCATACCTACACCTTTACGGGATAATAACTGGAGTGAACGCAGCTTATCGCGGGAACGGCTGATCGCAACCGACTCGTTAATAGAATAAGTTCCCATCATTTCAAATTGACGAACGACAGATGTGCCATAAAAAGTAACCGATGCACCAATTCTCGGAATAACAGCATCATACTTTGGTAAGGCTTTACCTTTATACCTAACAGATGGCCTGCTACTTGTCACGTCCATGTAGCAATGCATTGTATCTATTACATCAATTTGATGACCGAGCATCTCGCCAGCTTCAACAAAACGTCTGGTTGAATACAGCTTCGGATTACGCGACAAAATGGCAATTTTCATAACATTCCTTGAAATAGTATTGTGAAGTTCGTACATATACTGAAATTTCAAGTTTGAATACTTTTATTTTCGAAATCTATCAATAAATATTGATTGCAATTAAGGTCCCAATGGATTCATCATGTTAAACACGAAAATAATCAACCAACTAGTGAATGGAATACTGAATGTTTGAACTCCCTATTTTTTCCGATTTGGCCGCATGGTTCAATCAATATTACGTTAGCTTATTATGGTCGGCGGGTTTGATTTTGTTGCACATGATTATCGTAAAATGGACGCTACCGAAAATACGCAAGGGCGTTAAGATTAGTAAGTTGAATGAAGAAAGTGCATTAAAAGCATTCAACATCATGCGAATCATTATCGGTACGTTGACAATCGCCGCCATACTTATCGTCTGGGGAATTGATTTTTCTGGGTTATTGTTGGTTTCGACTTCGCTTATCACCATTACTGGTGTCGCTTTATTTGCCAATTGGTCATTGCTAAGCAATATTACCGCCTACTTCATCCTTTTGTTTCAGCCTTCCTATAGCCGAGGTAACTTCATTCGTATTTTTGAGGGCGACAACTTTGTAGAAGGGACTATTTGCGAGGTCAACTTATTTAATATAAAGATTATTACCGATGATCGCGAAGTCATAATGTATCCGAGTAATATACTGTTGACACGCGTGATCATGTTGAATCCGAGACGCAGATTACAAGGCTATGGAAAATTACTACCTACGGTCTCAATTTCAAAAGAACATGCCGACAACAGTGATATTCAAAGTGATGAGTTAGAACTAAGAAAAGTAGGCAAAGTCAAAGATGATGAAGCTAAATAGCTGGTGCACTGCTGGCTCAAATCAATTTCATGCGCGAATGCATAAATTGTAATTATCGCTTTATCAACGATACAAAACAAAAAGGCCATAACAAACTTTGTTATGGCCTTACAAACCTAAATAAATGTGCGACAGAATATCCTATTCTCGCGCTGCCAATCAATCTGCAGCGGGTATGTCACCCTCATCGCCAGCACTAATATCTGGCTCCGATACGTCAACTATAGCCTTAGGCAATTCAATCTCAACCGAATCAACTCGCTGTAAACCACGAGGCAGTTTGTTCCCCCTGCGTCCACGTTCTCCTTGATAATGGGTCAGGTCATTTGCTGTTAAGGTCATGCCACGCTTACCGGCAAATACCTTGAGGTCTGCGCCTTGAGGCACTACTGTCAGCACAGTTAGATATTCTTCTCGCGTTTTTGCCTTTGCGGAAGGAATATTCATTAGCTTATTACCCTTCCCTTTGCCCAATACAGGTAAATCACTCATAGGAAATAACAGCATTCTGCCGTCATTAGAGATACATAAGCACCAGTCTGTTTTCAAGTCTGTTACAACTTGCGGTTTAATGACTTTGGCTGCTGTTGGAACAGAAACAAAAGCTTTACCAGCTTTAGCTTTGCTCAACATGTCAGAAAACTGCCCCACAAACCCATATCCAGCATCAGAGCCTATAAGGTATTGTTTGTCATCAGCCCCCATTACAACATGTTCTATGGTCTCACCACCGACAATGCCGAATCGACCAGTAAGCGGTTCACCCTGACTTCGAGCTGATGGCAAGCCATGCGCGTCGCAAGAAAAGGCTCTACCGGAGGAGTCAATAAATGCAACTAGCTGAGTGCTTCGCCCTTTCGCACTGCAAAGAAATTTGTCACCTGACTTATAGCTTAAGCCTTCAACATCTATGTCATGACCTTTTGCGCAACGTGCCCAACCTTTCTCAGAAACAACCACCGTAACTGGTTCAGACGGAACAAGTTCTTTTTCAGAGATGGCTTTAGCATCAGCGCGCTCAATAATTGGGCTGCGACGATCGTCGCCATAGGTTTCTGCATCCGCCAATATTTCTTTCTTGATCAAGGTTTTCAAACGACGCTCTGAACCTAGTAACAGTTGCAGGCTATCGCGCTCTTTAGCCAGCTCCTCTTGCTCACCTTTGATTTTAAACTCTTCAAGTTTAGCTAGGTGACGCAATTTTAAATCAAGTATTGCTTCTGCTTGAGTATCGGTAAGACCAAAGCGTTCCATAAGGAAAGGCTTCGGTTTTTCTTCGGTGCGAATAATGTGAATGACTTCATCAATATTCAAAAACGCAATGAGCAATGCTTCGAGAATGTGTAGCCTTGCTAATATTTTATCTAAGCGATACTGCAAACGACGGATCACTGTATCTTTTCTAAATACCAGCCACTCGCTTAATATGGATTTTAGATCTTTAACCTGTGGGCGTCCATCGAGGCCTATCATATTGATATTCACTCGATAGCTTTTTTCTAAATCGGTTGTTGCAAACAAATGCTGCATTAGCTGATGAATATCAACTCGATTTGAACGCGGCGTTATCAGTAATCTCGTAGGATTTTCATGATCAGATTCATCACGTAAATCACTCACCATGGGCAGTTTTTTCGCCTGCATTTGGCCGGCAATTTGTTCTAATATTTTACCACCAGATGCTTGATGCGGAAGTGCTGTAATAATCACATCGCCATTATCTTCATGATAAATAGCACGCATCCTGATTGACCCGCGGCCTGTTTCGTATATTTTTTGAATGTCGTTACGAGGCGTAATAATTTCTGCATCAGTGGGATAATCTGGACCTTGTACAAGTTCAAGCAACTCAGACAGCTCGGCTTTACTATTATCCAGCAGCAATGCGCACGCATTAGCTACTTCACGAACATTGTGAGGCGGGATATCAGTTGCCATACCAACAGCAATTCCGGTAATACCATTCAATAATATATGCGGCAGTCTTGCAGGAAGTACTTTAGGTTCGTCCAATGTACCGTCAAAGTTAGGTGACCAGTCTGCTGTACCTTGGCCTAATTCGGTCAGTAATATTTCACTAAACTTACTTAATCTTGATTCGGTGTAACGCATAGCGGCAAACGATTTGGGGTCATCTGGTGCACCCCAGTTACCTTGTCCATCAACTAAGGGGTATCGATATGAGAAGGGCTGTGCCATTAACACCATTGCTTCGTAGCATGCTGAGTCACCGTGAGGGTGAAACTTACCAAGAACGTCACCCACTGTGCGTGCGGACTTCTTATATTTGGCATTGTTGCTTAACCCAAGCTCTGACATAGCATAAACAATACGCCTTTGCACAGGCTTGAGGCCATCGCCGATATGCGGCAAGGCTCTGTCCATGATGACATACATGGAATAATTAAGGTAAGCATCTTCGGCAAAACGACTCAATGGGAGTTGCTCAATACCGTCGTTATTAATGATTATTTCGTTACTCATTTTCGACTTTTAATTATTTTTATTTACTAAAATTAGAAAACATCACAGTCAGTATCGTCAATTGAACACTAACATGCTGTACTTATGATGCTGCAGAATCTATATTAACACTATGTTATATTATTTTTGCTATCAGCATAACAATTCTTGTGTTTAAACATATAAAATCTCGCACATTTGCGGCGCTAATGTTGCTCGTATTAACTTTATCTTCGCAAGCAGCAGAAACAATCAATCTGACTAACGATTCAGAGAATGTGGATATTTCATCTTTTTTAGCGGTGTATCCTCAGCAAAATCGACCACTGACTTTCGATGAATTTAAATTAAGTCGCACAAATCTTTCATATCTAAGCTACAAAGTTCCGAATTACGGCTTCAATCCTAATGGCGTTTGGCTATTTGGCGAAGTCAAAAATAAATCCGCTCAAAAAAACTGGATACTCAATCTCAATTTTTCGCAGCTTGATCAGGTTGATCTATATGCAGTTTCAAACAATAAAATAGTAAAAAAAGTGAGTGGTGGCAGAGATCAAAGCGACCACTTTAACCGCACACCGACATTCCAACTTGAACTCAATCAGGAGCAGTCCTACCAAATCTATATATTCATAAAGTCAAAACGTATTCCTATTATAGCGCCAACGCGATTTATGACCGAACAACAGTTTCACTATGAAACGCTGTTAGATTATTTAATTTGGGGGATGTTCTATGGCGGACTTTTAGTTATCGCCATGTACTGTGTAGCCGTGTTAATTGATAAAAAGGAAATTAGCGCGCTGGTTCTTTTTAGTTTAGTTTGTTGTGTCGTTTTATGGCAAGTGATGTGGAGCGGCCATGTTCAGATGTTGCCAGAAAAATGGAAATCATTGAGCCTGTTTCACAGCTTGGATTTGATGCTTCCTTTGGTATGTGCAGCAGCCAGTTTATTCACATTATCGTTTTTACCAAAGCCTAAAGCGTTTAGTACCATTTACTCAGGATTGAAGCTGCTATTCGGTTTATTATTAATTACATTTATTATCGTGGCCCTTGGTTGGCTGAGCGAATTTAACCAAGCGATGCTTATTCGCGTTGTTGGTGCTGCCACTCTAGTGCTCAATATTCTATTCACTATAAGCAACGTCCGTCGACGATTTACACCTGCCAAAACGGTTTTAGCTGGTTGGGTTTTACTCACCGTAGGCTCAGGTATAAGTACATTGTTTTTTACCGGAAATCTTCCCGTTAGTTCGTTTACCACCTATATTTTCCAAGTGGCCTTGCTGACCCAAGCACTATGTTTTGTTTTTGGGATCATCCTCAAAGTCAGGTTTAAATTAGAACTTGAAATACGCCAAGCATCAAATGACGCCGTGAACAACTTTTTATTGATCGAAGAGCAAAATATTCACTTAGATATCACGCGCAGAGACGCAATCAAAGCAAGCGAGGTAAAGAGTCAATTTTTAGCTAATATGTCACATGAAATTCGTACTCCATTAAATGCCATCATCGGGTTTAGTAAAGAACTACAGCGAAAAAGCAACATAGCAGAGCGTGATGAACATATTCGTATCATAAATAGCGCAGCTTCTGATCTACTCACAATTGTGAATGATATTCTCGACGTCTCAAAAATGGAAGCCGGCAAACTGACCATCAATCAAAAGCCTTTTTCCCCCCGAGAAGCCTTCGAAGATATTGCCAGTTTGATGGCAAAGTCAGCTCATATAAAACAGTTGGAGTTCTTGTTCGATATAGAACCACTACCTGCAGTATTGATTGGTGATAATTTTAAACTGAAACAGTTATTGAGTAATCTGCTTAGCAATGCACTGAAGTTTACGAACTATGGGCATATTTCGCTGCGAGCAAAATCGTTAGATTTTGGGGATGACGAAATCATGCTATCAATTGAAGTTGAAGACACAGGCATTGGGATTAGCAATCAAGATAAGAAAAAATTGTTTAAGCCTTTTAATCAACTTGATGATGACTTAAATCGTTCGTTCCAAGGGACGGGCTTAGGCTTGGTTATTTGCCAAGAGCTAACATTTTTAATGAAAGGCAGTATTGAAGTTGAAAGTAATTATTCACTAGGAAGTAAGTTCACTATAAATCTGCCGTTTAAGATTTTGAATACCCAGATTATACCTAGCAAACAAACTAGGTTCGCTTCAAAAGCAGCAGGAATATATGACCCCTGCCCTGAAAGTCGCTTGATCACCGCCAAGCTTTTAAAAAGGGTTGGTTTCAATACTTTTTCATATGACTCTATTGCCGCATTTGAGAAGTCTAAAGCATCTTTTGAGTATGTTTTTGCATCACTGCCTATGCGAGAAATTACACACAGAACCAGCATCATCAATCGGGTTTTGAAGGTTAATTCACAAAAAACGGTTTTCCTATTCTCCGGTCCTCCGCCAGAACAACATCAAATTAGTCATGTATTAAATCAGCCCATTTTAGTCAGAGCACCTCTGACATTAAAAAATATTACTGACATAAATATCGTTCAATTGAAGTCTCCTGAAAAAGATAATAAATCGGGGCTTAGTTCTCTTCCTGCGGCAAGAATACTAGCGACTGACGATATGGATTTAAATTTGAAACTTTTGGATACTTGGTTAAAGGACTCAGCTGTAAGCCTAGATTCAGCCAGCTCCGGCCTGGAAGCTGTGGAACTTTGCAAACAAAATGAATATGACTTGATTCTAATGGATATTCAAATGCCAAATATGGATGGTTTAGAGACAACCAAGCATATCCGCAAAACGGAGCTCAA
Source organism: uncultured Glaciecola sp. (assembly GCA_905479945.1). Taxonomy (GTDB): domain Bacteria; phylum Pseudomonadota; class Gammaproteobacteria; order Enterobacterales; family Alteromonadaceae; genus Glaciecola. The sequence goes on along the minus strand of CAJQOP010000002.1, from coordinate 108,976 downwards.
CAAAGGCACACCAATAATAGCTATTACTGCTCACGCATTTCCTGAAGAGAAAGAACGCTTCTTATCTTCAGGTATGGACGATTATTTACCTAAGCCAATTGATTTAGAGAGCCTAGTAAAAATGATTCAAAACTGGTGTCAAGGTATCGAGATCCCTGAGGCCGAGAGTAGCCCAATAAATTGGCAAATGGCGGTTAACAAAGCCCACGGTAGTGAAGTAGGCGCCAAAGAGTTTCTGCACGGGTTTATACAGATGCTCCCCTCAAGCATTGTTGAAATAGAAGAATATTGGCAAAAACAAGACTTTGAATCATTGCAAAGTTGCATCCATAAACTGCATGGTGCTAGCGCGTATGCAGGCGTAACAAGCTTTCAAAAAATCTGTTATGAAACAGAGAGTAATCTGAAAAGACGACATTATCAGCCTTTAAAAAAATTGATATCTACCTTATTGGTTGAAGCAGAGGCAATATTGGATCAGTGGCGCAACGTTGTGCAAATTGATGCTAATAAAATTTAGTTGCTCCACTTCTGCTGGCTTATTTACCAAGACGTAGGATCAACACGATAATACAAGGATAATTGTTGATAAAGCTTGGGATGTTCATACTTGAGCTCTTGGGATTTCTCAAAAAACACTTCACTCGCTACAGCAAAAAACTCAGCTGGATTAGTGGCGCCATAGTAATCAAAAATTGAATGCTCACCTGCCGCGACTTGCTTATTGAGTTGCTCAAATTGAGCTGAAAAAACATCCGCCCAGCAATCGTAATTTTGGTCTTTTCCTAAAATAGGTGCACCATTAGCCGTGCCATCTTCTTGGTCTAACTGATGCGCAAACTCATGAATAACCACATTGTGTCCATCATTTGGATCGTATGCGCCATTAAGAGTATCTTGCCATGACAATACAATTTTACCAAAGCCCCATGACTCTCCAGCCAAGGCTAAATTTTGTGTAAAATGCACACCGTCAGTATTGGCAGTTTTCTGCTGCTTGGTAAACGCACGCGGATAGACTAAAACGGTTTTTAATTTAGGGTAATAATCTGTTTTACGGTTGAGCAAAAGTAAACAAGCTTGAGCGGCGATGGTTACCCTGATTTCATCCGAAATATTTACACCATTATAACCAATAAATTTCTTTTCAGATAAAAACACCTGAATATGTTGTTTCAATTGCAATTGTAGGTGGGTAGGCATCTTTTTAAAGTAAGGCATTCTTTGCTGAATTACTTTTCTCCACTCCTTTTTAAAAGGCAAGTCTCTGACTTTATTTCTCTTATATTCACGCCAATAGGGCCTCCCTAAAATAAAGGAAATGCAAAGAGCGCCAGCTAAGAAAAGAAATAAAAAGGAAAGCATGATCAATTTTTTAAAGAAATGTTGAGTATTAAGTGCGTCCACCTAGAACGAATTTCAAGCGCTCAATTGTTGAAGGCTTAGAAAAACTCAATATATCTAAACAAACAAGAACTCGGTAGTACCTTCAAAAATTAGCGCAAACAGATTAAGGTGTTTTGAGCTTCACTTCTTCAACAAGTGATGTTGTAGTAGCAGCTTCTTGGCAATCCTTGAGCAGCGCAATAAACTTAGCCGCTTCTCGATCAACTTCGTTGGAAGAAATAAAGATATCGTAACCCAACTGATTGCGTAATTTCAGCATACGGTTGCCGAACATTGCAGCTACGCCTTTGATTACTTCACCGCTGGCTCTAACAAACTTTTCATCCTCTATCATGTCGCTGCCATAAGATTGTCCAGCGGTGCTGTTAGGATCACGATTTTGCATGGTTAAGGGCCGCTGTTCCATTAACAAGTAAGTAATTAGTCTAGGGGATATTTCGTCCATAAAATGATCCGAATTTCGCAATCGAAAACCAATCATCTCGAGCTCTATTTGTTCAATCCCTTTAGTCACTCGGGGTACGTCGATACGCTGAATATTATCCCAAGCGATACGCCACTTACCTCGGCGGTGGTAGTAAATAATATGCTCTCGGGTCAACTCTAAGCTATGTTTGGGTTCTTTTAATTTAAACCAGCCTATGATGAGCCCAACGATTCCGCCACTGATTACAAATACACTAGGCAAGAAAAATATTTTTGGCAAAATGATACTAGTCAGAGCCCCAAGGGATACGAGCCCAGCACCAATGAGAATTGAGGTCATAGCGTTGTGTGATGACGCCGCTTTGATGTAAATAGAATCGTTCTCAGTTCCAGACATATAGATACATTACCAACATAATTATTCCCCATAACAATATTAAACGTGAACGACGGCAAAAAGCGCAATCTGTTTGCCACCATTGTTTAATTTGTTCGAGAAATTTAGGCATTTACTGTTTCTGCAGCTCGTCTTTGTTGCTTTCTGGTTCGTATTCTACACATTAGTGCCACAATAGTGGGAGTAAAAAATAACGATAGTATTACGGAGAAGCCAACACCACCCGCTAACACAACAGCTAAAGGTGGCCAAAAGGATCCCTGTGAGAACAACAATAATGGTATTAAGCCACCCACGGTGGTAAAAGTTGTAGATAATATGTGACGGCTACAGCTCATGGTTTCTTGAACGATCGCTCTGGTATCACCCGCTTTTGCTTTTACATTTCCATTAATAGCGGCAATAACCACAATTGAGCCATTGATAGCGACCCCTATTAAACCGGCGCTTCCTAACAATGGATTAAAGCCAACAGGCAGCCCTGATAGCCATAAACTAAACATGCCAAGACCAACAGACAATATAGCAACCATGCCGATAACAACGGCAAAACGAACGCTGCTGAAGGTAAGAATAAGTATCGTGATCATTAACACTAGCAACACGGGCGCATAAGTCGCTAATTGACCTAATGCTTGTTTTTGTTCGTCAGCATCGCCAGCCATTTTAATGCGATACCCCTGTGGTAAGACTAGATTACCCTTTTCCAAAAGCTCACGTAATTGCTCGCTGGCATCGATCGCCGGAACGCCGGGCAACAAGAATGCCTGCACTTTATTTACCCTTTCACCGTCTACTCGGGTTATACCACTAATACTGGGAAGTAAGGTAAATTCGCCTAAAGACGCAACTCCCACGCTTGCATTATTTTGGACTAAGGCTTGATTAAGTAATGGAAAGGCATCTAATTCCTTTAAATCTCCGCGCTGTTTATCATTAACTCGAACACGGACAGGAAGCTCTTCAGTTCCTTGAAGTAAAGTTCCACCAGTCGTTCCCGCCAGAGCTAGTTGTAATTGTTGTGCAATATCAGTAAGTGATAATTGAGCAAGGTACGAATCGTTTTCAGACACATTGAATTGAAGTTCAGGTTCGCCCGTTGTAATAGTGGCAATAGATTGAGTTATACCAGGAACTTTGGTCATCGCCAGCCTTACCTGTTCGCCCAATGTATTCAGGGTGTCTATGTCCGGACCAAATATATCCACTTCGATTGGTGCTGGTACTGGAGGACCTTGTCCAAAGGCTCTGACGGCAACTTTTGCTTCTGGGAAAGAATCTTGCAGATCAAACTGCAATTTGGGGATAAGCTCAGCTGCTACTGAGATTGATGTTGTCGTGATAACTGCATTCGCAAACTCCGGGGAGTTATCTCTGGACATCACTTGATTATAATAAATGGAAGGCGCTGATGCGCCTATCAACCATGTCACTTGTTTAACTTCTTCTTTGCCTCGAACATGATCATCCATGCGCTCAACTAACTTTTTAGTTTCTGTGATTGCTGTACCATTGGGCAACCAAACATAAATTTCGAATTGATCTCGGTCGGCACTTGGAAAAAATACGCTAGGCAATTGTTTTGATAGCACAAACCCAGACAAACAAAACACGATAATAATAGGCAGGACTAAAGCAGGTCGTTTGATTATCTTTCCAAGTAGTCGCGAAAACTGTTGCGACACAGCTGGCATCTGCCACCCACGGCGATACCAAGCATGCTGTGAACTGCTATCTCTAGGCAAATATCTGGCCGCCAGTGCTGCAATCAGTGTTAATGAAATGGCTAATGAACCTAATAGGGCCATGACCACACTAATGGCAATAGCGCCAATAAAGTCACCAATATTACCGTTCAGCAAAAAGATAGGCATGAAGCCTAGCACTGTCGTTAACGTGGATGCTAACAAAGGGGCAAAGAGATGCTTAACGCTTTTTTCCAAAGCCTGCAGCCTTGTTAACTGAAGGTCTTGTAAGTTAATTCTTATCTCATCAGTGATAACAATCGCATTATCAATCAGTAAACCAATTGCGATAATAATGCCAAAAATTGACATCTGATGAATTTGCTGTTCAAAAAAGCTGAGGGAGAAAATAGCGAACGCCGCGCATAATGGAAGTGCTAAGCCAACAATCCAGCTCGCTTTGGCGCCCATGAAAACCAAAATAACCAGCATCACGACCAGAGAGCCCAAAAGTAAGTTGCCGGTTAATTCACTTAAGCGTGCCTCAGTATAAAGGTTTTGTTCAAATACAATATTGGCTTGTGCTGTGCCCTTAAACTCACTATTGAAACTAGTAACTTTAGCTTTAACAGCGTCGGTCCATTGATCAACACGCACCGAGGTTTGCATGCGAGCAGCCAAAAATATAGTGCGCTTGCCATCAACAATGGCAAATGCACTTTCAGGGGTTTGCCAAGACTGTTCAATATTAGCTACATCAGACAGTCGTAAGTAAGACCCATCGACGGCTACTAAGGGTATATTGGCAATAACGTCTAAACTTTCTAAAGGATCGGCAACCTGTACTCGAATATTCTTTTGATCGGTTCTCAATACTCCTGCCGGAAGCTTTGAATCAGCGGAGCGAATACGCTCACTAACTTGTGCAATGCTTATCCCAACTGAAGCGAGTGCTTGAGGATCAAGGGTGACAGTTATTTCTTCATTGGGCTCGCCAAACAAGCGCACAAGCTCGGTGCCAGGAACGTTTCGAACACGATCAACCAACTCACTAGCAAGCCGTCCTGAAGCAGAAAGAGGTGTATTTTCTGGTATTTCTGCATCGACTGAAAGTAACAAAGTGAATGCTGTCGCGCCTCTTTTGTCTTCTAATATTGGTTTACTTACGCCCGCCGGCAAACGAGCGGAAGCATTCTCGAGACTGTCCCTAATTTTAGAAAATACTTGCTGATTGCTATCGTTGTCTACCCAGTCTTGCAGTTCAACAAGCAAGCTAGAAAAGCCTGCTTTAGAGGTTGACTGAATTTCTTTGATTTCATAAAGCTCTCGAAGCTCATCTTCAAGCACGTCTGATACTAATGCCTCAACCCTTTCAGGTGACGCACCAGGATACGAAGTCAAAATAATAACATTACGTAAATCAATACGCGGATCTTCTAGCCTAGGTAAAGTCTTCACCGCCGACATTCCGGCCACTAAAATAATAATAATGCTGAGCGCGAGAAGGTGCCCTCGACGGAAGAACGTTGTATACCAAACTGATTGTTGTTTCGTGTTAGACATTGTCTAATTTCTCGCCGTATTAATCACTTGAACATTTTGCACCGTTTGATTGGGAGCCAATCGATGCAAACCAGAAACGACAACGAGATCGCCTTGTGAGATTGCGCCTGAAACAAAGGCACGCTGCTCCTCCATATATTCAACAGTGACGCTTCTAGCTTGTATTATTTGCTCGCCAGTCGATTTATCTACAATGAATAATGTCCACAATCCTCTAACACCATTTGATAATGCACTCGCTGGCACCCAAGCACCTTGTTTATTTATTTCAACATCTACCGACAGCGATATTACATCACCCGGCATGAGATAGAGTCGTTCGGCAGCATCAGCGTCAATGGTAAATATGGCATCAACGGCTCTAGTTGCTCTATTACGTTGTTTAGATAATGAAATAAGTACTGAAGGAACTATCGTATTTTTATAACTTAATGAATATTTATCGCCTAAATTCAACGCTAGTGGTGACCGTGCAGGTAAACCCACTCTAGCCTCAAGATTAGCTTCGCCTAAAAGTGAAAAAAGAGGCTGCCCTGCATTGACAACAGTGCCAGCATCAAGATATTGCTGCACAACTTGTCCGCTAAATGGCGCTCGAAGTTGTGATTTCTCGAGTTCAACAGCTAGGCTGCCTTGCCTCGCCTTCATTTCATTTACCAAAGCGTTAGCGGCCTCTAGATTAGCGTTGGCTTCATCAAGTCGCTGTTCAGGCTCAAGACGTTTTTTAACCAACTCGATAGTTCGATTGGCAGTCAGACCGGCTAGCTTTGCATCTGCTTTTGCTCTGAGAAAAGCCGCATCGAGTTCCTTTTTCTGTGCTAATAGTCGCTCTGTATCTAGGGTCGCCAATATTTGTCCCTTGCTTACTCTTTGTCCTTCAGCTACCTGTGTTTGTGCAATAAGGCCCGACAACTCGAAGCCTAAATCAGCTTTTTGCTCAGCTTCAACTAAGCCGTAAACTTTGCGCTGTTTGGAATACGAAGGTTGAATAAACACCGTCTGCACGTTCACTTTTGCATTCTCTACGGCCATTGCTTGTTCGTCGTTAAACGCCGATACCGTTTTATCTCCCGAAAACAAAACCAGTACGATTAATAGAACAAAGCTGCTGGCACAAAGGAAAAGCAGTGACAGCTTGCCTTGATGCAAGTCGCTGTTTATCTCGCCAATGTATGCGGCTTCATTATCAGTTGAGGGCTGGTCCGCAGAAACAGAAGCCGACAAGTCAGAGCCTGTTGAATCGTTATTAATAGTCATATGTTAGAATCCGATACTAGCGAAAATGTCATTCTATGTACTCGTTGCCTTATTTTAAGAGGCTATTGTTGAAGTAAACCGATATCTAGTTAAACTAGGGACACTAAGCGTTGGTAAAAATTATCACGCGGTGTGCCTGTGTATAGTTCAGGCATGCTAAACTATAAATACTAGACCGTCTAGTATGATTACTATAATTATGCTAAATTAGATCTTAATTAACCTGAACTCGTGCAGTAAGAATCAACACGACCTAACAGAGTTGAAATATTTTTTATGTTACCGACATCAACGAAAATAGATAAACCGGCAGTATTAAATCAATCGAAAGTAGCTGGTAGACCAAAGAGTCAAGAAAAGCGCAAACAGATTTTATTCTGCGCCGGTGAGTTATTTTTAGAGCAAGGCTATGATCGCACGTCCATGGATGCGGTTGCTAAACAAAGCGGTGTATCAAAACAAACCGTATACTCACATTTTCAAAATAAAGACATTCTTTATACTGCGGTCATTGAGGGCAAGTGTGAAGAGTATCGAATTGCTGATGCTGCTTTGTCCGCGCAAAACAATTCGCTGAGCGATATTCTGCAGGACATTGCATCAAATTTTATTCACCTACTTAACGACAAACAGGTTATTGCCATGCATTCGGTGATTATTGGTGAGTCGAAAAATAACACTCATGTTGCAGCGTTGTTTTACGAAGCAGGTCCACTGCATAGTATTCGGGTGGTCACTGATCTTTTAAATAGCCATCCTGACTGCCAACTAGCAACAGAAAACGCGAAAGAAACTGCTATCGACTTTTTTAATTTATTGAAGAGCGACTATCATATGCTCAGCATGCTGGGGCTACCTTATGAGCAGTCTGAACAACAATTAAACGACTATGCTAAGAAAGTTGTAGTTAAAACGCTCAAAATCATCGAAATATATCGCTAGCTTTGCAAATTAACGTTTTAAGCTTCTTTTATTGATAACCTCCACGCGCTTTTTTGATAAACTCCACCCTACTTAAATTTTTCTTCAAGGGTGGCTCTTCATGACTCTATTTATGGGTAATCATGTTCTTAGCGTAGGACAGTTTGACCGCGCTGCCATTGAAAAAGTATTTCTAGTCGCGGACAGCATGTTGCCATACGCGATGCGTAAAAAGCGTACTCAAGTTTTAGAAGGCGCTATTTTAGGCAATCTATTTTTTGAGCCTAGTACTAGAACACGAGTCAGCTTTGGAACTGCCTTCAATTTGCTAGGTGGTGAAGTTAGAGAGACGACCGGTATGAGTAATTCGGCGCTAGCAAAAGGCGAGTCCTTGTATGATACCGCCCGCGTGCTGAGCGGCTATTCTGACATTATTGCTATGCGTCACCCGCAAGCCGGTTCTGTTGCTGAGTTTGCCCAAGGCAGTCGAGTGCCTGTTATTAACGGTGGCGACGGTGCTAACGAACACCCAACTCAAGCATTATTAGATTTATATACCATAGAAAAAGAACGAAAATCTCATAGTGAACGTATAGACGGTTTGAATATCGCGATGATCGGCGATTTAAAATATGGCCGCACGGTGCACTCCTTATCCAAACTATTGTGCTTGTATGAAAATTTGCATTTTACCTTAATATCTCCGCAAGAATTAAGAATGCCGAGCGATATCTGTGACATGATTACTAATGCAGGCCATAAATTGACCATCACCGATCAGTTCGAAGGCAGTTTTAATGCGGATATTTGTTATCAAACACGTATTCAAGAAGAACGATTTCCATCACAAGATGAAGCCAACAAGTACCGTGGCAAATTCCGTCTTAATCAACAGATTTACACTAAGCATTTCAAATCAAACACGGTCATAATGCATCCATTGCCAAGAGATTCAAGAGCAGAGGCAAACGAACTAGACAACGATTTAAATCTCAACCCGAACCTAGCGATTTTTAGACAAACAGACAACGGCGTACTAGTGAGAATGGCGTTATTCGCACTGACACTAGGCGTAGAAGACAAAGTCTCAGACTTTGATAGACCCGTACATTGGTACAGCAATAAAGGCCAAAGCTAACTATGACAACCCAATCAGAAAAACTCTTTTCTCGTGCACAAATTACTATTCCTGGTGGAGTTAATTCGCCAGTACGCGCATTTAAAGCCGTTGGCGGTACACCTCGCTTCATAAACAGAGCCGATGGCCCATATATGTGGGACGTTGATGGTAATCGCTACATTGACTACATTTGCTCTTGGGGTCCCATGGTATTGGGACATAACAACCCACAAGTTCGCCAAGCCGTTATTGACGCCTCTGAATTTGGCTTAAGCTATGGCGCGCCCACTGAAGCCGAAATTATAATGGCTGAACTCGTCAACAAGCTAGTGCCTTCAATGGAAATGGTACGCATGGTTAACTCCGGTACTGAAGCAACTATGAGTGCAATTCGATTAGCGCGAGGCTACACTAGTAAAGATAAAATTCTCAAATTTGAAGGCTGTTATCACGGCCATGCTGACTCATTGTTAGTAAAAGCTGGATCAGGAGCACTTACTTTAGGCGTGCCGAGTTCTCCAGGCGTTCCAAACGACTTTGCCAAGCACACCTTAACCGTCGATTTCAACAGTTTAGATTCAGTGCAAGCTGCGTTCGACGAGCACGGCGATGACATCTCTTGCATTATTGTTGAGCCAGTCGCTGGCAACATGAACTGTATTCCTCCTGTGCCAGGTTTTCTAGAGGGTTTACGTAGTATCTGTGATCACTATGGCGCGCTGCTTATTTTTGATGAAGTCATGACCGGATTCAGAGTCTCCCTTGGTGGTGCTCAGGAACATTATGGGGTGGAGCCCGACCTCACATGTCTCGGCAAAGTGATCGGTGGAGGCATGCCAGTTGGTGCTTTTGGTGGTAAAAAGAAAATCTTGACGCACATTGCTCCAACGGGCCCGATTTACCAAGCTGGCACTTTGTCAGGCAATCCAATTGCAATGGCTGCGGGGCTTGCAGCGCTAACGCAACTTGCCGAACCAGGTTTTTATGACAGTATATTTGAAAATACACGTATTTTGGCAGAGGGTATTAGAGATACAGCACATAGAAATAATATACCTATGAGTATTAATGTTGTTGGTAGTATGTTTGGCATATTCTTCACTGACGTTGAACGCGTGAGTAATTTCAAGCAAGCAACCAATTGCAACACTGCGCAGTTCAACCAGTTCTATCACGCTATGTTGAGCGAAGGCGTATACCTTGCACCCGCTTCTTACGAAGCCGGTTTTGTATCGAAAATGCATACGATAGACGTTGTAGAAGCAACGATTGAAGCCGCGGATAAGGCTTTCAAAAAAATTACAGCACGTTAACAGGAAATTAATGCAGTGTCGTTTTGGGTTATTGGATTATCAATTTATGCGATTATAAGCACTGTGCTTTGGCTAACCGCCAGGCACAAGGCCAAGTACATAAAACATAAGCTAGTCCAATATGCCAATGCTGAAAAACAGTCTTATGAGCAAAAGTCTGATCAAGCGATGCACTTGAATCAAACCTTTCAAAAATTCGTTCCCCGCCAATTTGTAGAGCATATTTCCAAGCAAGGGGCTTCTCTTGAGCTAGGTCACGCTGACGAAGATAACGTCGCGATAATGTTTTGCGATATCCGAGGTTTTACTGGCCTATCTGAAAAGATGAGTCCACAAGAATTAATGAATTTCTTAAACTCTTATTTTTTGAGGATGAACGCCCCAATTCACGACAACAAAGGCTTCATAGATAAGTTTATCGGTGACGCTATTATGGCCTTGTTTGACAACCCAGAAGGCTCAGATTGCGATAAAGCACAAGACGCAATTAGGGCAGCAATTGGTCTAAGGCGGGCTCTATTTCTATATAACCAACACCGTGAAAAAAGTGGATATGCCTCGGTAAACATCGGAATTGGGATTCATTTTGGTCCTGTCATTATTGGCACTGTAGGCTCAGATGATCGCATGGACACTACCGTTATTGGCGATAGTGTAAATATCGCTCAACGTCTTGAAACCTTAGCTCCTGTTTACAATGTCGACATTATAGTGACAGACCAACTAGTTCTAACGGCGGAATATGCTTTTGCTTCTCGCACTATCGACTGGGTTAGAGTTAAGGGTCGAACCGAACCCTTAAAATTAGTTGAAGTTCTATCGCATCTGCCAGAACTAGCGCAACAAGAACGTCTTGCTCGCGCTGACGAAATTCAAGAAGGACTCGACTTACGCATTAATGGAAAATTACGTGAAGCTTTAGACGTTTTCCGCGAAGCTCGCAAGTTAAGCCCCGAAGACCCGGTCTTAAAACATCACATTAAGTGGACGGAAAACCTTATATTGCACGGTATTCCAGAAAATTGGGATGGCGCATTACTACTAAGTGCGGAATAATTACTCGCTACTTTTTATCTTTATTGTAAAGCCTTGGTCGAACAGTAAAGTTAGTTACAAATGTTTATCGTTTGTCTTCAGAAGAACTTCTCACAATATCAGACTCAACTAAGACTTCAATTTCTTGTTGAATATCAATAATTTCATCTTCTTTAGAATCAGCAGTAAACGCGCTGGGTAAAACATTCACTCCTATTTTTTCACCCAATTTGACAACAAATGGTAACGTGATTGGCGAAAAAGGTAAGACCGCAAGTACACCAAGTCCTAGTCCACGAATGACATCCACAAATTGTTTGTTAGCTTCTTCCATTTCCAGCTTACTCGCACGGCCTCTAGTGAATCGTTGGTAAGTGCCCAGCATAACCTTTGTCTCACGGGTTTCTTGTGCTAGCCCTTTTGTAATGACCACTAACACTCGTTTGATAGGAATCAGCGCCTTGTCTTTTGCGACTGAATTCTGGCGCTTAATGGACTGGGTAATCCTTACAATATAGTGCTTCAAAACGAGCCGCCTTTGCGATTAAATTGCCTGATTATGAGGAACTGTTGAGGCAGAGTTTTTAGCCTGCCTATTCTTAATATATACAGCTTGCTTAAACGGCAGCTTAGTCAGCATAACCCCATGGTGCCTTTGGCGGGGCAATTGCTTTAGTCAAATCAAAATCAACTCGAAACTCTCTTCCTTGGCGTATTAGTCGGTAAGTAAATTTTTCGTCGTAAATGAACATCTGCCAAGTGTTGCCATTAGATTGTGGAATACCTGATGCCGTAAAGAGCTCTTTTGAGTATTGATCTGCCGGAAAAGACTGCGCTTGATCAAATCCTGCATCAACGGTATGACCACCATACATAGTTGATGGGTCATCATCACCATTCGCTAAACGATGGTCATGCTTAAGGCTCATGCCGCTGCCTGTTTTTGTAATAATCCAAGTGCGAGAAGCATTATCACCAACATGAAATGGAATTTGCAGCTCTTTTTCAGAGCATTTTCTAACATGCATTACTAGCTTTGTATCGAATGCTGGACTTGGATCATTGTCAAAGACTACCTTTCCTTCATAAGCCTTGCCGCAATGTTCTGCAATGCTGCTGAAGAAATTATCATGGCTTGGAATCGAGACTAAAGGAGCTGACTTGATGGTGCTGGCTGCTGCGCTTGCATTAAAAACGACTAACAGCGAAAAAGAGGCAATAGAATATAGAGTTCTCATTAAAAATTAGGTCCTTTAGTTAGATATTATTAATTATAATCCCGAACCAAATGGACCGAGCTACTATAATGAGCTAATGGTAGGTTAATTTTTGTGATTAAACAAAACTAGTTATTAAGGACTTCACGCATACGCTCTTGGACAACCTCAACTAATAAGTCAGGTTGAAATTTCGAAATGAAACGATTACAACCCACCTTCTCTACCATGGCGTCATTAAAGCTGCCGCTTAAAGACGTGTTTAAGGCAATGAATAAGCTAGACATCCTCTCATCTAACCTCACCTCTGCCGTCAAGCGATAGCCATCCATTTCAGGCATTTCAGCATCAGTAAACATCATTAAGATTTCATCTGTTACCGTTTTTCCTTCATCCGCCCAGCTTTTGAGTAAATTGAGGGCTTTTAAGCCATTATTTTCTTCTATTACTTCAATGCCTAACTGAGTCAAAGTCTCTCTTATTTGCCATCTTGCAGTAGATGAATCGTCGACAACCAATACTTTTTGCCCAACTAGACTGTCTTTAACATCAGAGTCGAGTAGTTCTTCAGAAATAGAGGTGTCGTAGTGAACGATTTCCGACAGCACTTTCTCAACATCAATAATTTCCACTAGCTCATTTATACCGTCGTTCTCTACCTGGGTAATAGCGGTTAAGTAATTGTTTTTTCCTGCAGATGTTGGTGGTGGTTGAATATCGCTCCAAGATGTATTGACTATATTCATTATCTGCCCAATTAGGAAGCCTTGAACACTGCGGTTATATTCAGTAATAATCACATTTTGAGCTTCGTAATGTTCACAATTATTACTTAAGTGAATAGCGGTGCGTAAATCGATGACAGGTATAGAGTCACCGCGATAGTTCGTCACGCCTGTTATATGGTGGTGAGACCCGGGCATTTGATTTACTGCCGGTACGGTAATCACTTCTCGAACCTTAAAAACATTTAATGCAAATGTGTGCCGTGAGCCTAGTTTAAACATCAACAATTCAAGTCGGTTTTCACCTACTAGTTTAGTACGTTGATCGATTGACGACATTAGATTAGACATGGCACTCTCAGAGTTATATTAGGTATATTGAACAGAAGGCTTATCTGTTCGCTATTTTCATATTGCTATCATACTATATCGTCAATAATCACAGCTTAATGAGCGCTTTCTTCAATACTTTTGAATTAGTAATATTTTGCTGCGGATTTTACTCATTAATGCGATAGCATTTGATCTTGCTGCCCTATTTAATTCAGAACTCGGGCGTTTCGGTAAGCCGAAATACTAGGAATTAAGGCAATTACAAATGTTGCTATCAATACAGTAATAATAAGCCACATAGTGTGTAAAGAAAGAATATTTGCACTCAATGACAATCCATATTCCGCCAATAGCCAATCATTGCTTAGTAAAATAGCACCAACCACCCAGACAATAGCAAACAGACTAGCAGATACCGCAATGCTCAACGCTTCTAGTTGAATTAACCAAAATATAAAACTAGGTTTGGCTCCCATTATTCTGAATACGTTAATTTCAGTATTCCGCTCTCTTAATGATGCCAACAACATTGTGCTTAAGCCTAGTAAGCTTGCAATCAACACCGCAGCTGAAATTATGCGCAGTACATTCTCTACTGCTGAGACCAAGCGCCAAAGTTCAGCTAATGCCATTCCAGGGATGATCGCCGAGAGTGGCTCAATCTTATCTTGATTTATTTGTCTTTGGACTTGAAGGACCGCTACTCGTGAGGTTAAACCCAGCATAAATGCGGAAATTTGTGTTGGCTCCAGTTTTTCATAAGAATGCTCATGGGAATGTTCATCATCAGCATGTTCGTCTAGCGAAGCAGTATTATGGGTCGCGGCGCTATGGGAATGACCTTCAACTGAATGCGTTTCGGGTGTTACGGTTTTATCGGCGACCTTGTTTAAACTCTTTCTAGTCAAGCTTGTTTGTGGCCTAGCATGCACCGATTCAATCGCACTTAAACTAACGTGAATCGCCTGATCCACCGGCGTACCAGTAAATGCTAATATGCCAACGACCGTAAACGGATGATCGTCATGATGACTAAAGCTTATTTTACCAACACCATGAGAAATAACGATTTCATCACCCAATGCATATTTTAGTTGCTTTGCGGCATCGGCCCCAACGACAACATCAAAGCCTGCATTGCTTTCAATGCCGTGACTAGCTGCGCTGCCAAATTGACCACCTGCGCGAAATGCTAATTGACGCTTGTCACCGAAACGATAGTGTTCGAAGTAGTTATTGTTTGTTCCTATGACTGCAAAACCTTTGTGTGAATCACCTAGTGACAATGGAATTGCCCATTCAATTTTTTGATCGGCAATTAAACGCTGGTAACTTGCCCAACTGACTGAATTAGAGTTCGCTCCTACCCTAAAAACCGAGCTAAGCAGCAAATTAATCTGTCCAGTTCGCGCACCTACAATTAAGTCCACACCTGAAACTGTGCGGTAAAAGCTATTTTTTGCTTCTTTTCGAATATGCTCAATGGATATCAGCAATGACACGCTTACCAACAACGCTAAAAACGTCATCATAACGGACACTTTACGATTCAATAGGCTCTGCTTCGCTACATTAAAAATCACAACACTACTTCCGCTCGCGATCCAATTGGATTTGCATTGTTCATCTGCGCCAATGATTCCACGCGATGAAAGTGACTTGCCAAGGATTGATCATGACTGACAAATATTAACGCCGCCTTGGCCTGATTTGCAGTTTGAATAAGCACTTTCATAAAAGCGTCTTTTGCAGACGCATCAAGCGCTGAAGTCGGTTCATCAACAATAAGCAATTTGGGTTGATTGACTAGTGCTCTTGCTATTGCCACGCGCTGTTGTTGGCCAACACTGAGTTCACTTGCCTTTTGCTGTAGGGTTTCATTTGGCAACTGCAGAGCCTGTAATAAGGCAGTAATGCGCTCAAACGCTTTTTCTTTATCAACATTATTGTTTGCAAAATGCATTGCCAATTGAATATTGTCATGAACAGATAGATATGGAACAAGGTTGAACTGCTGAAAAACCACACCAATATTTTTTGCTCTAAATTGATCACGTTTACTTGCTTTTAATGCCGTGATATCAGTGTTGAGTATGTCAATTGTGCCTTCGCTGGGTGACAAAATCCCGCACAACAAACTTAGTAATGTGCTTTTCCCGCAGCCTGAAGGACCATATAAGAATACGTGGTCTGACTTAGCCACTTGCCAATCGGCTATGTCAATAATAGGCATGCTTTTGTTATAAGCAAAGCGTAAGTTTTGTATTAAAATAGCATCGTTCAACATACTCAAAAAGGAACTTTCCCATCGTCATACTCTTTAGCATGACGCTTGATAAACTGAATTGAAGGGGCAAAAAATGCAGCGCCGGTTTCTGCATTTGAATAATCTAGTAAGCGGTCATAGTGACCCATCTCATCACCAAATATTCTGCTATGCAGCAGATCGCTAAAAGACTTGCTGCTGCTAGCGCAACTTACAAAAACTAAACCCTGCATCAGCATATCGCCATATGGCATGCTCTGTTTTAGTAAACTAGGATATTCACCATTAGGACCGGTAAGTTTGGTGCGAAAACTATGCGACGAGCGGCCACTGTCTACCAAGGGTAAATTATGTTCTTTGGTTTTACCCATAATCGCTTCTTGTCTGCGAAGAGCTAGTGCATTCCAACGCCCCATATCATGTCGGTAACGTTGAACGTGCAAGTAACTGCCACCTGTGTACTCAGGATCATTATCACCCACAACGGCAATATCAAACTTTTTCATTCCTCTTGGATTATCTTCGCCATCCAGAAACCCTGTTAGATCTCTGCCGTCAAGGTATCGAAAGGCACTCACCTGCTCTACTAATTCAACATGAACGCGCAACAAATCAAGTACCTCAATACCTACAGCGTGGCAAATATCAAGGCGGTCAGCACGAATTTGAATGAATAAGTCGCAAGGTAATATTGGCGCACAACGGTCTTCACACTGCATATCAGGAAAACCACAAAGCTCTTGTGGCATGCTATGAGGGTATATTTCAGACCAAAAACTCGAGCCAATTGCAATCACACCCGATACCATTGCCTCGTAATGCTCGTCTTCAAAATGCTCAAATAAATCCAACAAGCGTGAGAGTTTTTCACGCATTGCCGGAAAGTCATCATCGACTACATTGAACAGCAAATATTGTGCATGTAGATTGGGCTCGGCACAGATACCTTTTTGCGGTTGACTCATGTCTTAATATCCTGCGGCTTGACCGTCTTTTCTAGATTCTGACGCACCATAATACACTTTGTTTTTATCGTCTAGCATGATTGCTTGATAACCACCAAAAGCACCCGATACATCTTTTATGGTGTGTCCCTTCTGTAACAAGTCACGCCGTGTTTTTGCTGAAAAGCCAGACTCCAAACTCACAAAACCACCATCTATCATGATATCGCCCTCAGGCGAACTAGAACCTGAATGCAGTATGCGCGGTGCATCTCCGGCTTCTTGCAAATTCATGCCAAAATCAATCATATTTACGATAATTTGTGCATGCATTTGCGGTTGTGTGCCGCCTCCCATAACGCCAAAACTCATTAGCGGCTTGTTGTTGCGTGTTACAAATGCAGGAATAATAGTATGAAACGGACGTTTGCCCGGCTCTAATGTATTAAAGTGGTCTTCATCTAAGGAGAACATCTCTCCTCTATTTTGCAACACGAAGCCTAAATCGGTAGGTATCATGCCAGAGCCCATGCCGCGATAGTTACTTTGAATCAACGACACCATATTGCCCTGCTTATCAGCAACCGTAAGATAAATAGTATCACCCTCGTTCCTACCTGCGTCTATGCGCTTTGCTGCCATATTTGGTTCGATTAGTTTTTGGCGCTGAGCAGCGTATTCTTTGGAAATTAACCAGTCGACCGGGATCTGATTAAAATCAGGATCAGCATAAAATTTCGCGCGATCTTCAAAAGCTAATTTCTTAGCCTCAACGAATGTATGCACGTATTGAGCACTATTGCGGCCCATGCTTTCTAAGTCATAAAGCTCAAGTATATTAAGAATTTGTAAGGCTGCAATACCTTGACCATTTGGCGGCAACTCCCAAACATCGTAACCGCGGTAATTGCTAGAAACTGGTTCAACCCATTCAGAGGTATGTGACGCCATGTCTTGATAACTCAGTAAGCCTTTTTGACTTTGCATAAAACCACCAATGGTTCTAGCAATGTCTCCTTTATAAAAGGCATCTCTGCCGCCCGTCGCCAGCTTTTCGTAAGTAGCAGCAAGATTTGGATTTCTAAATATTTGGCCCTTTTTCGGCGTTTTACCATTGATCGTAAAGGTTTCGGTAAAGCCTGGGTAATGGCCAATTCTTTTCTGATTCATTTCAAAGTAGTAAGCGATTACTTCTGACACAGGAAACCCATTACGAGCGTAGTCAATAGATGGTCCTAAGAGTTCTTGCATTGGCTTAGAACCAAAACGGTCACTTAACATAAACCATCCATCGACAGCACCTGGGACAGAAACAGGTAAAGGCCCAAACGCTGGGATCTTGTCTAAGCCTTGAGCTGCAAAGTATGCACGCGTGAGTCCTTTAGGTGAGCGACCTGATGCATTCAAACCATATAATTTTTTAGATTCAGCGTCCCAGACAATAGCAAAGAGGTCACCGCCAATGCCGCTGCCCGTAGGTTCAACTAGCCCTAGCATAGCATTTGCGGCAATAGCTGCGTCTATCGCGTTACCACCGCTTTTAAGTATATCTAGCGCAACTTGAGTGGCTAAAGGCTGACTGGTTGCGGCCATGCCATTCTGGGCAATGACTTCCGACCTAGTGGCGAATGGCTCACCGGTAATACGATCGAAAGCACTAGCGTTACCTATGAATATAGTGATGAATGATGTGAATAACAGAACAAGGGATAACTTAATCGACTGTGACATGCTGTACTCTTTTGATTTTATGTTTCTAAACCGATGAAAAGGACAAAAGCCCTGAATTCATAAAGACATACTGTTAGTGTAACCCCGATTTCATTTGAGTGCGAAATTTGCAGCAATCAACAGACACAAAAAAGCCCCGAGGCTCTGCAAAGAGAATCGAGGCTAGTACTAATTATTTAGTCATTGGCGTTTATTTGTTTTTATTTTAACGCCAATGGCTGCTTCCTTGCGAAATCCTTTTGTTTCCCTGTTAAAGCCAACTATCCTTAGTTGGCTTTCGAATCGACTAACTGTAGAAGCTCAGTTTAATTACGGTTTATTGCGAAATCTGGATAGGCTTCTAAACCACATTCACTTATATCAACGCCGTCAAACTCTTCTTCTTCGCTTACTCTTATGCCCATAATGGCTTTGATTGCTAACCAAACGATTAAGCTTGTACCGAATACCCATACGAAGATAGTCGCAGCACCTAGAAGCTGGCCACCAAACTTAGCACCTTCGTTGGTTAGTGGAACAACCATTAAACCGAAGAAGCCAACAACACCGTGAACAGAGATAGCACCTACTGGATCATCAATCTTCAACTTGTCTAGCGCTAATATGCTGCCTACAACAATTAAACCACCCGCAGCACCGATAAGTGTTGCAACTAGTGGAGTCGGTGAAGCTGGGTCAGCGGTAATAGCAACTAAACCTGCCAATGCGCCGTTCAAAGCCATTGTTAAGTCAGCTTTACCAAACAGCAGTCTGGCTAATAATAACGCAGCAACTAAACCACCTGCAGCAGCCATATTTGTATTCATAAATACAACAGCAACTGAGTTTGCACTCTCTACGCTAGCGGTTGCTAAAACAGACCCACCGTTGAAGCCAAACCAACCCATCCAAAGGATGAATGTACCCAATGCAGCCATTGGTAAGTTTGCACCTGGGATAGCGTTTACTTTGCCATCTGGGCCGTATTTACCTTTACGAGCGCCTAATACTAGAACACCTGCTAATGCAGCTGAAGCACCTGCCATATGGACAATACCTGAACCTGCAAAATCTGAGAATCCGAAGTCAGCAAGCGTATAGAGGCCAAACACAGCTTCTCCACCCCAAGTCCAACGACCTTCCATAGGATAGATAAACGCGGTTAAAACCACTGCGAAAGCAAGGAAAGCCCAAAGCTTCATGCGTTCAGCAACCGCACCAGACACAATAGACATAGCGGTTGCTACGAATACAACTTGGAAGAAGAAGTCAGCTGCAGGTGCATAAGCAGCTGGGTCTTCAGCAACACCCGTAGCGCCGTCGCCAGTTATTCCGTTGAGGAAAAACGTAAAGTCTGCACCGCCATACATAATGCTATAACCACAAACCATATACATGATGGAGGCAATCGCATAAAGCGCTACGTTTTTAGTTAAAATTTCAGTGGTATTTTTAGCGCGCACTAAGCCCGCTTCTAACATCGTAAAACCTGCCGCCATCCACATTACTAATGCGCCGCAGATTAAGAAATAAAAGGTATCTAAGGCATACCCAAGTTCGAATGTGATTTCCATTTTTGTTCTCCAATTATCTAGCTGCGTGACTTATAAAGCGTCAACGTCTGCTTCACCAGTACGAATACGTACCGCTTGTTCTAAGTCATAGACGAATACTTTTCCGTCACCAATTTTGCCTGTTTTGGCAGCGCCAACTATGGCTTCTGCTAAACGTTCCACTTGCTCATCCTGGACGGCGATTTCAAGCTTAACTTTAGGTAGAAAATCTACTTGGTATTCAGCCCCACGATATAACTCTGTGTGACCTTTCTGACGACCAAAACCTTTGACTTCGGTGACGGTTAAACCGTCAATACCAATTTCAGAGATGGCTTCACGAACATCATCAAGCTTAAATGGCTTAATAATTGCGGTGACTAATTTCATGCTGTGCTCCTGCGTAATTCAAAATAGAGAGTGATGTTACGGAAAGTATTCAAGACCAATGCCAAGAGTGAAATTCCATTACAATCAATGATATACGACTTACTAATACACACAGGGGTGAGTTTTGCGCACTATTATGGTGCGAAATTAAAAAAGCGCCCTATAAGAGCGCATTGGGATCGAGCTTGTTTGGTAAGCAATTACTTCAGCTTTCGAAAGGTCGGTAAAACAAATTTGATGTGGCTGCTTGTGTCAGCTGCTTGTGTCAGCTGCTTGTGTCATTACTTACCAAAGAGCTTTTCCCAAAAGCCTTTCGGTTTTTGTTTTGCTTTAGTATTGATAATAGGTTTTCCATTGCAGGTTTGCGCACTAATAGGCAGAGCACTTAAAATAGCGGGAACACTCAATATTTCTCCGCAGCCAGGTGCAGACAAAGCACCGCTTGTGGCATCAAAGTGGGCAATGCCCAAGCCTTCAGGAAATCGTCGAGATAAATTTTTGGGTGACTGCTTTTGCTGGAAAGCAATAAATACTTGCATTGCACCGCTTGCCCCAGACAAATTGATGGGCACATTATCATCGGCTCCCATCCAAACGCTTGTGACTAAATTTCTATCAAAACCAGCAAACCAACTATCTCTATAATCATTAGTCGTGCCGGTTTTGCCTGCCATGTTTACGTTTGGAAATGCGCGCCTAACCGCACTTGCAGTGCCTTCAAGTGTTACTTTATGCAATGCATAATTAATTAGGTAAGTTGCCGATTCATCTACTCTTATCTCGCTTTCGACATCCCTAATATAAATCAGCTCATCTTCATATGAAGAGACTGCTGTTAAAGTGTGCAGCTTATTCAAGACACCATTATTAGCAATAGTTTGATACATCTGGTTAACTTGCAAAGGAGATAAGTCAATGGCCCCAAGAGTAAGCGCAGGAACCAAGGTAATATCTTTTTCAATGCCAAGACGGTTTAGTGTATAAGCCACTTCGTCCAAGCCAATCGCCATACCTAATTTAACACTGGGCACATTATATGACTTGGTTAAAGCTTCAATAAGTGACACTTTACCTCGAAACTTTTTATCCGCATTTAACGGTTCCCACAATTTGCCCCCAGTGCTCTTCATTTTAACTGGGCTGTCCTCTAGCATGGTTGCTAGATTATAGTTCTCAGGGTCCTCCAGTGCGGACAAATATACCGCTGGCTTTACCAAAGAACCAATAGGGCGGTACGCATTTAGAGCTCGATTAAAACCACTAAATGACGTGTTTTTACCGCCCACAATTGCTCTAATTCCACCTGTTTTAACGTCTGAAACAACCATCGCAGCTTCTAAACTAGTTTGTTTACGCTTTTTACCAATACTCTGTACTTTTTCTTTGAGTGCAGCTTCAGCTCTACGCTGGGCGTTAATGTCCAAAGTTGTATAAACTTTTACACCCGACACCCGCTCTGAGCGGCCCATAACAAGGTTGTCCAATTCATCACGCACCTTGTCCATAAAGGCCGGATGTTTGCCACTTGCTAAGCTTTCACTGCTTGCAGTTTCTAAGGGGGAAGCCACGAAAGCGGCGTACTCATTGCTTTCAATTTCATTTGCTTCGAATAGCAGCCTCAACACTATATTACGACGTTCTTGTGCTCTTGCCGGTTGTCTACTCGGCGAATAATATGAGGGCCCTTTCACCAAGCCAACTAATGTTGCGATTTCTGGAACACTTAACTCGCCAAGCGGTTTGTCGAAATAAAAATGACTTGCTAAGCCAAAACCATGAACTGCAACAGCGCCGTTTTGACCCAAAAATACTTCGTTAATATAAGCATTAATAATTTCTTGTTTTGAATATCGAGCATCGATAACAACGGCCATAACCGCTTCTTTGGCTTTTCTAATATAAGAACGCTCTTGGGTAAGAAAGAAATTTTTAGCCAATTGTTGGGTTAGTGTGCTGCCACCCTGAACCGCCCTGCCAGCGACGACATTGGCAAAAAATGCACGAACAATCGAGGTCGGGGCAATACCGTGATGTTTATAAAAGTCTCTATCTTCGACAATGACTAAGGCTTTTTGCAGCAACTCAGGAATATCGCCATTGCTGACTAACATACGATCCTCATCTAAACCACTGACAAGTCTTGACACCAACCACGGTTCAAGTCTTGTTAGAGCAACTCTTTTAGCTGTTGGCTTAGCTCCTTTGCCAAGCAAGTACTCAATTTTTTCGACCCTCGCTCCTTGCCAAGTAATACGAATATCTCTTTCGGGTTCAAAACTGCCTGACTCAGAGCTGATTGGAAAATGAAATGCCCTGCGCTTAATTCTTAGTTGATTTGCATATATCTGATACTCACCGGTATCACGAGCTGCGGGCACTTTTCGATATCCCAATAAAGCCAACTCATCATTAACTTCATCAATCGTAATTTCTTGTTTTACATGCAAAGTTAAGGGGCGCGCAAATATTTGGGCTGGAACTTGCCACTTACTTCCCTCAAACCGCTGCTTTACTTGTGCATCAACATATATGACATACGAGACAGATGCTGCCAAGGCTACGATGAATAATTTCCAAAAGTGACGTTTTAACCATCTAAAAGGAAGTAAGGGAATTTCTCTAATTTTCAAAGTGTTGATGTTCTCTTTGTTTTTGATAGTAATTATTGAGTAGCGTCATCGTGATGAGTTGATTGTACTACAATTAAGCGAAAGCACATTCAAAAGTTAGGCAGCTAAACTGACCAAAAGTTCATCGCTACAGTGCTCAAGCAACAGCACTGAGGCATAGCTAGTTAATAAAAAACCAGTTCTTTCGCACTTTTGATGTATTTGAAGGTCTGTATGATAGATAATCACTGTAGATGCAAAAAATAACGTCTTTATATTAAAAGTTAATACTAGAATTTACTATTAGAGAAAACTAACCTTATGTTCCGAGCGCTTTTCAAATTTACCGTCTCAAAAAAAATGTGTGCGCTGTATGCAGCTACAAGTATGACATCCTTATTTATTTCTTCTGTTGCGATTGCTCAAATTTTGCCTGAACCAACAAAAGGAAATCAAGTCAGTTTTGCCGAATGTAAAGTTGCTCTTGCAGAAATTGCATTGCAGCGCGGTGTATCTGAACAACGTATAAAGCAAGAGTTCTCTAACTTAAAACAACTCCCTGAAGTTTTAAAATTTGATCGTAGTCAGCCCGAATTTGTGCAAAATTTTCCTAGTTATTACAGTGCCCGAGTAAATCAATGGCGTATCGAAAAAGGTCAAGCAGCATTAAAAGATAAAAAGGCATTTTTAGCCGAACTTACCAAAAAATATGGCATACCAGGGCATTACTTATTGTCATTTTGGGGCTTAGAAACTAATTTTGGTAATTATAAGGGCAAAATGTCAACGCTTGACTCTCTTGCCACTTTGGCTTGCGACCCTCGACGCAGCGATTATTTTACTGGCGAACTCATATTAGCGCTGAAGCTGATGGATAGAGAAGCGCTCAATAAACAAGAAATGATTGGCTCATGGGCCGGCGCAATGGGTCACACTCAGTTTATGCCAACGGCTTATACAAAATATGCAATTGATGGAGACGCAGACGGCAAAGTAAATCTATGGGATAGCGAAGAGGACGCATTGGCTTCGGCGGCAAACTTCTTAAATAAACTAGGTTGGAAGCCCGGCTTGAGGTGGGGTCGCGAAGTTGCATTGCCGGCTAGTTTTGATTATGCGAACGTTAGTAGTGATAGAAAAGCGATCAGTCATTGGTCAGAACTTGGCATAAAGAAAGCGGATGGAGCAACATTAGGACAGTCTGATATTTTGGCAAAGCTGATTATTCCTGCTGGGCATGAAGGACCATCATTTTTGGTTTACCATAATTTTAACGTGATCTTGCGTTGGAATAACTCTGAATTCTATGGTTTTGCTGTTGGACAGTTAGCAAACCGGATTCTAGGTAATGACAAACTCAGTAAGCCCTTACCGGATTTACCCAAATACAGCATTTCCCAAATGGCGCAGATACAGCGCAAACTAAATTTATTAGGGTTTGATGTCGGTGGAGCCGATGGTATTATCGGGCCAGCAACTAGAGCAGGCATCCGTCAATTTCAAAGCTCTAACAATATGATTGCGGACGGGTTTCCATCAACATCAACGCTCAGTGCAATCATGCAAGCGAAATAATTGTTGAAAAAAACAGTCGTGCAAACGAGTCAGTGTAAAAGTGTGCTTTATTTGAAAGAACACAGATTCACTTTTAAAAACATTAACAGTGTATTTTAGTTAGAAATAAATTAGGTTCATAAGAACAAGGAACACAAGCTTTGCAATCAACTTATCGTCTTATTATAGATTGTCCCGACCAAACTGGTTTAGTCGCTGCCGTTTCTCAATTCCTTTCTGATCATGGCGCAAACATTTTAGAGGCAAGTCATCATAGCGACTTGCAACTCAACCGGTTTTTCATGCGTCACGAAATCGATGCTCAATCGATTGCAGTAAGCCACGAAGAGTTCGTCAACGCGTTTAGTAAGGTAGCTGAACGCTATGAGATGCGCTGGAAACTTAACGACTCTAATAAGAAAACCAATGTTGCCTTGCTTGCCAGCCGGGAGTCACATTGTCTTATTGATGTGTTACATCGTTGGCATACCGGAGAGTTACAGTGCAATATTCCCTGTATTATAGCCAATCACGAGACAATGAGGGAATACGCCGACTGGTATAAAGTGCCATTTCATTATGTTGATTTCTCGGATAAAACACGAGCATTTAAGGAAGTTGAAAGCTTACTAGAAAAATACGAGATTGATCTAACTGTGCTCGCGAGATTTATGCAAATAGTGCCCGATTATTTATGTCAAAAACTGGCTGGAAAAGCAATTAATATACACCATAGCTTTCTACCTTCATTTGCGGGTGCAAAGCCTTATCAACAGGCATATGAACGCGGTGTAAAGCTGATTGGTGCAACCTGCCACTATGTTACCTCTGATTTAGATGAAGGCCCTATCATCGAGCAGGAAGTTTTGCGCATCAGCCACAGTGATTCCTCGCAAGATATGGTGCGCAAAGGCAAACGCTGTGAAGTGAATGCGCTAGCGAATGGCATTCGATATCATTTACAAGATCGCATTATTATTCACCAAAGTAAAACCTTAGTATTCGCATAGTACTATTACACAGCAATTCGATTTAAAAGCTTTCTATTGCCCACAAACCTAATGAAATTAGGGTTCTGCACATTACGCATTCCTCTTTTGTATTAATCAGTTAACGCTTTTTTTAAATCAATTTTCGCTGCGCTTGCCAAGCAGTTCATCAATCCCTAGTATCGAGTATAAGAATCCTGTTAATCCTAAGTCATCATGGTGCTATTACTTATTAGCGCTGAACGTTTTGGGTAAATAAATAATTATAATAAAAGGAAAACG
The DNA here is from genome assembly GCA_905479945.1 of uncultured Glaciecola sp. Taxonomy (GTDB): domain Bacteria; phylum Pseudomonadota; class Gammaproteobacteria; order Enterobacterales; family Alteromonadaceae; genus Glaciecola. The sequence continues at coordinate 83,280 of CAJQOP010000002.1, read as the reverse complement.
ACATGAAAAAAGCGGTTCTCACGCTTTCAGCAATAGCACTAACGCTTTCAATAACGGCTTGCGCCGAAAAGCCAGCTGATTCGAGCTCTGCGGCTTTAGAGCTAGCATCTGAAAAAGCAGTTTTGGCAAGTTCAGATAATGTGCTTCTAGCAGAATTTACTGGCCCTTATAGTGGTGTGCCAGCATTCGACAAAATGTCTTTAGCCGATTTAAGGCCTGCCTTGGAAAAAGGCATGGAACTCAATCTTGCCGAAATCGAAAAAATTGCAAACAATTCTGATGAACCTAATTTTCTAAATACGATCGTTGAAATGGAAAAAGCTGGTAGCTCTCTTAGTCGCGTATTTACCTACTATGGCATTTGGAGTTCAAATAATTCTTCGCCCGAGTTTCGTGAAATCCAAAGAGAGATGGCGCCAATAATTTCTGCATTCTCATCAAAAATCACGCAAAATAAAAAGCTATTCGAACGTGTTCAAGCTGTCTATAAAAGTGATGAATTAAAATCACTTACTAGTGAAGAACAGCGTATTACATGGATGACTTATAATGGTTTTGCCCGCAATGGCGCAACGTTAAATGACACCGATAAAAAACGTTATGCTGATATCAATCAAGAATTAGCCTCGCTGCACACCAAGTTTTCAAACAATGTTTTAGCTGACGAAGAAAACTATGTTTTATTTTTATCTAAAGACCAACTAGCCGGACTGCCTGAATCTTTCGTGAACGCAGCTGCTGGAATGGCAGAGTCACGTGACAAAAAAGGTGAGTATGCAATTACTAACACACGCTCATCCATGGACCCCTTCCTAACATACTCTGAAGAAAGGCTGCTCAGAGAGAAAGTGTGGAATACCTATTACAGTCGCGGTGATAACGGTGACGAATATGACAACAACGAGCTCATCAAAAAAATATTGAGCTTGCGCCACGAACGCATCAAATTGTTGGGTTATGACAACTATGCACAATGGCGCTTGGAAGACCGCATGGCCAAAACGCCAGATCGTGCAATGGACTTGATGGAAAAGGTATGGCCCGCGGCAATCGCTCGTGTAAAAGAAGAAGTTGCTGATATGCAAGCTATCGCCGACGCCGATGGCGCTGATATCACTATTGAGCCATGGGACTATCGCTTTTACGCTGAAAAAGTAAGAAAGGAAAAGTACTCTCTTGATTCAGATGAAGTGAAGCAATATTTACAATTAGACAAGCTCCGTGAAGCCATGTTTTATGTAGCTGGTCGACTGTTTAACTTTGAGTTCACGCCAGTAGCGGAAGGAAAAGTAGCGGTATTTCATCCCGATGTGAAAGTATGGGATGTTACTGATAAAACCAGCGGTGAACATATCGGTTTATGGTATCTCGACCCATTTTCTAGAACTGGTAAACGCTCAGGCGCTTGGGCTACCACATACCGCAGTTTCACTACTTTCGATGGCAAGAAAACAGTATTGTCTTCTAACAACTCTAACTTCGTAAAGGGTGCCGAAGGCGAGCCAACACTCATTTCTTGGGACGATGCCGAAACTTACTTCCATGAATTTGGTCACGCTTTACATTTCTTATCAGCTAATGTGGTCTACCCAAGCTCACATTCAGGCGTACGCGACTACACTGAGTTCCAATCACAACTATTAGAACGCTGGCTGCTTACGGATGAAGTCATTAATAATTATCTGGTGCATTACAAAACAGGGGAACCTATTCCGCAGTCCTTGGTAACGAAAATCAAAAATGCTTCAACCTTTAATGAAGGTTTCAAAACGACAGAATATATGTCATCGGCAATTATGGACTTGCTTTATCATACGACCGATCCAGCCAAGATCGAGCCTGATAGTTTTGAGCGCGACGAACTCACTCGTCTAGGGATGCCAAAAGAAGTGGTTATGCGTCATAGAACCACTCAATTTGGACACATCTTTTCTGGTGAAGGATATGCCGCAGCTTATTATGGCTACATGTGGGCTGAAGTATTAACTTCTGACGCAGCTGAAGCCTTTGCAGAAGCACCAGGTGGCTTTTATGACAAAGAAGTTAGCGAGCGGCTTGTAAAATATTTATTCTCGGTACGCAACGCAATGCCGCCAGAAGAAGCATATCGTAAATTCAGAGGGCGCGATGCGAAAGTTGAAGCATTGATGCGAGATAGAGGCTTTCCAATTACTACTGAGGAATAACTGCTTTTAGAGTAGCGTTTCAATAAGTAAAAAGAGTAAGGAGGAGTATCGATGTTTGATACTCCTTTTTTATTGCATACTAGTTAATCCCAATTCGGCACTAGTAAAAGTGCAGTGCTTCTTATTAGCTGTGGGTTTACTCAACAAAGGTTTTATTCGAGGGCTAACTTGCCAAGTAAGTCATTTTTGCGTAGTGTTATTTATTAAACCATTAATCAGCTTTAGTGACTTATTTTATTAGTTCTAAATGGAAGGGAGATTACAATGAACAAGTATTTGAAAATGCTTTTGATAGCATCAACTCTGTTGTTACCAGCATCGGTGCTTGCGAGCAAGCTGGAAGAATGTATGACTGAGCAATGTGTAAAATATTTTAAGAGTTTCGAGAAAGCGTCCAGAGCTGGGCATCAGTCAGCTAATGTTATTTTGGGGAATTTCTATTACTACGGTCATGGCGTCAAGTCTAATCCAAGGATAGCCCTCACATATTTTAAAAAAGCAGCTAAGGCCAAAATAACATCTGCTCAGTACATGTCGGGATTGCTGTATGTTAGTGAATCTGATTTCAGAGATGTTGATGATGGAATCGATTATCTTGAAAGGGCCGCTAAAAAAGACCATAAAAGCGCTATTTTCATGCTCGGCGTAGTTTATCTAACGGATGAGTACGGTATAAAGGATATGCAAAAAGCGGATGATTATCTCGCTACTGCTTATGAAAATCGCCACGAGAGAATGCCTGTCATCATCAATCACATCAAGAAGAGCACTGAGATTACAGCTACTAACTTTCCAAAACTCTATGCTGAAATAAATAAAGTCCCAATGCTAAAAGACACTGACGGCAGCAGCATATGGCCAGACGCTGGTATAGAGCGGATAACTGTCAACGGACCGACCTTAACAAATATGTTGAATGAACAACTATTGTCAATGCGTAAACCAATTAAATCCTTGGGTACGCGTCTGCAAGGCAAAAGCTGTGGAGAGCGAATAGAGTGCAAGGGCGTTAAAGTTAACAATCTTGAGGACCTTACCAACCTGGTAATTATACCCACTGGCTTTGGTGTAGTATCTAGATAGCAAACTTTAGCTTGCTTCTTATCAGCAGCGATTGCAGTTAGTTTAACTATTCTGCAAGCACGTAATGTTAGTTGATATTGAACTTTACTGTTAAGCAATAAACTTCGTGTTACGTATTTCAGAATGAGACATACATTAAAAAAGGCCGGTATTTTCATACCGGCCTTTTTTCTATTTAAGCTTGCGTTCTAATTAAAGGAGCAAACGCTAGCGATGCCTAGAGCGGCCTCTTGACTGTCTAAGGTGGTCTATATACAAGCGGAACCAAATACGTAAATCGAGACGATTTATCACGCCATTGTTATCCAAATCAGCGAGTTCATTGTAACGACTGTCGCCTGCAACTGCGCCACGAATTCGGAATATACTAAAGAAGTCGCGGAAGTCTAAACGACCATTCCCATTCACATCACCTACTATTAAGGCGCGCTCAAATAACATACCGATTACAACAGGGTCATGATCAGACGAACGATAAGCTGAGCCATCTAAAAACTCTGCAGGTTTCACTGTGCTGCTTCTAGGGAGCGTATCGTTGTAATCAAACTCTTCTGGTTCGTCAGCATTTATATGCCACTCAGCCACAGTTTGAACCAAAGCAAGGGCCTCAGCATTTGCCATAGCATAATCCAAAGAACCAAACTCATTGCTGAAAGAATAGCTGTAAGCCATAGGACCGTTAAACTCGCGAGCTAAGTCAGTAAAACCAGCGCCATTTAAGGTAGTGATTGGATCCTCTTGTCCGTACGAGTTCAAATCACCAACAATAACGACAGGCTGATCGGTAAAGGTCGCGCTTAACCATATATGCAATGCCTGTGAGGCACGCGTTCTGGTAAGATTGCAGTTACCTTGGCCAAAGTCGCCATCGTCATCACCGGCGCCACAACTGCTACCTTTCGACTTCAAATGGTTAACATTGATTACAAACGTGCTTTCAGTTTCGGTAACTTCAAACAACTGCGCAAACGACGGACGGTTGCGGTTGCTATCAAACAACGGGCCATCAATGTCAACAATACTGTTGCTTGAATCTAGGATTTCTACCGCACCGATAGGCGAAACCAAGTCATTGCGATAGATAATGCCGACTGATATTGCGTCTGTACCTTGAGCGGTCGTTGCATTTACGAAGCTAATCAAATTAGCACCATACTCTGCGTTCAAAGCATCAACCAACTGGGCTATAGCACTTTGGCTATCATAACCGTCGTTTTCGATTTCCATCAAACCAACCACACTTGCGTCCATTTGAACTAAGGCTTGTACAATTTTCGCAAGCTGCAATTCATACTCAGCTATATTGTCAGCACCACGCGCTGTTGGGAAGCCTTCGCCGACACCGTCACCGTTGAACAAGTTCAAGACATTGAAGCTTGCCACTTTGATATTACCATCAACTACAGGAGCAGCTGGACGTTGCTCAAGTTGATAATTTAAGCCGTTGGTCGGACGCAAACGATAGTTACTAAAACTAAAATCCATCACATATTCAGAACTGAATACTATTGTACCTGTTCTCAAAGGATTAACCGTCGACAGTGGACCAAAATTAACCGTGGGGTTATTACTGCCGTTGGCTAAGTCATCTAAGATGAACTGGTTACGTTCGTTTTCTTCGGTTAGTGCTGCAGCCTCTGCTGACGTAGGCAAGAACAAATGCGTTGGTTTAAACAAACGCTTACTGGCCACAACGGCTTCACCGAAGAGAGCATACGAACGCAAGCCGGTTACAATAAAGTCATCGGTATTAACCACAAGCATATTTTCTAATGCTTCAATGTTAGCGTCTGCAGCCAAAGGTAAATTAAATACTGCTGGGCTTACGGAACCTTGCGCACATATTGGAGCTATTTCATTAGCAACGACTTGCGTCTTACCAAATTGCTCGCCCGCAATGCCTTTGACACGAACTACATCGCCTACCAAAAGCCCCGTTGTATCAGAAGTTTCAACGAATAAGCCTTCAGAGGTGGCTGGATCAGCATCTTGGTCAGCATCTTCTTCTTGCATGAAGAACCCACCTAAGGCGTCAGCACTCAATGTTATTACGCCTTCAACAATAATTTCTTGACCGCTTAAGGGAGTAGATCCACCGCTGCCCTGAACTTCACTAATGAATGTCGCATTTTCAAAACAAAGGCCTATTTCAAGTGTCGGTCCGCCGGTGTCTAAGCCTGGGTAGCTGCCTAAATCATCAAAGGTATTGTTAGCAAAACCTTCCCACTCAAGCGCAGGGTCGAAAGCATCATCAGGGATGGTATCACCTGCAGTAATGCTCGCCATACGACGTATGGTATTGTCTTTAGTACTAACAAGGTCTACGCCCCATTGGCTGCCGGGGTCAACACCAATTTGACCAATCGCGTCAATAACATCTCCTGCAGTATTCACTAATACAACAGAGTCGTCACCGTTAAACTGCAAGTTACCCTCTTGGTCAGTCACGGCCAATATTTCGGCTGACGCTTGGCCATTGGCCAACACAAACACACTTTGGTCTGGCAACAAGCCTACAAGTGGAATTGTATAATTTACGTCGCTCGAACCATTTTGGTAACCTTCAATTGCATAATCAGCCAAATCGATATCACGACCCGTAATATTGACTATTTCAATGACTTTATTAAAGCTACTGCCTTCAACGTATTCTGAGATAAATAAATCGCGTAATACTACCACCAGCTCAAAGCTACCTAACTCAACAGACTCACCAGTGGTGATTGTATCTAGTGCAGAACGACCGGCGAAAATCCAATTTGACTCAGTGAACGCGCCGCTTGATTGGGTGTTATTGACACGCTTTGCAAAGCTGTCAGTGTAATCCCATGTTTCATTATCACCGTTTACTGCAGGTACGCCATATAGGTCAACGACAACAGCGTCACAGAATAGCTCAACGGCATCATCACCGTTTATGGCCATTGAACCAGATGTATAGGTGGGTTCAAAGCCAAAATATGCGACAAACTGAGGGCTTTCGCTAGCAACGTAAATAAAGTCACCCGCAGAATATGCGTCTGCAGGGAAGGTAAATTCTTGTCCGTCAGAACCGCCACCGTTATTCGCACTGCCAATACCGCAAACACTTAAGTCAGCAATATCTTGAGTCACAAAAATTTCTACACCTTTAGGTGTTCCGCCCGATAAGTCACCATCAAATATCGCACTGAGCAGTATTGGTGAGTTATTGTTTGTTGGTGGATCAACCGGATCAACCGGATCAACTGGGTCAACCGGATCTACAGGGTCAACAACTAAGTCACAAGTGCCAACAGGATAAACTAGCTCAACTAAGCTATCGTTATCAACATATGGATTACGGTTACCTTGGTACTGATAAATTTTGTCATGACGATTAATTTCAGTTTGATCGATAGGGTCACCTTGATGCCATTCTATTAAACGACACAACTTACCTAAAGCGGCTTCGCTGGTTGTTGTAAAACGATCAAGTAGTACAAGATCTGGTGTATCTTCACCACTAGCACCTTCATAACGCGTATCCATATACATCATTTGGCGCGCAATGTCGCCTTTGACTTCGTCTCTTGGTTCGAACGAATCGCCGTCTACGCGTAAGCCGGGAACAACATCAAAACCAGTACCAATATCAACATCAATATCGCTATTATCAAAGTCTAAGTTTCCGCGGTCACTGTTAACTGAAATGTCAGCCGGACGGAGGTGGTGAATATCGGTGTAAGCATCTTGCGATTGTGATGGGAAACCATGACTCTTGGGCCATGAATGTTCGCGGTTCCAGTTATCTGGGTTCTCAGACGCAACACCGCTGCCATTGCTAAACTTAGCAATTGAACGACCCGAATATATTAAAATTACATTATCGGTATTTGCTGGGTCTTCGTCTGTCGCAGTCATTGCGCTCCAGACTTGAGAGTAGCTCAAGTTAACCTGATTGGCGCTAGCAGCATTGCTGAGCAAAACTTTTAATTGCTCGCGTTGTGCTTGAGTCGGCTCTGCCGGTAATGTAGCAACATAGTCGTTAACCGCTGCATAAAAGGTAGCTGCATCGAAAGTGCTTGGGTCTGCGACAGGTGATAAGTCTGGACAATTAACACATGGGCTAATTAGTACTCCGTCGACTGGATCAACTGGATCAACTGGATCAACTGGATCAACCGGATCAACCGGATCAACCGGATCAACTGGATCTTGATTTGTGGAATGTGAACCCAAATTAGTCGTCGTATCTGAAGCAAAGAAAGTCCATTCGGCAGAAGGTACAAATACATCACTTCCTGTCGGGTCGCCCGCTAGTACTTCAGGATTGCGCACTAATGTATGATTTTGTGTTGTATCGCCATTATCACCCCAAAAACTGCCAGGATCGAAGCCTATTTGGCCGAATACATCGAGTACAACGCCACCATCATTTACTAGGGCTACCGCATCATCGCCATTAAAGCTGACGCTCCCAGAGGTGATATTTGCTAACGCAAGAATGTCAGCATTGGCACTGCTATTAACAACAACATAAACTTCACCCGACGCCAAATTGCCGCTTAATGAAATAGTTGCATTCGCTTCGAGGTTGCCGTTTGAAAATAGTTGAAGGGTGTAATTTTCTAGTGAAACGTTGGTGTCACCAGAATTATATATCTCAATGGCTTTGTTGTTGCTCGAGCCTTCAATATATTCAGATATAAAAACATCTGCACTCGCCGGTAAGACAAGGCTTCCTGCTACTAGCAGGGTAAAAATATTAAGCTTCTTCATAGTATGTCCGTATATAACAATTAATAGAATAAAATACCTATACAAAGATACAGGTTTTTTATTAAAAATATATGACAATTAATTTTGACTCAGTGCTTTATTTATATAAATACGACAGCTTGTGCAGCACTTAAAAAAATATTTAATTAATTCAATTATTTAAGGGAACTATTTAATTAAGAAAAAATTCGCTTTGCTTATGGTTTAAAAACACGCTGTATTACATCGAGTGTTTGCTGAATAGCACCTCGATTTCGCTGCAAAACCTGTTTATTAGCCATGCCAGCGCGTTTAGCCTCTTGGGAGTCATTTATCCAAGCCAATGCAGTTGGTGCCAGCTGGTTTGGTGAAGACAGTATTTTCAATCCACCTGCATCCGCTAATGCTTGGCAAATCACTGGGTTATTGAAAATACTTGGCCCCATCATTGTAGGAATACCATATAACGCTGGTTCTAGAGCATTGTGGCCACCCTTTTGCGCAAAACTACCGCCAACAAAAGCAATATTCGCCAATTGGTAACTGGCTTTTAACCATCCCATTGCATCAATCAAAAGAATATCGGGAGTTTCTGACAGCGACTCCGAGCCAAAGTCGCTCATTTTAAAGGTTTTGTAGCCGGTTGCTTGACATAACTGTGCAACTTTCTCGAAACGATGTGGGTGCCTTGGCACAATAATTAGTAGTAAATTAGTATGCGTGGCTTTGAGTTCTTTAAACGCATCCAAACACGCCTTCTCTTCAAGATCATGTGTGCTTCCAGCGACAAATATCGGCTGATGTGCAAGTCCTAATTGAGTTCTTAAACGCTCCGCTTTCTCATCATCTTGAGGGTCTAAAGCAAGATCAAACTTCATGTTATTTGTTAAGGTTAAATTGGGCTTGTATACGCCAAGTGAAAGAAAGTTATCGAAGTCACGCTGCCCTTGCGTACAGATATGCTTAAATTTACGTAAGCTAGGTCTGAATAAGAACGCTAAGCGCTGATAACTTGTGACAGACTCGTTAGTCATTCTGCCATTGATAAGCACCGCTGGAATTTTGCGACGAAAGCATTGATGCAGCATATTCGGCCAAATTTCTACTTCAGTAACAAGCACCAACTTAGGTTGCAGTCTATTAAAAAACAACCACATGCAAACAGGAATATCTATTGGTAAGAAAAGATGTTGAACGCTATCAGCAAATACTTCCCTTGCTTGCTTAGCTCCAGTTGAAGAAGTCGTAGAAATGGTTATAGGCAATGCTGGATAGTTTATTTGTAGACGCTGTACGATACTTTTTGCTGCATTAACTTCGCCTACAGAAACGCAATGCACGAGTATTCCGTCCTTTTTTACATTTCCAATCAAGCCAAATCTTTCTCTGCCTCTATTGCTCTGCCCTTGGGTTTTGTCTGACTTTAGCAGCAATGTAAGTATGCCTATGGGCAAAAGCAGAACAAGGATTAGGCTGTAGCACCAGCGTAAAACAAAATGGTGCCATCGATGACGGTAATCAATGCTCATAAATTTCTGACTCACATTCAATTTTATCTATGAAGCTCTATCCACCGAGCATAGCAAGGTGCTGGGTAGCGCCGGTATATCCCGCATCTAAGTAATGCGTGGCTTCTTTCTGACCCAATAGATTCTGGATTTGTGATATCAATACACTAGGATCATTTTGCGCAATACTCTGTGCAACAAGGTCACGCACCGCAATACCTTTTTCCGCAAATAAGCATAAATGTAATTTACCTAAGGCGGAGATACGAAGGCGGTTACAATCCGCGCAAAAATCTTTACTGTAAGGCATAATCAAACCAATTCGTCCTTTGTAGCCATCGTGCCGGTATACTTTGGCGGGCCCGGCCCATTCGGCTTTTTGTTTCTTAGTCCAGCCAAGATCTACAAGTTTATCCTCAATGCTTTGGCCACTAACATGCTGCGCATTAAAAAATTCTTCGTTGTCACCTGTTTGCATCAATTCAATAAAGCGTAGGGTCAAATTATTTGTCTTAACATAGTCAAAAAACAACGACAATTGAGTATCACTGAATTCCTTCAATAAAACGGCGTTAACCTTAACTTGCAAACCCAATTCAACCGCCATGTCTATGCCTTTTAGAATACTCTCTAAACGGCCGTCACCTGTAATCTGTTCAAATTGCCGAGGATCTAAACTGTCAATGCTGACATTAAGCGAAGTTAGTCCTGCATCAACCCAACTTTGCAGGTCTTTTTCAAGCTTGTATCCATTGGTGGTAATGGCGACTTGTTCAATACCAGGAACGCGTGCAGTCTGTTCTATAATTTTAGTCAAATCGTTACGCAAAGATGGCTCGCCACCGGTAATTCTGACTTTCTTTGTGCCCATTTTTGCAAATGCCTGCACAATCATATTAAGTTCACCAGTGGACATGAAATCACGAGGAGTGTCGCATTGATAACCGTTAGGCAGGCAGTATTGACAACTGAAGTTACAGACATCCGTTATTGACAGACGAAGATACTCGAACCTCCTACCAAACTTGTCAATCAGAGGCTCGACAGCCTTACCCACATTGATAAAAGGTATTTGCTGAGAAGATGTAAGGGGCTTAAAAGTATTCATATCGCTCAAATTTCGAATATAGGTATAAATCATACTGTTTTTTCGCCGATAAAAATATGTTTATATAAGGTAATGACACCTCTTTAGTAACGAATCTGTTACGAAAACCACTGTTTTTGACGTCATTGAAAACTCATATTTGGAGATTAGTTTGCGAGGAAATGAAGTACTTTTCAGTCACCTAGAAGCCTTGCGTCTTCAGACTGGTGCTGACTTAATTTCCGTTGCTAGCCACTATTCACGAACGCATAATGGTTTACAAGTTGGTGATACTAAACTTGCTTCTAAATCGATTAATCCAACTAATCGTGCCAATTCAGACGACTTTTACGCCGACAAGTCAGGGCAATTTAAGTTTGCTAGCGATGCAAAACATATGTTGTGGATCGAAACGTCAATGACAAGTTCGATTCCACTGAAAAGCAATGAAGATGAGCATTCAAGACTAAATGCACCGCCGTTTATAAAAAGAAAAGTGATAGAAAGAAAAGCCCTTGATGAACAAGACGAATCAAGCCGCTATACTTTATGTTTGTATTTTCAAGGGCGTGTGCCCGGATGGATTGTCAATTTAAGGCACAGCAATACAAAAAGCAGATTATCCGAACAACAAAGCATACTGCTAAGTTTGCTGCGTACCGGCAATTTATTGTTGCAGATGACATCTGAGCACCATCAATTGGTGTCCGATCCACTAACAAAATTAAATGCTAGAAGCTTACTACTGCAAAAAATAAATCAGTTATCCGACAAGCATAATGTTGTACTTTGCTTGGTTCATTGCTGCGAATTTCAAGCTATTAATAAGAAATATGGCATCCAGGTTGGCGATATTCTTTTGAATGAAATTGCCGAGCATATAAGCTCATGTACTCGCGGGGCCGATACCATAAGTCGTCTTGGCGGTGCATTATTTGCTGTGGCTTCTGCTACAAATAGCCTCAAGGAAGCGGAAGTACTTGGCAATAAACTGCAACAATATCTACGTCAACAATCCTACCTTGCAGGCAATACTAACGATGGCGCACCCATAAAATTGGATTTTAAAGTGGGTGTCGCAGTAGTAGAATTTGATGAGCCTAACAATGCGGATATTGATAAAGCAACTGTGCTGATGAATAGAAGCGAACAAGCGCTTCAGGCCGCTCAATCAAAAGAAACCTCCTCTGTTATCATTTGGCAGGCAGCACAATTTAGCATTAACGCTGAGCAGTTCAATTATTTGGGCGGAATATTCACGTCGGATACAATGACTAATTATCGTAACATGTTGTTGCTTTGGGATATTTCAAGCATCATCACCGACGAATTTGATTTTGAAAAATTAGTTCAACATGTTGTTCAGCGACTAGCCAATACCTTTGATTTTAATGCGGCTGGACTATGGCGAGCGCCTTCAACAGAACATAAAGGTAATTCACTGTGTTTTGAAGTAGATGAGAATGCTATCGCCAAGGCTGTGCCGACGACTAAAATTTTCGCTGATAAAACGCTCCAACAACAAATTCACTTAGCCAAAGATAACAAAAAGCAGCAAGATCTTATCCTCTTAGATGATACCTATTGGGTGTTACCTCTTGAAATAAATACTGACGACTGTTTCTTTATAATTGGTGAATCGTCTCGCTTTGTTCTCACTCATGATACCAAAATACTGATTCAAGGTTTCGTACGTCAGATTGGCAAAGCCTTGCGTCGAAGTCAACTTGAGGAAGACCTCAATAAACGTCTGGAAAATCAGAATGCGCGACTTGAAAGTGAATTGCAAGAGCTTAAAGGTGGATTGTCTTCAAGTGCGCTGGTCTATAAATCACCGCTGATGCAATCAATCATGAAACAAACTCAACGCGCCGCATCTGCCGACACAACTATACTAATAACGGGTGAGAGCGGCACAGGGAAAGAACGCTTAATTAACGCAATTCACACCTTAGGCCCAAGAAGTAACAAACCGCTGATTATTGTAGATTGCGGATCGATACCAGAAACTTTGATTGAATCAGAATTGTTTGGCTATATTAAAGGCGCCTTTACAGGCGCACAGAAAGCCACGGCAGGAAAAATCCAAGAAGCCGATGGTGGCGTGCTTGTGCTCGATGAAATTGGTGAGTTACCCCTTCAGATGCAGCCTACATTACTGCGTTTTGTGCAAGAAAAGCAATTTACACCCGTGGGCGGAACACGAGTTATTGATGTTAATGTTAAGATAGTCGCTGTAACCAACCGCGATTTAGCGCTTGAAGTTGAGCAAGGGCGATTTAGAAAAGATCTGTATTACCGTCTTAACGTGGTTACTCTAAATAACCCTCCGTTGCGCGAGCGAGGCGAAGATCTCTTGTTACTAGCACAACATTTTTTGAACAAGTTCTCAAAACAGTTTGAGACTGGAAAGAAATTTCTTTCACCCGAAACATTGGCATTAATGAGGCGCTATCCTTGGCCCGGTAATGTAAGAGAATTGGAAAATAAACTGATGCAGGCAACACTGCTATCAGAGAGCGATGAAATAACCATTGATGAACTCAATCTTGAGCAGGAATTTGCATCACTTAGTGATGCTGAATCGAGAAGCGCTTTTAATGAAGAAAAAACAAAGCATCAACTTCAAGATCCCTCGCCGCCAACTTCTGCACTTTATGAGCAAAGTTATATTGAACAAAGTTATATTGAACAAACGCTGGTTGAAAAGCCGCTGACAAGCAATGAAGATTCAACGGCTAACTCGTCCCGCTATTCGCACTCGCACTCGCACTCCCACACCCACTCCCACTCGAAAAATATTGGTGAGAATATAAAGAGCGCAGACATTGTTAATTTAGAATCAAATGACAGTAGATTTAAGCAAAACAAAGCTGTTAATTCGTTTTTCGAAAGCTTACAAACCTGTGCACTAGGATTTCTTGATGAAATTCGGTTTCAGCCGTCTTTTATGCATTGCTCGCTTGGCAATATGATTGAAGATGAACTTCTGGTAATGACTTACCAGTCATGCAGCGGCAATATGCGTGATCTAGCAACGAGGCTACAATTGCCAACAAGCACGGCAAGGCGCAGAGTAAACAAAATTTTGCTAAACCTGCAATCGCAAACAACAGAAAAACCTGAATCATGGGAAGAGATAAGACGTTGTCTTCAGGTTGTTGCTAGCGGAGAGATCCTCATTCCAGAATGCTTGGACAACATAAAGCAAGTGCTGCTGTCTTCCATCATACAAAGCCAACCAGAGAATATGTCAAAAGCTGCGGCCTTACTAGGTGTCAGCGAGCCCACTTTCTACAAGCTCAGAAAACAACTGACTGCAAGCGCTTAGTTTACATTGGTGATATGCAGTAAAGTTAATTATAGAGTGCTATCTTCTATCTATGAGTGTTGCTATTTTTGGCTGCACAGTTTGATTTAACTGTATCGACTTTGGCGTTTCAACAATCACATGTTGTTGCTCAACCGCATGTTCCAAGTTATGAGTTAATGTATTCATCACACCAACTGGAGGCGCAACTAGCGGTTGAACTAGTCCACACCAGGTATTTCTGCCACTGTCTTTCGCTCGGTACAGGGCCTTGTCGGCCAATAGGTGCACCTGTTCCCAACTGAGCGAATCAGGGCTAAAGTGCGCAAAAGGATACATCGCGTAACCAATTGAGCTAGATAAGTGCATACGTTGCGACAAGCCGATATTGAATCCATATTTTGCGATAGTATTGCGGATCCTTTCAGCTAAAGCAGACACTTCGCGTTTTTCATAAACTTTACCAACCACAATAAACTCATCCCCCCCCCAACGGACAACAATATCATCCTCACGGCAAACGCTTTGTAGCAACTCACCCACTTGGATAATCACTTTATCACCAGCATCGTGGCCATAGGTATCATTAATAGGCTTGAAACCATCCAGATCGAACATTAAAAAGAATAAGCGCGGACCTTCATATACGTCGCTAGATTGCTTAGATAAATGCGTTTTAAACTCGTCTGATACTGTTGTACATTTTTCTTTAATTACGTTAGCTAAGTAACGTCGGTTATGTAGACCGGTTAATTGATCTGTAACACTTGCGCTTAATAATTGCTCATTTGCAGCGCTTAACTGGACGGTGCGCTTTTGAACTTCATTTTCTAGTTCTAGTCGGTATGTTTCTTCCTGCTTAAGCTTATTCAAATAGGAGCGAAAAAACCAAAACGCAAGGACCAAAAATATCAAAGCATAGCTTGTATATGCCCACCAAGAAAACCACGGGGCAGGCAAAACGGTTAAAATAATACCAGCACCTTTTTCATTCCATACTCCGTCGTTATTAGAGGCTTTCACCTTAAATACGAAATTACCTGCTGGCAAGTTGGTATAGGTTGCTTTTCTAACATCACGCGCCTCAACCCAATCAGAATCGAAGCCTTCGAGCTTGTAAGCGTAGCGATTGTTGTCCGGGCTAGCAAAATCTAAACCAGCAAATTCAAATGCGATAAGATAATCTTTATAAGACACCGTAATTCTATTCTGTTGGTCCTTCAATGAATTCATGCTCGTCACTTCATTCAAGCGTTGAAAGTTCGTTACGACGACAGGGGGAATGTGTTTATTAGGCTCTATATCATCTGGGTAGAAAGCTGTTACACCATTGGTGCCGCCGAAGAAAAACTTACCATCAGGCATTTTATGATACGCGCCAGAGTTAAATTCGTTACCTTGGAGACCATGAGAACTATCGTAGTTCAGCATTTGTCTAGTTTCGGGATCAAACTTGGTGAGCCCTCGATTAGTACTCAACCAAAGATTTCCACTTTGATCATCAAGTATGCTAAAAACTGCGGAGCTAGGTAAGCCTTGTTCTCGACTGATTCGTTCAAAAACATAGTTACCACTTTGTCTATTTGCCGCAGATAAAAAATTTAAACCCGCATCTCCCGTACCTATCCAGATGTTCCCTTTCTTATCTTCATGCACCGCCCACACCAATTTGCTTCCAAGGGAATACATATCATCTTCAACGTTCATTATTCTTTTAGAAGTACCCAATGCAGGGTTGAAAAGGTTAACACCGCCGTCCCAAGTACCGATCCAAAGCATCTGACGAGAATCTTCATAAATAGACATTACATTGTTGCTACTTAAACTAAAGCTATTGTCTGGGTTGTGCACATAACGTCTAAATTTGCCTGTCTCTTTATTAAACCGATTGAGCCCACCACCATATGTGCCAACCCATATATCATCAGACTCAGTACCGAAAATAGATGTTACTTGGTTAGAACTTAGGGAAGTTGGGTCACCCTTTATGGTCTTGTAGTGCCTGTATTTCCCTGTTTTTCTATCAATCTGAGTTACCCCTTTGCCTCTAACACCAACCCACAGTTCTGATTTATTTTCGGCAAATAAGGCGGTTATATTATTGCCAGGAATAGTGTTTTCATTATCAGGGTCGGCTTTGAACTGGGTAATCAAACCAGATTCAATATCAATTAAATTAAGACCATCATTAGTGCCCACCCAAACGGTATCATTACCGCCGTCAAATATAGTATTGATGCTGGGATTACTTAGGCTTTTAGATATATTTGGCTGATAACGATAATAATCAAAATTAGCGGTTGCGGTATTCCACTTACTTAAGCCTCGATAAGTGCCAACCCAAAATACGCCTCCTTTATCCTGATAAATGCTGCTAACTTTATTATCCGCAATTGATTGCACATTGCCAATATCATAACGCAACACTTCAATAAATTTTTTGTTTTTGTCATAGGAATACAAACCAGACTCGGTACCGACCCAGGTAGTTTTGCTTGAGTCCTGATATAAGGCCATTACTTTTACGTCGTCGGGGCCATCCAATTTAGTCAAACTATTTGGATTATTCTTTTGTTTGGGCATTTTTAGATCAAGTATGAAAACACCTTTATCAAATGTGCCAACCCATAAGCGTTGGTCTGAATCTACCATTACTTTATGGGTTTGTTCGGCAATTTTTTCGTCTAAATGGTCAAAAATGTCAGCAAAACGTTCAACTCGTTGGCTTATAGTATCAAAACGAAACAAGCCATGGTTTTGAGCCGCAATCCAAACACCATTTGTGATGTCTTCGGCAATGGAGTCAATCCTAATTGGTTTATCAGTTTTTATACCTTCAAGTTCGATATGCTCAAATGTGTCTTTTTGCGGGTTATACAAATTTAGCCCATTTTTCGTGCCCACCCAAACATTATCTAAACTATCCACAAAGACCACATTGGCATCATTTATAGTTTGCCCATCAGCACCTACTAAGGCTTTATACCGTTTAAATATCTGATTTGACTTGTCGAAAACGCTAATGCCGGCCCTTGTTGCCAACCAAAGCTTACCATCAGAGGTTTCATCTATTGAATTTATCCACGAAGATCCTATTGAGTCAGGGTCCGTCAAACTGTTTGAGAATACTTTTAATTGATAACCGTCAAATCGATTCAAGCCTTCCTGGGTACCAAACCACATATAGCCTTCAGAGTCCTGATGGATCGCTCGTACGTTTTGCTGCGAAAGGCCTTGCTCTAAACCTATGGTTTCAAAACGGATATTGTCTTGGCCGGCATGAATACTAAAAACACAAACACACATAGCACAGGCTGCTAAGCGCAAGCTTGTGATCAGGAGTGTGATTAAGGTGTTTAATTTGTTCATTAGTCAGATTGCCGTCATTGTCTTATAAATAAGTCTAGGTAATTGCTTATAATTTAACTGATTTGCCCTAGGAGTCTGATATTAGGTCATTTATGAGGATAAATCAGTTAAGTTACGTATGGTTTTTTATAATAAGTTACTTTTTTACCTACTATGAAAAGGGCCATCAAATGACGGCCCTTGTTTATTAGGCGCTACGTTTTAATCAATAACTGGAACAGGCGTTACGTCTTCTTCAACAACTACCCATTCTTCCATCTCATCTTCACCCTCTTCTACAATGATGATTAAATCAGAAGCCGTGATTGCTTCAGCAGCTGCATCAGAGAAAGTGTCACGAGAGTCCCAGCTTTCAGCAAAGATACCAGCATCGCCCCACTGAGTTCCTTCTGCAAAGATACCTGCATCGCCCCACTGCGTGCCTTCTGCAAAGATACTTGCATCGCCCCACTGCGTGCCTTCTGCAAACATACCTGCATCGCCCCACTGAGTGCCTTCAGAGAACATCCCTGCATCGCCCCACTGTGTGCCTTCTGCGAACATACCTGCATCGCCCCATTGAGTGCCCTCTGCAAACATACCTGCATCGCCCCACTGTGTGCCTTCAGACATTACCAGGCCGCTAGGAAATCTAATTTCAAACGATCCGTTATCAGCTAAACGTGCAGGGCCAGCATAGTGAGTAAGACCCGCAATATCATCTTGAATATTCAAACCACGGTTTGCACAACCTGTCTTAGTGCTCGTTACTGCATCGTATGCGTTAACCATGCCGTGGCCTTGTTCAAATGGACTAAACGCCATTTGACCATTTTGCGCTACGGCCATTTTCGCGCTTGATATAATGCGGCACTTAACGTCATCTGGAGACAAGCTTGGGTCATTCTGAAGCATTAATGCTGCGATACCAGAAACAACAGCTGATGCTTGAGAAGTACCTGAGATTTCCTGGTAGCCTTCACCCTTAAGGTTCTCCGAAAACTGACCTCTTGCATACAAATTATCAAGCTTCGCGGCAACATGACCGCCATAAGCAACAACTTCTGGCTTAACAAAACCTTCTACCGTTGGACCAGTTGATGAAAAGGTGGTTACACGATCATCATTAAAATCAAAGGGAGTATAACTGTCCGTTATCGCACCTACTGTTATTATGTAAGGGTTGTTACCCGGTACAGTAATGCTCATATCATTATGGCCACTGTTACCAGCAGAAGTGATCACAACAATACCAGCTTCCCAAAGCTTCATTACAGCTTGGTTAATTGGGTCATTCCAATAATTAGAACGAACTTCGCTACCCAATGATAAGTTAAGAACACGTATTCTATATCTTGCTCGGTTATGGTAAATCCAATTTAAGCCGTCCAGCACTTTGGAGTAACTACTTTGACCATTTTGATCAAAGGCTTTAACTGATAATAAATAAACGTCAGGTGCAATGCCGTTAGCTTTGCCATTTTCTGACTTCAAGCTACTCGCAATAATGTTACTTACATGAGTACCATGACCATTTCTATCATCATTTAACCAGCGTGTTCGACGACCCTGAATAGCATCGTACTTTGTAAATACGCGACGATGGCCATAAGAGTTTCTAAATAGGTTATACCCATGTTGACCTCTTAGATTTGTTCCGCTATCAAGCACAGCAACAGTAACTCCGCGTCCCGTTACGCCAATTCGTGTAGCTTGTCTGCGTCAACTTGGGTTGCGATGTAGTTGTCTATACTGAATGTTTTGGGGTTGCCCACACTCATAGTAGCGACTGAGCGGTCATTTTGAATACGCACGTCGTCTAACTGCGCAATAACTTCGGCTTGGGATGGCGTAAGTATTGCGCTAATAGCATTAATGATTGGAAACTCTCGCGACACGCTGCCGCCTACACTGTTTACTGCAGTTTTTAGAGTTTCAGACCCTTTACCTTGCACAATATAAGATTTGGGCTGTTCTTTTTGATTAACCACCTGGCTTTTGCCAGCGTCAGAAAAAAGTAGGCTACCTAATCCATTTGTTGCAAGGACGCCAGCGAGTCCCATAAATGCTAGTGATACAAAGAGCATCGTTTTTAGGGTATTACTGATGTGCATGTGTTTCTCCAATTAAAACTTTGTACTGCTTAGAGGTCTATATGCACAGGCTATGCCAACAAGTCTAAATATTTTAAGTTGTTGATTTTAATGGTATATTAAATAAAAAATCGCTTCGCTATTAAATTACAACTTAAATAATGAGTTAATTTATGGCTTTTAAAATATATAACTCATTATTTAAGTCATATATGAATGCAAATAAAAATATCGAAAAGTATTATGGTGATGCAGCATTTTGTTGATTACAATGAGTTATCGAAAAGGAGCGCAAATGAATAAATTATTACTTGTTGTCACAATCGCAGTTGTCGGTGTCACTATATTTACCCTACAATCTATGAATGATAATGAAATAAACGAAGTAACTGCAGTATCCAGCAACACTGTCTCACCTTCAAAGCTTGACACAAATGTTATCGACGATAGCAACAGTAGCGTAGATTCGAATAGACCAAACAGCAAAGACGATAAATCGCTTATAAGTATTAAGACTCAAAACAATAAAACAGGAGGAGGGCTTCCTGTTCAGCTTGAGTTGTTGGGTTTGGTATATAGCAAGCTATCAGTTGAGAGTTATGTGCAAATAGCTGTTGATGGCAATATCGCAGAATTCAATATAGATGAAGAAATTCACAACACATCAATTTACCTTAATAGGATCAACAAAAATTCGATTTTTGTCGACTATCAATCAGTTAACTATGAGATCAAATTAAGTCAAATGAACTCGCTTGAAGAACAAAGGATATTAGTTGAATTTAATCAAATGACTGCAAAAGAAATTGGTTCAAGACCGCGACAAATAGAACATATAGTCGGACTATTGCCCAGTCCTTTTAATGATGGCGGTAAGCTAATTACCCCTGGTCAAAACCCGGATTTATACAACTCTGCTCGATTCAAAGAAGGCGACGTTTTGCTTGAAGTTAATGGCTTTAACATTGACGATGAAGCAAGTTTCGGTGAACTACAAACGCACATTCGCACAGCTCAAACACTAAAATTCGTTGTCTACCGAGGGGGCCGACGAATAACACTATACCTAGACATTCCTTCTGAAACGCTAAAGATGTAGCAATAAAGCAAAGAATAACGACAGACCAATTTCGGACTGTCGCATTATTCTTTGTAATCGAACTTTTATGAAACACCAATATCAAGCAAGCTTAAGAAGCTTTGACAAATACACTTTTTGCATTTGATACAGTATTAAACCGAACAATACTATTGCACTCGCCTGATATACGAGACCTAACATCTCTGAATGCTCACCATGCGCTAAGTCAAGTTGCCAATTGAATATCTGAAATAACCAGTCCAGCACCAAGCCTGCACCAACCGCGCTCACTACAATAGCGATTAAATAGAGCATCAACTCGCGTTTACCAAGTTCGTTTTTAATGACCATGAGCGTGGCAATATTTGTTGCTGGTCCTGTCAGCATGAAAACCAATGCTGCACCAGGCGAAATACCCGATAGCAATAAACCCGCAGCAATCGGCGTAGAGGCAGTTGCACAAACATACATCGGGATTGAGATTAACACTATGATTAACATAGCAAAAACACCTTTCCCGTATTGAGTAAAAAACTCCGGCGGAACAAATGTTGTTACTAAGGCAGCAAAAAAGATCCCAATCAAAAACCAGATCATGAAGTCTTTGAGCAATTGCCCAAAACCAAATGTAAAAGTTGCTTTCAATTTGTCAGTGAATCCAAGACCTTTAGGTTTGCTTTTCGAGCAACAACTTTTCGTTTCAATAGGTTCGGGCTCACTGCTGTCACAACAGCTCATAGATTCTGTTGTCTCAACAGACGGCTCTTCTTGTATGTCTTCTTGGTTTTCTCCTCGCCCAAAGAGAAGTACCAAAACACCCGCGCATATAGCGGAAAATATTGCAGCGATAGGTCGTGCGATGGCCATTATCGGTCCCATCAGCGCATAGGTGATTCCAATCGAATCCACCCCAGTTTCTGGCGTCGCAACTAAAAAGCTAGCGGTACTGGCTTTGCTCGCGCCGCTTCTTCGAATACCCATTGCAACAGGTATAACGGAGCAGGAACATAGAGGAAGTGGCGCGCCAATCAATGCTGCCTTTATAATTGAGCCCTTTCCACTTAAGGTTCTCTCTACCCAAGTTTTCGGTACAAATTGATGAATGACGCCTGCAATCAGCATTCCTAATAACAAAAAAGGCGCTGATTCGACAAATAGCTCTATGAAGTTATTAATTACTTCCATGCTACACCACCTTTTCCAAGTTCGAAATAATTGAGCAAAACTCTGCGCTCTCTTGACCACCACAGCACAATACTTCTAGTTCCTGTAGTGTAGACTGCATTCTTTTTAGTTTAGCAATTTGTTCGGATATTTCGACTATTTTACTACTAGTCATATTCTTAGCCTCCGCACACACGTGCTGGCTCTTATCATTTTTAATAGCCAATAACGTGGAGGTCTCTGCCAAACTGAAGCCACACTCTTTACTACGCTTTATGAATTTTGCAGTAACTACATCATCGTTAGTATATATCCGGTAGTTACTTTCACTTCGTTGAGTGGGCTTTAACAAACCAAGCTTTTCGTAATACCGAATAGTGTGCGCACTAATGTCTGCTCTTTTTGCCAATTCGCTGATTTTCATATTACCTCCCTTGAATCAATAATACGATTATAAACCTTAGAGTAACATCTAAGGTCAAGAGGTTTGTTTTAATATGGCTTGGATGTCATTTGAGAGCGGCCATGGATGACGAAAAGCGCGTTTGTTAGTTTAATACTAATTCCCAAAGCTACCGAAAATGCGTGATAAGCGTTAAATGGTTAGTTAGGCGGGAGAATTTCATGGGAACAAACCTTCAAATGACATGGATGTCATTTGAGAGCAGCCATGGATGGCGAAAAGCGAGTTTGTTCCCATGAAATTCTCCCGCCTAACTAACCATTTAACGCTTTCTTAAAGACAAAAAAAAGGCGCTAACCTCGAAAGGTAGCGCCTTTATTCAATTGCTTAAATTAAGCTTTTGTCACTACGTCAACTAACTTCCAAGTCTTAGACTTGGACAAAGGACGACATTCAGTAATAGTTACATAATCGCCTTCATTACACACGTTAGCTTCGTCGTGTGCGTGTAACTTAGTTGAGCGCTTGATAAACTTCCCGTAAATTGGGTGCTTAACAGTTCTCTCAACCATAACAGTAATGGTTTTATCCATTTTGTTACTAGTAACACGGCCTTTTACTGTACGAATTTTCTTTTCAGTCATTACGCGTCAGCCTTCTGAGTTAAAATAGTTTTAACACGTGCGATGCTGCGACGTACTGTTCTTATTTGGTCAGTTTTTTCAAGCTGGCCAGTAGAATGTTGCATGCGAAGGTTAAATTGCTCACGGAGCAAGTTAACTAACTCAGCGTTCAACTCTTCTACATTTTTTTCTCTAAGTTCAGTCGTGTTCATTACATCACCGTCCGAGTTACAAAGGTTGTTTTAAATGGCAATTTCGCCGCAGCCAATGCAAACGCTTCACGAGCTATAGATTCTGGAACACCTTCCATTTCATATAACACGCGTCCTGGTTGAATTTGGCATACCCAGTACTCAACGTTACCTTTACCTTTACCTTGACGAACTTCCAAAGGTTTTTCAGTAATTGGCTTATCAGGGAAAACTCGAATCCAAATTTTACCCTGACGTTTAACGTGACGAGTCATGGCACGACGAGCCGCTTCGATTTGACGTGCAGTCATACGACCGCGGCCAATCGACTTAAGACCATATGTCCCGAAGCTTACTTTGCTACCTGCAACAGCAAGACCACGGTTACGACCTTTATGCATTTTACGAAATTTCGTACGCTTTGGTTGTAACATGATTAGCCCTCTCGTTTAGCGTTGCGGCCTTTCTTCTTAGGTGCAGGAGCTGGTTGCTCTTGTGTAAGAGGCAATCCGCCTAATACTTCACCCTTAAAGATCCAGACTTTCACGCCAATGATACCGTAAGTCGTTGCTGCTTCAGACGTTGCATAGTCGATGTCAGCACGGAAAGTGTGCAAAGGTACGCGACCTTCACGATACCATTCAGCACGTGCGATTTCTGCACCACCTAAACGGCCACTTACTTGAACTTTGATACCAAGTGCACCTAAACGCATTGCATTTTGCACGGCACGCTTCATAGCGCGACGGAACATAACACGACGTTCAAGCTGGCTTGAAATGCTGTCAGCTACGAGCTGCGCATCTAGCTCAGGTTTACGAACTTCGGCAATATTGATCTGAGCTGGCACACCGGCTAGCTTAGAAACATGATTGCGAAGCTTCTCTACGTCTTCTCCCTTCTTACCGATAACAACACCTGGACGAGCTGTGTGAATAGTCACACGTATACTCTTCGCTGGGCGTTCTATAACGATTTTCGAAAGAGACGCGCTCTTTAACTGTTTCGTCAAATATTGACGGACCTGATGGTCATTAAACAAGTTATCTGCATACTCTGCCGTATTAGCGTACCAGGTTGATGTCCATGGTTTGCTGATACCCAGGCGTATACCGGTAGGATGAACTTTCTGTCCCATAATCTACTCCTAGTTATCCGCCACAACCACAGTGATGTGACTGCTACGCTTAAAGATACGATCAGCACGGCCTTTAGCACGTGTCTTGATTCGCTTCATAGTCGGGCCTTCATCAACAAAGATTTTAGTAATCGATAATTCATCGATATCTGCACCTTCGTTGTTTTCAGCGTTGGCGATAGCTGATTCAAGAACTTTCTTGATCAACGCAGCGCTTTTCTTTGGGCTGTACGTTAAAACTTCTAAAGCTTTTTCAACGTGCAATCCGCGGATCTGATCTGCTACCAAGCGTGCCTTTTGAGGTGACGTACGAGCAAAACGGTGTAATGCTAATGCTTCCATTTTAATCCCCTTATCGTTTGGCTTTCTTATCTGCGACATGGCCGCGATAAGTACGCGTTGGTGCAAATTCGCCCAACTTATGGCCGACCATTTCGTCACTGACGAATACAGGTACGTGCTGGCGACCGTTATGAACCGCAATGGTCAACCCAATCATATCTGGGATGATCATAGAGCGACGAGACCAAGTCTTAATTGGTTTCTTTTCGCCCTTTTCCACTGCAGCTTCTACCTTCTTCAGCAAGTGCAGGTCAATAAAAGGACCTTTCTTGAGAGAACGTGGCATGGTGAATCCTCGCTGTTATTTATTTCGACGACGTACGATAAGTTTATCGGTACGCTTATTACTTCGGGTTTTCTTACCTTTCGTAGGAACACCCCAAGGCGATACTGGATGACGACCACCAGATGTACGACCTTCACCACCACCGTGCGGGTGATCAACCGGGTTCATGGCAACACCACGAACTGTTGGTCTAACACCACGCCAGCGTGTAGCACCGGCCTTACCTAGTGAACGAAGCATATGCTCAGCGTTACCTACTTCACCGATAGTTGCACGGCAATCAGATAATACTTTACGAACCTCACCAGAACGAAGACGTAGTGTTACGTACGAACCATCACGAGCAAGAATTTGTGCATATTGACCAGCAGAACGTGCAATTTGTGCACCTTTACCTGGCTTCATTTCAATCGCGTGTACTGTTGAACCTACAGGAACATTGCGCATTGGCATTGCGTTTCCTGGTTTAATAGGTGCATCAGAACCAGATTGGATTGCATCGCCTGCTTTAGCGCCCTTAGGTGCTAAAATATAACGACGCTCACCGTCTGCGTATAATACCAAAGCGATATTAGACGAACGGTTTGGATCATATTCTAAACGCTCAATCTTAGCTGGAATGCCGTCTTTATTACGTTTGAAGTCAATAGTACGATAGTGTTGCTTATGACCACCACCGATATGACGAACAGTAATTCGACCATTGTTATTACGGCCACCAGATTTGCTTAATTTCTCAAGTAAAGGAGCATGTGGTGCACCTTTATGCAAATCAGGATTAATTACCTGAACAACGTGACGACGACCTGCAGAAGTTGGCTTAGCTTTCAATAATGGCATTTCTAATCCCCTTCTTACTCAGCTGAACCGACGAAGTCGATTTCCTGACCTTCTTTAAGCACAACATATGCTTTTTTCCAGTCACTGCGTTTGCCAAAAGACTGACCGGCACGCTTAGTTTTACCTTTGCATACGACCGTACGAACAGAGTTCACTTCAACTTCAAACAATTTTTCAACTGCAGCTTTTACTTCTGCTTTGTTCGCGTCTTTAAGAACTTTGAAAACAACTGTGTTGTTTGTTTCAGCAGACATCGTAGCCTTTTCTGAAACATGAGGTGCTAGTATGACCTTTAATAAACGTTCTTCGTTCATGCTAATGCCTCCTCAAGTTGTTTCACTGCATCAGCTGTCATCAGCACTTTATCAAATGCGATTAAACTTACAGGATCTATTCCTTGAACGTCACGAACGTCAACTTTGTAAAGGTTACGTGAAGCTAAGAACAAGTTCTCGTCTACTTCAGGAGTAACAATCAATACATCTTTCAATTCGTATTCATTCAATTTCGCTAAAAGTTCTTTAGTTTTTGGCGTTTCAACACCAAAACTTTCAACAACAATTAAACGTTCTTGACGTACCAATTCAGATAGGATGCTTTTTATAGCTCCACGGTACATCTTTTTGTTAACTTTTTGATCAAAGTCACGAGGCTTTGCAGCAAACGCACGACCACCACCAACCCATATTGGGCTTCGGATAGTACCAGCACGAGCACGGCCTGTTCCTTTTTGACGCCATGGCTTCTTACCACCACCGCGTACTTCAGCGCGAGTTTTTTGCGCTTTAGTACCCTGACGAGCACCTGCACCAAATGCAACAACCACTTGATGTACAAGTGCTTCGTTGAATTCTAGTCCAAAGGTAGTGTCGGATACTTCAAGAGCGCCTTTCGCGTCTTTAAATGATAATTCCATGATTACTCCCAGACCTTATGCTTTGCCAGCCGGCTTGACAATTACGTCGCTGCCGGTAGCGCCAGGTACGGCACCTTTAATTAATAAAAGGTTGTTTTCAGCATCTACACGAACTAGTTCTAAAGACTGAGTGGTGATTCGCTTGTTACCAAGCTGACCAGCCATTTTCTTGCCTTTAAATACTTTACCAGGTGATTGGTTTTGACCAATTGAACCTGGTGCACGGTGAGATAGTGAGTTACCGTGAGTCATGCGCTGAGAACTAAAGTTCCAACGTTTGATTACACCGGCAAAACCTTTACCTTTTGATGTACCTGCTACATCGACTTTCTTCGTGTCATTGAAGATTTCAACAGTAATTTCACTGCCTACTTCAATATCACCACCTTCATTTTCATTAAGGCGGAATTCCCACAAGCCGCGGCCCGCT
Source organism: uncultured Glaciecola sp. (assembly GCA_905479945.1). Lineage (GTDB taxonomy): Bacteria > Pseudomonadota > Gammaproteobacteria > Enterobacterales > Alteromonadaceae > Glaciecola. Next base: position 56,532 of record CAJQOP010000002.1, on the reverse strand, counting down.
TCCACGCCAGCTTTTGCAAAATGTCCTGCAGAAGCTTTATTGACGCGATTAGCTTTTTTAGTGCCAGCGGTAACTTGTAGTGCACGATAACCGTCAGTTTCCTCAGTACGTAACTGAGTAACACGGTTTGGGGTCGCTTCAATAACAGTTACAGGGATTGAAACGCCATCTTCTGTGAAGATACGAGTCATGCCCACTTTACGACCGATAAGACCAATCGACATTGTTATTACCCTCTAATTATTAGCTCAGACTGCATTAGCCAAGGCTGATTTGAACATCAACACCAGCAGCCAAGTCCAATCTCATTAAAGCATCAACTGTTTTATCAGTTGGCTCAATGATATCTACTAAACGTTTGTGTGTGCGGATTTCGTACTGATCTCGTGCGTCTTTATTAACGTGCGGAGATGTTAGAACTGTGTAACGCTCTTTGCGTGTTGGTAAAGGGATTGGACCCGATACTTGTGCGCCTGTACGTTTCGCAGTTTCTACAATCTCTGCAGTAGACTGATCGATCAACTTGTGATCGAACGCCTTTAAACGAATACGAATTCTTTGATTTGCCATCGATGAAGCTCCAATCGAAAGAACAAAATAAATCACCTTTTCACTCCTATTGCCTAATTAAAAAGCATGGATGAAAAGATGTGCGTAAACCATTGACCTCCAATTGAGGTCCTGTTCATAAGTTAGCTTGCAACAAATAATAATTACTTATTTGAATTGCTGCGTGGTGTATAACTAAAGAAGCAAAAGCTTATTGACCTAGTTATCCGACCTGCTAAACAATGTCTTTTATAAGGTACTTTACAAGCACCTGTGGAGACAGTGGGCGCAGAGTATACAGGAGTTGCGCATTAAGGCAACTGAAATTACAGAATAAAGACTTGGTTACGCTAAAAATCATAAATTTACAGCCTTCGAACCTTATACATAACAAAATACTTAATGAAACTGTCCTACTAGTCGTATTAAATAATGTGCATAAACGAATTATTATTAGCTATTAAGTAACTAGTTCGGCTATCAAAACGGTTTGAAATAGGCAAAAAACAGCGGTTTTTGTTCAAGTTGCCGATAGCATAGCTATACCTATGTATTCAAATTTAGTCTGGGTCTATACGCGGTATCATTCTATGATATTCACGGTCATGCAATAAGTTACGTAGTAAGATACGTGATAAAGATATGGATAAAGAAGTTTTATGATTGAAAGTACGCTGCACCAACCAGCAATAGACAACCTGAAAGCCCAGCTAGACGCGCATCCGACTCTAATGGATGCGTATAGTCAGGTTGAGCCTATCATATTGCAAATATTTGGTGCGCAGCGAATGAGTTTGTTTCAACGCCGTCGTCAGCATCAAGATCTAGTTGCGCGCTTCAAAACAGGTAAAGAAACTAAACAAATAAAAGTCCCGATTAGTCCACTTTCCATTGCAGGTTATGTTGCTCTTGCGCAGCGCCCTCTAGTTATAGACGATCCATACAACGCTGAGCAGCTAGCTTCGGTTCACCCGAGACTCAGGTTTGCCGGACAATTTGACAAATCAGGTACTTTCACCACACAAAATATTCTCTGTGTGCCAGTTATTAATGCAGACGTGTTAATGGGCGTAATGCAAATTATCAACAAAATTGACGAACCATTTAGTGATAAAGACGTCGCAATTGCGGTCAAAGTAGCAGAAATATTAGGTGATAAGTTTAGGTACGAATTGGGCGGTACTAAGCATCAATTTGAATATCTCATACATCGCGGCTTAACATCACAGAAGACCATTGATGAATTATCCGAAAATGGAGCAACATCAAAACAAGTAATTCAACGCCTAGTTTCAGAACACCGAATTGCTGAAGCAGAAGTTGGCAACGCAATTTCAGTTCACTATCAGGTCCCTTTTATCGGTTATTTACCCGACAAATACCATTTATACCAAAGCGACAGTCGATTAAATTTATCTTACCTAAAGCGTAATCATGTTGCGGTTGTCTCTGATGCAAACGACAATCCTATTGTTTTGATGGCTGAACCAAATAATGCCACATTGCTGATGGAAATCGAAAGTGCATTAGGTATAGACAGTTATGAAATTGCGGTCGGTCTTCCGACGCACATTTTGCAATACCTAGGTGCAAATGTTGGCGGCTCAGGGCCCGGTGAGCTTGACGAAATCTTAGATGAAATTGGCACATCTGGGGAAGAAATTGAAGAGCTTGGTGATGAGTTATCAGATGATGCTCCTGCCGTTGTCCGTTTAGTAAGCCGAGTATTACATGACGCCAAAAGACTAAACGCATCAGATATTCATGTTGATCCAGAAAAAGGCGCGCCAACACGTGTTCGAATGAGAGTTGATGGCGTTATTCGTGATATCAACCAAGTACCTGCTTCGCATCACAATGCAGTCATTGCGCGCATCAAAATCATGTCCAGTTTAAATATTGCAGAAAAACGTGTTCCGCAAGATGGAAAACTAACCTTTAAAATGTCTGGTCAGCCCATTGAAGTGCGTGTTGCCACCATTCCAACCGTTGCCGGTGAAGGCGTGGTTATGCGTATTCTAGCAGCGGGCAGCGCGATGCCAATTGGTAAAATGAATCTATCTCCTCGCAATATGGGCATGATCGAGGAAATGATTAAGCGTCCTCATGGAATACTATTGGTTGTGGGACCTACTGGTTCTGGTAAAACAACGACGCTACATGCAGTGCTAGGTTATTTGAATACCCCGGATAAGAAAATTTGGACCGCAGAGGACCCAGTGGAAATTACACAACCTGGTTTACAACAAGTTCAGGTCGTTCCTAAAATTGGCTTCACTTTTGCTAACGCGCTGCGAGCATTTTTACGTGCCGATCCGGATATTATTTTGATTGGTGAAATGCGAGACAAAGAAACTGCGCATGCGGGTATCGAAGCCTCGCTTACTGGTCACTTGGTTTTGTCTACACTGCACACAAACTCTGCACCAGAAACGATTACTCGTTTGCTTGATTTAGGACTCGACCCAGTCAACTTTGCAGATGCTTGCGTCGGTATTTTAGCTCAGCGCTTAATAAGAACCATTTGTCCAAATTGCAAAGAAACTCATATGGCAACAGACGATGACAAGGCATTTTTGCGACGCCAGTACGGTGAAGCTTATTTGGACGAATTAGAAGTCGACTTTGATGCGGACCTAGAACTGAAGAAAGGTGTTGGCTGCGAAACGTGCGGAGGCACAGGATACAAGGGGCGAACAGGTGTGCATGAACTTTTAGGTATGTCTGATGATTTGCGTGGCATGGTATACAAAGAAGCATCAGTGCCGGAAATGAAAGCCCAAGCGGCCAAAGACGGCATGAGAACACTGACTCAAGATGCAGTACTAAAAGTACTTAAGGGCGATACCGATATTGCTCAAATACAGATACTTAGTGGTGGTGGTCACTAGACTTTATGCACACTTAGTGACTATTCTTGATGGCGAGAAACCATACTCAGCCTTAAAACAAGTACTGAAATAGGAAGCTGAATTGAATCCAACTTCAAACGACGCTTCATTAATTGTATAACCCTTAGATAAAAGGCTTTTGGCTTTTTTCAATCGATACTTTTTCAAATGCTCTTTAAAGTTATGAGAGTAATGTTCACTGAGCCTCCGGTTTAAGGTTCTCAAGCACACATTCATATGGTCTGCCGCTATTTCTCGCGTAAAACCCTCATTGCTATAGTTTTCGTCCATCATATCGTTGAAGCGGATAATAAATTCTTTATCCTTGCCGCTACCAACTGCATCTGGTTCAGGCACATCGAGCTGTTGACTATGGTATTGGGAGAGCTTTTCCCCTACTTTCTCAGCCACAAGATACTGCTGCTGAATTAAACCCTCTAGGGTTAGTTCCAGTTCTTTTTGCACAATAGGTTTTTCTATAAGGTAGGAAGCGCCGACGCTGAGTACAGATAGTTTAAAGCTTTGGGCTGCAATACCGCAACAAACAACAATCGGAATACTTTGGGTAAGCGGGTTTTCGCGAATCAGTTTAATCAGTTCTAAACACTCAATATCTTGCAGCATTTGGTCAATCAGTATGACACTTGGTTGCAAATGACGAATCATTTGCATGCTTTCTAGGGGTGAAGTGCAAGCATAGCAACCATAGTTTTTCTGTAATGCTCGATGTAAAATAATTTGGCTCGTTTCGTTTTGATCAATAATTAGTACATTGTGCTTTGCATTGCCAAGTAAAGGCTGTTGTTCAGTGAAGGATAAACTGAGAGAAGCAGGAACTGCGTAATTAGAAACAGAGCAAGCGAGAATGGGCAAAGAAACATAAATGGTCGTTCCATATTCCAAGCCACTGGCAATTTTTACGCTTCCGCCAAATTGCATTACCAGTCGCTTAACACTAGCTAGATTCAAATCACCTTCGTTATCTTGCGCACGCTTAGCAAAATGAAAGCGCGGGTTAGTGCGCACCGATACATCAATATTATGAATTTCTTGAGCACTAATACCCTTTCCCCAGCCTCTAATACTAAAATTAAAGCTGGCTTGCGCAAGGTCACAACTTAAACATAAGGTAGTATTTGGATCGGCAGCCTTTGATGCGTGGAATATAATTCCTCTGACTATCTTATCTAAGGCACCAACTGGAAGGTTTAATAGCGCATGACCACATTTTACGTAATGCAACTGTTGCTGTTTAGCGTTAACAATTGATATGAGTATGGCTTGGTTTTCAGCAAAGACTGACTCTGAATTAACAGTATGGCCGCTCTCTTTGCGCTGGACGTTTCGAAGCGTGAAATGCGCTAATCGCTCTGATAGCTCAAGCACCTTATGCCAGCTAGATTTGCTTGTTTCCCTGCGCTCGGTATTGCTATCGGTCTCAAACAGAGATGAGTTTTGTAGTTCGAATTCTTGAGCAATTATTGTTTGAATGGTTTCCCCGATCTTAGTAACACTCACTTGCTGAAAATTAACCGCTTCCAATATTTCCTTTTCTCGCAGTTTGAAACTGTTTAATTCAGCCTTTAGCAATTTATTGGTTTGGAACCATTTTTTGTAGATGATGAGATAAGCTAAAATGCAAACCAGTGCAATCAAGAAAAACACTACGATTATTGAGACTGGAAGAAAAACCCCATTCGATAGAACAATTTGTTTTAGAAACACGACACTTCCCTGCACATTAAGTAACTTCTTCCTGAAGACATATTGCTAACTTTCTAGACTATAAACAACTGATCAAAAGGAGAGGATACAGCGAAGCAATGCGGTGATTGTGAAGTGAAGTGTTAGTGCTTCAGCCTTACGTTTTCAAGTAATCGACTTACGTTTTTAATTTATATTGTATAAACAATAACTTAATTTTTAGCGATGTAGGACAAGCAATCCTTATAGTCCTTTTTATCTGCTTGATATTTATACAACCAAGCCTGCATTTTGGCATTGTGAGCTGCCTGGATATCATAAATATAGTCGCCGACATAAGCGATATGTTTAACGTCAATATCCCACTGGGCGGCTATCGTTAGCAATGCAGTCGGATCAGGTTTAGCCGGAGCGTCTTCTCGAGTAATCACTTGTTCAATACTAATATTATTATTCTTAATTTTAATGTTGGTTGCTTCTCTGCAGTTCCTTGTAACAATCGCTAAGGGAAGGTCTTGTTGTATTGCTGCCTGAACAAATTCTTGTGCTCCGGGCAACCACTTCGATGTGACGGCATCGTGCAACTCATGCTCTAAAACCGTGTTATGAGCTCGGCTTTTCATGCTTGGGCATACAATATTACCAATAAAAGTCAAAATATCTTCATTGCTCGGGCAAGCAATATCACGCTTGATAGCCCCAAAATCTAAATTCGTTTTCACTAAGGTGTCGTCTAAATCGAAAATAATACCTTTCACTTTCTCAAAATTAAATAAAATAACTTTCTCCTAATTATTATTACCTCACCATTAACTATATAGAATAAGTTCACTAGTAGCGGGGGTAACTTGCAACATCAATAGTCATTTTGTTATCTATTATTCTCTGCAATCTCTATAATGGTTCACAATAAAAATAGCGCCAGTTTCTATAACTATTTTCAATGCACAAGAAACTGTTTATTTATACAGTTATTGATGTATAGTATATGTTATAGGGCAAACCCTTTTATAAACTTTATTGACAATTTTTGGAGGCCAACATGGCAGTTATCACCCAGTATGTGGTTCAGCATAAAGGAGTTGAGAAATTGGTGACTACAGATAAAAAAGAAGCAGATAAGTACGATAAAATGCTAGAGGTTGCCGACAACCTCAGCACGTATTTAGCCGCCAAAGGCGTTGAACTTGACGAAACGATTGCTGAAGAGTTAGGTATTTTATTGTCCAAAAACAAAGAGTCGGTCATGAAAATTATGAAAGGTGCAGAGGTCGATGGCATCCTAGAAGTTGAATCGGCAGATGTAGTTGAACTCTCATCAGCTAAGAAATAGTTTTTATAATCGATAAAATCGAACTGCAACTAATATAATAGTGCTTTATTGAATGTCTGAAATGCCTGTATTTTTTTGCGATCGGATGCTCACTAATGAGTATCCATCACCAAATAAATAGATGAAGCACTCTAGAATAACGTAGTATCAAGCTGGTCTAATCAGTTTGAAGAGTTTCGTTTATAATGAAGATACATGTCTTGAAGGGATTCATACAAAACATATTCTTAGTTGAATACCCTGACAAGTGTATGTTGCTTGATGGTTGTTCAAAAGCCGACTTTCCCACACTTTCTGACTTTTTCGCTAAACAGTTAGCACGCCCTTTATCCGACTTAAAAGTGGTTCTGGTCACCCACATGCATCCTGATCATGCTGGTTGTGCTCATTTTTTACGAAGTAAAACGGGTTGCCAAATAGTTAGCTTTCAGAGTGAAAATCAATGGTACAAAGGTTTAAAAGGCCGTCTCGCTCATATTATTGACATTATACTGGCTCTTTGGGTTGCAGGTAAAATGAACAGACCAAAGCGAAACATTTGGTACCATCCGCACTTACATCCTGATATTACCTTAACAGACCAAGAAACAATCCCTGGCTTTGAAGAATGGCAAGTATTCGAAACCCCAGGTCACACTGACAGAGACTTATCGGTTATGCATGTGCCTTCTAAACGCATCTATGTCGCCGATCTCATTGTTAAAGTGAAAGGTAAGTTGTCGCCCCCGTTTCCAGTCTATATTCCTGAACTATATAAGAGTTCGTTGTTGAAGCTTCAAGCCTTGCGCCCAAACTCTGTGATGATGGCCCACGTCGGTGAATTATCGCTAACAGACGAAGACTTCGAGCACTTGCTCAACAAAGCTCCCAGCCAAGCCCAAACCAACAAACTAGCAATACAAAGAATGATTAGGCGGAAGATGTACGGTAGTAAACGAGAGCTAAGAAATAAATCTTAGCTCTAAATATAAGCCCTAAATATAAGCTCTAAATCCTATTACTATGCTGTTCCACCTACCGTTAACTCGTCTACTTTTAAGGTTGGCTGACCAACGCCTACAGGCACAGATTGTCCATCTTTACCACAAACGCCAATGCCCATATCCAAAGACAAATCATTGCCTATCATAGAGATTTTCTGCATAACCTCAGGACCATTTCCGATTAAAGTAGCCCCTTTTATAGGTGTAGTTACTTTACCGTTTTCAATTAAATAAGCTTCGGATGTCGAAAATACAAACTTCCCTGAGGTTATATCCACTTGGCCACCACCAAAGTTTGGCGCAAATACGCCTTTTTCAACGGAAGCAATAATATCCTCGGGTTTGTCTTGCCCGCCTAACATAAAGGTATTAGTCATACGCGGCATAGGTAAGTGTGCATAACTCTCTCTGCGACCATTGCCTGTGGGCTTCACGCCCATTAATGATGCATTGTGTTTGTCTTGCATATAACCTTTAAGAATGCCGTCTTCAATAAGCACATTACGCTGGCTTTTCACGCCTTCATCATCTACGGACAATGAACCTCGGCGGTCAGCCATAGTGCCATCATCAATTACAGTAACGCCCTTAGATGCAACCTGCTCGCCAATTCGGCCACTGAAGGTTGACGAGCCCTTGCGATTGAAGTCGCCCTCCAAACCATGCCCTACTGCTTCATGCAGCAATACGCCCGGCCAGCCGCAGCCAAGCACAACAGGCATTAGACCAGCAGGAGCTGGCACTGCAGCTAAATTGACCTCAGCCATGTGAATAGCATCATCCGCAAGTTGCTCATATAATGGCTTGTTATCGCTACCCGTGTGCTCAAAATAATCATAAGTACGACGCCCACCAGCACCAGCACTCCCGCGCTCGCGCTTACCTTCTTTTTCTAGTAAAACAGAACAATTAAGACGAATAAGCGGACGGATGTCGCTTGCAAAAGTACCATCTGTTGCAGCGACTAATATTTCTTCATAAACTCCGCTTAAACTAACCACAACTTGAGTTGCATTAGGAGCCGCTTTTCTGATGTAGCGATCAACCGTTTGTAATAAGCTTATTTTGTCACTATCCGGCATACTGATTATCGGATTCTTTTCGGTGTACAACGAGCTTAATATTGGTGAAGAAAATGCTTGTATTTTTTGCACACCACCGGCTGGCGCTATACCTCTTGCAGCTTTGCAGGCATCTTCCAATGCTCGACTGGAGATTTCATCAGAATAAGCAAAGCCAGTTTTTTCGCCTGATATTACACGTACACCGACGCCACGCTCGATGTTGTAGCTGCCGTCTTTAACTATGCCATCCTCTAAAACCCAACTCTCGTGCTGACTTGATTGAAAGTACAAGTCTGCAAAATTCGATTGATGTGTAAATACGTCGTCTAATAACGAAGAAAGTCTGCTTTTATCAATACCTGAAGCAGTAAGTAAATTATGTTCAACCGATTGGGTCAAAATGCATTCCTATTTGTTTTATGTTGTTGAATGGGCATTTCTTGACGAAGTTTACTCAAGAGTGTTGGATCATAATGGGCTGCGACCCATCCTTGCTCTTTTGATAAATTAGCGAGCAAATCTCCCCAAGGTGAGAAAATACAAGTGTGTCCGAAGGTTTGCCTACCGTTATTATGAACCCCCGTTTGATTAGATGCTACTACATAACATTGGTTTTCGATACTTCTTGATTGCAGCAGCGGATACCAGTGGGCTTTACCAGTGCGCTGAGTGAACGCACTAGGAACAACTAGCACATCAATTTGAGCCATTTTTTGCACTAGTTCCGGAAAGCGTAAGTCATAGCAAATTAGCTGCCCAACTCTGCCCCAAGGGCTGTCAAATACACTAACTTTTTGTCCGTATAATGTGCTATCGGACTCGCGGTAACTACCTGTGTTGTCGTCTAAGGTAACGTCAAACAAATGAATCTTGTCGTAACGACTGACGCGTTCACCTTGCGAGTTAAACACAAGGCTCGCCGCATAAAATTTTGTATTCGCGCTATCTTGCTCATCAAGTTTTTCTGGTTTAATAGGCAAACTACCCGCAATAATCCACTTATTGTAGGTTTTTGCTAGTGCGGATAACTTTGTTTGAATAGGACCATCATCAAGTGTTTCAGCTAGGTTATATTGCGCTTTTTCAGTTCCACCGAAGCAAGCAAAGCACTCTGGTAAAACAAGCAACTGTTGTTTTTCAGGTAGTGCTTTGATTTGTTGTTCTATAAAGGCGAGATTTTCTTCTGGACTTGGTGATGAGGTCATTTGTATGGCAACAAGATCAGCCATTATTTGGTTCCATCATTAAGGTATCAGCTGCAGTAGGAGGGATAAAAGGTCCGACAAAATCGTCTTTAGGCTCAGGCAACTGTTCTCGTCTTGCCGGCAATTCGACCTCTGTACTTTCTCGACCAGTTTCTATTAATATAGGTTCGTCCAAGGTACCGGTAACACTGTAATTAATATATGAAATTACCTTTGCTGACGTAAGTACTTGATCCAGAGCCAAAGCTGCCAGTGCAGTTGGAGGGTTAACCATAAAGTAAACAAGGATAGGCAAGTTACCAGTCACATTGGGTGCAAAGCTCACATTGTAGTTGAGTTCTTTTGCGACCAAGTCGGTATAGCCATATATTTCCATTTCACCTGCGCCACCATCAATTTTAGTGTCGCGCGTATCTGCCTTACCTTCTGTGATCTGCAAACTACCTTGCATTTCATCATAGAAAAAGCCTTTGGCGAATACGTCTCTAAAATCTAAACTCAATTTACGCACCAAAGAATCGAAACTCAGCAGCGTGAATATTCTGGAACCTTTATCGCTTAGCTCTGTTATATAGCCGTCGGTTAACTCCCATTGGAGCTCTCCATCCAGATACTCAAATGAGAAGTCGAAGGGCGACGCCTTCCAGGTAAATGCAAAATCCATTTCGGCTTCGCTGTCTTTTATACCAGAGTCAAATTGAAAGTCTTTTAGGAAACGGCCAAAGTCGTTGCTGTTTAAATCACCATTTATAAATGTATAGTGATCGCCATTACGCTTATACCATTGTCCGTTTGCTCTGACTTTTCCATTTGGCCCATCTAGCTGTATATTGTCGATTCGAAGCCCGTCGTCATTTGGGAAGCTTTCAAATTTTATCTCACCCAGACGATTGCCGAATACTTGGCAGTCTTTGCAATTAACGCGAATACGAGGTAATGATTGAGGCTCTATTTCAGGACGCTGCAAGTCCTCCTGCTCAATCCACTTATCAAATCTGACGTAGTCAGCATTAATTTCGATGCCCTCTTCAATCCAACGCTTATTAAATCTAATTTGCGCCTTTGCTTCATCAGAAGCAACATCTACTATCCAATCTTTGTCGATGGTTTTTACTGTTGCGTTAACATCATTGAGAGCTTGTCCTGCAAAGATAAGATTGTCGGTTTCAATGAATATGCGTTGTGGTGCTTCAAAAATCGGTTTGTTACCCGAAGATACCCCTGCTAGCAATGCTGAGATGCTTTGGTACCAATCAGTTAAATGAATTTCCGGCAAATTAGCGCTGATACTAAAACCGACACCGCGACCAACAAAGTCAGTTTCTCCAATAGCAAGGTGAGCGCGACTGAACTGAAGTTCCTTATGCGGTAATATGCCATCAAAATTAACTTTTTCGCCGAAAGCTAGGGTTATATTTGAAGCTTGTGGGTTGCCGTTTGCTTCCAATAAAACAGTTTTATTGTCGCCTTTTTTCTTATCAAAGGGAGCAGGAAGTATAGAGGCCACCTCGTCCAATTGAGTGAACAGGGTTGCCATATATGAGAAGTCATCTTTACCAAGCGATACGTTAATAGAAGAGTTCCATTTTCCGCTACCATTGAGGTATTCACCTAGCTCACTACTTATGTAAGGTACTAAGGGCGCTAAGTCCCAATCGCCATTAACATTTACGTCAAATCGATACTCTGCAATTTGCTGTGCGCCATTGAAATCAGCAATAACCGGTTGGCCAAGCAAGTTCGCTTTTAAGCCCTTAAAAACAACTTTGTCATTATCGAAAATTATCTTGCCATTAACATTTTCCAATTCCAGCAACAAACTCGGTAATTGTACAAAGTTGTCGGGTAAGGTGACAATTCCACTAGCAGATGTAGCTGCAGGATTGTCTAAGGGCACATACAATGAAAGTTGAGTTGTCAGTTCATTACTTACTAATATATCGCTACTCAGCGTCTTTCCGAGGCCTTCAGACAAGCTGCTCTGCCCAAGCAGTTGTGATACAGCATAACCACTGCCAGTTGCTGTTGCTTCTATGATCAAGTCTGCACCGGCGCTTAACAGGGGTATGTAAGCTTTAAGATCCCCAATATCGATGTCTGCAATCTTAGCTGACTGACTTTGCATCGATAAACTTAGATTTTCAAACTGTAAATCTAAATTCAATTTGTTAACGCTAGGCCAACTTCTCTCAAATAGAAAGTCTGCATTTCGAATAGCCACATTGGCTTGAAAAACACCTTCACTGTTGTTAAACGGAAACTGGCTAAACTCACCGTGCCATAATACTTGGGCATCCGCTATTTTCCCGCTAGCATAAAAGGCCCTATTTAAAAACTGGCTTACACCTTTCCCAAGGTAAGGTTCTTTTGGCAAATATTTTTGAATATGAGACGTATTAAGCTCACCCACATTTGCCACTAAAGACAGAACCCCCCTATCAGTGCGATATTCAAAATCAGGCTTTATATTTGTTTCTGGTAGCCCAATGTTTCCAGATGTCGATGTAACTAGCCAGGCATCGTCAGTTTGGTAAAACTGTATAGGTAAATCTAAATCGTCAATACTCAAATCTTGAGGGAAAATGTGATCGGCATCGATTTCTATACCGTCACCAAAAAGGCGGATGGCCCCGATATTTTTTTGCCAAGAAAGTTCGGCGTTTAAACCTGTTACCCCTGGCAATTGCGTATTAGTTTTCCAAGCAATATCTTTCAACTTTATCTGAGCAGCGCTTCCTGCAGGTCTGTTTTGAAATGCAATATTGGCGACAGTTCCTTGAGCAGAGACTGTGTTTAACTGATTACCTAAGTTACTGCTAAACAAGCCTGCAATTGGTAATAACGGAGAAAGAGAAAATGCGCTTGCTGACTGAATTTGAAATTCCCCCTGCTCGGACAAAAACCCACGCCAATTTGTCTTGATAGTCTTATCGTATACCGACAAGGTTAAGTCACTAAGGTTGAAAAGCCATTTATTATCGGCCGGCTGCGCTACAAAAACACCCGACTCGATGCCGCTTGTTAGGTCAACATCATCTTGCTTCCAGATAAAGCGCGTTGGTTTAATATTGCCATAAACTTTGGTTATCGACTTACGATTAATATCGGCCCAAAACTCAAAGTTTGCCCTACCCTCAAGCAATTCACTCTCAAGCGCGGAAAACTCATTTATCCAAGGCGATAAATCTAGCTCATCTGCCTTGGCATATATTGTACCGTCAAAATTATCCGCTCGGCCCTTTAAGTCAATGACGAACATAGCAGAGTTGCTTGCAAGTTCAGAGACACTAATTAGCCCTGAGCCTTGATGTCGCTCTTCTTTATTTAACCATGACAAATTAGCGATGTTGAAGGATTGTTGATTGTTGGCACCACTTATGGTGACTGCGCTGTTGACCAATGAAAAGGTTTGTAGCTGCTCCAAAAACAAACCTTCCAGAGCGCTTAAAATTGGAAAGTCATTGTTGGAACTTCGAATTTGCTGCAGATCGATATCCAACAAAAGACCATCTAAACTAAAGCTTTTCGATGATATTTGGCCTGTTAGCAAGGAGTCCCAAAAATCAACTTCGATATAAATACTTTGAATATTTAGCTCGATAGGTGACTTGTCACTTTGCTCCAAAGTGACACCATCTAAGACCAAGGCCGGACCGACGCCTTGCCATGAGGCATAAATAGATTCAATTTTTAATCCAACTCCATACTCTTGCTGTACGTAGTCTTCAAAAAAATGCTTTTTATCATTTAACAATGGTAAAGAATAGCGAAGCAGGCTCATCAAAAGCGCGAAGACAACAAGCGTTATCGCGATTAGTGTCCACAGTTTACGGACAATATAAGTTGCTACACTTGACAGTTTATTCACATCATTACCACATCAAATTTGTCTTGATGATACAACAACTCCGTTTGTATTTTAATTTGCTTAGACACGAACACTTCCAATTCGGCTAACATATGAGACTCTTCACCTAAGAGTGCATCGGCGACGATAGATGACGCATAAACAACAAATTTATCTGCTTCATAAGCGCGATTTACTCGAACAATTTCACGCATAATCTCAAAACAAATAGTTTCAACCGTTTTTATGCTGCCTCGACCTTTACAGGCTGGACATTCACCGCAGAGAACATGTTCTAAGCTTTCTCTAGTGCGTTTGCGCGTCATTTCAATTAAGCCTAAAGCGGTAAAACCATGAATATTGGATTTTGCCCGATCCTTGCTCATTGCACTCTCTAGACTATGTAGGACACGTCTTTTATGATCTGGTTCCACCATATCGATAAAATCAATCAATATCATGCCGCCCAAGTTACGCAATCTGAGTTGTCGAGCAATAGATAAGGTAGCTTCAATATTGGTATTGAAGATGGTTTCTTCTAAATTTCTATGGCCAACAAAGGCGCCGGTATTAATATCAATCGTTGTCATTGCTTCAGTCTGGTCAATAATTAAGTAGCCACCGGACTTCAAGTCAACTCTGCGTTCTAATACCCGTTGAGCTTCGTTTTCAACGTCATACAAGTCAAAAATTGGTCGTTCGCCTTTATAGTACTCAAGCTTTTCACTGAGTTCGGGTACATAGTCTTTGGTAAATTGCTGAAGCTCGGTAAATGATAGCTTCGAATCAATTCTGATGCGGTCAAGCTCTGTGCCAACGAAGTCGCGCAGTACCCGACGTGCTAAGGGCAGATCTTCATATAGAACATGAGACTTTTTAATTTTCAAACGCGACTGAATTTTTGCCCACAGGCGGCGCAGAAATGCTGCATCTTGATGCAGCTCATTTTCAGAAACACCTTCTGCCGCAGTTCGCAGTATAAATCCACCGTTTTCGTCGCATAGAGATTCGACAAGAGTTTTAAGGCGATCGCGTTCAGCTTCGTCTTCAATGCGTTGTGAAATACCAACATGAGTTACGTTAGGCATAAATACTAAATAACGAGAAGGCAGCGTAATGTCAGTAGTCAATCTCGCTCCCTTGGTGCCTAAGGGGTCTTTAACTACTTGTACAACAATGTCCTGACCATCTCTAACCAATTCACGAATATCTTTCTTTTCAATAGTAGTTTGAGACATGTCATCGGCTATTTCATCATGCACCGCAATATCTGATGCATGTAAAAAAGCAGCTTTATCGAGCCCTATATCTATAAAGGCAGCCTGCATACCGGGCAACACGCGACTCACTTTGCCTCGATAGATGTTCCCGACTAATCCCCTTTTAGTGTGCCTTTCAATGTGGATTTCCTGCAAGATGCCATTTTCAATTAAGGCTACTCTTGATTCTGATGGCGTCACATTGATAAGAAGCTCAGCACTCATTTGTTTGTCCTCATCCGTGTGCCCTCATCCGTGTGCCCTCATGTGTTTATCCCCATGCGTGTTAGCATTGCCTGCGTCTCAACTAAAGGTAAGCCGACAACATTGCTATAACTGCCATTTATACGACTCACAAATTTACCACCTATGCCTTGAATAGCATAACTTCCGGCTTTGTCTTGTGGCTCACCAGTTTGCCAATAATCTTGTATTTGCTGTTTAGTAAGACAGGTAAAATCAACTTCTGTGTTCACCACTTGTGATATTTTTTTGGTTTTACTGCGCATCGCAACACAAGTCATTACTATATGGCGCTTACCCGCCAATTTATTCAATATATTCATACTATCATTTTGATTTTCGGGTTTACCAAAAATCTCATTTCCAAGCGTTACAATAGTATCAGCGCCTATAACTATAGCGTCTTTATTTTTACATAAAATAGTTTCAGCTTTAGTTTCAGCTAAACGCCGAACCAAATTTTCTGGCAATTCATTTTTTAGAGGAGTTTCATCAATATCAGCACAACTGATTTCAAAATGAGTGATTAGGTATGAGAGCAACTCGTGGCGTCGACTTGAAGCCGAAGCCAGAATGATTTTTGCTAAGTCTAGCGGCTCGGGCATATTAAGTGACCCGCAATAATCTGCGATACCGCCTAAGTAACCAAAATAGCCATGGCCACAAGAACACTGAAGTAATCACTGGCCACAAAAACTCAAAACGGAACTGAACACCGGTAAGCCAGTATTGCAGCCAATAAACAACCATGTGATATAGCATGGATAGAATAAATATCATGATAGCCTGCTGCACCACACTGTAGTTTCTGAATCGCTGATAATTTGCAGCAACCAGATAAACAGGAATAGCCATAGCGAAGCTGTGCACACCAAGTGACGTTCCATACAAAATATCTAAAACAATACCGCAAATAGCGGTCGTTCCAACACTAACTCGATTGGGCAATGCCATTGTCCAATAACAAAGTATGAGTAATAGCCAATCTGGTCGGTACATATCGATTACAGCTGGCATTGGCATGATTTGTAAAATAAACGCAACAATAACACTCGCTGGGATAAGCGCTTTATTTAGCTTCATTGCGGATCCTCTGGCGTATCTACTGGCATCTTACCTTCTAGTAAATCGGTGAGTTCATTGCCTGGTGCTATTGCGCCAGCCGGGGCAGTTTCTTTCGGCCACAATAGTAGCAAATATTTTATTCGATCTAATTTTGCCAAGGGTGTTGCTATCACTTCAGCGAAAGGTCGACCCTCATTGCGCGTGATTGAAGTTATCGTTGCTACTGGATATCCCTCTGGAAAGACATCACCTAAGCCCGAAGAGACTAGAACGTCCCCTTCTTCAATATCAGCGCTATGAGGCACATGTTGAAGCTGCATTGAATTTAAGCTGCCATCACCGACCGCAATGAAGCGGACGTTGTTGCGCTCTATACGTATTGGTATCGCGTGGGTAACATCCGAGATTAATAAAACTCTACTATTTGTTGTGCCGACCTCAGAAATTTGACCCACAATACCGCTGTCATCAAGCACTGATTGATTAAGAAAGACACCATCGAGAGCGCCTTTATTTATCACTATTTGATGACTGTATGGGTTGGTATCGACCGCCATTAACTCTGTGATCATTTTATGCATGCTGTCGCGTACAGGGGCATCCATGAGCTTTCGAAGGTTTTTATTTTCTTGTTCCAAGATGCGAAAGCGTTGCAACTGCTCGCTCATCAAGGTGACTTGATTTGTCAGCTTTGTATTGTCTTCAAGTAATTGTTGCCTGGACGAAAACCGTTCGGCACTGTAACTGAGCATGGCTCCGGGTAAGTTCGCAATATATTGCAGCGGACTTACCATGGAATTCAGATAGGTTCTTGCCGTAGAAAAATTTTCCACCTTAGTGTCAATAAGCATCGCACCAATAGAGAAAACCAAAACCATGGCTAATCTGACTATTAGGCTGGGACCACGAGCAAAAACTTCATTCATATTGAGAGATAGGCAATAGCCCGTCCTTATTCATAGCTGAATAAGTCGCCACCGTGTAAGTCAATCATGTCGAAGGCTTTGCCGCCACCACGAGCAACACAGGTGAGCGGATCATCGGCAATAACTACAGGGATCCCCGTTTCTTCCATTAACAAACGATCAAGGTCTTTCAGCAACGCACCGCCGCCAGTCAAAACCATACCACGCTCAGAAATATCTGATGCAAGCTCGGGAGGAGATTGCTCCAATGCAACCATTACAGCGCTCACGATACCTGAAAGAGGCTCTTGTAATGCTTCAAGAATTTCGTTGCTGTTTAAGTTGAAACCGCGCGGCACGCCTTCAGCCAGGTTTCGGCCACGAACTTCAATTTCTCTTACTTCTTCACCAGGGTAAGCAGTGCCAATCTCGTGCTTAATTCGCTCAGCTGTAGCTTCACCAATGAGTGAACCAAAGTTGCGACGAATATAGTTAATGATCGCTTCGTCAAATTTATCACCACCAATTCTTACTGATGAAGAATACACCACACCATTTAGTGAGATAATAGCCACCTCAGTTGTGCCACCACCAATATCAACAACCATCGAACCTGTTGCCTCCGATACCGGCAATCCAGCGCCAATTGCAGCGGCCATTGGCTCGTCAATTAAATAGACTTCTCTTGCGCCTGCACCTAAAGCTGACTCTCGAATCGCGCGACGTTCAACTTGAGTTGAGCCACAAGGAACACAAACTAAGACTCGAGGACTAGGACGCAGAAAATTATTATCGTGAACTTGTTTTATAAAATGCTGCAACATTTTTTCAGTCACATAGAAATCGGCGATAACACCGTCTTTCATTGGTCGAATAGCTCTTATATTACCAGGTGTTCTGCCTAGCATTAATTTTGCTTCATGACCCACTGCAGCGACACTTTTTGGTCCACCTGCACGTTCTTGACGAATAGCCACAACCGAGGGTTCATTGAGGACAATACCTTGATCCTTTATGTAGATCAGAGTGTTTGCTGTACCCAAGTCGATCGAAAGGTCGTTTGAGAACATACCTCGAAGCTTTTTAAACATGGAATGCCTTTACTTTAATTTTGTAGTTTTTGTGCCCGCAAATTATGTTCTAAACAAGAACCTGCGCGCATTTATAACAGGATTATAGGGATAATGGCGTAACTTTACCAACGCCTTGACATAAGGGCAAGCAATGCCTCATAAATTTACTCGTTGAGAGGTTCTTTACTCGTTAAAGGTTCTTTACTCGTTAAAGACTTCACGCCAATGAATTATGCGATCATTTCCTCGGAATATACCAAAGGTAGCAACAGCTGAAGGATCGTTGTCATAAACACCATCATTGTCCCAATCATATTGCAACCAATCATAGGCTTCGTATGACACGCCAATTTGACCTTGATTTCCAGCGCCAGTTGCTTGCAATTCAATTGCTTGCGTTTTCCCAGCAATAAAGCCCCCTGTTCCACCCAATACGGCGGTGAGTGCAGGATCTAAACTAATGTTGGTGAGTGCCATTTTACTTGCATCGTAGCTAACGCAATTATTATTTGTGCTAGTGATAAAGACGTTGCCATCAAAATGCTCAAGCTGCATCTGTTGAGGGAAATTTGACGTTTCAGGCCCAAAGCTATTTTCCAAGATCAAGCGACCAAATCGAATTTCAACGCCTGTTGGCAATGCGTCAACAGTGCTTGGCAGTATACTAATATCAGAAGGTGTCAGATTTACGGTATCGGCATCTGCAATCGCATTTACAGAAAAATTAATATCCGAGGTAAATGGGGCGACTAATGCGTTGGCTGAACGATTATAGAAAAAATTATCTGCGTCTGACAATTGGTAGTGCAACACACCTCTTGGCAATGCAGCAACGCCAGGTAGTGCAGTCAAATCATTTTGACTCAAAGTACCATTATTCATATTAGCAGTTAAGGGTAACATCGCGCCATTAACTCCTAGGGCTGCTCGATCAAAGGTCGGGGCAGTAATGCTAATATTAGAAGCGCTAAGTTTCATGAAATCATTAACGCTACCTTGACTGTCTTCATAATAGTTTTGGGTAATAATGCCCTGCTTATTATAGGCTGTGATTGCCAATATTGGATTGGTCAAATATGAAATTGTACCAATGCTATCAGTAGCTTCATCCTTTTGGCCACTATAGGCAAACGTTGTGCCTGTACTGCATGTTGTAAGCAACAAACCATCTTCTGCGACTGTTTGCCCAAAGTGATCAGGAATAAAGCGACCTATGTTAATCGGCGTGGCCGGAACAACAATACTAGCATTACCATAATTACTGTCTTGAACATCTAGGTTAAGCAAACCTACTTCTGAATACTGAGCCGCATTATAAGTAGAAACACCGGAAGAAAAGCTACTGAGAGTCACATTTTGGAACGTCGGAGCCGTGCTCGTTAACAATGTTGAAGCTAGTGCATAAGTTAAATTGCCATCGACGCTGCCGCCCAGTGTAGGACCCGTGCGCGCTAAGCTAAACTGTATTTGCCCGGGTGAATAGTTAGGCGTGATAACGCCAAGACTATTTAGGGCCCTTACACCTAAATCAAAATATTCGCCTGCGGGATAAGTTCGTGCTGCCGCTGCCGAAGCGCCATTTAGGTTTATTGCTCCCGTTGTTGCGCTAACAACAAGTTCAGCTGGACTGACCCAGAACGCATTGCTGCTGCCAACTAATGTTTCGCCGTCGCCGCCGACATACGTGGCATGTAAACGAATTTGCCCCGCGTCATTATAAAAAGGGTTTGGTATTGTCGCGATACTGTCGGCGCCAAAGTTCAAGATAATAGGAGTAACATTGGTGTGTTTCGCAATATCATTGCCAGCTGCACTAAAACTCAGACCACTGATGCCGCCGGGATCGACGTTTTCTTGCGATAAACTTACACTCACGTTGTCAGTAAATAAACCTGTACAAACACCGCCTAGGTCTTTAACAGCCTGAAGCTTTAAAGTGTCGCCAAATACTGTGCCTGAAGTTTGGTTTGGTAGGCTTGTACTATTCCCTGCACCAGAGAGAAATCTGAAGCCCGCGTCAGTAAATACCATATCACATGAATTGCCGCTGCCATCGTCGCAGACTAGAGGATTAGATGGTGCAATTGAACTGTTTGCTATGGAAAGCGTGATGGTTTCAACATCGGTATTGTTGAAGTCAACGTTGGTACTGCCAACAAAGCTCAGAGGACCGATAACAGCGCCACCAGCAAGAAAATCAAGTGTTACTGGTTCGGTGCTTAAAATGGAACAGTTGGCGTCTACACAAGCATTAATTGTAACCGTTTCTGCATCACAGGTTAGGCCTTGTCCATCGTGAGCTATTTCATAATGATCTATTTGTGGGCTGACTCCACACTCTCCAAACTTGATATTACCACCTAAAGCGCCGTCGCTCAGAATTTCATAGTCTGACGGTGCTGGGGCAGTGCGGATGCCATTTACAATGGATATTTCTAAATAATCGCCACCGCCGCGTTCAAAAAATATCGCTGCTATGTTGAATGTTGAATCTTCAGCTAAAGCAAATGAGCCGCCAGTATTTGAGTTTCCGGTGGTGTTTTCAAATCGTAACTCATTGCCCCCGCCAGCACCTGTTCCGCTAAACTTATTGAATAAAATTGGGTCTGCTGGATCACCCGGCAGCCTATCCATTACGAAACTAAAACCGTCATCACTCTTAACAAAAATGGTGTAATTACCTGCTGGCAGACTCAGCGTTCCTGATGTATGCACTAAGAAGTCACTACCACCGACGCCGTCAGCGGCACCAGGATAGGCTAATGTGCCTGAAAAATCGCGCCCTGAACCACCAAAATCTATGCGGTCAACGGTGTTTGAACCACTTGCAGTTACATTATATGTCTTAGTAGGTGTATTTATCGAGCCAGAAAAATTTGAACCAGCAGCGAGCCACGCGGCATAAATATCTAATGCTTCTGTTGTTGTGTTTATCTGAGTGTCAAAGCCAACACCCCCGCCGATTTTAATACCAACCGCGTTTAGCACACCAGGAGTGGCAAAGCAGATATTGTCGCACTGCACAGCGTCACGCGGGCTATCATCATAGTTATTGCCTGCTGATTCATTTAAGAAAATTCTATCGATATCAGTATCAGAAAGCCTAACATCGTAAATTTTAAATTCATCTAACTGCCCTACAAAATTTTGGGTGGTACTAAAACCGCCGCCAAAACTATCTTGCTCTTGCCCGAAAACTATCGCATTAGCATTCGTTATTGATAACTTTCCGTTTCTAACGCCATTGTCACATTCTTGATCTTCACCATCAATAAATAGGCACACATCTTTACCTACTCGAGTAAGCACTAAATGATGCCAATTACCATCATCGAATACGATATTACTAATTAGCTCTTGCGCGTCATCCCTTACCTTTATGACGACGGTATCGTTATCTTTCAAATGAATTTCTAGCTCATCATCACTCGGATCGTTGCCGAGTGCATGAAAAATTTGTTGTTGAGGCTTATCTACTGACGTTTTGAACCAAACTGACACTGAGAAGTCATCCAAACCATCAACCGCATCTATAGGCACATTAAGCCAGTCACTGGTATTGTTTGCACTTAAATCTAGCGCTTTGTTAATTACCGCTGCGTCGATCGGATCTGGCACACCGTTAGCGCTGCCATTCGGATTACCAATTTGATCAACTACATCAGCGCCTAATCCAGTATAACTGCATTCGTCAAAACGATACTCTAATACCGGTGTGACTGTTGGTATTGGACAAGTTCGCGCGCTGCCATCGTAGTTATTGCCTGCATCTTGATTAGCGTAAATAATTTGAATCTCAGTTGATGTCAAAACTGAGTCAAAGATCACCAGCTCATCCAGCAAACCATCCCAGGCTTGCGATGGATCAAAATTGTCACCGACCGTGTCTTGCTCTTTACCGACAATTAGACCGCCAGGCTCGATATTGAGGGCACCGATATTTGATCCATTGGCACATTGTGATAAAGCGCCATCTACGTATAGACAATGTTGAGCGCCTGAACGAGTCCACACTAAGTGACGCCAGGTACCATCGTCGAAATTTCCATCAGCCAGGCTGGTTTGAGAGGAATTTCGTATAAACGGTTGCATATTATTGGCACCATCAAACCAAAATAATAATTCATTGTTCCGGCTACTATTAGCGCCGGAGAGCAGCGCGACAGTGGCAACGGGCGTAGTGTTGGTCCACACAGAGATGCTGAAATCAGTCTGGCCATCCAGCGCATTGTTATCGAGTGTCAGGTAGTCATCTATTCCGGTATTAGTAAAGTCACCGGCGCCACATATTTTCCCGGCAATGGTTGTAGTCATCCCCGTGGCTGTGCCGTGGTAGTCGTTACCGCTATTGTCGGTTACCTCGTCGCTAGTGCCATTCCAGCTTAGTTCATCGAATTGGTATTCGGCAAGCGGTGTTGGTGTTGCAGATACATATATGTTTATGCTTTTGGTGGTGTATTGACCTGAATTACCGCTGAATGTCCAGTCAGGATGGCTACTTTCTCTATTACCAATACCCAGGTCTTTATTAGTGGAACCCGAAAAATGATTGAGCGCGAATAAGGTTTGATTGGCACCATGGTTATGGATTTGCATTGATCCATAACTAGAACCTCTGCCGTTAGAGTCACCAGTATCGAAAAGTCCATTTGAAGCTGACGGTACACCATTTGCATTTGATGTCCTATAATTATAAGGCCAAAACTCGATGTTTCCTGTGGCGATACCAACACCGGTCACAATACCAAGCTTAGTAGAAATAACATTCATATTGCTTAGTGTTTGTTGAAAGCTGGTATTGCTCCCAGCAAAACTTGGCACACCAATTAAAGATGCATCTTGAGTAAAAGCGTCCATAGAAACCCATACGCACTCTGAAGTTTCTCCTGGCTTTTGCAACTCTACCTGATAAGCAATACGGTCAAATGAACCAGTGGCAATCGACGCGGCGTTATTAATCGAATAGGGAACGCTGCTATGTAAGTTGGTATTGTCTATATCAAGGCCATAAACTTGAGTGTAACCTGCTTCGCTGCATGCTGAGGCGATAGTAGCAGCAGTCACCTGTATTGAAGCTAGTAACAGCAAGCTAATAGCACTTACTCTTAAGCTTTGCAGACTCTTCTTAATCATATTCTTCATTATTTAATTCTCTTGCATCGCGTCAACCGACAAAGTTCGACTTACAACGACTCCATCAAACCCGCAACTTCCTGTGCTAGTGTAACGATAATGCCGATAGTCCTCGCCATTAAAGTTGATATCTGCTGTGGAGCATCTTGCCGTAAATTGGCATGTTTCTAAGCCAGAAATATTCGCAAAACTTGCCGTGCTGGCGATTACTTGATTGCATTGCTGAGGGCCAGTTCCAAGTGGAAAAGAAGCCATGGCTAGCTCTTGAATACCGGCTTGCGCCGCATTTTTTGCGCGCACGCCATATATCTCGTACAACACTGAATTTGATGATGAGCTGATCATGTTAACTAATGTGCCGGCTAATAGTGCAAGTACGATAATGGCAAACAGCGCCATAATAATCATACTGCCGCCTTGTCTTGATACACTTCCAAAAGCAGCTCTAGGATAAGTTTGTAAGCAAAGGCTTTTTCTAAGGGACATTAGGAACGTGAACCTCCTGAGTAAAAGTGATACTTTCATCAGCTCTAGTGAAAATTAATTGTGTTTGTGTATAGGCATTGCGGCGTAGCGTAGCATCAACAACTCTAAACGGATTTTGACTATTAGCTACTGCTGAATTTGGGTCGTTTGACAGTTGATTTGCCAAGTTTTCCGCCATCAAAACGCCACCACTAGTGAATGTCGTTTGGGTTGGTGAAATAGCAGATACATGTCGATAAATTGCATTACTTCTAACGCAATAACTTACTGCTTGATCAGCAATATATAAACGTTTGGCTGGGCTATCTTGTGCAAATGCGCCATTAAGAGTAAGTTGCACTACGCCATCTGAATCATCATTAGTAGTGCAGTTCCCAGCAGTGCTATCGTCACTACAGGCACTTATAAGTTGGCGTCGATTACTCGTTGTTTGATAAACATCATTCGATTGCGTTGGATATACAATAGCGTAATCACTATTGGCAATAGGTGTAAAAACGTTGCCGTCAATATCTTGCATTGTAACCACATCTACTTCACGGTCGGCAGTCGGTGCAAGTGGCAAGTTCAGGTAAAAGGAACTCCACTTTATGGGCACTAACTGTAAACAATGAGCAGCTGAATTGCCGGCTAAGCGCACCGAATTTGGAACAGCTGCGGCAATTTCACGGTGAATGCGTTCGACGGCAAAACTACCATCTCGAAGCAAGCGTTCACGCTCACTAGTATCAATGAAAATTTGTGTCGAAGACCCAATAAAGCGACTTATACCAACCCCGACGATCCCCAGTATGACAATCACCATGACCAATTCAATCAAGGTGAATCCACTTTTTCGATAGAATTTCGATGGATTTAATAACATCAATAATTCCCTTTCACACTGGACAAGGCAATGCGGTCACCGCCTGGCGTTACAATGACAACAGTAATGAGTTTTTTATTTGCTATCAAAATGCCTGTATCTAAGGTGCCGTCTTGACCAATGTCATCATCATTCACGCCGTCTACGTTTTGATCGTAGAAAACGCTAACTTCTGCGCTAAAACCGGCATAAATATTGATGCCGTTTACCGATGTAGTTAAGCCCAATGAATTTAGAATATTTGAGCCGCTAACATTGAAACCATGATAATCATCAACATCGTTAAAAGAGCCTCTATTTTCACCTGGATCAGGGCCAAGTAGAGCGCTTGTAGTACACGGAACAAGGGCTGCAGGTGGAACACTTTCATTACAGCGCTCCAACCCGCCAACTTGATTTGAGTTTTGATCGAATGGCTTGGCTAGGATTTCGTTACTTAATGACTGACCAAGTGAAGCTGCGCGTGATTGCCAAATAGGATCAATGCCTTTTTTTACTTGTGGCAGTAAAAAGCTCACAACAAAGACCATAGCGATGGCGAATATCACCATACCAACGACTAATTCAATCAGAGTAAAGCCATTTTGACGCAGACTATTGCATTCA
The DNA here is from genome assembly GCA_905479945.1 of uncultured Glaciecola sp. Classification (GTDB taxonomy): domain Bacteria; phylum Pseudomonadota; class Gammaproteobacteria; order Enterobacterales; family Alteromonadaceae; genus Glaciecola. Next base: position 31,321 of record CAJQOP010000002.1, on the reverse strand, counting down.
AAAGAATTCAGGTGCGGCCTTGAGTTTGGGTGTTTATTAACAAGCATGTATATAGCCTTGTGATTCTATACAAACCCGCACTGCTGACTCACCCGTAAACGTTACTGAGCATCCAGCGCTGCAACTTGACGCTGAGCTTAACGGTGAGCCGAAAGAGTTAAATCCAATTGTTCCTACTGCTGTTGCACCATCTAGCACCGACATTGCCACGTTGCTATCACTTATTTCATTAGGGGTCGTTCGTAAAAATTCAGGCGCAGTAAAATCAATAGTTGTCGCGCAAGTTGCGGCGGCATTTCCCGCAGTATAATTAGTAGACGCGGGTCCAAAAGCAGCTTGGCTACCAGTGTTTATAAAGTTAATTTGGTGACAAAAATTTGGACGAGAGTCCTGCATAGCTCTGACTTGCATGTTACGTAAAACTGAAATCAGACGATTTTGATAAGTGAATTCAGAGTAACCGCCTGACCCGGTAAAGCGAGGAATTGCATAAACAGCTAAAACGCCGAGGAGCACCATCACGATAATAAGCTCAAGAAGAGTGAACCCTTCTTGAGCTTTGGTATACTTAGGTAATGACAGTCGCCACAACATTTTTAATTCGCTAGAAGCTGCTTATTAGCAGCCAGTATCAACGATTAGTAATGTAGGCGATAAGTTAGCACCGGTAGAATTAGTATATTGAAGGTAGCAGTTATTTGCTGCGGCAACATCAGCTACCCCTGAACCTAGAGCAATAACGAAAACTTCAGCTGCAGTCGCGTTAAGAATAGTAAAATCATTCGCATCTAAATCAAGAAAGTCTGTGACGTCTGCAACAGAAGCAACGCTCTGCGCATCTGGATATCCGAATACGGTATCGACATTCACTGTCGCGCTTAAAGGCACGCTTTCAGGAGCTGCTGCAGTGCCATCTAGCTGGCCATTGATTGCTGCCTTGGCAAAAACTAATTGAGACGAACCTTGCAAAGCTGCCTTCACACCTGACAGAGTCGACGCTTTAGCATCAGACTGCAAGTCAATAAAACGTGGTGCTGCAGTAACAGCTAGGATACCTAGGATCACGATAACAATGATTAGTTCGATTAACGTGAAGCCTTTTTGCGCATTCATTGGATTTTTCATTTGGTTTTTCATAATATTGCTCTCGATGTAAATATTTCTATTAAATTAAAAAGTTGAAGATAAGTAATACCTAGTCAATTAGTTATTACTAAACACAATCACCTGACCAATCCTTGGGTCATAAACAAAGCCGTTACCTACACCCTGGGTAATCGGCTCACTAGTGCTGTTCTTTATGGTTCGAGTTAAGTAGTAATGACAAACGTCGTTACCGCCCGAACCAGCATTCTCATTCACATTAGTGAAGTATCGAAAATCTTTTACTGCTTGCGCGCTCCAAGTTGATGTTAGGGTTGGCGCACTTTGCATAATTAAATTGAAGATGCTTTCGCAATCTATACGAGTCATGCTGTCGTCTTCAGTACTTGTATCGTTGTTAAGTTGGCCAGTGGGATAACCGGTATCGCTGTCAACACCAATTTGCAAACCTTCAATGGTCACAAAACTCAAATTGTTGCCGTTGTTGTCCTGTGGACGACCTTCTATTTCCCACTGCGCTCGCACTAAACCAACGCTTGTCGCAAAACCACCAGCAACGCCTTCAACTGTTGCATCTTCAGCATCTTTTGGTACGTCTAAAAAACGCGGAATTGCTGTTGCCGCTAAGAGCCCTAGAATAACAACAACAATGATCAGTTCTATTAAGGTAAAGCCTCGTTGTTTCATATTATTGCCTGTTGTCATGATGTCTCCTGCAAATTTATCTAATTAGCACTTAGAACAAATTTCCTGTTCCAAGCTGATATTCAAATTGTTGACCTGTTCGACTATATCGACATATATCGACTCTCTCGCCCAAGTCATTAGTTTCTTGTCCGCCTATGAACTCGATCTGGATACCTAACTGTCGTTCAACCTCAACATTCAGTTCCAAAAAGCTCACCTCTACCAAAACGCTTCCCGCAAATATATTTAAAAATGCACTACACGCTTCTTTTGATTGCGCTAACGCTGGCCAACCTTTAAGGTTAATAGCTAGCTTATCAACTCGTTCAGTTTGTGCCGTTTCATACAAAATCGTCGCTGGACGACCTTCGTATTCCCACTGCCAATGCATTTGCGCTAAGCCTTTTTGCATTGACGCCTTAATATTTTCGAAACCTGCCTTTTCCCATGATTCGCTGTTGTCTAGTACACTTCTGTAAAGACCAGCGCCAATCAACATGACGACAATCAACACTGATAGTAGCTGAAACAGTTTGCTAGACATTATTTGCCCTGCACCACGCTCATCATGTCCCACATTGGCGTAAATATGCCCAATGCTAAAACCAGTACCATTCCAGCCACAACCGCTATTAAAATAGGCTCGATTTTTGAAGTTAAACTCTTCAAGTCATATTCAACTTCGCGCTCATAAAACTCAGCGACTTCTTTTAGCAACTCGTCTACTCGACCGGTTTCCTCTCCCACATTAATCATTTGCATGACAAGTGGAGTGAATAAACCACTGTTCTGAGCAACCCGAGATAAGTTTTCACCTTTCTCAATGTTTTGGCGCATTGTAATAATGGCCTTGCCCATGTAGCTGTTACTTACCGCATCTGCAACCAAATTCAGCGCTGTTGTCAACGGCACCCCGGCTTTCAACATCATTGAAAAGCTGCGTGCAAAGCGTCCGAGTAATGATCTTTCAATTATCGAACCAATCAATGGAACCCGGAGTTTTAATTTATCCCATTTATATCGACCTTGTTTAGTATCAAGATAACGCGATGTTATGAAAATACATACTATTATGGCGATAACTAGGACATACCACTTAGTTAAAAAGAAGTCTGACATTCCTATTAAAATCAAGGTCATAGTGGGTAGTTCAGCATCAAACTTTTTGAACATTTCGGCAAACACCGGAATAACGAAAATATTCATGACAACTAGGGCAGCCACCAAGGCAAACACGACAAACATCGGATAACGAGTGGCCGCTTTTATTTGCTTTCTGGTTTCTTGTTCTCTTTGCAAGTACTCAGCAAGCTGCAAGAAGGCTTCATCTAACTGACCTGTGTTTTCACCAACATGCACAACACTGACAAACAATTGATTGAAAATTTTTGGATGCTGCGCTAGCGCTGATGACAGGTTGCGGCCTCGCTCCAATTGGTCTATCACGTCGGTTAGCGCATGACTCATTCGCTTTGAATTGGTATTGGATAAACCAGAAACAGCGCGAATAATTGGTATACCCGCTTTCGCTAGGGAATACATTTGACGGGCAAAAATAACTAAGTCATCAATACTTACGTTTGGCACTAAGAAGCCAAGCTCTTCGCTTTTTTTGACTTTCGTGACTGCAGCGCCAGTTATATTGACGTTTATAGGAATAATATTTCGAGTCATCAACAACTTGGCAGCTGCAGCGGCATCGCTAGCATCAATAGTGCCACCTACTAGCGCGCCATTGGGCTCTCTTCCTTTGTATGCAAAAGAAGCCATTAATCATCATCCTCTAAAGACAAACCAGAACCACTAAAACCAGTTTGCAAGCTAGCGGTAATTTTGGACGGCGCCTGCTCAGTTTGTGGCGCTAAAGCCGTTGGAACATCGTCTTCTATAGTATGTTCACTCTTTTCTTCTTGTGGCGCATCACCCACCATTTCAACTAATTTAAGAACTTCGGCAATGCTAGTGATACCCTCTTTCGCATACAGTAAGGCTGAGTGCGCCAATGGCTTATAATCAGGACTAATGCGAGCTTCATCAGAAAACGAACTCGTATCGTTGTTTTTTAGTGCATTCATCATGCCTTCCGTCATCTCTAACAATTCAAACACACCCACTCGACCGCGATAGCCGCTATGATTGCACTTTTGACAGCCAGCACCTTTTTTGAATACGGTGTCAGAGATATCTTCATTTAGCGTTTTTAGCCAAAAACTAGCTTCACTTGTAATTTCTTCATCAATACAGCAGTTGTCACAAATACGTCGAACAAGACGCTGAGCAATAATGGCTCGCAGTGAACTGGCAACTAAATAACCGGGAGCCCCCATATCAAGCAGGCGAATTGCACTGCTGATACTGTCGTTCGTATGCAAGGTAGATAAAACTAAGTGACCGGTCAATGCGCCTCGCAAACCAATTTCAACGGTTTCTTTGTCGCGCATCTCACCTACCATGATGATATCTGGATCTTGGCGTAATGTGGTTCGAAGCACTTGCGAAAAGGTAAGGCCAATTTTATGATTAACTTGAACTTGGTTAATTCGTGGAAGGCGATATTCAACCGGATCTTCCACCGTAATAATTTTGGATTGTGCTCTATTCAGCTCGTTTAACGAACCATATAGGGTCGTTGTTTTACCTGAGCCTGTTGGTCCAATCACCAAAACCATGCCATGAGGGCGTTGTAGTAATTTTCTGTAACGTTTAACAATGCTAGGCGGCATACCCGTTTGGTCTAAGGTTAATATACCTTGAGATTGATCGAGTAAGCGCATAACAACCGACTCACCATTTTGCACTGGCATGGTCGATACCCGCACATCTATCACGCGGCCTTTGATTTTTATTTGCGCCCGGCCATCCTGCGGCAATCTTTTTTCTGAAATATCGAGGCCCGACATAAGCTTTAAGCGCAGTACCAACGCTGCTGCAATGTTTCGTTCTGGGATAACAGTTTCTTGCAACTGTCCATCAACGCGCTGACGAATGCGCAACTGCTTTTCCTCTGGCTCAATATGAATATCTGAAGCCTTGGCCAATACCGCATCTTCAAAGATAGAGTGCAGCAGTTTTGCCACTGCAGTATCCTGCTCGCCGTCTACACCAGTATTGAGCTCAAAATCCTGAGAATCGTCATACTCTTCCGCTAGTTCTTGTGCAAAAGAGGCAATCTCTTCAGTTTTACGATAGAAGTTTTCGTAAGCTGCAAATAATTGAGTTTCACTAACGACCGCAATCTCAATCGGCTTGGGTAATCTGTTACTCAAGTCATCGACTGCATTGATGTCGCCTGGATCACTCATACCTACAAGTAATTTGTCACCTTTGTCATCAAGTACCAAGGCTCTATATCGGCGTGCCTGGATTTCCGGTAGAAGCTTTACAGCCTCCGGATTAATTCGATACTCATCAATATTGATTAGAGGTACACCTAAGTGTTTCGACAGTAACTCTAAAAGCTGGTCCTCAGACACCATGCCCAGTGCAATTAATGTAGCACCTAACTTACGGCCTGATTGACGTTGTTCAGACAAGGCTGTTTTAAGCTGGTCATCATTGATTAAGTTGTTTTGGACTAGCAAGTCACCTAAGCGAATTTTCATATTTTAAGATCCTACTAAAGCGGCTAAACGTCGGTCTACAAAACTGACAACTTGCGCAGATAACTGGTTTGATGATTTAACTTTTTTATAGCTAATAACGGCTTGTTGATGCATTTTTTGCTTATCTTGACTTATCGCTAAACCCAGCATCCAACGCGAATTTGTAGGCTGTCGCCGCAATAAAATCGAGTAGTCTTCTAACGATCTTGAATAGTCTTTCTGCTTTTCGGCTAGTGCCGCGCGAAAGCTCAAAAGGTCGTTGTCGGCAACCACGTTTTGTGGATGCGCATTTAATAAGCTTAATGCTTGAACATTTCTATTTTCGCGAAATAACAAACGCGCCTGCATTAAGCGCATGCTGCTGTCCTCTGGCGAAAGTTTTATACCTTGGTCGAGTAAAAATGACGCTCTTTTAGGGTTGCTCTGAGCAAACTCTAAACTTGCCAATCGCTTTCTAGCGCTGCCATTGCGAGGCTCCAGTGCTACCAAATCATTCAAGTCTTTAAGTGCTGCCGCGGTATCGCCATTCTTCAACGACAACTGAATTCGCTGCTCTAACAGGCGATTGCTTGAAGTACTCTGGTTACTTGAGGTGACGTTGAATACTGCAGGTTCATTTGATGTTGGCTGTACTGAGCTAGGTTTAAGCACTTCTGTTTGCACCACAGCTGCTTGCGATTGCACTGGAGTAGCTATAACGATAAGTGGCTTTTCTTTATTTTTCTTTGTCTGAGTTGTGTTAGCAGGCTCAGTCACAAGGACTAATTTGTCAGATTGCTTAGCGCTTTCTAAGCTGTTCAAAGTAGCTTGGTCTAATTCACTTAGCACTATTTGCGGCTGAACACTTTGAGCTGGGCCCGAATATTCTTTTACTATTGCGGTGCCTGCGGTCTGATTGGCTTGCTGCAAGGTTAAATTATTAGATACCGGCGCCTGAATTATTGGTTCGAAACTTTGATTTTGTGTTGGTAATAAAAACCAAGTAACAATTGCAAGGGTAATTACTATGACCAGCACCCCAACGGCTAATTTTCTTGATTTCGTCGTGTTTGATTCAATTGGCACATAGTCAGCTTCATATACCGATTGCCCTTCACGCTGCGCTAGATCTTTGAGCATTTTATTAACAACACTCATAGCAACCAACCTAAACTTAATTGCTCAATGTTAACGAGAATATCTGCTGATGCATTAACATGCATATTCGCTAGCGCCATCATAAATACAGATGCGGCGGTAAAAAGTGATGCTGGTAGCCAACGCCGTAACCCTTTTTTATTAATAGGTATGGCTGCTTCGGTATCGACTATCGCCGCTTTAACGTGTTCAAGCGTGACTTTTTGAACGCCCTCGCCATAAGCTAACATTAGCGACTTGTGACATAACACATTGACGATACGCGGTGTACCGCCACTAGCTTTGTGCATCAACTCACAACAAGCTTCATTGAACAAGCCTTCCACTCGATATCCCGCAACCGCCATTCTGTGACGAACATACTGATATAACTGGTCGGCATCCATTAATTTTAGCTTGTAAGAGAAAGTAATTCTTTGCAGTAATTGACGCAATTTCGGCTGCTTAAGCTTATCGTCTAATTCTGGCTGGCCAAAGAGAACCACTTGCAAAAGTTTTTGCGATTCTGTTTCTAAATTGGTCATTAAACGCAATGCTTCAATACTCTCATCAGGCAATGCCTGAGCTTCATCAATAATAAGTACTGCGTTCTTATGCTGCTTATGGATTTCAACTAGGCGTTGTTGAATAAGTTGTGTGAACTCTTGCTGATCGGTTCCTTCCGGAAGCTCAACATTCAGCTCAGCTGCAACAGAACGACGCAATTCTGCAGGCGATAAATAGGGGTTTGGGATATAAGCTGTCACAAATCCGTCAGGTAGTTCATTTAATAACTTTCTGCAAATTAGTGTTTTACCCGCGCCAACTTCACCTGTTACTTTGATGAAACCTTCACCACTTTTCAGTGCCGTTGACAACACTTCAATAGCTTCTTTATGGCTCGGTAAGCCAAAGTAATAGCTCGTATTCGGTGTTAACGTGAAGGGTAGCTCTTTGATACCAAAGTGATACAAATACATGATTACTCCACGTACAACCAATCGGCCATTTGCGCGCGACTGGCTTCAATTTGATCACGCATCGTATTTTTGCCAACCACGGTAGGCTTTAATAAAATGATGAGCTCTTTTTTAGTTTCTTTTTCACGCTTGCTTTTGAAAAGGTTGCCTAAATATGGAATGTCACCAAGCAGAGGTGTTTTTGAGTTCTCAGTGGTGACAATAGACTGCATCAAACCACCAATCACAACAATCTCACCAGACATTGCGCGAATAATGGTGTCCGATTCACGAATAGTACTTTGCGCTAATGGCAAAATGTACTGCTCTTCGTTAAGTGTAATGACTTTTTCCTGTTCCTCTGTCTCTATCACTGAAGGATGAATATGTAATAAAATACTGCCGTTTTCATCAATCTGTGGTGTTACATCTAATGCAATACCACTAAAGAATGGCGTTAAGCTGATATCTGGCGTAACTGAGGTAGAGGTTGCAGTAACAGTATTTGATGCTGATACATCAGTAACGAAGTACTCATCTTCACCCACTTTAATAACTGCTTTTTGATTGTTAATTGCAGTAACCCGAGGGCTTGATAACACTTGCACGTTGCCTTGTGTATCTAGAAGGTTGAGCACACCACTAAAATCTTTGTTTAAGAAAGACAAGCTGGTAATTCCGCCTAACGACGCACTTATATCATTACCTAAACTACCGGCAGAGGTTGAGAATCCAATATCCGTGCTTCCAGCGTGAGATAGCACTTGTGTCCAATTAATGCCTTGCTGATATTCATCGTCTAGCACAACTTCCAAAATACGCGCTTCAATGATCACTTGGCGCTGCAAACTTTCTTCTGAAATGTTCAAGAAATTACCAATGGTTTTTAGTTCGTTTGGCAATGCTCTTACTGTTACTAAGCCCGCTTGCGGAGAGACCATTACTGAACGGCCCTCTTTATTACCCAACATATCTTTTAAGTTTTCTTCTAAATCGTCCCAGAAATTTGTTTCAGTGCGTGTCGAAATAGAAGTGCCGTTTGATCCATTGCTACCATTATTACCAAAGCCGCCGCCCTGGCCGTTATTATTGCTTACTTGAGAATTGCCACTAAAGTTGTTGCCGCCATTTAAATTATTGCCATTGCCGCCTTGATTGTTGCCGCCAGCATTTTGCGCAACGCCACCGGAGACAATACTAGTTTGAGTACTACCATCACGTTGCATCAATAGGTAATTAACCGAGAAGGTTTCAGTGCGCATTCCAGCCGGAAAGACTTTAAAAATATTGCCGGTCCGCTCTATATGGAAACCATATAAATCCGAAACCAAGCCAAATATTGTATCGAGGTCGATTTGTTTTAAATCAAGCGAGATAAGCCCGCTAACCTCTGGATGAATAGCTACCGAGAACGGTGTGTCTTTGACCAATCCAGAAAAGAAACTAACCGCGTCTATTTGACGCGCATTAATATCGTATTTGTCTGCGCTAAACATAGTATTGCTTGGTTTGGTTGTTTCACCAGCAAGCAAAAAATCTGAAACTGCAGCCTCCAGTTCTGGCGCCGGCTGGGGCTCAGGCAACTGCATTTGAGCATCAAGCTCTGCAGCGAGTGACTTTTCAACATGGCTTTGACTAGCTGATTGACAGCCGGCCAGTGAAATTGCGATAAAACAAAGACTTAAGTCTTTGCAGATACGTAAATTATTCATTATTTGTCTGCTTCTTAAAGTCACTATTATCATTTACCAAAAACTTAAGAGGACGGGCCTCTGGTTCATTCTCATTTTTTAAAAACACGCCTTCATAGGTGATATCTGTGACGCGCCATGCGCCTACCGTTTCACCTTTCTTAAACCAATTATTATTTATGACTGCGTAAAACACCTGATTCTTTTTGAGTACTGCGCTTATGCTGATTGTCGAATCCGAAAACGAAGCTTCTAACTCAGTCATCTCGCTTTTACCTGGAGGCCGCGTTGGGTCGCTCAAGACTTTTGCTTGACTACTGAGAGCGACACTGCCTAATGCTAATAAGATAAACATTGAACGTGCTTTATTAGTTAACATTGATGTACACCTCGCTCATGCTAAGCGTAAACAACTCGATATCTACTTGCGCTGTAGGGTAATCATTCACTTTAAATAAAACTTCCTGCCAGTGCAGCTTCCAACCTAATTGCTCCGCAGATACCAAGAAATCCCGCGTATCAAAGAACGATCCTTCAAATGTGATGCGCAAACCATGCTGATATAGTGCAGGCCCATCTGCCAGTGGCGTATTATCTTGAGCTTCTGTGTTTTTGGCATCAGCATCAAATATATTACGCGGGGCTATAGAGCGCATTTGAACTAGCTTTAATTTTTTCGCTTTAGCAAATAATTGCTCTAAAACCAAAGGCATCGCACGTGGTGGAACCAGTTGTTGGAGTTCATCAGCAAATTGCTTTTCTAATTGACCAATTCGCGCACTATAACCTTCAATTTGATTTTTAGTTTCAACATCAGGATCAAGACTGAGCGCTACTTGCATAGAATCAAAGCTGTTTGCCACGGTTGATAACTGTAATTTCATGTTCCTAATGTCGTTGCGCGACTCCATCGTCTTAGTGATAGCGGGCTCTATAAATCCCAAAATAAACACAAAACAAATTAGAAAAGGCACCGCATAGAATACAAGCTTTTGTTCGCGTGCTGAAATTGCACTAAACTTTTTCTCTAGCTTATCCATAGAGCTACTCATTAGTTATCTCCATGTCTTGAGACGCAGTCTGCTCTTTACTCTCAATGGTAAAGCTAAGTTGCTCTTCTGTTCTGAAAACCGTGGCTGCACCAAAATCACGATTATTAAAGAAGTCAGTTTTACCAATCGACTTTAACCAAACCGGCAGTGCGCCAGGCTCGCTGATGTTGCCTTCAATTAAGATTCGCTTATCGTTAACCATAAACGATGTTAACCAAACATTGCTATTGTTAATCTCAGCAAAAGAGTCGAGAGCAGATGAAAACGGTCTCTCCTGAAGCTTACTTAAGCTGTCTAGCTTTTCAGCTAAGTGTTTTGCAGTAGAAAGCCTCATTTTTTGCTGTGAGAGTTTCGCTAGCAACACAGGATCTTTTGTACGCAGAGCCAACTGTTTAGTCAGCTCATCTAAATCTCGTTGTTTGGCTTCAATACTGCTTTGCACTTGCGCTAATTCTTGCTTCTGGGTTTGTTGGCCTTGCCAAATACCAAAATATATAGCCGCCATAGTAATCAGTGCAATAACGCCAAACACAAAAGTGTTGTTTGCTGAAACCCATACAAATTTAGGTTTGAATTCGTCGCGATAGAGGTTAAAACGTGTCTTCATGACGACACCTCTGCTGAACTAGCACCGCTGCTTGCGGCTTTGTCTTTAGCTGATTTAGTTTTAAGGTGTGATTGAGCGGCATTCGCGTGTTTTATGTAAGCTGCGCCCAAGCAGGAGAAACTGGCCATTTTAAAGTTGAAACCTGAACCACAAATTATTAGTGGTTCAAACGGGTTAACGGGCAATCCCATATTTCCTTGTATTTGGCTAGCCAACTCATCGGCCAAGGGAGTATCAAGCTTCAATAGCACTTTTCGAACAGGTGACTGTCGTAGTTGGCTCTCAAAGTAATCCATTGAGCGTTGAATTTGAACACACAAAGATTCAGTAATACCCATGGACAGCTCGTTCTCGCTGTAACTTCCTAAATTTTCGAAACCTTTGAGCCTTCGAGTAAAATACAACTGATTGCCTTTCACTATGTTAAGTACAATTTCTTCGCCATGCTCCTGCACTAAGCTCATTACTGCGTCGTCAGATTCAGGCGTTAACTCTACTGACGCAGTTTCTTCAATAGAAATGTTTTTAAGGCTTAACTCAGCGTTGTAAATGCCTTTGCTGATCCGCTCTATATCTTTGTGTGGGATCGCAACAACACTCAGCTTTGCTTGACCCGCGGCTTGTGCTGGCGGATTCAGATAGTCGTATACGTATTCGGTATTAGGCGGAAGCAAATCATTTAGAGGCCATGCAATGGCAGCATAAATTTCATCTTCAGGCACTTTTGGTTGATCCAATTGAAGTAATTGATACCAATGAGAAGTTAACGATACATAGCAATCGGTATTCCCAAGCTTGTGACGTTTGACATACTCCGCAAGCTGACTTTGCCAATTAGTGTGACTAAAGCTGGCATCTAAAACCCACTTCAATTCATCACCTTCTTTTTGCAAAGCGCATAACATCACACTTTCACCTGAAAAAGCGATCCCTATGGAGAAGTACGATGACTTCCCTCTTAGTTTTGATCTGATAAGCTGTCGCCAACTCAAACGCATAAGTAATTCGTGCCTATTGGTTGTTTCCGATATACTGAAAAGAGTGAAAGAGATGCACCAACGTCGGTAACGTATTAAACTAAACGTAAGCGTTGTTATACGCACCATGTCATGTTTATCGACGCTGAAAAAATTCTCTTAAGCTTTTCAATCGCTTTTATTGTTAAATGATTGTATGTGATCGCGTTTAGTCATTAGGTATGTAAATAGCAACAATCCGTTGCGCAACTCATACGTATAAATCGGCATACAGTTACTTACCTTTAATGACAAGGCTAGGTATAGCAAGCCTTCCAAACAAAAACTAAGGACATTTCATGCTCAATTTTGAATTCAGTAACCCGACAAAAATCATCTTTGGTAAGGGCCAAATAAAGAAAATAAAGCGAGAAATAGCAACAAACCATAAGGTTCTTTTGATGTATGGCGGCGGATCCATTAAGAAAAATGGCGTATATGCGCAAGTTATGGACGCCCTATCAGAGCATCAAATTGTCGAATTTTCCGGTGTAGAACCCAACCCTTCTATCGAAACCTTAACTAAGGCAATTGCATTGGTGAAAGAGGAAAAAGTCGATTATATTCTGGCAGTTGGAGGCGGTAGCGTTATCGATGGCGCAAAGTTTGTTGCTGCTGCAGTGCCATTTGATGGCGATCCTTGGGATATTTTAGCCAAAGGCGCAAAAGTCCGCTCAGCCCTACCTATTTCGTGCATTTTGACTTTGCCTGCCACAGGCACAGAAAGTAATGGCAATTCAGTAGTAACTAAACGCAGTACTCAAGAGAAACTGCCTTTCGCAAGTCCATTAGTCTATCCCAAAACAGCCATTCTTGACCCTGAAGTAACATTTTCACTTCCTGAACGACAAGTCGCAAATGGCGTAGTCGATGCATTTGTTCATACTATGGAACAATACTTGACGTACGATGTTAATGCACCTGTACAAGAAAGGTTTGCAGAGAGTTTGTTATGCACATTAATACAGGAAGGGCCTAAGGCCTTAAGCAACCCAACTGACTATGACGTTAGAGCAAACATTATGTGGGCCGCGACAATGGCGCTAAATGGTCTGATTGGTGTGGGCGTTCCGCAAGACTGGGCAACGCATGCTATCGGCCATGAGATTACGGCATTGCATGGCTTAGACCATGCACAAACACTAGCCATCGTTTTACCCTCATTAATGCATCACAAACGTGATACTAAAGCCAATAAAATTGCTCAATACGGTCGACGTGTGTGGGGCATAAATGACGCTTCAGACGACGTAGTGATTGAACAAGCAATAGCCAAAACGGCTGAATTCTTTGAAACTATGGGCGTACCAACAAAACTAGCCGGCTACGGCATTGGGCCTGAGGCAGTTGATGGTTTAATCGCACAGCTAATAAAGCACAATTTAACTGCTATTGGCGAACACAAAGACATTACTCCAGAAGTAGCTCGGGCAATTTTGGACGACGCTGCGGCTTAGCGCTCACTTCATAATAAAGTCATGGTAGTTGGGTGATATCGCACCCAGCTACTTCATTCGCGCTTGTCCGTAAGCAATAATGCTCAGCCAGAAGTTGGCATCGAAACAGCTGACTGTTAAAAGTAGGTAAACCCTAGCGTCACGATGCTAATAGCGCGCAATGACATTAACATGCTAGGGCTTGAATTAGGCAAGGCCTTCTTACAACTAGCGCATCAAATGTAGAAAATGCAGGTGTTTGTGATACTGATCAATTACATCATTGATCACAGCCAGTTTTGACCAGCCCATAATGTCGTAATCCTGCCCACCTTCGCTTAAATGTATTTCTGCGCGATAATAAGTCAGCTCATCATCACTGTCGATTACATCCATATCAGACGAAGCAAACTCCGGTTGCAGATGTTTTATCCTGTGCACGCCATAAACAAACTCTTGTTCCTCACCATGTTTGATATGAATTTCACTACCACGTTGAGTGCGCACTATCACCACTTCAATCTCGTTGGCTTGTAATTCTTGAGAGACAGACTCAAACGCGGGTGACACGATCTTATCTATAAAGGCCTCAACTGTCTTAGCATTAGGGAAATTAACGATATTTTGTAATCTCTCGCGCCACCCTTCAGAATGACTGTCAGGTTGTGACGGTATTGCATTGTTTTGCAAACTTTCACGTTTATAATCTTCAATACGTAGAGCTTTGACTAAGCCCACCAGAGATAGCAGCAGTATAACTGCAAAGGGCAGTGCAGATGCAATCGTCATAGTTTGAAGTGCTTCAAGTCCGCCTGCGCCAAGTAACACAGCGGCAACCACTCCCACGCCAACAGCCCAATATATACGCTGCCAAACCGGTGTATTATTATTACCATAGGAGCACAACATATCGACCACCATGGCTCCCGAGTCACAGGAAGTCACAAAAAATATAACGACCATTGCGATCGCGATAAACGTCAGTACACCTGACATTGGAAAGTATTCAAGAAACGCAAAAAGTGCAACAGATGTATTCTCATTGACCATTTCACCTAAGTTTACTTGTCCTTGGTTAAACACCAACTCGATGGCAGAGTTTCCAAAAACCGTCATCCAGAGCAGAGTGAATGCCGTGGGAATAATGAGTACGCCCATCACAAACTCTCTAATAGTCCGGCCTCTAGAAATCCGGGCGATAAATAAACCAACAAACGGAGCCCAGGCTAACCACCACCCCCAATAAAAAATAGTCCAACCGCCTAACCACTCAGTTTTTTCATAAGCGAATAAATTAAAGGTGTTTCTAACGATATCTGATATGTATTCCCCAGTATTCTGCAAGTAAGCTTTGAGCAGGAATACAGTTGGCCCCAATATTAAGATAAGGACTAAGAGTGCTATCGCCAGCACCATGTTAAGTTCAGATAAACGTCGAATACCCTTATCCAAGCCTGATACAACGGATAATACTGCTAACGTGACAATTCCTACCATTAGTAAAATTTGATTAGTGTTACTTATCTCGACGCCGAATAAATAGCCCAAGCCAGAATTAATTTGTGAGGCACCAAGGCCAAGTGACGTTGCAATACCAAATATGGTGCTAATAACCGCAAACGTATCGACAGTGTGACCCGCCCAACCGTGTATTTTGTCACCAATAAGTGGGTACAATGCCGATCTCAATGTTAGCGGTAGATCATGTCTGAAGCTGAAGTAGGCTAGGATCAGTGCTACCACAGCATAAATTGCCCAAGCATGAAATCCCCAGTGGAAAAAGGTCATTTTCATTGCTTCTCGCACCGCCTCGACACTTCCTGCTTCGGCTGTTGGAGGTGCAAGATAATGCATCATGGGCTCGGCAACACCAAAAAACATTAAACCGATGCCCATTCCTGCAGCAAACAGCATTGATAACCAAGATGCTAAAGAGTAATCGGGTAAAGCATGATCAGGCCCAAGACGAATTCTACCAAAGCGCGAAAAGCCTAAATACAACACAAATGCCAATATGATGGCCACGCTCAGCACATAAAACCAACTGCCATTTTCAACAATGGAGTGCTGCACATGTTTAAAGAATGTGTCGGCAGTTTCTGGTGCCCACAGTGCGAATATAAGTAAGACAACAATAGCGAAAGAGGATGGATAAAAGACCTTTGCATTGAGGCTGGCGGTATTTTTGTTATTCACTAAGAGTGGTCCCTTGATTTAAAAAGCTGTGCATTAATTAAACTGGTCATTAGTTAAGCTGAGCACGAGTTAAGCTGAGCACGAGTTAGGCTGAGCACTACTTGAGCTGGGCGTTCCTGAGGCGAAGTACTAATTGGCCTGCATATTACTTATGCTTTGCACTAACAGAACCGGCGCTTAAGCTGTTAGTAGCCATCCCTTTAATCGGATACACAGAGCAATATAAAGCATTAGCATCGGGTTTAAAATACCTACACTAATAATTAGATCACTAATTAAATTAATAGGACTGAATAAATTAACTCACGTTTATTTTTTTTTGACAAAAAAACTCAAACAAATCAGCATAAATCATTGATTTAAATATTAATAATGAAGTTTTAAAGCTACTTTTTTGAGCGTGAAAAAACAATATACCATGGCATATCAATAATTAGTACTGAATCTAATTTGCACTTTGACTGGATTTCATTATGATCGTATACGATTAGAACAAGATCGACTCCATCTATTAAACACTAAGTCACACAAGGCCAACTGTCACATGAAAAGAACTAAGCTGAATTATGCGGTGCTTGCAGCATTAGCTACCAGCCCTGTCTATGCTCAGGAAGAAACAAGCAAAGAAGCAGGCAAAGCAGTAATCGAAACTATACAAGTTACGTCAACAAAACGAACTGAATCCATTCAAGACGTCCCGATGACTGTCACTGCATTAAATGGCGAAGCTCTTGAGAACTTAGGTGTAGACAATTTCCAAGACTACGTTGAATTTTTACCTAACGTAGTTTTTCAAGGCACAGGCCCTGGGCAAAACGAGATTTACATTCGTGGTGCTGCTACCTCACAAACTAATATTGCAGTATCTTCTGTGCAGGCTCTTCAACCATCTGTTGCGTTCTACCTAGACGAACAACCTGTTTCAATGCAGGGACGAAACCTTGACATTTTTGCCACTGACATGGAACGAGTTGAAGTTCTTCCTGGTCCGCAAGGTACGCTTTTTGGTGCGAGTTCTCAGTCTGGTACAGTTAGGCTGATTACCAAAAAGCCTGATCACGACAATTTTTCTGCTGGTGTAGATACTAACGTTGCGTTCACCAAAGGCGGCGAAATGAGCAATACAGTAGAAGCATTTATGAACTTCGCCCTAACGGACGATTTAGCGATCCGCGTAGCAGCTTATAATGAGCATCAAGGCGGATGGATAGATAACATTCTTAATGATCCTGCAAATGGCGGATTTGGTGGCAGTGCTATCGTGATTGATAGAATTTCCGGTGGCGTATTAAGCGACCCTGCTAACACACCTGTTGTAGCTCCTAAAAACGACACTTTAGTTGAAGAAGACGCGAATGACGCAATGTATGCGGGTGTTCGTTTTGGTGTGTCTTATATTATTAATGATGATTGGAACCTCTTAGTTCAGCACACACAACAGACCCTAGAAACTGAAGGCGTGTTCTCTTACGATCCTAACTTGGCAGGCGAAAGCTCAACTAATCGCTTCGTACCAGAAGATAACGATGATGAGTTTGGCTTAACGACTTGGACCTTAGAAGGACGTTTAGAGAAACTTGATGTTGTTTACACTGGTGGTTACTTGAGTCGAGAGATTGATTCAACAATCGACTACACCGGTTACACCAACGGCGGATTGTTTTCAGCATATTACGTATGTAACCATTATGAAGCAGCTACTCCCGCTGATGAGCGATGCCTAGACCCAACTAAATTTTATAAAGAAGAAACTAGCACTTCACGCACAACACATGAGCTGAGATTTAATACCTCAACCGATAATGATTGGCGTGTTACTGCTGGTGTTTTCTATGACTCACAGGATCTTTCGTCTGTTGGTAAATTTCAGATTGCTAATACAGAGCTTGGCTTTTTCACAGACT
The DNA here is from genome assembly GCA_905479945.1 of uncultured Glaciecola sp. Taxonomy (GTDB): domain Bacteria; phylum Pseudomonadota; class Gammaproteobacteria; order Enterobacterales; family Alteromonadaceae; genus Glaciecola. The sequence continues at coordinate 13,951 of CAJQOP010000002.1, read as the reverse complement.
TGGGTCGCACAACTGTTGGTACAGAAGGCATAAATACTAATGGTGGTCCTTTTGAGTCTGAAGTAAGTTTCGTCAATGACGTAACTCATACCATTGACCAAATTGCATTATTTGGACAGTTTGAATATGATCTAACGGACTCTGTAACAGCAACTTTGGGCGCACGTTGGTACGAAATTGAAGATACTTTCAAAGGCTCTACAACTACGGTTGACGTAAGCCGTCGAGTTGGTGCCTTCGGTACCTTAGATCCTGGTGAACTTACCGCAGTAGGCGAAGATCCAGCTCTTATTCAGCAAGCCATTGCGAACGGTCAGCTGGAAGTAGATTTGTTGGACGACTCAGGAGTTCTGACCGTCGATGACATTATCTTAAAAGCGTCTATCGATTGGAAAGTGAACGATGACGTATTAGTATTTGCAACATATTCAGAAGGTTTCCGTCCTCCAGTGACTAACCGTGTTGGAGGTGGTCAGGCAACTAACCAAACTGGCGCGTTTGAAGGCTTCCGTATTCCAGTATATTCTTTGACTGATACACTGGACAATTATGAGCTAGGAATAAAGGGTGACTTTTTAGACGGCATACTACGCGTCAATGCGACTGCTTATTACTCTGACATAACTGACTTACAAACCTCTCGATTCGACCCTACCAATATCAGTTTCCTAGTATTTACCGATAACGTAGGTGATGCTGAGATTAAAGGAATGGATGCCGATATTACATGGTTGGCTACCGATAATCTGATCATTGATGCGTCATTTAGCATTTTGGATACAGAGTTGACTAGAATCAATCCTGAGTTGCAGGGCATAGCCCCTAGCGTAGGAAGCAGACTACCTTACTCGGCTGAATTCTCAGGCAACATCCGTGCTCGTTACTATTATGATTTACCAGATAACATGACTGGATACGTTAACGGATCTATCTCGTATACTGGTGACCGTTTGGCTGGCATGACAATGGATGCTTTTGTAACAGAAGACACCACAAGATTGGTCTACGGCACAGGTTCAGGACTAACGATTCAAGAAGAAGCAGCTGTTTACGAAGGTGTAACTTATGCAGATTCTAACGGCCAAACCTTTAAAGGCGGACGTTATGTTCAAGACAGTTATGCTATTGCTAATGTCTCCTTTGGTGTGACAAAAGATGACTGGAAAGCAGAACTTTACATCGATAATCTTTTCGATAAGAGCGCTGTTTTGTATATAGATAATCAACAGTTTACGCCTAAAGTGGTCACCAACCGACCTCGTACTATTGGGCTTAGATTGTCTTACGACTTCTTTTAAACTTTAGCTCTACAAGTGTTAATATGAGGGGCAAACCATAATGGTTTGCCCTTTTTTTATTTTTATAGCCAAACGGTAACATAAGCTCTGATTTATCAGACAAACGGAAGTGAATCTATAGTGAGTATTATCAAAGCGATTAAAGACGCCATTACTCAGGCGCAGTTTGTTAAAGCCATTACGCTTGGCACAGAAGCGTTAAACAAGGTTGATGAAAAACATGACGTAAGTGAGTTGCTTTACTTGCTTGTAGTCGCATACCGCTTGGATAAGCAGTTTGAAAAAGGCTTGGAATCGGCGAAACGCTTACTAAGCGAAAATCCTGATCATGCCCGTACGTATCAGGAAATGGGTCATATTTACGCAGCCAGAGCTAATGAGAAAGATGCAGCCATAGCTTTTTATCAGGCGACCAGAAGAAATCCAGCTCTGCTAGCCAGTTGGCTAGCATTGCATAAGCTATACATACAAATGGGAAACACGCAGGCAGCGGAGATCAGTAAAGCGCAAATAGACTATTTGAAAGGGTTGCCAAGAGATGTGCTTGGTGGCAGAGACCTAATGTTCGATGGCGATTTACACAAAGCAGACCAAGTCTGCCGCCAATTTTTACAAACCAATAAACATCATCCCGAAGCATTGCTGTTATTGGCAGAAATTGGTATTCAATTGAAAATATATGGCGAAGCAGAGTTTCTTCTCGCCAGCTGCCTCGAACTATACCCAGACCACAAAGCAGCCGGTATGGAATATCTTAAATTATTGGCCAAAATGGGAAAGTTCAAAGATGTAAAAGCGCTAGCCAATAAATTACTTGCCCATTACCCCAGTAATCCTGTTTTACTTGCAGCAAAAGCCAGCGCATTGCTTGGACTTTCAGAAGTGCCAGATGCACTAAGTCTTTACCACCAACTTTTGCAACAAGACGACAATCAACCCGGCATTCATCTGTTACTAGGGCATGCACTAAAAGCCTCTGGTGATCTGCCTGCGGCTATAGCGGCGTACCAAAAAGCCTATCATTACAGAGCCGAATTTGGTGACGCTTACTGGAGCTTAGCAAATACCAAAACCTACCGTTTTAGTGAGAATGAGTTAACACAAATGCAAAAACTCGTTAACGAGGATGAAGTCACAATGGATGACAAGACCCATCTTCACTTTGCGCTTGGTAAAGCCTTTGAGGATAGCCTTGTATTTGATCAAGCATTTCATCATTACGCTATGGGAAATCAAACCAAGCAGCAGCAAATCAAATATGAACCAGAAGCTTTTGAGAGACAGGTAGCAGCACAAATAGAAACATGTACTCCTGATCTGTTTAAACGTCTTAAGGAAGTCGGAGAACAAAGGGACGATCCTATTTTCATCGTCGGCTTGCCGCGCGCTGGTTCGACCTTGTTGGAGCAAATCCTTGCGTCTCATTCCCAAGTTGATGGCACCATGGAGCTGCACAATATTCTAGGCTTAGCATCTAGACTACAGGGGCCAACAAACCAATATCCGCAGATTTTGTCTGAGCTTAAACACAGCTACTTCACCCGTTTTGGTGAACAATTTCTAAAGGAAACGCAAGATTACCGCGCCGGCGCGCCGTTTTTTATCGACAAAATGCCTAATAATTTCCTGCATATCGGATTGATTAAATTAATACTTCCTAATGCAAAAGTAATTGATGCCCGCCGTCACCCGATGGCATGCTGCTTTAGCGGATTTAAACAGCTGTTTGGTGACGGACAGGATTTTACTTACGGACTAGAGAACATCGGTCGCTACTATAGCTCTTATGTTGAGTTAATGAATCATTGGGACAGCGTGCTACCTGGATTCGTGTTGCGAGTTCAGCACGAGGATGTTATTGATGATTTGGAAGGACAGGTGCGTCGAATTTTAGATTTCTGCGGACTTCCATTTGAACAAAAGTGTATCGAATTTCATAAAACAGAGCGCACTATCAAAACACCTAGCTCTGAACAAGTCAGGCAACCTATCTATCGTTCTGGGCTGGACCAATGGAAAAATTTTGAAGCACATTTAGGACCATTGAAAAATGCTCTGATTGAGAGTAGCTAGAAAAGTTACATCACTTTCTCAAAATTAGACCTTAGCATGCAGGCGTCATAACCCTGACATGCTAGCCTTCAGGCCTATTCGACAGGAGTACCGAACACTACAATTGACAGTCCAAGAACACCCAACACTGCGAATCCGCTTCCTTTGAATGACCAGCCCGTTTCTGACCAACTTCCCTTTGCTGCAATAAAGGCCTGTAATCCATAATAAAACGCGAATGCACGTGATGCATAGCTTATGATTTCGAACACGCTCATCGCCCATGTCAGGAGCAATCCGATAACAACTAGCACAACATACCCTGTCCTTACGGGAATCCGTCCCTTGGTAAGCTCTGAGATGAGGCCACCGGATCCGCCGGTATCTGCAACAGCCGCGCTAAATTGAGCACTGATTGCGGCCACAATCAAAAGTAGCGGCAAAACAGGGGCAACGATCGCCATAAGGTCAATAATCGCAGTTTCACCCCGACTGTGACCTGCTCCATGCGTTCCAGCGCAAGAAATCCCTTGGTCCAACCGACAATTAACACGGCCGCAAAGACCAAACTTGTAACCAACTTTGCATGGAACGCATCGTTCAACGGTGTCAAACTAACCGCAAAAGCCCCTAACAGGTTTAGACAATAGGCAACCGAAATAATATATGCGAACGCTAGCGCCCAAGACGCAAGCTTTTCAAGCCGATTCTCTGGAACACTCCGCATGCCATTGCATTCGGCAAGTCGTGCGATATTGAACCGGATTGCAGCACCAAAAAGATAAGCAAGCGCGCATAATATAAACATTACAAGCGGCGCATATTGTCCGAACGAAGATACCAGAATCGGGCCCAGCACCAAAAAGCCACTGCCGATAATAGAGGCTAAGGGCGTGATCGCCGCACGCCAAAGCAAGGCCTTCGCCACTTTAGGATAAAGCAACACAGCGCCAACGACGACAGTCACCATAATAATCAGATAATCTAGCATGCAGTCCTGTTCGCCTCTTTCACATTTGCGCCATTAGTCTGCGTATCGTGTAAGACATGACGAAGAGTCAGAGGCTATCAAATGGCGATATATACATGGAATATAACACCATTTTTCAGTGTGTGACGATGCTAATTATCATAATCTAAAAGTTGCTAGCTACTAGTTTCATAGAATGTTGAGCCCTATGAATAGCAGCCAAGCAATTCACTTACCTGTATCGCCCACTATTTCACAAACGGTGGTAGTTTAAATTCAATCTCAGTAGTTTTGATAACTTCATTATTCATAAATTGTTGAATAAGTGCAGTTACATCAGGTGATACCATAAATAGGTTGTGTCCGGCATTTTTGACCACAACGTGCGTCAAATTGGAAAGCCCTTGAGTAGCTTCGCGCTGGCTCTCGATATAAGTTCTACCGTCAAGTGTTCCAGTTAACAACAGCGTTGGTATATCGCTTTTAGGGTACTCTCTAAACTCATCTCCTAAGTCAAGCCCATCGATCACTTGATTCAACTGAGGCATTGGGAAATTAAGTGATTTACCAACTAAAGAGCTTTCTGCTTGCTCGTTAAATTGCTTCAATTTGTCAGCAGTTATCCCCGACGCAACATCCATTGTGAATGACATTACATCAAATGAAATATTGGTCTTGTCAAAGCCAACTCTTTGAACCAAAGCAGGCAACATTTGAGTCTCACCTTGATCTATGCCGCTATACACCTCCAACAACATAGGAACCGCGCGGTGCGAGTCAGCAATCATGGCTGAGGCTAAGATCTGCATATGAACCCTTTGAAAAAGAAACTCTACTGCATCACCATCTTTGACTGGGATCTGCAGTTTGATAGGGTTCTCATCCAACATTTTATGTACGCGTCGCATCAACATTTTGATATCAGGATAAGCTGCCACCGCTTTGGGTTGAAGATTAATCGCTAACTGAAGACGCGCAAAATAAGCATCGGTTCGGGCCGGCATTTTTACCGTTTGATTTAGTCCTTCTGCGCTAGCAATAACCACTTTATCGATCTTTCCTGGCATGAGCTTCATACTAGTAAAGGCCAAATGGCTGCCATAGGAAATCCCCCATAACGTGACTTTTTCGGCATTAAGGTGCTCGCGAAGCTGGTCAATATCTTTTGCGTTTTGAATTGTGGTATAACCCATAACGTCAACGCCTTGTTGTTTCCAAAATTCAAGACATTCAAGTGCGGCGGCTCTATAGCTGTTCGTGATTGCCGCATCGCTTAAAATTTCATTTAAAGGAAGACCTTGCTTCGATTCGCATTTTGGTGCGGTGCGTGATTTACCGGTTCCTCGTTGGTCTAAGGCGATGACATCACCAAACTCACGCATGGCCATAAACAATGGAAAACGAAATCCTGGGTAACTGACCGTAGAAATCCCTGAACCACCCGGCCCTCCTGCTAGATAAACGACCGGCGAACCAGGCTTTTTACTAGTAGAAGGGAAGCGCAGGTAATGCACCGGGATTAGGCGACTATTCTCGTCTGAGCGATTTTCGAGCACTTGTATTGAACCTTCAAAAGCATCAACCTTAACCCCGTCATTTTCAAACACAACCGGTCGCTCATTCGGATAGGTGACTGTTAGGTTAGTGCTTACGGCATTTAAAACGGCATCGCTTGCAATCGCCTGCTGGTTTAGTAACGATGCCGAAGAGGCAGCAATAACGCTCGTAAAGATAACTCGAGAAATAAAAGCCCGGGATATCATGTAAACTCCTTAGTGGTTTGAGTAGCTGTCTTTAATATCAGCGTCTATTTAGTGCAAATTGAAATCTAACGCTGATATCGAATCAAGTTTCACTATCTACTAGCTTCCGATACTATTCATTCTATATTCTTTCAACGGTAGCCATTTTTCGGGTCATGACGTCTAACGGTAGCGATTTTTCGGTAAACGGTACCCCTTTATTTATAGACAATCTGAGGTTAAACAGTGGGATTTAAACGATTGGTGTTGATAAGCATGCTTATATTGCTTCAACAAACTTGGGCCAGTGCGAACGAGATCAATTTGGTATCGGTCAACTTAGATAAGGTAGTTGTCTGTGATGTTATCGCTGATTCCGCTAATCTGAGCGCTGTTGGCTCAATCGCCGCTGACTCAATTCCTTCCGAGCTCACTGTCCGTCTGCCATCATTCGGCGAACCGGAGTGTAAAACTCTACCCGGCTGGAAAATAGATCCTCAAAACACCGCACTTTGGGCTAAATTTTCACTCGATATTCCGCAAACCATGCTTAATGATAAACAACCCCGTAGCGTATATGTTTCAGGTAAAACCTCAAGTAGAGTATATTTTAATGGAGCATATCTTGGGCAAAACGGCACGCCGAGTCTAAAGGCTGCTGATGAATTCCCAGGAAAAATCGACGCGATGTTTTATGTTCCTCCGTCATTGATAAAGCCTAATAACAACCACATAGTGGTTCTGTTTTCTTCTCACCACGGCTTTCTAAAGCTGGCGAGGCCAATAAATTTCGTCGGTTTCGGGAGTTATGCAGCCACAACCACGATACTCAAGCAGAATTTCAGTCTATCCTTCCTTCCCTTGGGTGCTCTTGTGCTCGGTGCGCTTTATTTTTTAGTGGCTAGCTTCAGTCCGCTCAATCGACAAAGCAATGTTCTGTTCTTGTTGATGTGTTCGCTAGCGGCTTGTCAATTATTTACTGAAATTTCGAGGGCATTGTTTTCTTATAGTTATCCGCTGCATGATATACGGTTGACGCTTATAGCAAGTTTGTCATGGTTATTTGGTGTTTCCTTACTTTACTTTATCTCGGTCAAGCTAGAGCTGCCAAAAGCCCTAGGGTGGACAGCGCTCGGTGCATTTTTAAGTCTTATTGCCGTCTATTTAGTGCCTGGCTTTGACCCAAAAACAGCAATAGGTATTTTGGCACCTAGTTGTTTCTGCGCAGTACTTATTGTAATTCAGTTATGTAAACGGCCAAGCATCGAGTTGTTCATTTCACTATCGGTTTTATTGGTGTTTATAGCAGTTATATTGATGACCCTCGGCAATTTTCACGACATTTTGTTTTATTACATTATTACCGCTGTTTTAGGCTTTCTATTTGCTCAGCAGGCTCTTAAACTTAATAGAGAACAAAAGCATCGTAAGCTAGAGCAGCAACAAATCGCTAAGTTACAATTTAGACTCGAACAGAACCAACAGCAGCGACAGCCACAAAAAATTAGTATCAATAGCGCGGGTAAAGTTGAATTGGTCGCGAGTGAACAAATTGTTTATTGCAAAGCGGCTGGGGACTACGTTGAACTGTATCTTGAACAGAGTAGGCAAATTCTATTCAGCGGTAACCTTAAAGATTTGGAAGCACTGTTACCCACAACCTTCCTCAGAGTACATCGCTCATACTTAGTTAATATGGATTACATTGATTCTCTCAGCAGTAAAAGTACTAGACAGCAAGAAGTAACTTCTGGAGGAGGGTTTCTAACCCTAAGGGGCGATTATGAAGTGCCGGTTAGTCGCAGGATTATGCCGCAAGTCAGAAACGCAATTCGTTAGAAAGAGCGCATTGATTCATTGGAATGGATAATTATTTTTTCTGCCTAACGAAAAGTTATATAGCCCAAAAGTCACGAAAATACTCACTACTTTAGGCACATTCGTTCAATCCTGAGCTGACGTATTCTCATAACGTCAATTAACCCAAAGGATAACAACGATGAACTTATTTCAAAAACTCACTTTAACTTCTTTTTTGGCTTTATCTTCAGCCGCCGTTGCCCAAGCAGCTGAAATACAGCTAACAGTTAGTAACATTCAAGTGGCTCAAGGCTCTATTCAAATAGCCGTTTTCAATAGTGAAGAAACCTACAATAGCGGTAAACCAGTTATCAGCAAAAGTATTCAAGTAACGGGCGACCAACTTGACATCAGCTTTCCTGAATTAACTGATGGCGATTATGCCATCAAGTTACTTCATGATGAAAACGACAATGGAAAGTTAGATACCAACCTCGTTGGTATGCCAACTGAAGGGTATGGCTTTAGTAATAACGGCGGAAGATTTGGTCCCGCTTCATATGCTGATGCTCATTTTACCGTAGCTGGTGATACTTCAATTAGCATAAGAATTCGTTAAGGAGATAACGATGCAGCGCCCTACTTCTTTAAAAAGTGCTATACAAGCCTGTGCCTATACTAGCGCTGCATTGAGCACGCCTACTATGGTGTAAGCATTGAGTTCGTCAAGCTCTGATATTAATTGGTCTTTAGGTTGGAAATCGGTAGATGTGGATAGTTTTGCCCCCTTAAAAATGCAAAAAGGGCTTGTAAAAACAAGCCCTTAATGATTTTAATGAACAGTTCTAATTTATGTGCTCTCTAGAAAGGAATATCATCATCGAAGTCAAAATCAGGTTCTGCCATTGGAGGCGCTTTCTGCGGTGCCTGCTGTTGTGGAGATTGCTGCCCTGAGCCCTGTTGAGGTGGCTTTTGGTAGCCTCCACCTTGATTTGACTGACCGCCTTGGCTAGCTTGGCCGCCGCCCTGCTGGTAACCGCCGCCTTGGTTAGACTGACCACCGCCCTGCTGATATCCGCCGCCTTGATTGCCCTGACCACCGCCTTGTTGATAGCCGCCTTGACCGCCACCAGCGTTGCCGCCTTCGTTCTTGCCACCCAACATTTGTAGTTGGTCAGCAATAACTTCCGTTGTGTAACGATCGTTACCTTGCTGGTCTTGCCATTTACGAGTTTGCAATTTACCTTCAAGATAAATTTGAGAGCCTTTTTTCAAGTACTCACCAGCAATTTCGGCTAAACGACGATACATAGTTACTTTGTGCCATTCGGTTTTTTCTTGAAGTTGACCTTGTTGATCTTTCCAACTTTCACTAGTGGCGATACTCAAATTGGCGACGGCATTACCATTGGGCATATAACGAACTTCTGGATCGTTACCCAAATTGCCAACTAAGATTACTTTATTCACACCTCTAGAGGCCATGCTAACTCCTGTTATTATAATATTCTTTAATTTTTATTTTGATTCTAAATAGTTATGGCCTCTGCAAGCCGCATAAGTCGTTTAATGAATAATGAAGACTTTTTTATAACTATAAAAACTACCAAATTCATGACGCTAATATACTATTGAATTCGATATATTGCACACTCAATCTATCCGATTTTTAGATAATACCGTCTAAGGTTCAGTATTGAGTTGATTGCGCTACGCAACTTTCTTAACTTATCAAGGCTTTAGCTTCATCAAGATCGAAGCCTGTACTTTCAACTTTTAAATAAACAGCGCACTTGTCTAAATCAATGAGTACTTCTCGAACGCCCTTCACATTGTAGAAGCTCTGTTCTAAGCTTTGCAGTTCACTATTGGCATTGCCAATAATTGCGGCATCCCGGATAGAAAGCGTAACCCGCTTTAACTTGTCCGCTTGATGCAAGCCGGACACGATGAACATAGCTAACAAAACAATCACAATACATACTACCAAGGTCAATTTAGGCCCTAACCAGCCAGTCAAAGTGCCTGAAATCAAACCTCCTAAAAACGCACCAAAAAATTGGAAGCTGGCATAAACTCCCATCGCACTGCCCTTTTTACCGGCCGGAGCGATACTCGATACCATCACAGGCATATGTGCTTCCATGTAATTAAACCCGGCAAAAAACAAAGTACCGGCAAGCACAATAATTGGCCATGAGAGCTCTGGAAGCAAAAACAGACTTAAACCTAAAGCCATAAATGACAGTGATAAAATAAAGGAGGTTGAGGTTTTTAAATGCTTACAAACTTTCATCAAAATAACTAAAATTAAGACCGAGACAAAAAGTATTGGCGTATATATTTTCCAATGTTCATCGAGCGTAAAGTTAATTTGAGTGAGTAAAACAGGAGCCTGCACAAAAAAGCAGGTAATTAATAAATGAACAGTTAACACGCTTGCATTTAGTCTCCAAAGACTAGGATTTGTAGCTAAGTGTTTTAATTGGCTCAACTGCGGTAAAGCATCCCCAGATGGGCTTTCTTGCTTGGGGTTCGGCACACCAAATTTGACCAATGGCAAGCAACAAACGGTGAGTATCGCAGTTATCCAGAAAATACCCTGCATACCAAATTGGCCAGCAATAATTGGCCCGGTAAGTAGTGCTAAATAAAATGAAAAGCCAATTGATACGCCAATAATAGCCATTACTTTGGCGCGTTGTGACTCACGAGTAACATCGGCGGCTAAGGCCATTACCGCGCCAGCAATTGCGCCTGCTCCCTGCAAAATACGTCCAACGGTGAGCATTAACATAGAGTCTGCGTTCGCCGCAATTAGGCTGCCCGCCGCAAAAAAGCATAAGCCCATGTAAATAACCGGCTTACGACCCCACTTATCGGACAAAATACCCATCGGTATTTGCAAAATAGCCTGCGTTAGCCCGTAGCCTCCAATGGCCAAACCTACCAATAACGGTGAGTAATCTGGATATTCAATTGCCGCGATGGCTAACACAGGAATAACCATGAAAAGCCCTAGCATGCGTAACACATATACCAAGGCTAAACTGATTGCTGCGCGTGTTTCTTGAGGATTCAAGTTCTTTTGATTTCCAAAGGTTTATTGTTAGCTGATGTTTGCATCGCTTCGTATACGTTGGATCGTTGTCTATCCGACCTAAGCGCGGGCTTTAGTTTAGAGCCAAGTTGCAGTTTTACGAATGCGAAAACAATGACGATGAATATTAGCACAAGAATTTGTAGGACTCATAACTACATGATCCCTTCTATGCAGATTGCGTAACAAACCCATATTTTTCACTAAATATGTGTCATACTATTTGATTGTTCTGGCACCACACTTTCTAAGGCAATATGGATAAGATCGAAGTTCGCGGGGCTCGCACCCACAACCTGAAAAACATCAATATAACCCTTCCACGAGACAAACTTGTTGTTATAACTGGCTTATCTGGTTCGGGTAAATCGTCACTCGCTTTCGATACTCTATATGCTGAAGGACAACGTCGATATGTCGAGTCGTTGTCGGCATATGCCAGACAATTTTTGTCAATGATGGAAAAGCCTGATGTTGATCACATTGAAGGTTTATCGCCCGCTATTTCAATTGAGCAAAAGTCCACATCGCATAATCCGCGCTCAACGGTAGGAACGATTACCGAAATTTACGATTATTTACGTTTACTTTTTGCCCGTGTTGGCATACCTAAGTGCCCTGAGCACGACGTTATCCTGAACGCACAAACTGTAAGTCAAATGGTTGATCGTGTACTGGAAATGCCAGAAGGCACAAAGCTGATGTTGTTAGCGCCTGTTGTACAAGATCGCAAAGGCGAGCACGTCAAAACACTTGAAGGCTTGGCTGCCCAAGGTTTTATTCGGGCACGGATTGACGGCGAAGTATGTGATTTGTCAGATCCACCCCCGCTCGATTTGCATAAAAAGCATACTATCGAAATTGTAGTTGATCGCTTTAAAGTCCGTGATGACCTGCAACTTCGCCTAGCTGAATCATTTGAAACCGCACTAACACTGTCCTCTGGCTCAGCGAAAGTAGCCTACATGGATGATGATGAGAAGCACAAAGAAGAGATTGTGTTTTCAGCTAACTTCGCTTGTCCTCATTGTGGATATAGCATTACTGAATTAGAGCCTAGAATATTTTCATTCAATAACCCAGCAGGCGCATGTCAAACTTGCGATGGTTTGGGTACAAGGCAGTTTTTCGACCCACACAGAGTAGTGGGCAATAACGAAATAAGCTTAAGTGGCGGCGCGATCCGTGGCTGGGACAAACGCAGTTATTACTACTTTCAAATGCTACAGTCGGTTGCCGATCATTACGAATTTGATTTAAATACGGTATTCCAAGACTTAGATAAAAAGTCACAAGATATAGTGCTTTACGGCAGTAAGGGCACTTCAATCAAGTTCAAATATATTAATGAACGCGGCGATATAATGGAGCGTAAGCATCCGTTTGAAGGAATTATTCCCAACATGGAGCGGCGCTTTCGTGAAACTGAATCAAATACAGTACGCGAAGAATTAGCCAAGTATATGAGCCACCAGCATTGCTCTTCATGCTCAGGCACAAGGCTCAGATTAGAAGCCCGAAACGTATTCATTGAAGGTACGACTAACTTGCCAATAGTAGCCGAAATGTCGATTGCTGACTGCTTGGAATTATTCACCAACTTAAACTTAACTGGCCAACGAGCGGCTATTGCCGACAAGATCCTAAAAGAAATTAAAGACCGGCTGCAGTTTTTAGTTAATGTTGGATTAAATTACCTCTCACTTTCTCGTAGCGCCGACACTTTGTCTGGTGGTGAAGCTCAGCGCATCAGGCTAGCAAGTCAGATTGGCGCTGGTTTAGTAGGAGTGATGTATGTACTTGATGAACCTTCTATTGGCTTACATCAACGTGACAATGCCCGTCTATTAGTCACCTTGCGTCATTTACGTGACCTAGGTAACACAGTTATTGTTGTTGAACATGATGAAGATGCCATAAAAGAAGCCGACCATATTGTTGATATTGGTCCTGGTGCTGGCGTACATGGCGGCGAAATTATCGCGCAAGGCAAGCTAGAAGATATAATGAATAGTGAACATTCACTCACTGGTAAGTATCTGTCAGGAAGAGAGTTCATAGAAATACCTAAGCAGCGCACCAGCACAAAGAATCGCGAATGGGTGGTATTAACTGAAGCCACAGGTAACAACCTTCAATCGGTTACTTTAAAAATTCCACAAGGATTAATGACCTGTGTTACCGGTGTTTCAGGTTCGGGCAAATCAACTCTAATTAATGATACTTTTTATCGCATTGCGCAACGTGAACTTAATCGCGCGACCACCAATGAACCCGCACCATACAAATCAATAACCGGTTTAGAACATATGGATAAGGTGGTCGATATTGACCAAAGCCCAATAGGCAGAACGCCGCGTTCAAACCCCGCAACTTATGCAGGTATTTTTACACCAATTCGAGAAATGTTCGCGGGAACTCAAGAAGCGCGCTCACGCGGATACAAGCCCGGTCGCTTTAGTTTTAATGTGAAAGGTGGACGCTGTGAAGCATGCCAAGGTGACGGCTTAATTAAGGTTGAAATGCACTTCCTTCCTGATGTGTACGTCCCTTGCGATGTTTGTATGGGTAAGCGTTATAATCGTGAAACCCTAGAAATTCGATATAAACACAAAAATATACACGAAATTTTGGAAATGACTGTTGAAGACGCTCGTGATTTCTTTGAAGCTATACCGGCAATCAATCGAAAACTGCAAACCTTGATGGATGTAGGCTTGTCATATATTCGTTTGGGCCAGTCAGCAACCACCATATCTGGCGGTGAAGCACAGCGGGTAAAGCTCGCCAAAGAGTTATCAAAACGCGATACTGGGCAAACCTTGTATATCCTTGATGAACCGACAACTGGCCTGCACTTCCATGATATAAAGCAATTGCTGGAAGTATTACACAGGCTAAGAGATCGCGGCAACACTGTGGTTGTTATCGAACACAATTTGGATGTAGTGAAAACAGCAGATTGGGTTATCGATTTAGGCCCTGAAGG
>CAJQOP010000001.1 GCA_905479945.1 uncultured Glaciecola sp. | reverse complement strand
TTCTTCAACCGTCTGTTTATCGAACTTGTTTACTGAGCCTTGTGCATCAAACACAAGTTCAGCAATTGAGTCGTCTGTCAGTGTTACCGAAAGACTCTTGCCTTCAAAGATCATTATATTCTCCTGTGACATTTACAACGTGCATTATAAAAATTATTAAGATTAAACCACCTTTTTCCGATAGGTGTCTTATACTTTTGTTGAACGTTTTGTCAAATATTGTGGTACTACTTAACATAGAACATTCTGGTAGTTGATCAACATTGGTGCGAATACTTCTTTTTCAAGCACTCATTGTACCAGTTATTTTTAATTTATTTAATGTTATTAATCTCTACTAACCATGGAACGCACATTGCTTAAGGTCTTAACCCCCATTTACCACATCATTTTTTTAGTCAGTGTTTCTCTGCCGAATGTTGCATATTCTTCGGTTAACACATCGGACAGCACATCGAGGCCTAAGGCTTCGGAACAAAAACTGGAAAGTCAGCGTTCAGAATTCTTAAGGATCGAAAAGAAAGTTTGGAACACGAGTGACGAGGACTTTGCTAAGTTGGTCGTAAATCTAGGTGATTACCCGCTGGTTCCTTATTTAATTGAAAGCAAAATTTTGCACGGCTTAAGCACTCGCAAAGTCGGTCAAGTAAGAGCATTCCTGAAGCAATATGAAAATACGCCGTTGCAGCGAAGAATATTGCGACCTTGGTTACGTTATTTAGCCAAGAAAAATCGCAAAAAACTCTTTATGGAGTTTTATCAACCCATAGGCGACACCAAATTAAGCTGTCGATATTTACGTTACAAATTAGCTGACGGCGCAAGCAAAGATGAACTCTACCCGCAAATAGCGAAGTTATGGAATGTCAGTAAATCCCAACCTAAAGATTGCGACCAGCTATTTAAAAAGTGGAAAGCAGATGGTCAGCTGACCGATGAACTCATTCTTGAGCGTATTGCAAAAGCTGCAAATGGAGGACAGCACACCTTAATTACTTACTTACGCACTTTGCTGCCAAATGAGAAAAAATATGTGGCGGATCTGTGGCAGAAAACCCGGCGATCTCCCGCAACCGTTAAACGCCTCAAGGCCTTCAAAGGGAATTATCCAGATATTGAAACTGATATCATAAGTTATGGCTTAACACGCTTAGTTTGGCGCGATAAATCAGGTGCTTTGAGCGCTTGGGAAGATGCGCAGAAAAAGTTTGTTTTTACCTCAGAACAAAAGGCAAAAGTGGCTAATCGTTTTGCGATAAGCATGGCAATAGCCAAGCACGAAGACGCGGAATCTTGGTTGGTTAAATCGGAAATCCTTGAACAGGACAGTGAGGTGCTGCGTTGGCATTTAGCGGTGCTGCTAAAAGACCAGAATTGGTCGAGTATTATTAATTTAATTGAAAAAGCACCACCTACTTTGACTAGTGCAAATGAATATCAATATTGGCTAGCGCGCAGTTATGAAGCATTGAATAACAATGAAAAAGCCGATGTACTTTATAAACAGCTTGCTGGCGAGCGTCATTACTACGGGTTTTTATCGAGTGCTAGGTTAGGGCAATCGTTTAATTTTCAAAATCACCCTTTGGTTATTAAAAAGGCGGTTATGGATAAAATTAAAGCTATGCCCAGTGCGAAAAGAGCGCTGGAACTAAAAGAACTGAAGCGCTTTAATGAAGCTCGACGTGAATGGCGCTTTGTTCAGCGCCAACTTGCAGATGAAGAAAAGTTAGCGTCTGCTGTTATTGCAAGTCAATTGGGATGGCATGACCAAGCGATATTTACCTTTGCTAACTCAGGCTATTTGAACGACGTTAATAGACGCTTTCCTATGGCTTATGGAGAGCTGCTAACAAAAGAGGCCAATCGAAATAAAATTGACCCTGAATGGGCTTTTGCTATCGCGCGTCGAGAAAGTTCGTTTATGAGTGATGCTGTTTCCAGTGCAAAAGCCTTCGGCTTAATGCAAGTTTTACCTTCCACTGCAAAGTATCTTGAGAAGAAACGAGTATCCAACCGTTCGCTTATGAACCCTAAAACCAATGCTAAGCTAGGTAACAAGTACCTGCGTTATCTGATGGATAAAGTAGGCAATAATATGGTACTTGCTACCGCTTCTTATAATGCAGGATGGAGCACAGTAAAAAGGTGGCTGCCCGAAAATGAGAGCGTAGGCGCTGACTTATGGGTAGAGACGATTCCTTTTAAAGAAACACGAAATTACGTTAAAGCGGTTATGGCTTATAAGCAAATTTATCAAAATCAGTTATTTGAAATAAGTGATTCAGAACTACCAAAGCCTCTTAAAGACTCGGTGTTTGGTGAATTAGTGCTGATGCAAATTCCGACCAATGTGGCCGATTAGTATTCCCAGTAATCCTTATTCGCTGACATCAATGTCTTGTCGTGATAGCCTTATCCAATTGCATCTATTGCGGCATTAAACTATTTGCAAATCAATTAAATAAGCTTGGAATTTTTCCAATCAGGACTTTTCCCAATAACGAGGACGTCAATGCCAAGTCATTCTGCATCTTACGCTGAACATATTAAGATTTTACAAGCGCGCACGCTTGAAGCGATCCAGCGCGAAAGTATCGATGGATTGATTATTCACTCTGGCCAAGGAAAAGTAATGTTCTTGGACGACAATTATTATCCATATACGGTTAACCCACAGTTTAAAGCTTGGCTTCCTATTGTTGATAATCCTTGTTGCTGGCTAGTTGTTAACGGCACTGACAAACCCAAGTTGATTTTTTACCGGCCGGAAGATTTTTGGCATAAAGTACCGCCTGAACCGACTGAATTTTGGGTGGAACATTTTGATATTGTTTACTTAAAGCAAGCTAATGCGGTAGAGAAGCACCTGCCATATGACAAAATCAAATATGCCTATGTAGGCGAGTATATCGAAGTCGCCAGAGCGCTTGGCTTTGAAATCATCAACCCTGATCGCGTACTTAACTATTTGCACTGGCAACGAGCTTATAAAACCGACTATGAACTTGAATGCATGCGTCAAGCAAATGTTATTGCTGTTGGTGCGCATAGGGCTGCCAAAGCTGCGTTCTATGATCAAAAAAGTGAATTTGACATCAATAATGCCTACCTCAGGGCTGCACGACAGGGTGACAATGATGTTCCCTACAATAATATTATAGCGCTAAACGAAAATGCTTCTATATTGCATTATATGCAAACAAATACGGACGCTCCGGCTGACTTTAGAACTTTTTTAATTGATGCCGGGGCAAGCTACCACGGCTATGCTGCAGATATTACTCGTACATATTGTGCAAAGTCACATGAATTTACAGACATGATAAAAGCGCTTGATGCCTTAACTATTAAGCTAGGTGACAAACTAAAACCAGGCGTCAGCTATGTTGAAATCCAAATAGCTGCCCACACAGGTATCGCGCAAATTTTGCAAGATTTTGGTGTGGTGAATTTATCCGCCCAAGATTGCGTTGAACAACAGATTACGCAAACCTTTTTCCCGCATGGAGTAGGTCACTTTCTAGGTTTGCAAGTGCATGACGTTGCTGGGCATGCAGCGGATGATCGCGGCACACCGAATCCACCACCAGAAGAGCATCCGTTCTTGCGCTGCACTCGGACTATTGAAGCTAAGCAAGTATTTACCATAGAGCCTGGTTTATACTTCATCGATAGTTTGTTGACTAAGTTAAAAGGCTCAGAGCAATCCAAATATATCAATTGGAATGTGATTGATGAATTCAAACCTTTCGGCGGCATTCGCATTGAAGATAATATTATTGTGCACCGTGAGCGCAATGAGAATATGACCAGAGAACTAGGCTTAGAAAGCGACTAGTTTCTTTTTACAAAAAGTAAAATGGAGTTTTTTAACAGCTTTTAGGCTAGCTTAATAACATTCGACTTTTGTCTATATAGTTTTTCTGCTATTGTCTTGCCACTTTCTAAGGACGGAAGCCGTTTTGCTTGTTTAAAGGGATTTTATGAAACGTTCTATTCTAAATAGCGTATTTTTTGCGCTTCTATTCGGCGCCTTGCCGTTACAAATAATTACGATTATCAATGAGCAATGGTTTGTTTGGTTTTTATTTTTCCTGCCAATTTTGTTTGCCGCTATTAAGTCGCAGGACTATCTGTATCAGAAAGAAGATGAAACTTTATTTAGAAGAATACCTTTTATAAAAGGTATATTAATAAATGAACTTGTTGATATGCGTGACTTAAAGTTAATTGACACGTCCGACACAGTGCAAACTCTTTGGGAAAACATTGAACAGATTCGGGCCTAGTCCTTTTGTGTAGCCCTTTAGCTAAATTTACTAATGGTTTCGATTAACCGATAAGTCAGCTAGCCCTATCAAAGCATCCTTATAGCCACTTTCTGGTATGTTAATCAGCGCATCTTTTGCTTTTTGCGCTTCAACTTCAGCACATTCCTGCGTATAGGCTAATGAGCCTGTTTGCTGCATTACATTAAGAATATGGTCAAAATGAGGCATACCGTTAGCATTTTCAATAGCATCTCTTATTAGCAGAGCATCAGCTTCATCACTATTCCACATTGCGTGTAATAGTGGCAAGGTAGGCTTGCCTTCAGCTAAGTCATCGCCCGCATTCTTGCCCATGTCGTCAGATTCTGCGGTGTAATCGAGAACATCATCAATTAACTGAAATGCCGTGCCCAAGTGTTTCCCATAGGCTTGCATCGCGGCTTCTATTTCGTTATTTTGGTCAGTCAAAATAGCTGCTAGCTGAGTCGCGGCCTCAAATAAGCGCGCAGTCTTGCTGTAAATAACTTCTAAATAGCTTTCTTCGGTGGTTTCTGGGTCATTGCAATTCATTAATTGCATTACTTCACCCTGTGCAATTCTGTTGGTTGCATCGGATAAAATATCCATGACCTTCATACGTTGCAAACTTACCATCATCTGGAATGCACGCGAATACAAAAAGTCACCAACCAAAACGCTCGCTTGATTGCCAAACACGGCATTGGCGGTTTCTCGCCCACGACGCATTGTAGACTCATCTACGACATCATCGTGCAGCAAGGTCGCTGTATGTATAAACTCAATAATAGCGGCTAAGGTGTGATGTTCGTCGCTTTTTATACCTAACGCTCTTGCCGCCAAAACTGTCAATAACGGGCGTAATCTCTTACCGCCGCTATTAACAATGTAAAAACCCAACTGATTAATTAAGGCAACATCGGAATCAACTTGCGACTGAATCAGCTTATTGACTGCCTGCATGTCCGATGCAGAAAGTGATTGAATACTTGTTAAGTCCATATTTAACTCGACTGTGCCTTTATTTATAACGCTATAGATAATGGCGATTAGTGTACCTTAATCTATAATGTCATGTACAAAACTGATTTAAATAAGCGTCAGTTTGCATGATTGTTGCTTTATTTTTCGTCTAATTGAAAATACACAGAATTAAATCATGTTTGGTACTTGATAGATCGCAATCCTTAAAGTACAATTCGCGCCCTGTTTTTTGAATAAAAGCGCTTGTATGCGCAGTGCGGAGAAATATATGTACGCGGTTTTCCAAAGTGGTGGTAAACAACACCGTGTGGCCGAAGGTCAAACCGTTCGTCTTGAGAAGATTGAAGTGGCTCCTGGTGAGTCAATTGAATTCGATAATATCTTGATGATCAGCAATGGCGAAGACGTAAAAATCGGAACGCCTTATGTTGCTGGTGGTAAGGTTACAGCTGAGATCGTTACTCACGGTCGTGGTGAAAAAATTAAAATAGTTAAGTTCCGTCGACGTAAGAACAGTCGTACGACTACGGGACATCGCCAGTGGTTCACAGAAGTGAAAATCACTGCAATCAACGCATAAAAGGAGCACTAACTCATGGCACATAAAAAGGCTGGTGGTAGTACCAAAAACGGTCGCGATTCAGAAAGTAAACGTCTTGGCGTAAAGCGCTATGGCGGACAAGCTGTAACTGCGGGTAACATTATTGTTCGCCAGCGTGGAACTAAGTTCCATCCTGGAGACAACATGGGTATTGGTAAAGACCATACTTTATTCGCTCTTTTAGACGGTAAAGTTCAGTTTGATATCAAAGGCCCTAAGAATCGCAGATACGTAAGCATCATTGCTGAGTAACTCGTTCTAAAGCATATCGGAAACCCCGCTATAAGCGGGGTTTTTTTTGCATTGCTTTTTTAATCGTTCAGTCTCTTTTTTCAGCAATGCGTTGACGAATAATCTGCAGAGAAATAAATAAAGAGCAAGACAGTCAGACCCGAAGAGTAAGCGTTTTAAGTAACACCAAAAGTTGACGAGAAGTAATTAAGCAGAGGCCCTTTCCTCAAAAAATTACAATTATAGGGATGTGATTGTCTTAGTTCATCATGGATGAGTTTGCCGCGTTTTTTGAGGAAAGGGGCTCTGCTTAATTGCTTCATGCACAGATCGCAATCGCTTTGTGAAAGATTGCAACTGCTTTGTGCAAGGATCTATAACTGGTTCAAAGACCAGTTACTGAAATAGCAAAAACTGCTATACTGTTAATAGAAGATTCGTGTAATAGTAAATTCGCGTGAAGGCAATTTATTAATGTTGCTAACACCCACCAACCACAGGTTTAGAGAAAAGATATGAAGTTTGTTGATGAAGCAGAGATACGCGTAGAAGCTGGAGACGGTGGTAACGGCGTTATTGGATTCAGACGCGAGAAATACATTCCTAAAGGCGGTCCTGATGGCGGTGACGGCGGCGATGGCGGCAGCGTCTATTTAGAAGGCGACGAAAATTTAAATACCTTGATTGATTTTCAGTTTGAGCGTTTTCATCGTGCTCAGCGCGGTACTAATGGTCAAGGCGCTAATTGTACCGGTCGTGGTGGTGAAGATTTGATTCTACCTGTTCCTGTTGGAACCCGAGCTACCGATCAAGATACTGGAGAATTTCTAGGTGACTTAGTTAAGCATGGTCAACGTATGAAGGTTGCTCAAGGTGGCTTTCATGGCTTGGGTAATGCGCGCTTCAAAAGCAGCACAAACAGAGCGCCATGGATAAAATCGAATGGCACGCCAGGTGAAATACGCAAACTTTCCTTAGAGCTCTTGTTGCTTGCTGATGTTGGCATGTTGGGTATGCCAAATGCCGGTAAATCAACTTTCATTCGTTCGGTTTCTGCGGCTACGCCAAAAGTAGCTGATTACCCATTCACAACACTCATACCAAATTTGGGTGTAGTACGTCTTGATTCTCAAGCTAGTTTTGTTATTGCAGATATTCCCGGCTTGATCGAAGGTGCTTCAGATGGCGCTGGTTTAGGTATTCAATTTTTGAAACACCTGGAACGATGTCGAGTACTGGTCCATCTTATCGACATAATGCCTGTTGACGGTTCAGATCCTGTTGAGAATGCCTTAACTATTCTTAATGAATTAGATAAATATAGTCCAAAGTTAGCTTCCAAGCCACGATGGTTAGTGTTCAATAAAATCGACCTAATGTTAGAAGACGAAGCAAAGGCTCTTTGTGCTGAAATTGCGGCTAAGTTAGGGTGGGATGAAGATTATTATGAAATCTCAGCCGTTCAGAAACTAAATGTTGATGAGCTTTGCCAGGATCTAATGGAGTTTATTGATTCACTTCCTCCCGAGGAAGAAATGTTCAATGTTGAAGTAGACGATAAAGCCTTCAAGTGGGACACTTATCATGAGCAAGTTATTGCAGAACATCAAAACGATAAAGTTAAAGATGATGATGAAGCTGACGACGACCTTGACGATGATGATTGGGATGATGACGATTACGACGTAGAAGTTGTTTATCAAAAGTAGTTAACTACTTTCCCTCCTTTTTAAAATGAATTATTAAATAATATCAACACAACATTTATAGTGAATGTTGTGCTGAAATACGTGCCGGAATTAAAAGATGATATCAATGATTGCCGCAATGGCAGAAAACAGAGTAATTGGCGCTGATAATGACATGCCTTGGCACCTACCAGCAGATTTAAAGCACTTTAAAGCTATAACCATGGGCAAGCCTGTGATTATGGGTAGAAAAACCTATGAGTCTATTGGCAAAGCGCTGCCCGGTCGTCCGAATATCGTTATAACAACTAATCCAAATTATTCGCTTGGCGATGCAATCGTTGTTACTTCAATAGATGCTGCAATGAAAGAGGCCTCGGCTTTTGATGAGGTAATGATTATTGGTGGCGGCAGTGTTTATCAATCAATGCTTGAACAAGCTCAACGTTTGTATTTAACATTCATTGACTTGAGCGTAGAAGGGGACACCCAATTCCCTGACTATGAAAGCAACGCGCAGTGGAACGAAATTGCGCGTGATGCACATCAAAAAGACGATAAAAACCCTCACGATTATACTTTTGTCACACTTGAGCGAGCTTAAGTTTTTTAGTCAAAGAAACACTGTATACATACCCGTATATGGCACTAAAAAAGATTGATGGTGCAACTGTCAGCCATAAGTTTGGTGTCATGAATGCAATGTTAACGCTTATTACAAATAGGCTTTGAACCAAAATTGCGGGTAATGGGGTAATTAGCATTCCGGGCACGCAAGTGCCATTGCACGCTTTTTCGATAGTGTGCAATGAAGACTCGAAGGTTTTTGTGGTCGCGCACTCTTTGCTAAAAAACGAGGGTTTAATAAGCGTCGGCACAATCAGTGGCAAGCAATACTGTTTATTTCTAAATAGCTTGTGAAACAGCTCTAAAACAAAAGTAAAAATGAGTGTTATACCGCCGCTATAGCTGCCTTGCACTATTGCCGCTTTATACAGCACTTGTTGGTCGTCGGTAACTAAGCTATTTGCATAGTAAGCCCATGCAGCATAAAAAACAAAAGCAATAAGGCCGGAAACTGCAAGTCGAGCAAAAGCTAGAATCATTTGGAATTAACTATCCATTAAAATTAAATAGGGATTCTATATCAAGACCGTGATGATGCATAACATCTTTCAATCGCTTTAGAGCTTCTACTTGAATCTGTCTTACTCGCTCTCTTGTTAGCCCTATTTCAATCCCGACATCTTCCAGTGTGGCTGGTTCATAGCCAAGTAAACCAAAACGTCTAGCTAAGACTTCTTTCTGTTTCGGGTTTAGTTCTTGTAGCCATTTAATGATGTTTAATTTCATATCGTTCGTTTGTAATAAATTCTCTGGGCCTGCGCCTTGATCATCTGCAATGATATCTAAAAGCGCTTTATTTTCATCATCGCCACCTATTGGTGTATCGACGGAGTTAATGCGTTCATTGAGTTTCAGCATCTTTTGCACGCTGGCAATTGGTTCGCCCGTTGCTTCAGCTATTTCCTCTGCGGTTGGTTCATGATCAAGTTCTTGTGCTAACTTTCTTGCTGTCCGTAAATATAAATTTAATTCTTTAACGATATGGATAGGTAAGCGAATAGTGCGTGTTTGATTCATCAATGCGCGCTCAATTGTTTGCCTGATCCACCAAGTAGCATAAGTGGAAAAACGAAAACCTCTTTCAGGGTCAAACTTTTCTACAGCCCTTATTAAACCTAAGTTTCCTTCTTCTATTAAGTCAAGTAAAGCTAAGCCTCGATTATTGTAGCGACGCGCAATTTTTACAACCAAACGCAAATTACTGACGATCATCCGTTCTCGAGATTTTTCGTTACCTTGTAGAGCTTCTCTTGAAAACTTAACTTCTTCTTCGGCTGTCAATAAAGGCGAAAAACCAATTTCTCCAAGATACATCTGAGTCGCGTCAAGTTGCTTAATCGACACTTCTTCAACTGTTTTGTTTTGGCTATCGTCAGATTCCTTTATGTCTTTTTTTGCGTCTACTTCTTCGCTAATAAGCGAGATGTTATCTATGCGACCCATATCATTTTCCTTTGAGTGTTGGGGTGACGTATGCAGCTTACTCGAGATGTTTTTGTATTTTATGGTCATTATTGGGCCCCATCACTTTAGCGAATTGAATACAATGAAGGATAGGGTAACTGAACGAAAGAAGAGTAAAGTAAACAGGGCTGCGCCTATAAAGGTACTACCTTTTGGGTAAAAACTTGAGAGGGTCCAACGATTTCCCTTTGCGGCGTATTTCAAAGTGCAACATAACCTCACTGGCATCAGTGCGTCCCATAGTTGCAATTTGTTGTCCTTGCTTAACATAAGCTTGCTCACTAACCAAAATAGTATCGTTGTGCGCATAAGCGCTTAGTAGATTATTATCATGTTTGATAATAACGAGGTTGCCGTATCCTTTTAACGCATTACCTGCATATACAACTTTACCATTCGCGGCAGCGTAAATTGGAGAGCGCAATTTACCTTTAATATCTACTCCACGGTTGGTTCCATCGCTACCTACCACCGCAGAGGTCGATTCACCTGTTGCTGGCCATATCCATGCCGATTTTTTATCAGGTTTATTCGAAGCTTGAATTTGTTGTTTCGATTTTTTTCGATGTTTTTCTAGCTCTACTTCACCATACTCCTGAGTTTTCTTAGGGTCAACTACAACTTTAGTAGTTGCAGTAGGCATAGAGCTGATGGGCTTGTTTTTACTATTAATATAGTTGGCCGAGCTCGGAATTAGTTCGAGTATTTGGCCTGGATAAATGCTAAAAGGAGGCTTTAAATTATTATATTTAGCGATATCGCGATAGTCATTCCCACTGTAAAAGGCGACAGCAAAAAGGGTATCCCCTTTTTGCACTTCATATCTAGCACCGCTAATTTCAGTTAGGTTGTTTTGTTTTGCGACACTGGTATTGAGTGAGATTACAGGTGCTGGATTATAGCGATTATTGCAAGCGGCAAGTAAGATCAGCAAGCACATTGCAATAGCTGCTCTTGTAATAGCAGTTCTTGTAATAGCTATTTTTGAAAAGCTTAGTGATTTGTATGCAAGCAAGCGCAACATGTTGGCTATTACCGAAAGATTAAATAGAGGATAACGGCAAGGATAACGGTGCCCCAGCCCAAAATTTCTATATATTTTTTCAATTTAGCTTCCATCATAGGACCGCCATATTTCATTAGGGCAGCAACTAGGAAGAAACGAAGTCCTCTACCTATTGTTGAAGCAATGATGAAAGGGACTAGAGCCATATGCATAAAACCAGCGCTAATAGTGAATACCTTGTATGGAATAGGTGAAAACCCAGCCAAGAAAACCACCCACACGCCATATGCTTCAAACCACTGTGTTGCTTGAGCCAACTTCCCTTCGTAACCCATCTCGACAATTAGTGGTTGAATAAAAGACTCAAACGCGAAGTAGCCTAATAAGTAGCCTAAAATACCACCAATAACTGATGCAATGGTTGTTATAGCTGCAAATCGCCAAGCTTTCTGTGGCTGGCTAAGGGCCATTGGTGCTAGCATTACGTCAGGCGGAATAGGGAAGAACATCGACTCTGAGCAACTCAAGCCAGCTAAGTATTTTTCAGCATGACGATGCTGTGCCCATTTTAAGCATAAGTCATAACATTTTTCGAAAATTTTCAAAGTAAATCACCCGCAACTAATGGCACAAAACGAACCGGCTCTATGGTTTTTTCAATAAATTCTTCGCCTTTGCGATCAATGCACTTCAAGCTTTGTTGTTCATCTCCAACAGGGATGATCAAGCGCCCACCATCGTTCAATTGTTCTAACAAGGCTTGAGGTAATTTTGCAGCAGCAGCGGTAACAATAATTCCGTCAAAAGGCGCTTTACTTAACCAACCTTGCCAACCGTCGCCATGCTTCATTGAAATGTTGTGAAAGTCGAGTTGATTCATGCGGCGTTTAGCTTGAAATTGAAGTGCCTTGATGCGTTCTACGGAAAAAATCTGAGCAAAAATGCCTGCTAATATTGCAGTTTGATAGCCTGAGCCAGTGCCGATCTCCAGCACTTTCTTCGGTTTAACTGGTGCGTTTAATAGTAGCTCTGTCATTTTTGCTACGATATACGGCTGCGATATTGTTTGGCCTTGGCCAATTGGTAAAGCAGTATTTTGATACGCCTTATGTTTGAGTGCATCAGGAAGGAAAATTTCTCGAGGCGTATTAGCAATAGCGGTTAATACCTTATTGTCGCTTACGCCTTCTTGTTCTAATAATTGCGCAAGTTGTAAACCCTTGCGAGATGATATTGCCATTTTTATTCCTAAGCTTTTGCTTCTGTGGTATTTAACCAAGCGTTCATTTTGCTGACTTTCTCGTGCACAGTCATATCTACAGATAGCGGAGTCACTGAGCAATACCCATTGTTTACCGCATAAAAATCGGTACCTTCGCCAGCATCTTGCTCGCTTCCTAACTTCCCATACCAATAAATAGTTCGGCCAAAGGGGTCTTTACTTTCAACCATGGTTTCTGCGCGGTGTCGTTTCCCTAAACGAGTGGCGCAGATACCTTTAATTGAATCGTATGGAATTGCAGGAACATTCACGTTCAGGATTTCATTCGGTCCTAAGGGATGCGACGCTAACCGACGAATGATATCGCAAGTTACCCTTGCAGCAGTATTAAAATAACTTTCTTTTTTACTGCAAAGAGAAACTGCTACTGCAGGTAAACCCATATGGCGACCTTCTAATGCTGCAGCTACGGTGCCAGAGTATATCGTGTCGTCGCCTAAATTAGGTCCATGATTAATACCAGAAACAACCAAGTCAGGTTCTTTATAAGCTGATGGCTCTTTACACGCTGATGGCTCTTTTTTCATTAATCTATTGATACCCAATTGCACACAATCGGATGGTGTGCCATTAACGGCATAAAAACCATTAGGCATTTGTTCAATACGCAAGGGAGTGTGCAATGATAAGGCGTTACTCATTCCGCTGCAGTTTCTATCTGGGGCTATGACCGTTACATTGTGTTCTTTTGACAAATGCTCGTAAAGCACAGCTATACCAACCGCATTTACACCGTCATCATTACTTAATAATATATTCACTAATTATTTACCTTGTTAGTCAGGCAACTAAAATGGATGGCTGCTGCAAAAAAGCTCGATATTACTTTGTATTGAGTTTGCAAGTTATACATCTAACAATTCTCTTACTATGGATGTTGCAAAACAACCCGCTGGAAGAGAGAACTGCATAATTAAATCATTGTCTTCGATTTGCCAAGTAAATTCGTTGGGTACGATACGTATTGCTCGCCGCTCTTGTCTAAGCCCCAATGCATTGAGCGTCTCAATAATATTCGAATGCTGGGTTACGCAGGCAAGCTCGAGGTCTTTTGCTGTATCGGAGGTGTGCAGTTTACCTTCCCCCCATAAGGGCGCGGTGATATTAATATCAAATTCTGCCAGCCGAGCTAACATTTTTGCCTTTTCATTTTCATCATCAAATACGAAGAAACTATTGGAACCGCTCAATTGCATGGCGTCGCCCAGCATTGGATGATGAAAACAGTCTTGTTCAATTCGCATATGAATTACTTCATTAAATAGCCAGCTTCGAAGCGCTGAAATTGCCACAGAACGCTTATTTCGATTGCGTATTGCTTCTCCTTCCATGAGCTTTTCTGCTAGCGCCAAATTGCCGCCTTGCCGCTTTTGCGCAATTACAGGTTTATGGTCGGCTATTGGCTTATGATCCGCCAATGATTTTGGCTGCTCTGAGTTCGTTTGGTTTGGACTCAATCTGATTTCGCCAAAACGCTGGCTGCCATAATAGTTTGGGGCACCTTGTTGCTTTATCTGTTCGAGCCTTTGCTCAAGCGCTTCAGTATCGACGTTCTGCATATCGCGTAAGCGAATGCTGAACTTATTTCCTTTCAGCACGCCAACGCGCAACTTACGATCATTGCGAGTAACATCAAGTATGCGCGCGCCCTCAAGTTCAAACTCTGCCCAATTGGGTTCTTGCTTATTAGCAATATGTACCCCAAACCACTGACGCGTGAGGGCAAACTTATCCTTACGGCCCGCATACGTAATATTACGCAATGGCAATTGGCTAAATTTTGCTAAAGCTTCGGCAACAAATGCTGTATTTAAATTGGTTTTTTCGAGCCAAAGAAAAATATGCTCTCCTTTGCCTGTAGGTTCGAAGCCTAACTGCTCCTCTACAACAAAGTCGTGTAACGCTAGTTTTAATGTCGCTGAGCCTAAGGCTTTGCCATACAGCCTAGACCAATGAGAAATTGATAATCCCATTTAACTATCGACGCGGACAAATTAGAACGACGGCATTGCATGCAATACCTTCTTCTCGACCTATAAATCCGAGACCTTCAGTTGTGGTTGCCTTAATGCTGATGTCTTTGACGGACACACCCATTGCATCAGAAATTGCCTCTCGCATAAAATTGATGTGCGGTGCCATTTTTGGGGCTTGAGCCTCAATAGTGATATCGGCGTTACTTAGCATATAGCCTAAGTCTTGAATTCGCTGGTATACTTGCCTTAGAAGTTCAATGCTACTGATATTTTCGTATGCCTTATCGCTATCTGGGAAGTGATGGCCAATATCACCTAATGCTAAAGAACCTAGCAGCGCATCGCATAGCGCATGCAATGCAACGTCGCCATCAGAATGGGCAATTAAACCGCGCTCATATGCGATACAAATACCGCCTATGGTAATCGGACCCATACCACCAAACTTATGTACATCGTAACCATGACCTATGCGGAACATCGAGAGCCTCTTTGTTTATTATTGTTATTATTCAAATAAAACTCAGCGAGCGCTAAATCGCTCGGACGCGTAATTTTTATGTTGGTGCTGCGTCCTTCAATAAGTTTTATTTCGGCATTAATATGCTCCATAGCTGAAGCTTCGTCGGTAATCTGGATATTGTTTTGCTGCGCTGTTTGAATAGCGTCAATCAATCTTTTGAGCGGGAAAAACTGCGGCGTGTGTGCTTGCCAAAGATCCGTTCTATCGACGGTGTTTTGTATGACAGCCGATTGAGTTAAAAGCTCATTGCCACGAAGCTCCTTGCCAATTAAAGTGGATATCGCGCCTTGCTTAATAGTATCGACAACAGGTATTGCCAAAATAGCACCATCACAATGCTCCGTGGTGGCTAGTAAATCATCTAATTCAGCATGCGTAAGGCAAGGTCTTGCTGCATCATGAACCAACACCCATTGATTGTTTGAATTTCCTTGTTGATTATCATGCCGCAACTGGCTGCAATATTTTAAACCATTCAACACAGAGTCAACTCTCTCATCACCGCCAACAACTTTCTTAATTGCAGGGTTAGCGGCAATGGCCAATGAATCAAAAATAGTATCTTGCGGATGCAAGACTACAATCACATCACTAATTTGAGGGTGGCTAAGCAGCGCATCGAGGGTGTGCTCGATAACGGTTTGGCCTCCAATTTTAAGATATTGCTTTGCAATCGAAGACTTCATTCGGCTGCCAATACCAGCAGCAGGCACAACTGCTACATGTGTTTTTACTACTTTCAAAATTACTATTGCTCTTGGGGCAAAATTCGATAGAAAGTTTCGCCTTCCTTAATTAAACCCAGTTCGTTACGAGCTCTTTCTTCAATTGATTCTAAACCTAATTGAAGGTCACTAATGTCTGCTTTTAAAAGGGCATTACGTTGTTTTAAATTTGCATTCTGTTTTTGCAATCCTTCAACTTCTGATTGCATAATATTGAAATCTGCAATACTGTTTTTACCAAACCAAAGACGCACTTGCAGAAGTCCCAAAAGGACAATCAATATGACGAGTATCCATCTATTGCGCATGTAAAGTTCCTCAATAATTTTGCAAAATTGCTTGCGTATGCATTTTACCCAGCCAATCTAAAGGCCATTCATTACCATATTTTTATTTGTTATCTCAGGGCAGTCTATCCGCGCACTATCGTTTACCAGCTTAAGACTATTCATCGCGAAACAATTTATCGCCAATTTTATTCAATAACTTATCTTTTTTACTGTCTATTGCGTTCGTCATTTGAGACTTCAAAAGTTCATTCAAGCTGTTGGCGTCGCCTTGCACTGTCGCTAAAAGCACGTCAACTGACTTTAATTGGTCGCCAGATGCACCTAACTGCTTCGCAATTTTTGCATTCAATCTGCTTTTTAGTTCCCCTAGTTTACCAGAACTATCGCCTGTCAAGCCACTAGTAAGGGCTTGCAGCATTTTTTTATCTAAATCTGATTTAACTTTTATAGAGGGACTTGCTATGTTTCCTGAAAAGTCGGTCGTGAATTTTAAGTCGGACAAGCCTGAAATGACTTCAGCCATCGCACTGCTTAAGTCGTTCTTGCCACTGGCTTGAAGCTTTAAGTCGCTCAAATCAAATATGGACGATCCTGATACTTTGCCATCAATAATTTGAATTCCGCCTTTACTTGCTAGCGAGCCGGATTCTAGTAGTGCATTTAACTTTTGCTTTGATTCTTTGGGCAAAAGTTCCACGGTATCCAAAACAAGCCCGCTGATATCCCAATTTTGCACTGAGTTAACCTTGCCATTTAAAATTTCAAAGTTGCCGTTTAAATCAATTTTTTTCCAGTTCTTTGCTTTACTAGAGTTTACCAAAAAAGTGGTGGGATTGCCCACAAGCGCATGTTGGTCGGTGATATTTTGCCAAGCTGTTTCAATTTGCTCTTCTTGCCACTTTATATTCACCGCTGCTTTTTTGATCCAAAGGTTGGGTAAACCATCATCCACAGCAACTTTTTCTTCAGTGTTCTCATCCGCGCCGCCGGCCAAGATATCCATTGCAGTAAATAAGCTGTATGTATACATTTCGGCTTTATCGCCAAACAGGTGCTGAGTGACTTGGCCAATGGCTTCTCTGTTTCCAGCCAGAAGGCCTTTTAATAAATCGTAGTCTTCTTGGGGCGCAGCTTTAAGCGCAGCAAGCGAACTTGATGAAGCTTCTTTAGCCTCTTTGGCTAAATCTATAAATTCTGTGGCTTTGGCCTTGTCTTGCCCAATAGCGTTTTTGATGTCATTAAATTCTTTTTTTGCTGCCGCTAATTCAATAAGATTTTTATAATCTGTTTCTTTAAGTAGCTGCAATCGTTCCTTGTAGGCTTTTAATTTATTTTTGTTTGGCAAAGCAGCATATTTTTCTTCAAGAACGGGTTGATATTGTTTGAGCACTTTTTGCGCTTCAGCTATAGCGGCTGTCGTTTTTAAAGGTGATTTTTCGAGTATTTCGTCAACACTAGGTAAATCTTCTAAAGTTGGAAACGTAAACCGTGATGCCTGTTCTTTTGGTGCCATATAAATTGCACCTTCAGTTACCCGTTGTGTATCAAACTCTAGGTCTTGAATCAGCAACTCCTCAATAATCAGCTTTCTATTAATTAAGGGCATCAAGTCAACATCAGCTTTTACTGATGCGATTTCAAGTTTGTTGCGCATAGGATTGGCGTTATCGGTAGCTTGCAAGCGAGTGAGTGTAATGCCAAATGGGAAAAAGCTATGATCGACCTTATCAATATTCACTTCGGCACCGGATGTGTCACCAAAAGCATTTTGCGCGACACTTTTCAGTAATGTATTAGCGAATAAGAAGTACAGCGCTAAAATAAGGGCAAGCACAGCCAAAGGAATCGAAATCCACAGGGAAATTTTACCGTGCTGACTTGATGGCAAATTTTTAAAAAAGTAGTGCCTTCGCATGTAACGATCCTGATAGGGCTATTAGAATCAATAATAGCTGATTAGTAGTCAACAACCAATGAAAACGCGGATTTCTTTGTTCTTTTTTGTAACATGTTTATTGCCTGTAGCGTAATGAATACGGGACCTCAAATTATTTTTACAAAAACCTATAAATTATTTTTTCACAAAGGTAGTTTTTAGCCTCATTTAAGACTATCGTACGCCAACTTTTTACACCTGCCCAAGTGGCTAACCGATAGTGCGAACAGCGTACTTAAATAACTGAAAGGCGATGCAATGTTAGTGAACAAAAACGTAAGTAATTCTTGTCCTATACGTCAGAAAATACGTGATTTTTATCGTATCAGTGAATCGGAAGCTATCAACCATATATTGCCTGAAGCTGAGGTAAATATGGCGGCTAGATCGCGCGCTTGGGAACGTGCTCGCACGATGGTGTTACAAATACGTCGTGAACAAGAAGGGCACGGTGGTGTAGACGCTCTATTGAAAGAGTACTCTTTATCTACAGCTGAAGGTGTTGTTTTGATGTGCTTGGCAGAAGCGTTATTGCGTGTTCCCGACAAGCATACACAGGAAGAGCTGATCCGCGATAAGCTTTCAAAGGGTGAATGGACTCCGCATTTAGGTAATAGCGACTCGTTATTCGTTAATGCCTCTGCTTGGGGATTGCTGTTTACCGGCAGCATGGTGAATTACGCTGATAAACGAAAAGTCGAACAATTTGGTCTACTTAAAAAAACCGTGGGACGACTTGGCGAACCAGTAATTCGCCGCGCCATGAAAATTGCAATGAAAGTGATGGGGCGCCAGTTTGTATTGGGCGAAACCATTGAAGAAGCAGTGAAACGAGCGGCTGATAAAGAAACCCAGGGCTACGTATATTCGTATGACATGTTGGGTGAAGGTGCTAGAACAATGAAAGATGCCGATCGCTATTATGATGCTTACGTACAGGCAATTGAAGTGATTGGTAAAGCGGCTAATGGGCGAGGTCCACGCAAAAGCCCTGGTATTTCAGTAAAGCTTTCTGCAATTCATCCGCGCTATGACTTTGCTAAATATGACCGTGCTATGGATGAGATTTCCCCCAAGCTTAAAGCGTTATGCCTCTTGGCAAAAAAATATGACATCGGCTTAACCGTTGATGCAGAAGAATCAGAGCGCCTTGAGATCTCCCTAGACATTATTGAAAAAGTTTTCAGTGATAGTGATTTAGACGGTTGGGATGGTTTTGGCTTAGCAGTACAGTCGTACCAAAAAAGAGCCATTTTTGTGATTGAATGGTTGCGTGACTTAAGCCTTAAAGTCGGCCGTAAAATGATGGTGCGACTTGTTAAAGGCGCTTATTGGGATACTGAGATTAAGCATTCACAGCAAGGCGGCTTTGATGACTTCCCAGTGTTCACGCGTAAAACCTCAACGGATGTGTCTTATCATGCCTGTGCAAATAGAATGCTGGCTTATCGCGACACTATTTATCCTCAGTTTGCCACTCATAACGCCTATTCGGCCTCGGTTATTATCGAACTGGCAGGTGATGATAAAGAAGGGTTTGAATTCCAGTGCCTGCACGGTATGGGT
This sequence comes from uncultured Glaciecola sp., assembly GCA_905479945.1. Lineage (GTDB taxonomy): Bacteria > Pseudomonadota > Gammaproteobacteria > Enterobacterales > Alteromonadaceae > Glaciecola. The sequence continues at coordinate 118,425 of CAJQOP010000001.1, read as the reverse complement.
GACACGCTATATGATCAAGTAGTAACCAAAGACAATATTCAGTGCCGAGTATATGCACCTGTTGGTGTGCACGAAGACTTGTTAGCTTATTTGGTTCGTAGATTATTAGAAAATGGAGCTAATTCATCATTTGTGAATGCCATTGTTGATGATAGTCAACCGGTTGAAGCATTGCTTGAAGATCCTGTTGAGCGCACACAACGTCTGCAAGTGCGTGAAAACAAACAAATTGCCATGCCAGCAGACTTATATGCGCCAAGCCGAGTAAATTCTCGTGGCTTTGATATATATGATGTTAACGCGACTCGGGACTTATCATTGCGCTTGCAAAAATGGTTCGAAAGTCATGTGCAAACACTTGGTGACGTTGAAGAAGCCGAACAGCAAATTATTGTGCGCAACCCCGCGCTGTTAAGTGAAGTTGTTGGCACACATCAAATGCACAGTAAAAAAGACATGCTAGCGATGCTCGACCGCACAACTGAAGCCGCTAAATCATGGTCGAAGCAATCTGTTGAGGAACGTGCAGGGCTATTAATGCGCACGGCTGACATTCTTGAACGTCATATGGATGAGTTGATTGGCTTATGTATCAAAGAAGCCGGTAAAATCACTTTAGACAGTGTTGATGAAGTGCGCGAAGCAGTCGACTTCTGTCGTTATTACGCGGTTGAGGCAAAAAGGCTAGATCCTAAAAATCGCATGCAACCACGCGGTGTTGTCTTATGCATTAGTCCTTGGAACTTCCCGCTAGCGATATTTTTAGGTCAAGTTGCCGCCGCTTTAGTGGCAGGGAACACGGTTATTGCTAAACCAGCTGAGCAAACTAGTCTAATTGCCAAACGCGCTTTAGAGTTGATGACTTCGGTTGGTTTACCAGAAGATGCTGTAAACATCGTGATTGCAAACGGTCCTGATGTAGGCGATGTGTTGTTACCAGATGAGCGCATTCAAGGCGTCATGTTTACGGGCTCAACACAAACAGGAACATTAATTTCACAATTATTAGCTGCACGCGGCACGGAACAAGTGCCTTTGATTGCCGAAACCGGCGGTCAAAATTGCATGATTGTTGATTCAACAGCCTTACCTGAACAGGTAGTTGACGATGTTGTGGCATCTGGTTTCCAGAGTGCAGGTCAGCGCTGTTCAGCACTTCGAGTATTGTTCGTGCAAGAAGATATCGCTGACGATGTGAGTGAGATGATAGTAGGTGCCATGAAAGAGTTGTCACTTGGCGACCCGTCATTGTTGTCGACTGACATCGGTCCAGTGATTGATAAAAAAGCACTTAAAACGCTCAACGATCATGCTCAGTACATGAAAACAAATGGCAAGCTCTTGTATAAATGTGAGCTTCCAGAAGAAAATGGAAATTTCTTCGCTCCGCACTTTTTCGAAATTGATAATATTGATGTACTGAAGACTGAAGTGTTCGGGCCCTGCGTCCATTTGATCCGCTTTAAAGGAAAAGAAATCCACAAGGTGATTGAACAAATTAATAGCACAGGCTTTGGTTTGACCATGGGGATACATTCTCGTATAGAAGAGCGTGCTTACGAATTAGCTAGACTCTCCAGAGCCGGCAATGTTTATATTAATCGTAATATGATAGGTGCGATAGTAGGTGTACAGCCGTTTGGTGGTCGAGGCCTATCAGGAACAGGCCCTAAAGCAGGTGGACCAAACTACTTACCACGTTTAATGAAAGAAAAAGCGACACCGAAATTTGCATCTCAGCTTGAAAGTTATGCGGATGACAAAGCGATACAAAGCGACGCGAGCTCTGCTGCAGATGCTGCGAAATTAATGATTTCTGCAATGGATGTTGAGAATAAGTGGCGCTTAACGCCTTTGAATGATCGTATTTCATTTGTGCGTCAGCTGTTGGCCAAAATTGCTAATATTGAGAGCGTCGAAGAACTAGCGGACGATTTGAACATTACCTTGGCGTTAGCAAGAACACAGCTAATTGCAATTGAGCGCCGTTTGCGCGCTCCTATGCAGTTGCCTGGGCCAACGGGTGAGTCAAATACCTTACACCTTGAGCCTCGGGGTGTGTTGGTTTGTTTTGCGGATAAAGACGTGACCTTTGAGTATTGGGTGCTGTCGATAGTGACGGCTTTAGCGACGGGTAATACTGTGATATCGGTTGTGTCTGAATTGTTTTACGATGAAGCTCTAACTTTCAAAGATAAGCTAGCCAGCACTGGTGCACCGGGTGCGGTATTCCAAGTGGCTAAGTTACGTCATTTGGAAGCTTTACTTATGAATGAAAGCTTGTCGGGAGTTGTGGTTGATAGTAGCACTGACAGAAGTGCTTACATTTCTGCAAAGCTTGCAGAAAGACAAGGCGCTATATTGCCGGTAATTACAGCTGAATATAACGATAACCTAATTCAACGATTGGTTACCGAGAAAACTATCAGTATTGATACCACGGCGTCGGGCGGCAATACATCCTTGATGACCTTAGTTGAAGACGACGAGTAAGTGAATGTGGGGCGAGTGCTCGCCCCAATAAAAGTGCAATTGTCAGCGCAGGCCCTTATTGCAAACCTTTGTGAGCAGGCATTGATAGGTTCGTGACAATGGCAATGGCGCGCACGGTGAAGGCTACAACGCAGCCAAGCCCAATAGCATAAAAGCCAATAATGCCGAGTAAATTGTAAGAAACACAGTAAGCGATAGCGCCGGAAAGCGAAGCCGTAATGTAAATCTCTTTTTGGAACACTACGGGCACATCATTTAAAATGACATCGCGAATGATGCCGCCCAAACAAGCGCTGAACACACCCATGATGACTGCAACAGGTATTTCAGCGCCTAAACTCAGTGCTTTTTGAGCGCCAAGTACGCTAAATAAAGCCATACCGATAGCATCTGCCCATAATAAGGCATTAGATTTTCGTGAAATTTGTTGCGCAGCAAAATATGTAATCACGGCTGAGACGCTACAAATAACCACGTAGTACCAATCAACCAGCCAAAACACAGGTACGTCAAGTATCACATCGCGCAAGGTACCACCGCCAATGCCGGTGACATTACCAATAAATACAAAGCCAACCCAATCCATTTTTTTCTTTGCCGCAAGCAGAGCGCCTGAAATCGCGAAGGCTGCAGTGCCTGCAATGTTAATAATCAGTAAAAATGTGAGCATATTATTGACCCTAACTTAAGTATGCAAATTTAGTAAGTGCTGGTCACTTTTCAAAAGAAGTAGACTGATCTACATGATTCTATTCGAACTTCTTTTCTTACGTCCAAATAGGCCCATTAAATAGCCGATGAAAAGGCTAACTAAGGCGACAATCGACCCTCGAGTGAACCACTCCATTTTGTCGCCTCTAGCTTGCTTTTCAATGCGACTTTTAAGCTGAGCTTGCAGCTCGAGGCTTTCAGTCAGTCTTAGGTTTAAGATGTTTTTCAGATCGTCAGCGGCTTTAAAATCATTTAATGCGGTATTCATATCATTTCGCATTTTCGATGATTCCTGCTGTAGCGCATTTAATTCACTCTCAGCATTTTGCAACGATAAGCGAATAGAAGGATTGCTGCTAAGAAATTTAGACTCAACCCAGCCTGTTCTTTCACGCTCGTCTTTTATTTGCGCGAAGTCCGCAGCATCACTGACTTGTAAGAGAGAAACTGTAGACCCCGAATTTATAGACCCAACAATACGAAAGTTACGAGAAGGTCCAGCATGCATAAATACAGTCAGCTCGTCAGTAATATAGCGAGTTTTTTGATCATTTTGCGCAGAATTTTGAGCGTATGAAAATGAAGAAAAGAAAAATAGAGAAAAAGTAAATATCAGCAAGCGCATGTTAGTTTCAGTATAAAGATACGATATGAGAGATTCTAGGGGGTTCGCCTTATTTTCTCAAGGCTAAGTTGGTATTAGTCTATTTTTATTTCTGTTTAGTGAGGTTTTCATTATGTTCATTCGGCGATGAACATCCGGTAAATAGGCAATTAGAAACTTTGGCTTTCTCTAGCTAGATTAGCGAAACGTTTGCGCACAATCGCATTCAGCGATATGGTACAGGAATACCAGATGCTATTAAAAAAACAAGCCAAACACTATGGAAATTGAATTAAAACTCGTTGCAGATAAAGATGCGCTAACTAACTTTGAACAAGCGCTGCTACCTAAATTGAAAGGTGATGTGAAACGCAGTGCATTTGATGTTTTTAATGATTACTATGACACGCCTGAGCAATTTCTTGGAAAACGAAAAATGGGCTGCAGGGTAAGGCGAGTGAATGATCACATTGAACAGACAATAAAAACTCAAGGAAAGGTAGAAGGTGGTTTACATCAGCGACCAGAATACAATGTTGACCTGGACATTCCGCACCCTGACCTCGAAAAGTTTGATGCTAATATTTGGGCTGAGGATATCGATGTTAAAGTAATTAATCGTCAATTGAAAGTGCAGTTCTCAACACACTTTCATCGCGTAACGTTTGATATTATTGATGGCGAAAATCACCTTGAGCTAGTCTTTGATAGTGGTGAAGTGAAACACAACCTTGGCTCACTGCCCATCGGTGAGATTGAAATTGAATTAAAAAAGGGCTCAAGCACTGCATTGTTTGATCTGGCGGATGAAATCAGCAAGGTTACGCCCGTTCGGCTAAGTAACGTTACCAAAGCCGCTCGTGGTTATCAGTTAATCAATGGCACCTTACTACAGCCTAGAGGCTTGCCTCGCTTTCTCAATTTAGCAATCGATGATAGTACTGAAACGGCGTTATGCAAAGCAATCGAGTGTGCATTGTCGCATTGGCAGCATCACGAATATGTTTATTTGCAAACGGGACATACTGGAGCGTTAAAGGAAATCGCACAGAGTGTCTATTTGTTGCTGCAAGGTGTGTCTTTGTATTTACCTGTATTGCAGTGCCAAGAACTACTAACTTTGCACAAACAGTTATTGGTTTTATCTGAACAATGGTCTTGGCAAGACGACCTGCAGTGCATCCGTAAGCTGCGTTCTAATAAAGGACCATTTAGTCGCAGAATACCAAAGCATCCATCACTAATGAGTTATCTAAATGGGCGCCGAGAAGGATTACTAAGCGTGCAATCACCTGAACAGTTGCTGGTGTCTATGGAAAGCAGTCAAGTTCAGTTAGGGGCCTCAAGACTGTTAATTGAAAAGCCTTGGCAATCACAAGCAACTGGTCATCAAATTCCGGTCATTAAGCATGCAAAAGGTTGGTTATCGCAGGGCTGGCAAACGGTTATGCAGAGCTTACCTTCAAAAATAGCAATGGATTATACAAAATACATTGCCTTGGAAGTTTTGCTAAGACAGACCTTAATGAGCGGTTTTTTATTAGCTGATTTGTTTGAAGAAAACCGTGGTAAGTTTCGCGCCCCTTGGCTGGACTTGATTGAAGGTATCGATGAAGTTAAAGCATTGTTGTTCTTACGCGGCGTGCTAAAAGAAGTAGATATTGAGGACAGCGCTGGATTGAACGAATGGATAGATGAAAAGTTAACAAGCGTAAACAATGTTATGGAAAAGAGTCGCAAAGTGGCAGTGAGCGCTGAAGTTTACTGGTAGGTTTTTTACTGGGGCGAGTAGTGAAAACTTGCGACATGCGAGCCCCTTATCAAAGCGTTAACTAATGTAGCTATTGATCTTTTGGCATTGCTAAGCCATCAAGCAAAATGCTCATAAAAACAGATTTTTCTACGGGCCTGGAAATAAAATATCCTTGCCCAGAATTGCAACCTAGTTTCTTCATTGACATGAGTTGCTCAGCCGTTTCTATCCCTTCGGCTGTGGTTTTGATCCCTAAGGCATTTGCTAGATTGACAATTGCTTCGAGAATGATATTTTTTTGAGCATTTGTATTCGGGTCACTAACAAAGCTTTTATCTATTTTCAAAACATCAAACTTGAATTGATGTAAATAACTCAGTGAAGAATAGCCTGTACCAAAGTCATCCAGAGCTACTTTTACGCCCATTTCACGTATTTTGAGCATCGTTATTCGAGTTTCTTCTACGCTCGACACAATGCTTTGTTCGGTCAACTCAAGAGTTAAGTAATGCAGTACTTCGGGGAAAGTGTGATAAGTGCTTTCCAATATTTGCATTATTGATTCGGAGTTAAATCCTTTCCCAGAAACATTAACATTAAGCGAATGAAATTGATTTGGCCACTTGTTGTGCCATGCTTTGAGGTTTTGAATTGAGGTCCAAACAACGTGCTCGTCTAAGGCAATAATCTGCTTTCCTTTTTCCAATTCTGGTAAAAAAGAAGCCGGCGTCATCATACCAAATTTTGGATGTTGCCAGCGAACTAAGGATTCGCCTCCAATAACTAAGCCTGACTGGATGTCGATAATTGGTTGAAATACTAAATAAATCTGATTTTCATTCAATGCGATCTTGAACTCACTATCAAGATCGAAAGAACTAAAAGTATCTCCCCCCTTTTTGTTCTGATAAAAACACACTTGGTTCCTACCATTTTCCTTGGCCTGATACATCGCTTCATCAGCTTCGATAAACATTTTTTCGGGTGTTTTCTTTTTATCTTCACAAACGCTTACGCCGATACTTGTAGATATACTCAGCTGTTTATCTTCAACAGTAATTGGTTCACTAATCGCTCGAGCGATATTACTTGCAATATCGTGTATATTTTGTCGACTAGCGATGTTTACTAATAGCACTACAAACTCATCTCCACCTTGCCGACAAACGGTATCCGTTTCACGCACACAGGCTTTAAGTCTTTCAGCACAGGTTTTTAGAAGTTGATCGCCAACAAAGTGACCATACTTGTCATTAACGAACTTGAATTTGTCTAAATCTAAGAACAGAAGCGCAATGATGGTGTGTTGACGTCTTTGTAAATCAATCAGCGCTCTGTCCAATCTGTCGTTAAAAAGTATTCTATTAGGCAACTGAGTTAGGGGGTCGTGCAAGGCTAGATTGGTTAGCTCGGAGCGAGCCTGCATGCGCTCAATAGCGTTTCGAATGTGTTTTGCAACAAAGGAAAGCAATAGTTTATCTTTTTCAGTAAAAGTAAACTGGTCGTTATAGCTTTGCACAACAACAATCCCTCTTATGGAATTGTTGCCAAAGGGTACACCTATCCAAGCCTCTGGCAGTGTGCCTTTAACGTAAACGGCTTTTTCGTCCAATAACTGTTGAATATCCTTCTGATAAACCAAAAGAGGTTTATTAGTTTGCATCACATACCCAGTAATACTGGGCGGGTTATCAATCATTATTGTCGTTTCATTGTCTGGAACATCGTCAATCTCATCGACACAATAAGGGATCGTAAAAGCTTTGCCATCATTCGTAGACAAGGCAATAAAGAAATTTTTAGCAAAGGTCAGGGTCGAAATTTTAGTATGCAATTGTTGGTAAAATTCAGACATGTTTTCGGTTTCAAATATCAACTCTGCAATGTCAAATAAAGCATCTTGAATTTTGCTACCGTGTTCAAGTTGTTCAACGGTTTGTTGGAGTTTATTTAAAGACCTGTTTTGAGAAATTTTGGTCGCCGCTATGGACGCTAAAGCAACAAGTGTTTTAACGTGACTTTCTGTGAAGTAATTCAACTCATGATGTTCGGAATAAATCACGCCTACTAAGTTGCCATTATATAGCAAAGGCACAGCTAATTGGGATAGACGATTCAGATCATCAACCAGGTAATCGTCCGATAAACGACTATCGTTAACTAACATCAAAGAGCGGGCTTCAGCAACTTTGCCGACAATACCTTGACCCAGTTTGAGCTCAATTGGATTAGCTACTCTAAAATTGTCTGTCGCTTTATTGCCAAAGACTGCTTTTCGTTGAAGGAGTTTTTCTTGGGGGGCGAATATGTATACAACCACATCTTCAAACCCCAGCTTTGAAGCTACGGTACGGGTCAAATGCCAAAGAACATCAGATTCTGTATTTAATGACAATATTTGAGCAGCAAACTCGCTCACTGCTTTAAAATTTGTCGCTTCTGGCTCTATCTGATTTTTTTCATCACTCATTCAATACAACTTACCATAACTGAAGATTAGGCACATATTCGAACCGATTTAGGCTCTTAATAACTTCGGTGTCTTATTAAAATTAGTCTTTTAACACTAGTAAAGTATTTTAATCTGACTAAATATACAAAGATTTTCGTTGATTGGTGATATTTAATACGACTTTTCTTGTTTTATGGCAATACGAAAATCGATTATTGAGCGATATGCTTAGGAAACTGACGCAGAGGCCGCCGCTGAATGTCACAGATAAAAGGAGCTTAGATTGAGAGACGCAAAATCTTTTGCTCAATTACTTAGCTAGTGTGCTCGTTTTACAAGCACGGTTGCTAGAAGATAAAGGCTCCTACTTCAAGCGTGAGGAGCCTAATTGCACTGATGGCTTAGTTGCTAATTTGAGCAACAATTGCTTGACCAACTGCATGCGCACTGGCCGGATTTTGACCCGTGATTACGCGCTCATCAACAATAACAAATTCTTCCCATGGCTTAACTTTGTTATAGCGAGCTGCGCTGCGCGCGAGTTTCTCTTCCAATAAGAATGGTATTTTATCAATTGTGCCAAAATCAATTTCTTCTTCACGAGTAAAACCAGTTACTGACTTGTCAGCGATTAACTTTTCGCCGTTGCTCAAAGTAATGGGTAACAGACCTGCAGGACCATGACAAACTGCACCAATTACGCCGCCTTTTTCATAGTGACTTGCACTGATAGTTGCGAAGGCTTCATTATCAGCCAAATCAGATAATAAGCCAAAACCACCTGGATAAAATACCGCATCGTAATCATCAGCATTAACTTCGGATACAGGGATTGAATTGTTCAAACGATTCTGAAAATCCGCATTGCTTAGCAAGCCGCTGTTTACTTCATCACCTTCGATATTAGTACCATACAAAGGCACTTTACCGCCTTTTATAGATGCAATATCGTAATCAATACCTGCAGCTAAAAATACATGCACTGCATGGGTTAGTTCGGGCGAATAAGTACCGTTCACTTCATCAGTGAAGCCGAGCGTCGCGTGGTTTGTGACGGGAATTAGAATCTTTTTCATGCGTCTATCCTTTTTTTGATAAATAGGGTCTAGTTGATTATGCGTATAGTCTAATTACTTTATTTATATTTGATAATAGGGTTAAATTGGAAAAGATTATTGCTATATAGCAATAAAAGGCGCAATAAAAGGCGCAATAAATGTCGCAACAAAGAGCACACCAGAGCGCTTCGCAAAGGAATATGAATGGATAGTTTTGAAGGGCTTATAGAGTTTGTTTCTGTCGCCGAACATCAAGGTTTTTCAGCTGCCGCTAAGTTTTTAGGGTGCAGTACCAGTCATGTGAGCAGACAAGTATCGCGTTTGGAAGAGCGTTTAGGATGCGCTTTACTTGCACGAACAACACGACTCGTAAGTTTAACGCCCAACGGAAACGCATATTACTTGCAGTGTAAGGAGCTGGTGGAAGGGCTCGATCAAGCAAATGAGCAACTGCGACTTCAGCAATTTCAGCTCAAAGGCACCCTCAGAGTAAGCGCTGCGGGGACGTTTGCGGAACAATTTGTAGTACCTGTATTAATTGAGTTTGCCCAACAACATCCTGAGTTAAGTGTTGAAATGGACTTCAATAGTAAAGCAGTCAATTTTGTTGAGGAAGGCATTGATTTTGCTATCCGCTATGGTCAATTAGCTGATTCAAACCTGATCGCTCGAAAACTCGCCGATCGCCCAATGATGGCAGCTGCCAGTGCTTCATATTTGAAGCAATATGGTATTCCAACTCATCCGGAACAGCTAAAAATTCATAGCTGTATTATTAGTAATAATGATCATTGGGGCTTTGAAAATTCTGGTGAGTCTATGAGTGTAAAAGTGCATGGAAGGTGGCGTTGTAATAACGCAAATGCGGTGGTTGAAGCTTGTGAAAAGGGCTTAGGAATCGCCTACATGCCTAAAACTAATTTTGCTAAGTTGGTAGCGACGGACAAATTAAAACCAGTTTTAAAATCCTATTGGAGTAAAGGTTCGAGTAGTTGGATTGTTTATCAAAATCGTCGATTTTTAGCCACGCGCGCACGATTGGCAATTGACTATTTGTTAAATCATTTTGCTGATTGGAATGAGTAAAGGCAATGCATTCATAATAGAAATTAAACGCGTCTAACACATCTTATCGATGACGTTTCCATCGAGCGATGCGCAAGCATTAAAGTTGGCGTAAATCTGTAGTTCATTTTTCAATGCAGAAAAAAACACCTTCCGATCTAAGGAGTTATCTTCTATGTGTAAGCTTATGACCTCCAAGCGTTTCTCTTTGCGATGTGCTTTGCAGTCGATTCGTCCGACAAATTTATTACCATAAATAATAGGTAAGCAGAAATAACCAAATTCACGCTTGGATGCGCTGACATAGCATTCAATTCGGTAGTCGAACTCGAACAGTGAACTCAAGCGCTCACGGTGTATAGCGACATTGTCGAAGGGTGATAGAACCTTGAGTGTGTTGCTGACAAGAGGGGCTTTATTCAGCGCTTCAATGTCTGCATAAACACTGGTTGCGCTATCATCATTCAGTTTTACCACGATCCCTGCATCAATTCGCTCTTCGAGTAATTTGAGCATTTCAATTTTTAAGGTTTTACCGGTTTTGAGGTGAAGTAATTGCTTGAGTGTAAATACACCGTGAGCTCTTAATGTGGTATCAAACAAATACTCAGCATATTCATTTAAACTTGGGACGTTGAAATCGATGCCTTGCGGCAAACAGCGTTCTGCAAGGTCATAGGTTTTTTGCATGCCGCTACGATGGCATATCATCAGGGTGCCCTGCATATACAATCGATCAAGTGCTTGGCGAACCGGTCTAGTGTTCCAAGAACCCCGTTTGCTTCGACTTGCTCCCTCGAAGTCACGTGCCCTTTGTGGCCCTTCACCTCTAGCGCGTGCTTGTATTTCTTTCATTAGGTATTCATCAGCGTTGTTGCAATAGGGGTTTTCACCATTGCGTATTGACGTCATGTTAGGCAGAGCATATCTATAGTCGCGCATGGGCAGATAAGAAGCTGCATGAAACCAATATTCAAATACTTTTTGTTGGCTAACTAGTTTATTTAGAAGCGATGGATTGTAGCTTGGTACTCTGTTCCATAAAACATGGTGATGAGCTCTTTCTACCACTGAAAGCGTGTCAATTTGCACATAACCAAGGTGCTCAATTGCATTGAGTGTGCCGCTTAAACCCGATCCGAACTTCTGTTTTGATGCTAGGCCTTGTTGCGATAGTGCTAGGTTTCTTAATTGCGCTTGGTTATTCATATTATTAGTTTAAGAGGCAGGTTGTTTAAACAGTTTCATAGGATAGGTTAAAAAAATATCAAAAACACGTCTTTTACAAGAGATGCTCTTTCTGCCGCAAACTATTTACAAAACGGCCTTTATAACCACGCCATTTATAAGGGCGCGATTGTTATAAATGAAAGAAGTTGCTTTATTGAGTATGTTTCCTTGAAATTCCCTTTTGGTATAACCATATCGATCGCTTCAAGCGCGTAATATGTAATAAATGTATTAGTAGCTTGGTTGAATTTGGTTTACCTAAATAATGCAAGCCGCAAAGAATGTTGCCTTAATGCAGTGATGTTGGGTTTGCGACAACACCTACATATAGTCAATCGGTTAAATTGATTAAGACAATCGATTTTATTCAATTTATTTATTTACAGAAAACGCTTATATTAGTATCAAGCAAAACGGTAAGCGTTTTATTATTTATCTTTAATCAGTAATCTCAAAAGGAAACAACAAATGACAATGATTAACAAATCAATCCCTGATTTCTCAGTAGAAGCTTTTCACGATGGTGAGTTCAAAACTATTACTAGCGAAGATGTAAAAGGTAAATGGTCTATTTTCGTATTTTACCCAGCGGATTTTACATTTGTATGTCCAACAGAGCTAGAAGACATGGCTAATAAGCACGATGAGTTATTAGGTTTGGGTGTTGAAGTTTACTCAGTATCGACTGACTCGCATTTTGTGCACAAAGCATGGCATGACACAAGCGATGCAATTGGCAACATTAAATACCCAATGCTTGCTGATTCAACTGGCGCAATGACTCGTGCATTCGACATTATGATTGAAGAAGATGGCCGTGCCCTACGCGGTACTTTCCTAGCTAACCCAGACGGTATCATTAAAGTTGAAGAAGTACATGACTTAGGTATTGGGCGTTCAGCAGCTGATATGGTTCGTAAAGTAAAAGCAGCACAATATGTTGCTAACAATGATGGCGAAGTATGCCCAGCAGCATGGGAAGAAGGTCAAGCAACACTGACACCAAGCCTTGATCTTGTTGGTAAGATATAAGCTTAGTCAGTAAATAATAATTAGGGAGCTCTCGCTCCCTAATTTACTCAAATAAACACACTGGATTAAAGTTAATGTTTGACCTTTGACCTTTGACCTTTGCCCTGATTACGAACTAGTTACGCAATATGGCATTGTTCAAAAAATCGCTAAGAGATATGAAAATATGCTTAGAAGCAACAATGTAAAAAAATTTAGTAAGTAAAGGTTTTCACCTTTTATTTTGACGGCTCTTTTAATTACTGCATTAATCGCTATGTTAATTAGCTAGCCACTTTTAGACTTGTGCAATATTCAGTTTAAAAACAAAGGCCCAGCGGCAACCAATCACTATCAAAGGATAGGGTTCGAATTTAGAACCGAGATTTGTGCGGCCGGTTTTTGGTGTTTTGGTTATTGTGTAAGAGATAAATCAAAGAATAAATGGTGAAACCCTTTGCTACTCAGTAAAGAAAAATAAGGAAGCAACAATGTTAACTAAAGATATATTAAACGCATTAGCACAGTATACAAAAGACATGCAGCAGTCAGTGACATTGGTTTTACAAACAGGTGTGCACGCCAAACGTGCGGAATTAAAAGAGATGCTAACGCAATTTTCGTCCATATCTGACAAAATCACTATTGAAGAGCGTGATGACCCATCGCGTTTGCGCAGTCCCGTTAGTTTTGGCTTAGAAGTAAATGGTAAGCCAAGCGGTATCACATTTTCTGGCGTACCTGGCGGTCATGAATTCAATTCATTCGTGTTAGCTGTGCTCCAAGCTGGGGGTGTAAAATTAAAGTTAGATGACAATGTTCAAAGCATGATCAAGAAAGTGGTTAAGCCGCTTAAGTTTCAAGTTTATGTGAGCTTGAGCTGTCATGCGTGTCCTGACGTTGTGCAAGCAATGAATCAATTCGCGTTATTAAACGATAACATTGAAGCCGAGATGATCGATGGCAGTGTTTATCCCGATTTAGTTGAACAAAATGGTATTCAGGGCGTGCCTACTGTATTTATGAACGGTGAAGTATTTGCAACTGGTCAAATAGATACAGCAAAACTCATTGATAAGTTGACCCAAAGTCAGCCAGAAATGCTACAGGCAAACGACAATGTCGAGCAGCTACCTCTTCAAGATGTCACCGTAATCGGTGGCGGCCCAGCTGGTGTCGCAGCAGCGATTTATTCAGCTCGTAAAGGCTTAAACGTGACCATTATTGCTGATCGTTTTGGCGGTCAAGTCAAAGACACTATGGGCATTGAGAATCTAATTTCAGTATCAAAAACAACAGGGCCACAGCTTACTGCGTCGTTAGTAGAGCACTTGAACGATTATGAAGTGACCATTCGTGAGCATTTCCGCGTCGACAAGATTGAAAAAGGTGATATTAAAACTTTAACCTTAACGTCGGGTGAAGTTATTGAAACTAAAACAATCATTATTGCTACTGGCGCTAATTGGAGAGAGTTAGGTGTGCCGGGCGAAAAAGAAAATATTGGTAACGGCGTAGCATATTGCCCTCACTGCGACGGACCTTTCTACAAAGGCAAAGATGTTGCTGTTATTGGCGGTGGTAATTCAGGCGTTGAAGCCGCGTTAGATTTGGCCGGTATTGTGAAGTCGGTCACTATATTTGAGTTCTTACCAGAGCTTAAAGCAGACCAAGTTCTGATTGACCAAATTAACGCTAGGGACAACATAAGCGTTATCAAAAATGCAGCTACCAAAGAAATTCATGCTGAAAATGGCAAGGTCAACGCGATTGAGTTTATTGACCGAGCAACTAACGAAGCTCATATTAAAGCGCTACATGGTGTGTTCGTACAAATTGGCTTGGTGCCGAACAGCAGCGTGCTTAAAGGCGTAGTTGATTTAACTAAGCACGGCGAAGTTATCATTAACGAAAAAAGTCAGACGAGTGAAGCAGGCATTTATGCATGTGGCGATGTGACTACGGTTCCTTATAAGCAGATAGTTATTGCAATGGGCGAGGGTGCCAAGGCCTCATTAGCCGCTTATGATTATATTTTGATGAGTAAGCCTGTTGCTAAGTCAGAATCGGCTGCGGCTTAGCGTTCCCATCACTGGTTAAAGTTGATGTAATTGTTAATACCAGCCGGCAGCATGATAGAACATATGTTACCGGCCACTTTTTCTCAACGCCAGAGCTTAAATGTGCCAAAAGAGAAGGTTAACTCCTAATAGACTCGAGCAGCCTCGGGTTTGAAGTGGACTACCTTGATTGTAGTGTTTATTTTGGTAGATTTTGCGGATAAAAAAAGCTCACAGGCATCCACCAATAAGCTTCATTTACGATAGACGTCAGTAGAACCTAAAAATTGTCTAGATAATTATCAGGCAAGGTTTCAATTTTAGCCACGCCAGAAGCAATAGCCGCCTTAGCAACAGCGGTTGCAATCCGTTTGCACAATCTTGGATCCATTGGTTTTGGAATAATATACTCTCTGCCAAAAGTTAATGACTCAACTTCACTGGCAATAAGCACCTCTTTAGGTACTGGCTCTTTCGACACACTTCTCAGAGCTTCAACTGCAGCAACTTTCATTGCATCATTAATTTCCGATGCTCGCACATCCAAAGCGCCCCTAAAAATGAACGGAAAACATAATACATTGTTTACTTGATTTGGATAATCAGAGCGTCCTGTTGCCATAATCAGGTCATCTCTAACAGCATGTGCTAATTCGGGCTTAATTTCAGGGTCAGGGTTGGAGCAAGCAAAAACAATAGGATTAGGAGCCATAAGTTTGAGCGCTTCTGGCGGCAAAATGTCAGGTCCACTTAAGCCTAGGAATACATCAGCACCATCGAGTACGTCTTCTAAGGTGCGTTTGTCTGTATTATTCGCAAACAATGCTTTATGCGGCGTTAATTCCTCGCGTCTAGTGTGAATGACTCCTTTGCGGTCTAGCATGTATATCTTTTCGCGCATGGCACCGCATTTTATCAGCAGCTCCATGCAAGCTACCGCGGCTGCCCCTGCTCCAAGACAAACAAACATAGCTTCTTCAATTTTTTTGCCTTGAATCTCAAGAGCATTCAACATACCTGCAGCAGTTACGATAGCAGTGCCGTGTTGATCATCGTGAAAAATTGGAATTTTACAACGCTTTATAAGTTCTTTTTCAATTTCAAAACACTCAGGAGCCTTGATATCTTCCAGATTAATACCACCGAAAGTATCGGCAATATTGGCTACCGTGTTGATAAATTCTTCAGTCGTGCGATGTTTCACTTCAATATCAATAGAGTCTAGCCCAGCAAAATGCTTAAACAATAATGCCTTACCTTCCATGACCGGCTTTGAAGCAAGTGGGCCCAAATTACCTAAACCCAATATTGCTGTGCCATTTGTAATAACCGCGACCAAGTTACCTTTTGCAGTATATTTATAAGCAGCATTAGGATCCGCTGCTATTTCGCGAACGGGCTCAGCAACTCCAGGGCTATAAGCCAGTGCTAAATCGGTGACGGTATCTGCCGCAGTGGAAATTTCAACGCTAATTTTTCCGGGCTTTGGAAATTCATGATAATCGAGCGCTTGTTGGCGAAAATCTGGCATCTTGAACAGGGTCCTTTCGAATGTGTATGTGTTACTGTTTTCGTAAGTTTTCATAGTGACTTACAAGTATGCTGTAAATGTAGCACATTTCGTTTAGCAATCAAGAATACAAAAGACGCTAATCCCTATAAAAACCCAAGTGGTAAGACCATGATTTTTAGTTAGTAAATGTTGTTTGGGTAGCCATTATATCTAAATACATATAGTGAATATTATTTGGAATTTATTTTTGTGTAGTTATTTGTGTGAAAATTTGTTAGAAAAAATAACAGATTGATGCTTAAGTATCAGAAATAAAGTCACTTTTTTGCTCATAGATGAGAGATGAGAGATGAGCTTAAACTGAGTTAGATTAGATAAAATAATAGAATGTTGTTATTGAATGGGTGATAAATGAGTAGACATAAAAAAAGAGCGTAATTCGCTCTTTTTAAAATTATTGCAATGAGAACTTTTTTCAAAAAAGCTCTGACAAAGAAATTACTTAGCGCTAAGTGCACCAAAACGTTTCTTAAACTTGTCAACACGACCACCAGTATCACTGTTACGCTGCTTACCAGTGTAGAATGGGTGACATGCTGAACATACGTCCAAGTTGATGTCTTTACCAAGTGTTGAGCGTACTTTCATGATGTTACCGCATGAACAAGTTGCTGTTATTTCTTCGTACTTAGGATGAATACCGTCTTTCATTGGGATACCTTAATATTTAGGCCGTCTCGCTATACAACCCGAAGTCGCACACCAAACGAAATTAATTAAAAAGCAGTTGAGTTATTCAACTACATAAATTTGGACGCGGATAATAATAGAATTACACTTCTTTATCAAGCAATAACTCAAGGCTAAGGCCTGAATTAGTTTGCCTTAGTAAGTAGAAATACATTTTTACTAAAATATTTCATGGAAGTGCTTTAAAGATTGATATCATGAGTTTCTAAATGCTAAATATCGACATTCAAAATGATGTCTAAAAAAAAATAAAAAGAGGTTTAATTGCAGGTTATTCAAGTGGCTATTGCGGTGCCAATGCCACAATTGTTTGATTACAAAATTGACGTATTACATACTAATTCATTGGTGGGTTGCAGAGTGCTGGTTCCTTTTGGACCTCGAAAATGTGTAGGCATCGTGCTCAGAACACATGTCGAATCCCAATACGACGATGCAAAGCTTAAGTCAGTTTTAGAGGTTTTAGATTCTGATCCTGTTTGTTCAGAGCAAATGCTGATTTTGGGGCGCTGGATGAGTGAGTACTACCATCATCCAATTGGTGAGGTCCTACACACCTTATTGCCAGCCGTGCTGCGTAAACTGCAGAGTGGAAAAAGTAAGGTTGCTGTATCTACACATACTTATTTGCAGCTCACGAGTCAAAATGCAGCGCATGAAGACGCTGCTGAACTATTAACGCGTTCTGTTAAGCAGTTTGACTTGTATCGACTGCTGGAAAAAGGCAAGCAACCTCTAGCAACCGTTAAACAAACCTTCACGGCCGCTATCATCAAAGGCTTGACCGACAAATCTTTACTTGAAAAAACCGAAGTCGTTGAAACACCTAGCGATTGGCGCACGCAATTATCTGTAGGTGAAAAGCCTATTCCGAATGTTGAACAAGCCATTGCAATATCTACAATTAACCTAGCAACGAACTTTAGCACTACTCTTATCGAAGGGGTGACAGGAAGCGGAAAGACAGAAGTTTACTTGCAAATAATAGAGCCGCTACTAAAGATTGGTAAACAGGTTCTGATATTGGTTCCCGAAATTGGCTTGACGCCACAAACGGTAGGGCGCTTTGAAAAGCGTTTTGGCATCCGGGTGGGCACGCTGCATTCGAATTTGAACAACTCTGAAAGGCTGCAAGTTTGGCAGCAGGCGCGAGACGGTAGTTTAGGGATTATTATAGGTACACGTTCATCTATATTCACAGAAATGAAAAACCCAGGCATGATCATTGTAGATGAAGAACATGACGAGTCCTTCAAGCAACAAGATAATTTGCGATACCATGCGAGAGACATTGCAGTTTATCGAGCAAGGCAGCTTAATATTCCTCTTGTGCTCGGCAGCGCGACACCGTCACTTGAAAGCCTGCACAATGCCTTAGAAAAGAAATACAAACATATTTCATTGCCTAACCGAGCAGGAAGCTCAGCCATGCCTGTGCAGCGTTTAATGAATATTAAAGGCCAATTTATGCAGTTTGGTATCGCGCAGGGGATGCTTGATAAAATGCGTGAACAACTCGACGCTGGCAACCAAGTCATGGTGTTTGTGAATAGACGAGGTTATGCACCGGCCTTGCTATGCCATCAGTGCGGACATGTTGAGAATTGTCAGCGCTGCGACAACCCAATGACGGTGCATAAAAGCCTGAATAATTTACAATGCCATCGTTGCGCTGACACTCGGCAGTTGCCTAAAAACTGCGCGCAATGCGGTCATCACGAACTTGATACCTTTGGTGTTGGAACAGAGCAGTTGCAACAAGGGCTTGAAACAATATTTCCTAACTTTTCTACAGTGCGTGTAGATAGTGACACGGTGCGCGGAAAAGGAAAGTTAAACAAGCTTCTGCAAGATATCAATCAAAAGAAATTTCAAATATTGGTGGGCACGCAAATATTGTCCAAAGGGCATCATTTTCCTGATGTTACCTTGGTTCTTATTCTGAATGTTGATAGCGCCTTATTTAGCGCCGATTTTAGAGCGCCAGAAAAATTAGCTCAGCTAATTACCCAGCTATCTGGAAGAGCAGGGCGCAGTGATAAATTAGGCGAAATGTGGCTGCAAACACATTGCCCTGAACACCCTCTGCTGCAGGATTTAATTAATAATGGTTTCTCAGACTTTGCTCGATACGCCCTGCTAGAGCGAAAACACGCGATGCTTCCACCTCATGAGCATCAAATTTGTATACGCAGTGAATCTCACCACAAGCATTTATCGGTGAACTTTTTGCAAGTTTGCGCACAGTTATTTACACAATTCAAACACGCTAAAGTGCTAGGGCCGTTTCCTGCTTTTATTGAAAAGAAGCAGGGGCGCTATAGGAATTTATTGATTATTCAATGCGCTTCACGTAAATATTTGCAGCAAGCAACCCAGCAAGCAAATGATGCCCTGTTGGAAATGGCGCTAAGTAAGCAGGTTCGCTGGAGTATAGATGTTTCACCTATCGATTTTAGCTAAAGATGGTTTTAGGACGCGCAGATTAATTGTAAAAACCTACGTTTTCTTTGTCAAAATTTTGTATAGTCGTAGCTTGAAGCCAACTCATAAAAAAGACAACAAAGAATAATATGGCGCAAAGAGATTATGTGGCGCGAAGCCAGAAAAAAAGGCAGCCCACAAAAAAGAGAAAACCAGCCCAAAGTGTTGCTTGGTTTAAGGTAGTGCTTGCGATTTTGGTAGTGGCGAGCTTTGTTGCTGGTCTTTGGTACTTAAAAGATGCTGGGTCTTCCTCGAGCGAAAATGCAGCGTATGCTGATTCTGAAGCGGACGCACAGCAGAATGGCGCAGCAAGCAATGTTGTTGAAAGTGATGATGATTCTGGCACCGATGCCGAGAACTCCGATGTGCCTTCGTTTGAAAAAGAAAAAGATCCGCTCCCGATGCTTGCCGAAGAGGAATGGGAATTTATTGAAGGCTTGCCTTCATATTCTGTTGAAGTTGATGTTGCAGAATTGCCAAGTTCTGACCGTCGTTATTTGATGCAATGCGGATCATTTAGAAAACAATCTCAAGCGGAAGAGCTAAAAGCCAAAATTGCTTTTCAAGGGCTTGAGTCTCAAGTACTCGAGAGCAAAGGTTCCAAAGGGATCTGGTTTCGGGTTGTCTTAGGCCCCTATGAAACCAAGCGTGACGCTGAGAGAGCGCGCCACGCACTGCGATCTGCCAAAGTAAACCGCTGTCAAATTTGGAACTGGGATTAGTCAGGCGTTTTTGCTTTACTGCCCCTTGTGCTCTAATTCACCCTCAACTCAAGGCCCTTACTTGAAATAGTTGTAAGTCCCCCCATTAATTAATCACTAACAGAAATTTGACAGTAATTAATGGCTTGAGTTTGGGATTGCGAGGACTATTGTTCGGCCGTATCACTTGTTCAAGTTTCATAGGAGTTTATATGACAACGATCGTATCAGTTCGCCGTGGCAATCAAGTTGTGATTGCGGGTGATGGCCAAGTATCACTTGGAAATACCGTTATGAAGGGGAATGCCCGCAAGGTAAGACGCCTCTATCACGACAAAGTACTGGCTGGTTTTGCTGGTGGCACCGCGGATGCGTTTACTTTGTTTGAACGTTTTGAATCTAAATTAGAAAAGCATCAAGGTCATCTCACCAAAGCAGCGGTAGAGCTGGCTAAAGATTGGCGCACGGACCGTATGTTAAGGAAACTAGAGGCTTTGTTAGCCGTCGCTGATCATAGCGCATCTTTAATTATTACCGGTAATGGGGATGTGATACAACCGGAGCAAGATTTGATTGCAATAGGTTCTGGTGGTCCGTTTGCGCAAGCTGCAGCAACTGCCTTGTATGCAAATACTGAATTAAGTGCGCAAGAGATTGCTGAAAAAAGCCTTACGATTGCTGGTGATATCTGTGTATTTACCAATCAAAATAAAACTATCGAGACACTCGATTATTAATCCAATTTTTTAAATTAACTTGCTATAACGACTGCTTAGCAGTCAAAATTTAGCGAGTTAGTGAAAGGTATATAAATTATGTCAGATATGACTCCTAGAGAAATTGTTCACGCATTAGATAAGCACATTATTGGGCAGTCGGATGCAAAAAAAGCAGTATCAATTGCACTTAGAAATCGCTGGCGAAGAATGCAACTTGGGCCAGAGCTTCGCCAAGAAGTTACTCCTAAAAACATTCTGTTGATAGGCCCAACAGGTGTAGGTAAAACAGAGATCGCTCGTCGTCTTGCCAAATTAGCCAATGCACCGTTCATTAAAGTTGAAGCAACCAAATTTACTGAAGTAGGCTATGTTGGCAAGGAAGTTGAATCTATTATTCGTGATTTGGCTGATATTGCGGTGAAAATGACCAAGGAAGATGCGGCTAAAAAAGTAAAGTATCGCGCGGAAGAGGCTGCTGAAGAACGTATCTTAGATATATTGTTACCGCCAGCGCAAAGTGCATCGGGTGAGCGCGAAGATAATCAGGACAAAGGCACTCGTCAGGTATTCCGCAAAAAGCTGCGAGAAGGGCAATTAGACGACAAAGAAATTGAGTTGGACGTTGCTTTACCTCAAGTTGGTGTTGAGATTATGGCACCTCCTGGCATGGAAGAGATGACCAACCAATTGCAAGGTATGTTTCAAAACCTGTCGGGCGAAAATAACAAGAAGAAGAAAAAGCTCAAAATTAAGGACGCTTACAAACTCTTGCTAGAAGAAGAGTCTAGCAAACTTGTTAATCAGCAGGATTTGAAGGAAACGGCAATTGAGTCGCTAGAACAAAATGGTATCGTTTTTATCGATGAGATTGACAAGATCTGCAAGGGCGATGGCAATCAGTCTGGCGGTGTTTCAAGAGAAGGAGTGCAACGCGACTTGTTACCCTTGGTTGAAGGTTCAACCGTATCTACTAAACATGGCATGGTAAAAACCGACCACATTTTATTCATTGCTTCAGGTGCTTTTCAAATGGCGAAACCGTCAGATTTAATCCCTGAATTGCAAGGTCGCTTGCCTATTCGCGTTGAGTTATCAGCATTGAGAGTAGAAGACTTTGTTAGAATACTAACCGAGCCTGATGCTTCTTTGACCTTGCAGTATAAAGCCTTACTAAAAACAGAAGGCGTTGAAGTTGAATTTACTGAATCAGGCATTCAGCGTATCGCGGAAGTAGCATGGCAGGTGAATGAGAAAACTGAAAATATTGGTGCTCGTCGTTTATACACAGTTTTAGAACGTTTGATGGAAGAAATTTCCTTTGAAGCATCAGATAGGTCAGGCGAGTCATTGCTTGTTGATCAAGAGTATGTGAATCAACATCTAGAAACTTTAGCGGATAATGAAGACTTAAGTAGATTTATACTGTAGTATGAAAAATAAGACGTATGTCTTGGCTTTATTACTTTTATAAAATCTGTTTTTACATTTTTTATGAGTACATCGAGCAATACTGAAGGTCTCGTCAACCATAGTATATAAGAAGCGTTTAATTATTTGATTCAAGCCCCATCAACCTTTGGTTGTTGGGGTTTTGTTTTTCTAGAACAGACTGAATTTGCTTATCCTAAGTTCAGCTTACTTATCCTGCGTTGTTGTAAGCATAGAAATAATTGACTCTGTAATTGGATATCCAGTGGCTTTTTCAAATTCGACAAACATTGGCGCTGGGTTTGCTTCAAGAAATACATATTCTGATTTTTCATCTAATATCCAATCAATTGCCGTCCATTGCATATCTAGCGCTGTCATTATTCTAAACGCTAAGGATCTTACTTCTGTGGGCAAAGTCGTTCTAATTACTTTAGTATACTGATCACTTCGAAAATCAATGGTAGTAGTTTGAATTTCCGCGCTGAACTCAAAATGGCCAATGATGTATGTTCTTATATTTGTTCCTTTTACTAGAGATTGAATTGTTGATGGAAGGTTTACATTGTCATTAAGTTTGTTCGTGTCGATTTTTCGCGTTAAACAGCCACCATGTACGGGCTTTTCGATACATTCAAATGATCGTATAAGCTTATTTTTTTCATCGCTTATATTCCCTACAATGGTCTGAGGAATGTTTGCTCCCAATTGTTTTGCCATGCTCAATTGCAAAGGCTTGGTTTTATGCAATTGATAGGCTTGCCAAGAATTACACCAATTAACACTCTGCAATGTTAGAAAACTCTGTAAAAAGCAATTTGCTTCTTGTTGAATAATATTCTGTGACAAGCCTAGATTGCGATCCAATGGCAATACGATAGGAGGATGAATTCTGACCCAAAAGGCGCTTTTAATAAGACCGGTCTCCACAGTATGATTGTCTATTTTTAGTTTACTTTGGTTGGTGTTAGGCGAGTAACTGAATTCTATGTCTTGGATGAAGTACTTCGTATTCACGGTGACAAAGCTGATGTCTTTTAGTGATAGTGCCTTACCAATGTGCTTTATACTCTCATCAGCGTGGTTTCCTAACAATAGTATCATGGTGGTGTGACTCACTTTGATAGAAGAAGAAACACGAATGTTCGGTTTCATATTGATGCATTCGTGTTTATTTACGTTTCAGCCGTGATGACATTATTCAGCTAAAAAGTGCTGAACATGCCGCCATCTTCGTTAATACCTAAGGTAATAAACGGAGCAGGTAGGCTACCATCGCTTCTTGTGGGGAAATCATATTCATGTCCGAAAGGGACGTTTGGCTCGGGGCTATTTAATAAACCACCTGAGACTTCGCGCTGCTCCTGCGAAGTTAACTTTCTTATATTTCTTTTCTTCATACTTATCTCCAATCTTTAAAAATAGCTGAGGCTAAGATAAGTGAGTAACATAGGCCAGTCTTTAAGATAGCCTATGTTGTCACCATCCTTGGTTTTAAGTCTGCTTCCTTGCAGACGCATTTAGAATAGATGAGGTTTGAGATTCAAGCTACTGCCCTGCGGATCGGTTTATGAACCTTCAGAATAATAACGAGTCTATAGTCTTGCTGTTCACGACAAATAAAAGGACAATATAGACACACCTATTTTGAACTTTAATGAGGTCAGTAGACCTCAAATGTACAAGGAGCAAATTATTTCGTTCATCTCTAGTTGCCGACGCTTATTCAGCAACCTTCTTATTGTTTCTTTACTCATTTTTAATGTGCCAGCAATTGCCGGTTGGAAAATTGAAAGTGCAGATGAAAACAAAGATATAGATAGCAAAGTAGTTGCAAATATTGAAGTTCATTTAATCGGATTGAGCTTTCCTGAGAATGATTATGAGTTGGTTCAATTCGAAAAACAGCTGCGCAGTAAAATAACCAGCGCCATTCGAGCGTTTTCTTATTACCAGTTCAGTATTGAATTTAAAAACTTCACTAAAAAATCTTTTGATGACGATGGGGTCATTATTGCTATTGATCTTGGCGCAAAGTTAACCCTTACATCCGTTACAATAGCGTTGGATGAAGCCGCAGTTAAACAAGCTCATTTCCCAATTGAACTTAAAAATATTTTAGATTCACTTAAAAGCATGGAAGGAAAGACACTAGAGCAGTCTAAATACGATGGACTTAAATCTCGAATTCAATCGTTCGCGTTGATATTTGGTTATTTTGATTTTGAATTAGAACAAAGCCAAGTAAAAGTCAGCTTGGCGCAAAATAAAGCGGAAATTCATTGGAAACTCAATTTTGGTAGTCGATATCGGTTTGGTGAACTCAGTTATACGTCAGAAAATAGAGGCAGTGCATTAGTTGAATCAGTTAAACCTTATGATGAAAATGCTTTCTTTGATCAACAAAAAATAAGTGAATTCACTCAAAAAATTAGGCAAACATCTTATTATGATAACGTTCTTGCTCGGGCCAATATCAATGCGATGAGCGAGCTAGATAAAGAACGTAAAACAGTTCCCATCGAAGTATTGTTAACTACTAAGCCTAGAGATACCTACCAATTTGGTATCGGCGCATCGACCGACTCTGGCCCCCGAGTCACCGCCAATTGGAAACGTCCTTGGGTTAATCTTCGAGGCCACAGTTTGTCTTCAGAAATCTATATTTCTGCACCAAAAAGTAATGTTGCGCTTGGATACACTATTCCTATGGCGAATCCACTCAATGATTTCTTTAAAGTCCAAATAGGCTATCAAGAGCTAGATGAGGAACAGCGTGATACGGAAACGTACACCGTTGCAGCTCAGCGACAATGGGGTGCAAAAAACGAGAATGATTGGGACAAGATTGGTTTCATACGATATGAATACGAAAACTTCGTCCAGGGTATCGACGAGGAACAAACGACCCAGTTACTTTTGCCGGGCATTACAGTTAATAGAGTACGCAAGCGTGGTGATTTGTTCATTGATTGGGGAGATCGCCAGCAATTCACTATAGAAGGCGGATCAGATAAGGTCATCTCAGATATTAATATGGTGCGAGTCATCGCCCGAACTAAGTGGATAAGAACTCTAGGCAAGCATCGACTTGTAATACGCGGAGACGCAGGCGCTATTGTCAGTAATGACTTTGAAAGAGTGCCGTCTAGTTTGCGATTCTTTGTTGGTGGAGATCAAAGTGTCCGAGGTTTCGGTTTGAATAGCGTCAGTGAAGAGAGGATTGATGAGTTGACTGGAGAGTCGGAGCTAACTGGATCACGATTCTTAGCAGTCGCAAGCACTGAGTATGCTTATCATGTAAGCAATGATTGGCGCGCCGCTGTATTTGTAGATGCAGGAAGCGCAAACAATGACTTCGGAAAATCACCTATCTATGGCCTTGGAGTTGGCGCGCATTGGTTGTCTCCCATAGGTACGGTGCGACTTTATCTTGCAAGAGGTTTCAATGACGATAGTTTTAACGAGGGTGATAGAAGAACCTGGCGTCTTCATTTTTCAATAGGGCCTGGTATTTAATATGTCGAAGTCGAAAAAATTTAATCGTGTTTTGAAAATGACTTCATGGTCATTTTTGACCGTAATATTTTTAATTATACAACTAGTCTCTATCTTACTGACTAGCGCCGGTACTCGCCGGGCAATCGATTATGTGAACGAGAGTGATTTTGGCCTTACCGTTAGTTATAAAGGTGGAAGCTTATATTCTCAACTAGATCTACAACAAGTTCTTGTGGCTCAAAAAGGTCTGGATGTTCGCATAGATCACTTGTCTTTAGATATCGGACTAAGCTGCTTATTTAGGAGAGAAGTTTGTATCAATGGCTTGGCGATAGAGAAAGTAGCGATAGTAATCGGTGATATGCCAGAAACAGCGGAAAAGATTGAGACGGTAAAAAATGAGTTAATAAAATTACCGGTTCTAGTTAGCTTAGATGAATTCAACATTGCGCAAGTGTCCATCAAACAACATGACTTTGAGATGTTAAAAGCTGAAGATATTTCGATTTCACTTTCTTTTTTGGAACACTTAGATATTACTAATCTGGGTTTAGGCTCATTGGCATTCAATTTGCCAAAAACCATTGAAGCGGATGAATCCGAAGTTCTTGTTAGTAAGAACTTAAGAGACTTACCGCGTCCTTGGCTGAGGGCTTTGGCCAACTTTAAGTATGAACCGATAGGTATTCCAGTTGTTTTTATTCCGATTAATTTGACGTTAAAAAATGCAAATTTGTCGAATATTTGTATTCGCCAGCAGCGGCAAGACGATTCGCTTGAAGCTATTCTCTGCAATGACAATATCGCTGCAGCTGTAACCATTAATAATCAAAAATTGGCAACAACGCTAGTTCTTAGCAATGTATATCAGGCGATAACAGCGCCGAACTTTGTCCCAAGTAATCTAAAACTTAACGCGTCAATTAACTTTGCAAAGCAATTTGAGCATAATTTATCGCTGCGGGCTTTTAAAATAGACACACCTGTAGCTGCTTCGGAAAAGTCTAAACCCCTCAAAATAGACACACCTATTTTTGATGATACCAAGGGCTTCAAATTGGAAAGCCAAGGTAGAATTAACAAAATGTCACTATCATTAATGCATTTACTAAGGCAACAAAAACTATTGAGTGTTGCTGTAAATATGGAATTGGAGAAGCCTCAATTACCTTTGACATTAGATTTATCTTTTGAGCAATTGAGCCCGACAGCAATTGCAGATATTCAAAGTTGGTTTCCTGAACTTAAGGGTGAAACACTCGAGCAGTTAACAGGTGTGTCTTTATTGAGCGCAAATGTTAGTGGAGATATGCAAGGTTATCGAGTCATTGCAATGGCGAAAACGGCGTCAATAAGCGGAATTGAAGAACTTGAACTAAACGCATTATTGAAACTATATAGTGTCAAACAAGGACCATATTCGTTAATAGCTATAGATAAGTTGAATGTGTCGGGAGACATAGGTTCTATTGAATACACCGGAAAAGCACTATTAGAGTCAATATCGAATGATCAAACACAGCTTTCTTGGCAGGGTAGCTTGGCTATGGATTCATTGCAGATTGCGCAATTAAATAAATCACTTGATTCGATGATTTCTGGTGTGATGCCCCATGAATTTGAGATTACTGAAAAAACTCAATCGGGCAGAATTAAAGGTGCACAGCTTAGCGGTACCTGGCAAAACTTGCCGCTGCTGCTAAAAGCTGATGCTGAGTTAGAAAAAAGTGGCAACGTCAAAGTCCAAACGGTAAGCCTAAATCAAGGTGACAATGAAATCCTTGTGAAGGGTAACTTGCATTCTCGGCAGGCTATTGAATCGTTGTCGCAATTGGGAGCAAACTTCACGAATGGTAAAAATGTGGCATTAGATTCATCAAGCCTAAGTTTTACAATTGATCTAAATTCATTGAATGAGCTTTATCCTGGTCTGCAAGGCCAAATAAATGCACAAGGCACGATATCAGGTGCTATAGGGTCACCCAAATTGCTTATGCAGGCTAGTGTCAATAAGTTAGGTGCAGCTGAAACTAAACTAGAAAATGCACTCATTGAGCTTAGTATTGACATGGCAAATAAGTTAACGTCGACAGCAACCATTAGCGTAACTGATCTGTTTGCAGGTGGACAGTTGATACCGCAACTAAACCTTGGCCTAAGCGGCGATGGGAGCGAACATTCATTGCTGCTTACTATTCCTGAAGGTGAGTATGTTACTAAACAGCTTTTTAAGGGTAAATTGAACGCAGATAGCACGTCTTGGTCTGGCCAATGGTTAGAGGGAAAGATAGTGACTGATTTGATAGAGCTGCATCTTCAAGAACAACCTAAGCTAGAGCTATCCCTTAAGCCATTTAGATTATTTTTGGGAAAGCATTGCTGGGATGGCAGAGGTGACAAGTTATGTCTTAACGACGTAAATGCGACACAGCAAACTGCAAGTACAAGACTATCAATGGATTATAATGTCATGAATCCAGGCATGGTCGATTTGTTACCCAATATTGACGTTGCAGCATCTGTACTAGAGCTTGCTCTCGATGCCGACGTAAATTGGCAGGAGCAAATAGGTGTGTCCTTTTCAGCAGATATTACGTCGCAAAATTCCAACTTGCTTGTAAAGGATAAAAGCGTAAGTATTGAGAGTATTGTTGCTAAAATTGAAGGCACGCCAAGCAATATTAAGAGTAGTTTTACTTTCGACAGTGCAGAAGCAGGTCAAGTTGGCATTAATAGCCAACTAGAACTCGCCAGTAAACCATATCAACATCAAGGTAGCTTGCGGATTAGTGAATTTGCAATGTCGTACTTCGCTCCTTTCATTACTATAGTAGAGCGCCTAAATGGCGACATAAATGCTAATGTTACGTTCGAAGGGCCCCTTGATAAACCCTCACTACAAGGTGAATTGACCCTTGCTGATGGTGCGTTTGTGCTGAAGGAGTATCCACTAAAATTAACTGACTACAATCAAAAAGTCGCATTCGAAGGCTCTAAAGCAGACTTCTCTGGGAGTTTTGTGCTTGGTGATGGTGAAGGCACTTTAGATGGTGACATTGATTTTGCAAATGAACTCATTGTTAATGCAAAACTAGTAGGCGAAAAACTAGCAATTGCCTATGAGACTTATCAGTTCAAGATATCGCCGGACATGCAGCTTAGTTTGCGGCCTGAGTTACTTCAGGTAACAGGAAAAGTGGAGGTGCCATTTGCTCGTGTCAAAATTAAATCTCTGCCACCAAGTGCAAAATCACCCTCACAAGATATTGTTGTGATTGATGAGCAACTGGAGGCGAAACAAAGTCAGATTCCCCTTGATGTGCGTTTGAATGTAGTAATAGACAAGGACAAAAAGGGCGAAGTAAAGCTAGATGCGCTTGATTTATATGCAGAGCTAAGCGGCGATCTTGATGTGAAAATTGATGCCAGTAACACAACCGTGCACGGCAGCGTACAAATTCTCAAGGGTGACTACGAAGCTTACTCACAAGTACTACAAATACGCACGGGTGATATTACCTTCAGCGGTCAGTCAGATGTTCCTGCATTTGATATCGAAGCTATTCGTAATCCTCTACATACCAAAGACAATGTAATTGCTGGTATTAGAGTGAGCGGCAATGCACTAAAACCGGCTGTGGTATTATTTTCTGAACCATCTATGGAGCAAGCGCAGCAATTATCTTATTTGATCAGTGGTGCTGATAGCTTTGGAGCCGGTGGTGAGTCAGATTCAAACACAACTCTAGTCAATGCATTAGTCAGCTTTGGTGTTGGGCGCAGCGAGAATGGCATCGGTAGCTTGGGACGAAAGCTTGGGGTAAAGGACTTAAATTTACAAACCGCAGGACAGGGCAGCGATACGCAAGTGCAATTGTCAGGGCAATTAGCAGAAGGAGTGAAAGTTACATATGGTATCGGTGTATTTGATTCTGTGAGCGAAGTTAGTGTCCATTATCAATTACTTCCACAGCTATACTTAGAAGCGGTAAGTGGTGCAAATAATACGCTAGATTTGTACTATCAGATAACTAGTAAGGACTAAAAAGCCCGTTAATATCGGGCTTGTTATCTCGTTTCAGTTTGCCTTTAGTTAAGAAGCCATATCATAAAATTCCTTATAGTAGACCGCGATCAATGTTGTTCTATTATTAATATTTAGCTTTCGATAGATGTTCGCGCAGTGAAACTTTACAGTGCGTTCGCTTATGAACAATTCGGCAGCAATAATCTTATTTGGTAAGCCTTCTAAAATTTTCATAGCAATTTGCTTCTCACGTTTTGAAAGTGTTTGAATTTGTGAAATCATGTTCATCATTATTTTCCTTATATTGATGTTTGTTGTTGAAGACGGTCGTTTTGATTTGTTGGCTTATATCACGCAACTCGCCTTGGGTTAATGCAAGCACAATATCTGCACTGGCAATGGTTTCTTGTCGGTGAGCAATGATAATTTTAGTCATGCTCAGTTTCGCTAGGTTGTTATTAATGCTCATTTCCATAACGGCATCTAGATGGCTTGTTGCTTCATCTAAAAATAACAATTGGGGTCGTTTATACAATGCTCGGGCAAGCAGCAGTCGTTGTTTCTGACCGCCGCTCAGCGTGCTTCCCATGTCTCCTATGAGCGTATTGTATTGCATAGTCATTTGCATAATGTCTTGGTGTAAGCAGCAAGCATTCGCTACATCAATTGCTAACTGTAATTTAGTAATTTCGCAGAAATCTGTGATGTTCTCGAGGATTGAGCCTGTCATCAGTTGGTCGTCTTGGAGAACCGCAGCAAAACCTTGTTGATGCCGATTATGCGGAGTTAATTTGTTGCCGTTGATATAAATATCACCTTCATAGGTGCTATTTAGCCCCATTAAGCAAAGTAGTAAGCTGGATTTTCCGCAGCCACTTTGACCTGTTATTGCGACTGTTTTACCGATAGGAATGTTGAGTTCTATCCCCTTAAAAGTAAAGTCGTGAGATGGGTGATACCGAAATGCGAGGCTCCGCGCTGATAAGTGGTAGCGGCTATCTGCTGAAGCGCTTAAGTTCTCAACGTGATTGTTGACCTCAGTGGTAATACACGCTTTCAACTCAGCCTCAGTGAATACTATGTCTGCCAGACGGTCTAGGTGGACACGTAACATTTTAAACTCTAGCCAGTTATTGATTAGGCTATCGGCCGCACTAATAAACTTCCCCTTATAACTCATGAAGGCGTAAAGCATACCGATTGAAAATACGTTCTGAGTAACTAATTGGGCAGCTAGATACACGATCATTATATTTTCTAGACCAAACATACCTTTGTTAATGACTGAAAAATTAATTTGCCAACGTGACAGTCGAATTTGTTTATTCATTGATGATGAAAGCAAATTTAACCAATCCGCTTTGCGCTGCGCCGCTTTATTATTTAATTTAATGGTTTTGATGGCTCTAATACTTTGCATAAAGTGGTTTTTTTCTTGCGCCTGATAGTGAATAACTTCGGCACTTTGGCGTTTCATGGGTCGAAAAAACAACCAACGAAGTAGCCCATAAAGCAAAACAATGACACACACAATCGCGGCTAATTGTGCTGAGTATATAAACAAAACGATTAACATGAGCATGGCCATCAGCCCGTCGATTAGGCCTGCAATAAGTCCAGAAGTGACGATTTGTCGAATCAATTCCAATGAACCGAAGCGGCTAACAATATCGCCAAGGTGTCTCTTCTGAAAGTAATCAATGGGCAATGAAAGCAAGTGCGTAAAAACACGCGTTGCCATATGTATGCTAAATTGATTGGAGAAATACAGCATAACTCTTTCGCGCAACATGCTTGTCATCGTGTCAATGCAAAGTAGTAAAGTAAACGCAAGAGCCAGAATAGTTAACAAAGATATGTCTGTTTTAACAATTACCTCATCGATAACTGTCTGCATATAAAATGGTGAGGCAATAGCAAAGACTTGAAGCAACAAACTTAAACCGAATAAGATTCCAAAATGTCTCTTCAATCCGCTAACTCCGGCTAAAAAATCAGAGAGCATAAGCTTCTTATTCGCGTTGCTTTTTTTGAACTTTGGACTGGGCTTCATTTCTATAGCAACACCAGTGAAGCAGTTACTAATATCTTTGCTGTGAATTCGTTGCAAGCCTAATGCAGGATCTGCAATTTCGCAGTATGTGGCCCTAACTTTTTTCAACACAACAAAATGTTTGAAATTCCAATGTAAAATACAAGGGGTAGTCAGCTCTTTGAGTTCGGATAGTCGAACTTTCAAAGCTCTGCATGACAGGTCAAGCAATTCACCTTGTTGCAATAGCTGAGTCAAATTGCTGCCTTGACTCGAGATTGGGTTTAACTGGCGCAATTGATCAATACTAATCTGGTTGCCATGAAAATTGGCTATCATAGTGACGCATGCAAGGCCGCATTCACTGGCTTCAGTCTGCATCACTAGGTTTAAACGTTTGCTGCTAGAGAAGCGCAACATGGTAGCCAATGTTGAGTCTTTGATATTCCCCATTACGCATTGCCTCGCAAACTATAAATTGGGTTTAGTAACCACTCCCAAAGGCCTCTCTGGGATAGTTTTATGTCGGCTTGAAAAAGCATTCCAGGCTTCAATTCAATGTCTTTTCCATTCGCTTCAATAGTTTGCTCAATAAGACTAGCCTCAATTAAGAAAACAGGTTCCGATAAAGCAAAGGGAGCTTGGTGTACCTGACTCGGTAGTAATATATTTTGCGATATATGCGACACTTGTGCGCTCGCCATGCCGAATTTTTGATAGGGGAAAGCGGCAAGCTTCAATTGCACTGATTGCATCCTTTGAATAAAACCAGAATGGTTAGACGGGATGTATAAAATTGCTTTCAATGGATTGTTTTTTTGCGTTATTTGCATCAAAGGAACCGCTGTGTTTAGCGTTTGACCTAAGGTAGCTTGCAGGTTCTGCACTAGCCCGTTAGTCGGGCTTTTAATCTGATAAGAGCTTGCCCCATTAAAGTCTGCAATTTTTTGCTTGATGCTTTCGAAGTTGCTATTCAGCAGATTAATACTTTCATCAAATTCAATCTCAATATTTTTTCTATTGTGTTGATTTGAGCTAATCGCTTGTTCCAAGTCTATTTTGGCTGAACGTTGCTGAGATAGTCTTAATTCTGAGGTTCTACGTTTCTCTTTTTGGCCATCGTAATTTAATTGAGTAATGGACTTGCGTTCGAGTAGGCGAAATAAGGCAAGTTCTTGAAGCAAATTTTCTTTTAGCTGACTAGTCATGCTTTTTTCTTGTTGCTGCATTGCTGTCATTTTTCTTTGATAGCTTCTGTGTAATTCTTCCTTTAGTGAAAGTTGCTGCTCATGTTTTTGAGTTAAAATTTGCTTTCTTTTTTGTAATAATTGGAACTGTTGATTTAGCGATTCATATTGCTGTTTTCTAATGGCGTCATCGACCAAGGCCGATTGAAATCGGAGCACTGTCGCTAGTGTTTGTCCCTTTGATACATGTTGACCGTTGATAACCTTTATTGAAGTTAGCGTGCCACTGCGTTCTTTACTAAAAATATCAATACTTGGTTTTGAACTGACCAACCAACCTCTGACATTGGCTTTACTGCTGAATTTTGCGTTTATTAGTAATACACACAAAAGTACAAACCAAATTACTAAAAAGCTAGTTAGAATGGCGTGGTTTGTTCTGGGAAGTATCATCGCCTCACCTAAAAGCTTCTTTTTCTGTCCTTCGATCGCTTCTGTACGAAATAGTGTGTTAGCTTTTTGCATCTATTTTTTCCTCCTTGAAAATGAATGCTTTTATTTAAGCCTTCATCCATTTGTATGGGATCTACCTTACATAGATTTAGAAAAAAGCACGTTTAAAAATGGGACTATGATCTTTAAAAATGGGACATTTTGCGAAATTGTCCCATTTTTAAAGATGTACTTAAGATCGAGATTATAAGTACAGGTACTTAAGGGGCAGCTTAGGTTTAGGTCAATAAAACTAGGCGATTGAGATGCTTTTGTGGTTTAGATTTCGGCAGGAAATGAGCCAATTTGTGGAAAATCAGCCTAAATGTTTACTCTTGTGTTGGGAGAAATATTTATAGATTAATACAAGGTTCAAAGTGAAAGTGTATTTATGTGACTAAATATCATACAGAAGAGGGCAGCTAAGCTGAGTTTTTGCTCAACAGAGGAGAAAAACGCGTCTTCATTAAGACGCGTTTTAATTTTTACTTTGTATTTTAGTTAATTCTATTGAGTCAACTAATGCACCCAATGATACATATGGGCTTTTGCTTCCATTTGCTTTTGAGTTTGTTCTGGCATGAATAAGTTGTTGTCATTTTCAAAGAAGAACTCAGCTCTTTTCTTCTTAGAACCAACTTCGTTCATTGTCGCCGCTTCAAATACGCGTCCGTTAATAACAGTATAATCAACAAATTCACTTCTACTCAGGTCATTTAAAACATCACCGTCAATGATAACTAAGTCAGCTAGTTTGCCAACTTCTATACTACCAATCGATTTGTCCATGCCTAAATGTCTAGCACCATCGATTGTGCCGCCGCGAAGTGCTTCAAAAGGTGTGAAACCACCGTGCTCCATTATCCAAAGCTCCCAATGTGCTCCTAAACCCTCACGTTGACCATGAGCTCCAATGTGAACGCCAACACCATTGTCGCGTAGTGTTTTCGCATATTTCGCTACTGCGAAGTGGTTGTAATGATCGTCAGGCGCTTTTGGTCGGCGAATAGTGCGGTCAACCAAAAAGGAAGGGGTGTAACGCATAAGGCGCTCATTCTCCCAAACATTGGTGCGATCATAAAAGTAGGTTTCACCGGACAATCCGCCATATGAAACAACGAAGGTAGGTGTATAACCAAATTTTGTCGCTTTCCATAGTTGCGTTAAGTCACTATAACCATTGGCAATAGGCAAGCTATGTTCCAAGCCTGTGTGGCCATCGACTAACATGGAAATGTTTTGCTGGTATTTACCACCGCCTTCAGGAACCACCATCATTTCTTGATTCTTTGCAGCAACAAGAACCTGTTGACGTTGATCACGGCGCGGCTGGTTATAGCTTTTTACCGAAATAGCGCCAAGGTCTTTGAGTCGTTGAACATGATAAAATGCGTCGTCATAGTCTTTAATAACTGATTTGAAGCCAAGCGCTTCAGCTCCGTAAAGAATAGTACCCGTAGAATATATGCGAGGCGCTACACGCTTTCCTGCTCTTTGTAACTCGCCAGCCGCCATAATTTCTGAGGTGTCGTTAGACGGATCGTGAATGGTTGTTACACCGAAGGCAAGGTTGGAGTATTGACTCCAGTTTTGTTCTGGAATAATTTCACTGCGGCCTTGCGCGCCGTGCGCATGAGTGTCAATTAGACCTGGGATAACTGTTTTGCCTTTCGCGTCTATCACCAAAGCATCTTCAGGAATACTAATATCATCTTTGCTTCCTACAGCTTCGATCTTATTGTCTTTTATCAAGACAACACCATTTTCAATCACTTCACGTTGATTGTCAGCGTCTCGCATGGTGACAATTTTGCCGCCAACAATGGCCGTATAGCCACTCGGCTTATCAGATTTCTTTGTAAAGCTAAGGTCAGTACCTTCATTCAATGGCTCTGGTAACTCAGCATCAGTTCCGGCAATAAAACTGAATGCTTCACTAAGTTCACGCTCAAAGTATCTAGGGCCATGTGACCAGCTAACAGCGCTATTATCAGGGCTCCATGTAATGTAATTGCCAGACCTACCTGACAACTGTTTGACAGGAAGGGACGACATTTCTGGACCAATAGTTACTTTCTTCCCGTTGTCAGCAAATGGGGCAACGAAGGTATTATATTGATGTACAAAGGCTACCCATTTTTTATCATGTGACAGTCGATACTCGCTCACTTTGTCAGCACCATATAAATGCACGCGCTTGTCTTCACCGCGCAAATTAACACTTGAAAACTGTGTTTCACGGTAAGGTGTGCCGCCAACTGTTTCTGTGAAATAAACACGATCGTTACTCGCTGAGAAATGCGGTTCGACGCCTCCTTTTGATACTCGCTCAGTTGTTTTCTCTTTTAAGTCTAAAACATAAATACCAGGCTCTATAGAGTTCGTAGGATTGAGTAAATAACCTCCAGTAAACTTACGATAAGCAATCAGTTTGCCATCAGTTGAGAAGCTGGGTTCAATGTAATGACCTTTCGTCAAGCTAACTACTTTGCCTTTTCCACCCTTTGATGAAACAGTTCTTACATCACCAAGTAAGGTATCGCTCCATGTCGTGTAAACAATTTTCTTTCCGTCATTTGAATATCGAGGATAGTATTCATCATGATCACTTTGCTTTGTTAGCCTTTTCATCTCACCGCTCTTGACATCTTTGAGGTAAAGTTTGCCAAGTGCTTGGAATAAAATAGACTTTCCATTAGGCGACTTCTGCGCCCAGCGAATGGCCTTGACATTGAAATCATCTGGTGCAACATCGACCTCAAATCTTAGTGCGTCTGCATATTTCATTGTGGTCTTGATAGTCAGATCTAATGTCTCTAATGATTTGTCAGCAATCGCTAATTTATGAAATTTACCGCCGGTCCAAAACATAATTTGTTTTGAATCGGGGGTCCAATCAAAATAAGCAAAGTAACCTTCGCTGCCAAAACCTTCTTGCATATCTCGTTCGAGATCCATGAAGATAGCGTTCTCATCACCCGTTTTGATATCTTTCAGAAAAAGTGCCGTTTTACTTTTAACGCGACGAACAAATGCAACATACTTTCCATCTGGAGAAGGAGTTGGGACAACAGCACCGCCGGTGCCTGAAATATAGCGTTCTTCTTCACCCGTTTCTCTATCGTAGCGAATGATGGCGAAAATACCTTTAAGGGCATCTCGATTGTAACTAAATGTAGAGCCGCCGCTAACATCTCTGGTGTAGTAAATATATTTTCCGTCTGGAGAAAATGCTGGATCGGTTATGTTCTTCTGGTCAGCTTTACCATTAACGCGTTCCTTTATTGCTAAACC
This sequence comes from uncultured Glaciecola sp., assembly GCA_905479945.1. GTDB lineage: Bacteria > Pseudomonadota > Gammaproteobacteria > Enterobacterales > Alteromonadaceae > Glaciecola. The sequence continues at coordinate 81,860 of CAJQOP010000001.1, read as the reverse complement.
ATTGCCACCACTTTTGTGATACAACCAAATTTCTCCAGCTGGAATACTTCGACTGGACATAATGCCCTTGTTCACAACTATATACTCGCCATCGGGGCTCCATTTAGGAGAATGAATGAGGTTCTTTTTCTCTTTACTAAGCTGGTGCATATTTTCGCCATTCATGTCCATTACCCACACGTTGGATAATCCATCGCGGTCGGAAATAAAAGCAACATGCTTACCATCTGGACTAATTGTGGGATGAATATTCCATGCAAAATCTTGAGTTAACGGCTTTGCATCACCGCCGTTTGTGCTGGCAATGAAAATATCACCTAACATATCGAATACAAATTGCTTCCCATCCGGACTGACGTCTAAGCTAGACCAAGTTGTTTCTTGTGTACTTATTTCAAGCGTGGATAGCGGCATTGGAGGATTCAACACATCCCAGGTCGCATAGGGCTTTTCTTCTTTCGTATCAGTTTCTTCATGGTCATCGGCAATACTAAAAGCACTGAAGCTAAGTAAACCCGATAACAAAAAGGTGAGTAGGCTCTGTCTTGTTGAATTCATTATTCTTCTTCTAGTTTGAAATAATTAATACTGGGGGGTGATGTGTCTATTTTCGTATGCTTTTACGAATAGGCGCACATTGCAGCATGAACAATAAATGTTAACAAAAGGATCTGCAACTTTAGTTTGATTTCCTATCATTGGATCTGTACTCGAAAATAGACACACCTATTCTGAGCGCGCTCAAAATATGAAAAGAGTAGATAAAAGTTTATTTGATGTAAAACTCTTCAGTAGTGAACTGACGATTTCGAATGAATAATTGGCTTGAAGCAGCAATCTTACCTAGTTCATAGTTGGCAGGGCCAGTGGGTTCAGCTAAAACATAAATGTCGTTCTTTTGGGTGATTTTTGTATCTGTCTTTATGGGGTTGAGATTGATGCCAACTAATGCATGGTTCGGTAAAAATATCATTTTAGCTTTTATTGTTGGTTTATAGGCTTTAAGCAGCGCTAGAAAGAGCGTTGACTTACTATCGCAATCGCCTTTGTTAAAACGGAGCAGTTGTTGAGGAGCAGCAAAGCCAGATCCATTGGAAGAAATTCGGCTCTCCATAGTGTCATAAGGAATAGCCTGCAACCAATTTAGGGTGAAATTGACGAACTCTCGATCATTATTAGGATTTTTTAATTGGTTTTTTATTGCAGAAACTATGGGTGTCAGGTTTTTATAACTCTCTAATGCATATCTTTTGTGGTCTTGTTTTATAGCTTCTTTACCCACTTCACTTTTAAACGGGATATAATAATTGTCATATAAATATTGCGCTTCAGCCTGTTCATGTTTTTCACTGAGCATATTTTGAATTTCACTGATCTTGGCTTGACTGCTTCCAGATACTTCCATGTTTATAGAATTTCCAGATTGCCGAATTGAGATTTTGGCAATTTTTGGATCAACTGTTTTTGCATATCGAAGTAAGTTCTGTCTGACAAAGTTTTGTGCAAGCAATGGGTTATATGCTGGTGACGAATTTGGCAAGTTGTTTAAGTTTTCATTGCTTAAAACAAACTTCAATTCGCTATTCCCATCGGCGCTTAACCATCTGTAAGCGAACTCGATACCTTCTGATGTGTTTCTTTTAGCGAAACTCGTTTGTTTTCCTATTGCGCTATGAAGTGGCATCGATATAAAAAGCAAAATACCAATGCTAGTAAGCCAATTTTTCATTCCTATAAATCCTAATAGATTATCGGTTTACGCTCCCTCGTGAAAACCAGTTCAGTGATTTATGTAAATTAACAACCGTACCTACAATAATAAGTGTAGGTGGTTTTAACAATGTGGTATTAGGGTTATCGACAATATCACCAAGAGTTCCAGTCACAACTTGTTGATTTTCCCTAGTTGCGGCTTGCACTAATGCAATTGGCATATCTTTAGACATACCATGCTCGATAAGTTTATTACAAATAATAGGTAACCCGGTCAAGCCCATATAAAAAACTAGAGTATGATTTTGCTGAACTAGCGCGGGCCAATTCAAATTAATAGTGTTATCTCTTAAATGACCAGTTGTGAAAGTGACTGATTGAGCATGATCTCTATGTGTAAGTGGGATTCCAGCGTAGCTCGCGGCCCCGGTTGCAGCTGTAATGCCAGGAACAACTTGGAAATCTATGCCATGTTCAACGAGAGTTTCAATTTCCTCGCCACCACGTCCAAAAACAAAAGGATCGCCGCCTTTCAGTCTTACCACTCTGTTGCCTGCAAGCGCTTCTTTTACTAATAACTCACTGATATCCTCTTGCGGAAGACTATGATTACTTTTTTCCTTTCCCACATAAATTTTTTCTGCATCTCGACGAACAAGTTCAAGAATTTCAGGACTAACTAATCGATCATAAACCACTACATCTGCTTTCTGCATTAAGCGTAATGCTCTAAATGTTAGTAAATCTGGGTCGCCTGGGCCTGCTCCTACTAAATATACTTGGCCAACAGGTTTGTCGCCATTTTTATAAGCAATGAGCGCCTTGTCAAACTTTTGTTCAGCTAAGCCGTCATCGCCTTGTATGATAGCTTCACCAATATCACCATCTAATACTTCTTCCCAGAAATAACGTCTATCAGTAACCGATGGCAGCGAGCTTTTAACTTTACTACGAAATTTTTCTGAAAAATTACCCAACAATTTAATATTGCTTGGAATGACACTTTCCAATTTTTGACGGAGATACCTAAGCAATACCGGTGCCACTCCGCCGCTACTCATAGCAATTATGATCGGAGACCTGTCAACAATTGAAGGAGTGATAAATTTACATAAGGGGGTATTGTCGACAACGTTAACCAGTAGGTTTTTGGCGTGTGCTATATCATGAATGTGCTTATTAACTTGTTCGTCATCAGTAGCAACAAAAATCATTTGTTTGTTATCGATATCACTATCTTCAAACTTCCGCTCAAAGAGTGTTATTTGTTTCGATTTTGACGCCAACTTTTTTACCGTATCGCTTACCCAAGGAGAAACGATAGTAATTCTAGCCGGTGTTTTAAGAAGTAATTCGCATTTCCTGGCCGCAACTTCACCCGCACCAACTAATAGACAATGGATATGTTCGGCATCTACAAAAATAGGGAAATACTTCATTTTATGCGCATATGTTAATTATAAATCTTGCGTAATTATGAGGGCTTACCTTATTCGAATACAGCACTATTATGAAAGGTGATATTCCATTTTGGAATTAAAACGGGATTAGTATCTCCTTATTTGGTATATGAATAAATTCAGAGCTTGTTGTTTGACGTCACTTGAATGCACATTACAAAGGTAACTATGAGTATTTTGTGATTTATAGGTGTGTCTATATTTGGTTAATTAGACATAAAAAAAGCCACATAAAGTGGCTTTTTCAAAAACAAATAAACTTTTAGTTCTTTCGCTTCGGTGGTGTATCAGACCATTCGCGAATATTCAAACGCTGACCGGCAACTCTAGTTTTTGCTATCGTTTCTTTTGTCTCGTTTGGCATTCCCTTTGGCAAATCGACAGTTGTAAAGTTGTCATAGATTTCAATTGCACCTATGTTCTTACTACTGATGTTTGCTTCATTTGCGATAGCGCCAACAATGTTTCCTGGCTTAGCACCATGGGTATGACCAACTTCGATTCTGAAACGTTGCATCCCTTCATCAGGCGTCGATGCTGCACGAGGCGCTCTTGGCTTTCTATCGTTGCGTTCGTTACGATCATTACGGCCACGTTCAGTGCGCTCATTGCGGCCTTGTTTACGACCACTATCTCGACCATTGTCCCGGTCACTGCGATCGTTAAATGTTGGCTTGCTATGCAGATCGGGACGGTCCGACTCTTTTAGTAAAAGAGGTTCATTGCCCTGCGCAACCTTAGCTAATGCTGCCATTACGACATCTGGAGAAGCTTCAGTTTCTTCCATAATCGATTCAACAATAGGGATATATGATTCAATTGATTCATCAGCCATTGCTTTGATAATACTTTGCTTGAATCGGACTAGGCGCGATTCGTTTAGCTGAGAAATCGACGGAATATCCATATTTTCAATGCGTTGCTTAGTCATTTTCTCTATTGCGAAGAGTAAACGCTTTTCACGATGAGATATAAATAATATTGCATCACCTGTTCGGCCAGCACGACCTGTTCTGCCAATTCGGTGAACATATGATTCAGTGTCATACGGAATATCATAGTTTATTACATGGCTAACACGTTCAACATCAAGACCACGAGCAACAACATCGGTTGCCACGAGAATATCAATATCACCACGTTTTAACTTTTCAACAGTTCTTTCACGCGAATTTTGCGGAATATCACCATTAAGAGGTTCAACGTCATAACCACGAGCTGTCAATTTATCAGCAAGTTCAACCGTTGCTGTTTTAGTTCGAACAAATATGATCATGCCGTCGAATTCTTCAACTTCCATGATACGAGTCAGTGCTTCAAGCTTATGATGACCAGCAACTTGACAATAGCGCTGCTTTATCATGCTTGCCGTTGATACCGTCGATTCGATTTTGACATGCTCAGGATTCTTCAAATAACGCTTGGTTATTTTTTTAATCGCGTCAGGCATTGTTGCCGAAAATAGTGCTGTTTGGCGCTCTGCAGGTGCGTGGCTTAAGATAAGCTCTACGTCATCAATAAAGCCCATTCTTAGCATTTCATCGGCTTCATCGAGCACCAAAAATCTAAGCTTGTCTAACCTCAGGGTTTTACGCTTAATATGATCGATAATTCGACCTGGTGTTCCCACAACAACCTGCACACCGCGTTTAAGTTGGCGGATCTGGTTATCATAAGACTGACCACCGTATACAGGCAGTACTCGAATTTTCTTCGAAAAGCTTGCATAAACCTGAAATGCTTCTGCAACTTGAATGGCAAGTTCGCGTGTTGGCGCTAGAACCAAAAGTTGTGTAAAGCTTTCATCTGGGTCAATATTTGCTAACATTGGTAGCGCAAATGCGGCTGTTTTACCAGTACCTGTTTGTGCTTGACCCAAAAGGTCGTGACCATTGAGTAAAAGTGGAATACTCTTAGCTTGTATTGGAGATGGCTTTTCATAGCCAACTTTTTCTAACGCTTGTAATAATTGCGTTGGAAGATTTAAATCTTTAAATGTAACATCGACAGTGTCGGTCATCGTGTATCCTGATAGACTGAAAGGGGGCATTGCGGAAAGGATGCGTAGAGCCTTCATAAAAACCGGATTATATAAGAATTAGTGATGACTTACCATCATTACTATTGGTTAGTTTGTAACCACCCGAGTTAGTTAGCAAAAAATTGGAACGAAAATCTGTTTATCATTTAAAAAACAGCATAAAAAACAAGGGAGTAGGATTAAAAATGAAAAAATATGATTATAACTGTCAGCAAGATATCAACTCAAGCCGCAGCTTTTTTCCGCATCAGAAAACGATAAAAAAAATATCAATTACGGCACTTTTACTGTCGTCACTAATTGGCTTAAGTGGATGTCAACAAAAAACCAGCGAAGAACATATTGCTGCGGCCAAAGAATTTGTTGTTCAAGGCGATCCTCAAGCGGCTATCGTTGAACTCAAAAATGCTATTCAGATAAATCCTAAACAAGCGGAAGCGCGCTTTGAGTTAGGGCGTTTGTATTTAGAACAAAGGAACTATCAAGCGGCAGAAAAAGAATTAAATAGAGCAATAGAGCTGGGCTATTCAGAATCCAAAACAACTCCATTGCTAGCCAGAGCTTATCAGCGCACCGGCGCATATGCAGCGCTAGAAGTTATTGATCACGAAATGGCTGATCTTACAGTGATTGAAACCGCGGAAATTGGATATTTCAAAGCTCAATCACTTATTCAACTGGGTAAAACGGATGAAGCGAATGTATTAATTGGAGAGTTAATGCTGCTTGATACAAGTTCAGTTTATACCGGCTTGGCTAAAGTGCTTAGTCTAGTGCTAGCCCAAAGTAATAGCGAAGCGCTAAGTAAATCCAAAGAATTACAAAAACAAGCGCCTTTGAACAAAGATGTACTAAGTGTGACGGCAAGGCTTCATTTATTAAATCAACAGCCAACCGAAGCTGCTGACGTTTATGCTGAATATGTTAAGGCTGCGCCAGAAGATAATGAAACTCGATTCGCTTTAGCCAACATGTTGGTTGAGCAAGGTCGCACCGTAGAAGCCGAACCGCATGTTGACCATTTACTAAAAATAAACGACCAAAACGCTTTGTTAAATCAACTAAAAGGGGTTATCAGAGCTGCTGATAGCGATTTCGAGAGTGCACAAAAGTTTTCTGAGGTTGCTATTAGTAATGGTAGTTCAGACCCAGTCGTTAGATTAGTAGCAGGTTATTCTGCTTTCCAACAACGAGACTATGATACGGCTGTTTCTCATTTGTCAATTATTGCTTCCTCATTGCCTGACAATCATCCCGGCTTAAGAATTCTCGCTGCAAGTCAATTGCAATCTGGCATGTCAACCGAGGCATCGGAAGTATTGAAACGTCTGGATTCATTAACTGCAGCCGATGCGACTTTGTTCTCATCAACAGGTTATGAATTATTGCAAGCTGGAGAATCTAAGAAAGCAGAAGAGTTGATTGACAGGGTTTCCGAAATTAGTGAAACGGCAGACGATTTTTTGCGCTTAGGTGTTTTAAAGTTAAGCCTCAACAATATCGATGGAGTGCTTGATTTAGAAAGTGCAGTAGCCAAATCTCCAGATTCTGTTACTGCTAAGACGACACTAGCAACGGCATATCTTGCTACTAATCAGCTTGAAAAAGCGCAAGCATTGGCAGATGAATGGAAGCAGGAGACTGACAACGACCCCCAAGCATATTTACTAGCTGGTGAGGTAGCTCTTAGAAACAGTGATTTAGTAAAAGCAGAAGCTGAGTTTTTAAGTGCGTCCGCACTCGCACCAAAGGACAATAAAGTACGGATGGCGTTAACGGGGCTGGACATTCGCAATGAGAATTTGGATGCTGCAGTGCTTAAATTGGATAGTATTTTATCTGATTCACCTGATTTCTTGCCTGCTTTAACTGCTTATTTCGCTGTAAAGCAACAGCAAGGGAAGGTCGATGAAGGTTTGGCTGCGACGCTAAACCAGTTGAGCAAAACACCCAACAACTATGAGCTCGTCATATTGGCCGCAAGAATGCATGCGAGTCAGAAAGATTTGGATAAGGCCCTTATCTTACTAGAAACAATAGTGGCTGATAAGAATGCGCCCGCGAAATATTGGGCTACAATGGGCTTGTCTTTGTTACAATCTGGCAAGATTAAAGAGGCCGAAACACATTATGATACATGGATTGATTTAGAACCGAGTAATAGAGAAGCTGCATTAGGGCAGTTATTGTTGCTAGATAGTCAGAATAAATACGCGGATGGCTTAGCGTTGACTAAGCGCTATTTGTCAGCTCGAGACGATATCCAAGTTTCTGTTTTGCAAACTTATTTCTATGTAATGACTGGCGACAGTGAAAGTGCGACGTCACTTATAAATAGCTTCAACGCAAACGTCCAGATGTTACCTTTTGTGCGCGGCGTCCAGGCTCGAATTAAGTTAAGTAATGGCGACGCTGCTGGAGCTGTGGATGACGCGAAAGTTGCATTCGAAGCAAATCAAAATGCTAAGAGTTTGCAAGTATTGGTTATGGCCTATGATCGCAGTGATCAAGCTGATGCATCGTATGCCTTATTAGAGAAGTATTCTGCGGAAAATGCTTCAGACTTGACTGCGTTGATGCTGCTTGCTGAAAAACAAATTGGTAAAGACAAGCAATCAGCAGTGGCGAAGTACAAACAAGCGTTAGCACTAAATGAGAATAATTTTGTGGTTCTTAACAATCTTGCTTACCTGTTAATGGAAGAAAATAGACTAGATGAAGCTTCGGGTTTCGCTCAACGCGCTTTTGACTTGCAGCCAGATAATGCTGCAACGGTTGATACTTACGCTCAAATTTTGGTTCGCCAAGATAAACATGAAGAAGCTTTAGTAGCATATAATAGAGTAATGAATGACGATGTTAAAAATGAAGAAATCTTCCTGAATTACATCGAGACTTTGCTATTAAATGGTAGTGAAGAGATTGCCGCGCGCAGAATCGAATCTCGTGCGTTAACGCTTCCTGAATCAAATGCTAGGCTGGCAGAATTGAAGTCTAAATATAGTTTTTAGTATTTTTTGATAGGCACTGGTTTTCCAGTGCCTAGCTCAATTATTTTTTAAGTGATATTCCCCCCTATGTTCGAACCCATCCGAAAGTCTTTGTTTAACTTAAAACAAAATAAGTTTTTTGAATTATTTGTTATTACCGTAATCATTATTTCTGCTTTAGAAATTGGTGCTAAAACGTTCGATTTATCGCCTACATCCTTGATAATCACCAAGTACATTGATATTTTTATTACTTTGTTTTTCTTATTTGAAATAACAGTTCGATTTTTATCTGAAAAAAATAAAAAAGACTTTTTTAAATCTGGTTGGAATTTGTTCGATACCATGGTCGTGGTTATCAGCCTTATTCCCATCGATGAATCTGAAATGGCCTTGCTTGCCCGATTGGTTAGGATTTTTAGAGTACTTCGAATGATTTCTATTATTCCAGAATTACGAATTCTTATTAATTCTCTGTTGGCAGCCATGCCGCGTTTAGGTTATGTAGTGTTGTTGATGTTTATTATATTCTACATATATGCAGCTGTAGGCAGCTTCTTATTCCAGGATATTAACCCTGTATTGTGGGGTGATATCGCGATTTCAATGCTGACCTTATTCAGGGTGATGACGTTTGAAGATTGGACTGATATTCAGTATGAAACAATGGAAGTTTATCGCTTTAGTTGGATATATTATATGACCTTTATATTCTTTACTGCGTTTGCATTCTTGAATATGGTGATAGGCATTGTTGTAGGCGTAATGGATGAAGAAATGCATAAAGAGAGAATGATGTCAGAACCTTCTATGAACGAGTTGCAGGATCAGATCCAAGGCTTACAAGCACAAATTCAAATTCTTATTGACCGCGATGACAAGTCACCTTAGTGAAATAAAAGCATTTCTTTATCATCTTAGTTTGAAATTGAGGTGGTATTGCGGTTGTTTACAACAGCTCGCTTGGCGAGAAACTTAGAGCGTTCTAATAATGATGTTTGAAGTATAATGATGTTTGAAGTAAAAATATAAAAAAAGCGACGGAGGAGTTAATTTCCTTCGTCGCTTTTTTATTACTTACTACTTTTTGCGTGTTTTCCTAAATATTCAGCTTTACATGCTGAACTTGAAGAAACATTCAGCCAGCTTCGTATTTTTAAGCCAGCTTAGTATTACTCAGCTTGCTGACCAGGCTTCATTACACGATTGATTGCTAATAGGTCATCTTCTGTTAGCGTGCCAGCAGCGCGTTTAAGGTTGATTATCGCGCTAACAAAATTGTATCTGGCATCGGCTAAGTTACGTCGTGCATCAAATAAATTTCTAGTACTGTTTAACACATCAACAATGGTTCTTGTACCGACATCAAAGCCAGCTTCTGTTGCCTTTAATGCACTGTCAGCAGAAACTACTGACTGCTCTAATGCACGAATGGTAGAAACTGCGGCCTTAACGTCATTGTATGAACTGCGCACAGAACGAACTGTTTGGCGATGCGCTAGTTCTAAGTTTTCACTAGCAACAACGTAACGGCTGCGTGCTTGGTCAGTGTTTGTGCTTACCCTGCCGCCGCTGTAGATCGGGACATTTAAGGCAAGAGCCATTGACTGACTGTTTTGCGTTGGAAAGTTATTTGTAACATCTCTTGTTACGAATGGATTTGCAGGATCAAAGTTTGGGTCAGTAGCTGGCACGGCAAAAGTTCGAGGTGCTGTGTTTGATGTATCTCTGCTGCCCAAAGAAGCAGTGAGAGAAACCGTCGGATAGTGTCCGGCTCTTGCTGACTCAATATCTTCCATTGCTATGTCCTTAGCAAAGCGTTGAATTAGCAAATCAAAATTTGATTCTTCAGATAATTTTAACCAATCGTCTACATTAGCTGGGTTGGGAGCGGTAGCAGAAAAAAGCTCCGTATCTAAAACGGAAATATTCTTATGGTACTTACCGGTAATTTCACGAAGCTCTTCAAGACGCAATTCACGTTGGTTTTCAGCTCTGATTTGACGAGCAACGGTATTATCAAAATTGGCCTGTGCTTCATGCACATCAGTAATTGCTGTCAATCCAACTTCAAAGCGTTGCTTTGTTTGCTCTAATTGGCGTTCTATAGCTCTTAATTCAGCTTTAACAAATTCAACGTTATCTTGCTCTCTTAAAACTGATAGATAAGCATTGGTAACCCGAACTATTAATAGCTGTAAAGCTGAGGCTAAATTGGCATCACCTTGCTGGGCGACTTTCTCAGCTCTGTCCATACCAACCCAATTTGCATGGTCATATATTGACATGCGCAAATCCAAGCCCATGCTCAGCGTATCAGACTCTGAATTAATTGTACCAAAGACAGGGTTGCCGACGTTATCGGTGTTAGTGACGATCTGATCACCAGAATTCAACGAATAAGAGACGGAGCCTGAAATCTGCGGAAGCAAGTTCGCTCTGCTCAATGGAACTCCGCTGTAGGCTAATTCTTTATCAGCTTTTGCTCTATTAATAACCGGATCATTTTCTAAGGCAAGTTGGTAAACTTGTGATAAATCGTCTGCTAATAGAGGAGCGGTCAAGCCAAACCCGATAAGTAATGAAAGTAGCGTTTTCTTCATAAAATGACCTTTAGATAGTATTTTTTTCATTGAGTATTACAATTGTGCTAAGTGTATGACATGTGAGTCTTTAAACATAATGAATGGTTGTTACATATACCCACTAAGTGTAACAGAATGTGATTATTATACTGCAAATCAAATGTGTGTCGTTTTTTTAGTCTAAAACTACTAATTAGGATCATGATGAAAAAATTAGAATATAGTAATGAGGATGCAATAGTACTGGGCGAAGAAACAGTTTTTGAGGGTTTTTTTAAAATGAAGCGCTTTCAAGTTCAGTATAAGCTCTTCAACGGTGGGCTGAGCAGAGTAGTTAACAGAGAAATGTTTGAGCGGGGACACGCTATTGCAGTTTTGCCATATGATCCTATTACACGGGAGTTTGTATTAATCGAACAGTTTCGTCTCGGTGCGATGGCGACATCTGATTCTCCTTGGTTAATTGAAGTGATTGCAGGAATGATTGAAGAAGGGGAAGACCCTGATGACGTATGTCATCGAGAGACCCTTGAAGAAGCGGGAATTGAACTAACTGAGTTACAAAAAGTGTTGACCTATTTATCGAGCCCTGGAGGTACAACCGAAAGATTACACATTTACATGGCTAAAACGGATTCAACTTCAGCTTCAGGTGTTCATGGGCTAGACAGCGAATCTGAAGATATTATGGTCCACCGCGTTGCAGAATCTGATGCTAGGGATTGGCTAGATAACGGCAGGATAGATAATGCAGCCGCCATAATTGCGTTACAGTGGTTTTTCCTCAACAAAAATAAACTACTAGAAGCTTGGAAATAGGCCACACCTGTTGAGGTGTTAAAACTCAACTTCAGATTTGAGTCACGACTTAATTAGGCTTTAAAATAGACAGACCTTTTTAGCTGTTTCAATGAATTTTAGTTTAAAACCGCGGTTTAAAAATGAGTCAAGACGATTCGTTGGAAATGCGTTAAGAAGTTCGTCAAGAATGCGTCAAGAAGACACACCTTTTCGTAATTAAACTAAATTAAAAAAGTGTTTTGATAATTTAAAGCAGTAAACTGCCGAAACAGTAATAGAACATAAAATATTTCACCGAGGATTAGAAATTGAAAAAGAAGTACGTACCGCATTTGCCCTCAATTCTTGCGACATGTGAGAATAATTACGCATGTGCGTTAAAGCTTCTACCTGATTGTGATTCAGAGGATTTAAGCTACGAATTTAAAATAAATGAAAAACTGAAGTATAAGGTGCAGATATTAGAATCAACAAGATATACGAGCACGCTTCAGATGTCACAGTTAGCAAATAATACACCTGAGTTCTTGCGACCATCAATGGAGATAAGGCTTTACCATGACGCTAAAGTGGCTGAAGTATTGTGCTGTCAGCGAGTATCTAGATTAAAACCAAGTTACGAATATCCCAATTTAAATATGCATTTGCGTAACGAAAAACAGATGGTTAACGTATTTTTGGCTGAGTGGCTACATTTTTGCCTAGAACAACGACAGTTACAAATCACAACACAATAGAAGCCTATTAGAAATTATTACATGAAAAACATAATATATTTACATGGCTTTTTAAGTTCGCCAAAATCGACTAAAGCACAGTTGACTCTGAATTACATAACTAAACATCATCCTGACGTTGTTTTGCATATACCAACATTACCGGGAAACCCATTCGAAGCCGTTGTCATTATCAAGCGATTGATTGAAAACCTCACTGTAAAAAATGGCGTAGCTATTAATCAGCTTCGATTCATAGGTAGTTCAATGGGAGGTTTTTTATCAACTTTCTGTGTTGATACCTATGGTGGCAAAGCAGTGCTGATTAACCCTGCTGTAGAGCCATTCAATCTTTTGGTGGATTATTTTGGGCATCATCAAAACCCTTATACAGGCGAAGATTTCACTATTGACGAAAATAGTGTTCATCAACTGCGAAAGCTGAACAGAAAGACTAAGATTAACTGCTCAAATTATTTGGTTTACTTGCAAACAGCAGACGAAACACTGGATTATCAATTGGCAGTAAATAAATACGGAAAAGACAGGTGTGTTATTGAAGATGGCGGAAACCATTCTTTTGTTGGCTTAGATAAACATTTAGATTCAATATTTGATTTTTTGCTTGAGTAGTAAAAAGCGAGTTTTGTCTTTTTAATATAGAATCATTCCAAGTTGAACATGAGATTTGCATTAATCGTTCTGTAAAAAGGTGTGTCTTTATCGAGTCTTTTGAATGCCATCGAATTTAGCGAAAAGCTTCATTGCCCATGTGCTCCAGCCTTGCTAATATCTGTACTATCAATTGAAGTCACAATTTAAGCAAGCAACCATGTCAACACAATACAATTCTGATGCTATCGAAGTCTTAAATGGCTTGGACCCAGTCAAACGCAGACCGGGCATGTATACCGATACGACAAGACCAAACCATCTGAGTCAAGAAGTTATCGATAACAGTGTTGATGAGGCTTTAGCTGGTCATGCGTCGTCTATCAGAGTGGTCTTGCATGAAGACCAGTCTTTGGAAGTTATTGACGACGGTCGAGGAATGCCTGTAGACATTCATCCTGAAGAAAAAATCTCAGGTGTCGAACTCATAATGACCAAGCTGCATGCAGGTGGCAAGTTCTCAAATAAAAACTATGAATACTCTGGCGGCTTGCATGGCGTCGGTATATCAGTAGTAAATGCACTGTCCAAGCGCGTAGAAGTAAGCATACGCAGGAACGGAAATGTGTATCAAATGGCTTTCGAAAATGGTGACAAGGTCGAGGAATTATCAGTAGTTGATACTTGTGGAAAGCGAAATACAGGCACTAGCGTTCACTTTTGGCCAGATCCAAAATATTTTGATTCTTCTAAATTCTCAGTCACCAGATTGCTTCATGTACTTAGAGCTAAAGCCGTTCTTTGCCCAGGTCTTAAAATACGTTTCGACGACAAAATTTCAAAAGAAACAACAGAATGGTATTACGAAGATGGTCTAAGAGATTATCTATATCAGTCTGTGAAAGAATTTATAACCTTGCCAGATGATGCACCTTTTGTTGGGCAATTTTCAGGTAATGGAGAAGCTGCTGATTGGGCAGTAATGTGGCTGCCGGAAGGTGGTGAAATGGTTACTGAGAGCTACGTCAACCTTATTCCAACAGCGCAAGGCGGCACCCATGTAAATGGTCTTCGTCAGGGCCTACTCGACTCAATGAGAGAATTCTGTGAATTCAGAAATTTATTGCCTAGAGGCGTTAAAATTACCGCAGATGATATTTGGGACCGTTGTAGCTATATTTTGTCAACGAAAATGCATGATCCTCAATTTGCAGGGCAAATTAAAGAAAGGCTTTCGTCGCGCCAAGCTTCGGCATTTGTTTCGGGAGTCGTCAAAGATTCATTTAGCTTATGGTTAAATCAACATACCGATGTTGCAGAATTGCTGGCCGATATGTGCATAAATAATGCCCAGTTACGATTGAGACAAAGTAAGAAAGTTGCAAGAAAGAAAGTTACTCAAGGCCCAGCTCTTCCCGGGAAGTTAACAGATTGTTCAACTCAAGATATTAGACAATCTGAATTGTTTTTAGTAGAAGGAGATTCGGCCGGGGGATCAGCTAAACAAGCTAGAGACAGAGAGTTTCAAGCTATTATGCCTCTCAGAGGAAAGATTCTAAATAGCTGGGAAGTTGATTCATCTCAAGTGTTAGCTTCTCAAGAAATTCATGACATATCCGTCGCATTGGGTATTGACCCTGATTCTGATGATCTTACAGGCCTTCGATATGGCAAAATTTGTATATTGGCAGATGCTGACTCTGATGGTCTGCATATAGCAACTTTGCTGTGCGCTCTATTCGTAAAGCACTTTAGAACCTTAGTAAATCAAGGTCATGTTTATGTTGCTATGCCTCCTCTGTTTAGAATCGACATTGGAAAAGAGGTGTTCTACGCGCTCGACGAGAGCGAAAGGCAAGGGATCTTAGATCGTATTGAGGCCGAAAAGAAGCGTGGCAAAGTAAATGTTCAGCGTTTTAAGGGGCTTGGTGAAATGAACCCATTGCAACTGCGCGAAACGACAATGGATCCAAACACGCGCAGATTAGTTCAACTAACAAGTGGTGATACAGAAACGATGCTTGAATTGATGGATATGTTGCTATCTAAGAAGCGCTCTCCTGACCGCAAAGCTTGGCTGGAAAGTAAAGGGAATCTGGCAGTTGTTGATTAATGTTACTAGCATTTCGAATACTTATCTAAAATGAGGCGATTTTTTCAAGTTGTTGTATTGTCATTGTTGGCTTTGTGCATAATTGTGCTAGTTTTACTTGTTGAGCTGTCGCCGTCTGTCGAACCAGATATCAACAAGCAAGTTGAAAATGCTGAGAGTGTTTCGGCACTAATAAATCAGTTGCGAAGAAGTTTAAAAGATAGATATAAACCTCAAAAAATCGACATTTCCATGTCGCAAGCAGAAAGTCTTTTAGGTTTTACGCAGCGAGCTGTGCCTAGTATCCGAAGTGAACTTAAATTATCAGATGGCTATGCCGATATTCATATTTCATATCAATTGCCCCTCTATTTCTTTCCTAGCTATATTAATTTAGCAATTAAAGTAAAGGAAGCTGATGGAATTTTGGTAGATGAAATGTCAATTGGTGCTCTTACTATTCCTGGAAGTTTGGCTCTTAGCTTTGCTGAATCGCTCGTAAACTCCTACACAAACAGTGAAGTAGCGACCAAAGCCATACAACAAGTGGTTAAAACAGCTATATCTGCCGATCAGATTATTCTTCAGTTAAATCCTATGGACTCTTTACTTAAAGAACTGAAAAACGTAAAAACGTCAGGTGATGGCAATGAGAGTAGGCTTTTACAAATAAAAACGGCTCATTACTTAAAGCTTTTAAACAACCTTCCGCACTCAAATAAAGCGAATAAAGACACATCTCTTAGCTATTATATATATGAACTGATGACAGAAGCAAAGGCGATCAGTAGTGAGGATAAACAAGAGAATTTGAGTTCCGCAACTTTGGAAAATGAAGCGGTAATTATGGCGTTGGCAATCTACGCTGGGCACAGAAGGTTCTCAACGGTGGTCGGCAATTTATCTTTTGCAGTTGACCCAATACCAACAGCTAGGCAAAAAACCGTGTTAGCCAACAGGAAGGACTTAAGTTTACACTTTATCTTTTCAGCGGCTATAAAGCTTCTTTCGGAGCAAGGTATTAGTGTTGCAGTAGGTGAATTTAAGGAGTTAATGGATAGGGGTAATGGTGGTTCAGGTTATAGTTTTGTGGATTTAGCTGCCGATATGGCAGGTGCTAACTTTGCGGCATTGTTGGTTGATCCTAGAACTGCTCAGCAAATGCAGAACATACTCTCTTTGGAAGCCAATGAGCTGCTTTTTTTTCCGAATATAGAGGGCTTAGAAGAAGGGATGAATAAGGCACAGTTTAAGCAAAAATATTCTGATATTGAAAGTGAGGATTATGCAAATGTAATTGCTGAGATCGAAATGCGTTTATCTATACTGCCTATAGGCCAACTTCCTGAATAAAGCACTTTGAAGCTTTATTGAAATATTCTGGCAGCTACGCTCATTCCTTTAAGTTTCTTTTGATTTAATTTTTTCCTGTATTCGTCCATATTAGCCACGGAACCTACCACATAGCTGAAAGTATCTTCAAATTTCATCGACAGTGTTGACCAAGCCTTTTCGTCTATTCCTATTTTATCTAATAAAACTAATTTCACTGCTTTTTTTAAATGAGTGGATTGCTCTTGTTTTAGTAATTGCTCAGCAGTCTGGCGGATCAACTGTAAGTATGATTTTAATTCTATGTTTATACATTCAGAACTTGGGGAAAATGCTACCTTTAATGGCCTAAGGTTTGAAGGTTGGTGTCCAGTCTTAATGCAAGCTAGCCTTTTTTTTATACTGGTATAATTTGAATTTTGTAGTGATGTTGCAATGCCTGCTCTTATTGGGTTTAAGTCTACGTAGATCATGCATGATAAAACGGCTCTTTCATCTAGTAGCGCTTGTGACTTAAAACGTGACTCCCAAAACTTACCAGTACATTTGTCTTCTTTATTCGCTCTAATAGCAATATTTTGATTTAACGCTTTCATAAAGAAACTAATACTAGAAAGTCGCTCTCTATAGATTCTTGCTAACCTTTTTACTGTCGATTTTTGCTCACTATTAAGTGCGTGGTACTTTGTAGTATTTTGAAATATCTGAGAAAGGAGTTTGTTTGAGTGCACTGAGTGCCATCTCTGAATTACCTCTAAATCGCTCCAACTATTTGCAAGTTTTGAATCTACATAAAGGACCAAATGATTATGGTTATGCATAATGGCATAGGCACAAACATTGATTGCAAAAGCGGCAGATAATTCATTCAAGCGCTTTTCAAACCAAGCTCGACGATATTCGTAATTTTTGCCTGTTAACTTATCTTTACCGCACAGAAAAGCTCGGCGCACACATCTGCTTATACAATGATAATATGATGTTTCGGTTAATATAATTTGCTTGCTGCGAGCAATAGGCATTGTTTTTTCCCTGTGTTTATTTAATCACTAGGATATAAAAACTAATGCCAATATTGAGCTGTATTGAAGTACAGTTTTTAAGGTTAACTGATAACTTTAAATTGCTAACAATAAACTATTAGCGATTTGAAGGTGTTTTTGAAATCTAATGAATACAAATTTATCAAGAATAGTTTCTGTCTAAATTCTAAATAGCTAATTAGAGATGCCTTAATGAAAAGCATAGATTTTCTAAAGTATTGGAATGTTAACTTTAATTTTTTTGGGGAGCCAAGTGGCTTAGTTCTCCAACAATAGGTGTGTCTATTTCGTCTCTATTTCGTCCTATTCCATCTCTATATTGCTCTTAATAGGTTTGTATTTACAACGCCACTTTCAACTTTCCGATGGTAATTAATAACAATTGAAGTTTTTTCACGATGATTATAATTTCATTTTCTAATCCATCTTGTTCAGTTTCGAGCTTAGAAAAATCTAAGGCTAATTCGTCAACGTAAGGCCCAAAGCGTTTATTTCTTGTTATAAAATCCGTTTCTTCGGAAAATATAACGGTAAATTTACCTTTACCTGACTGTTGAAGTTTATCTAGTGCAGCATCAGCATCGATAGCTTTGCGATAAACCATTTGAATATTTTCATTTATTTTTTCTAATATATTTTGCATCTATAACCTCTCAATGTTTTGCTCAAGTATAAGATCTGTTGGCCGATATATAAGCGAAGTGCGCAATTTTGCCCACTTTTTTACACAGCTACAAGAAATAAAAGGAAATGGTATGGATATTTCAGGCATTAATGCCTCGGGTGTATCCGGTGCACTAGAGATAAAATCGGCTCTGTTGGCAAAAAATATGCAAGAACAACAGGGCAAAGCTGCATTACAGCTGCTTGAATCGGCTGATATACCCAAAACATCATCGAACCCTGGGCTGGGATCAATCATAAATACTTATGCTTAGCTCAATTTGATGATGGATATAAATTTAAGTCTATCGGCGTTTTGCTGGGTTGTCCTCCAATTTCAGTCACGAGTTTAGGGACAAGATACCCCGGCAAGCGCTTTATCAGCTCACACATTATCTCCCGAGCTCTTTCAATCGTTACATCAAAATGAGCCGCTCCCGCAACTTTATCAAGCACGTGCAAATAATATGGCATGACACCAATGCTAAATAGCTTTTCGTTTAAGTCTGTTTGAGCCCCAACCGCATCGTTTACATTCTTAAGCAAGACTGCCTGATTTAGAATGGTAATACCATTAGAACGCAATCTGGAACAAACTTCGGCAAGTTGAGGACTAACTTCATTTGCGTGATTTGTATGAAGAACCAACACTTTTTGAAAGCGTGAATTGGAAAACCAACTGATAAAATCATCATCAATTCTAGAAGGAATGACCACGGGTAGTCTTGTATGTATTCTTAATCTGACGATATGCGGAATATCTTCAAGCTCAGATGTTAACCAATGAAGATGGCTATCTTTCGACATCAGAGGGTCACCTCCTGAATATATAACTTCATTAATCTGCTGGTTATTCCTGATATATGAAAGCGCCTCCTCTAACTGACGTTTATTTACCGAGTTTTTCTCATATGGAAATTCACGCCTAAAGCAGTAGCGACAATTAACTGCGCAGCCACCTTTGACAATAATTAATACCCTGTTGGTATATTTATGTAGGACGCCTTTTGTGCTGTTTTCATGTTCTTTCAAGGGGTCTTTAACGAAACCAGGTGTGTCTTTATACTCAATTTTTTGAGGAAGTACCTGCAATAACAAGGGATCGTTAATATCACCTTTTTTCATTAATTCAGCAAAGTGACGAGGTACTTTCATAGCAAATAACTTTCTAGCTGAATTGTTTTCACTGGCGAACTTAATGTCTATTTCTAAGAATTCCAGCAAGGATTCTAGGGTTGTAAAACAATTAGCCAATTCTTTTTGCCAGTTTGACTCTACAGCAATGGTATTTTTAGGTATTATTCGATCCACAAATATTCTCACAATATAAAACTTTAGAGGAACTATGGCTAATTTCAGCACAAACGAGTTCAAAGCGGGCTTAAAGATAATGCTCGACGGCGAACCTTGCAACATTCTTGAGAATGAATATGTAAAGCCCGGAAAGGGGCAAGCATTCAATCGCGTCAAAATTCGTAAATTAATTTCTAATAAAGTACTTGAAAAAACCTTTCGTTCAGGTGAAACGGTAGAAGGCGCGGATGTTCTGGACACGGAACTTTCATACCTATATACCGATGGCGAATTTTGGCATTTTATGAATAATGAGACATTTGAGCAAATAGCTGCAGATGAAAAAGCATTAGGCGACGCTATAAAATGGTTAGTTGAAAATGACGATTGTACAATTACTTTGTGGAATGGTACTCCAATTGTAGTAACACCTCCTAATTTTGTTGAATTAGAAATAACAGAAACAGATCCTGGGCTAAAGGGTGATACTGCAGGCACAGGTGGCAAACCTGCAACATTAGCCACTGGTGCTGTTGTTCGTGTTCCTCTATTCGTTCAAACGGGCGAAATAATAAAAGTTGATACGAGAAGTGGTGAGTATGCGTCTCGCTCGCAGAAATAGGTTTGACACAGAGGCTAAACATTCAAATGTTAGCCTCTCAATCGAACCCACATGACCAATAGCTTGAATTGGAGGCCCTCTGCCAGTATTGACTGTTTAATCAAGAGAAACCAAATCTTGAGGCAGATACGCGACTATTTTTCTCGCCACAATGTGCTTGAGGTGGAGACCCCAACTTTGTCGCCTTCAACAGTGACCGATTTGCATTTGGAAGCAATGGAGACCCTCCATACGAACCCATTATCGGTTAAAAAGACACACCTTTATCTGCAAACATCTCCTGAATATTATATGAAACGTTTGTTATGCGCAGGCGCGCCAAGCATTTTTCAAATAGCTAAGTGCTTCAGAGACGATGAGGTAGGAAGGTATCACAATCCAGAATTTACATTATTGGAATGGTATCGCCTGGGTTTTTCAATGGAAAGTTTGATAGAGGACGTAGACTCTATCTTGAGGCTAGTTTTAGACACACCTCATTGTGAAAAAGTAAGCTACGGAGAACTTTTTATTAAGTACCTCGATATTGACCTCAAATGTGTTTCTGATGAAAAGATTGTGTCTATTTGCAATGATCTTGGATACGAAAACCTTGTACCTACTCATTTTTCTAATACGCTTTCAATAGTTGAAAAGGATACTTTGCTTCAACTTTTGTTTTGCGAAAAAATTGAAACTCAAATTGGAACTGATAAACCAATCGTGGTGACTCATTTCCCGGCTAGTCAGGCGTCATTAGCGAAACTTAGCGAAGCCGACCCTTCGGTATCACAACGATTTGAGTTTTATTACAAGGGCGTTGAGCTAGCAAATGGTTTTGAGGAGTTAAGTGAGGAAAGTGAGCAACGTGTAAGATTCGATTTGGATAATAATGCAAGAGTTCAAGTTGGTCTAGCACCAAAGCCTATCGATGAGAAGTTCCTGAATGCCTTGAAAGAAGGTCTACCCAGCTGTGCTGGCGTCGCGCTAGGTATCGATAGGTTATTAATGCTTGCGTTGGATAAAAAGCAAATAAGAGAAGTGATTAGTTTCGATTTTGGAGCATTGTAATTTTGTTTTTATTGAGACTTTTTAATGATGCATTCATCGACGATAGAATCTTGCAATATAGAAACAACTCAAAATTTTACTGGGTACGTTAGCCTGCTAAGTAAAGTCAGCACAGATAGATATAGTAATATTAGATCAGAGCCTTTTACCTTTATTAGTAGCTATATACATACTTGCCTTAAAGTGGGCGGTGAAGTTGGTGGCCAAGACGAGGTTAAACGCTTTGTTGAAACTACCAATTATTGGCCTAAGGAGCATAGAAGTGATGATAGATAAAAACCAAAATACCCGCGAGCGGCATTGCTAGAAAAACAGGAAAAATTATTTTTGAGAAGTTTGAAGCTCGGGTTGTAAAACAATGAGATCATAAAGACCATATTTTTGATTTTTGAAAAGGGGTTTTACAGATCCTGAAAAGTCGCTTGATTTGAGCGCTAGTGATACCTGACTTGTAACTAATTACTTAGACACAACACTAGATAAGGTGTGTCTAAGTAAGAGTTTTCTATACAAACTTCCACAAATTAAAACTCTCACATAGGGTGCGAGAAAATCATATATAGTTTTATCAATTTATTGAGGTGTCCTCAACACCATTAGTCTTATTTCGGTCATGTCTTCAATGGCAAACTTAATTCCCTCGCGGCCAAGTCCTGACTCTTTAACCCCACCATACGGCATATTGTCAACGCGCCAACTTGGCACATCTCCTATCACTACGCCGCCTACGTCTAGCTCATCCCATGCTTGATGAGCTTTATATATGTCTCTTGTGAATATACCTGCTTGTAAGCCAAATTGGCTATCATTTACGCGTTTTAAAGCTTCATCAAAACTAGAAAATGGGGCGATAATTGAGACTGGGCCAAATGCTTCTTCTGTATTTATTTCACATTCATCAGGTACATTTTCTAATAAAGCGGCTTGAAGCATCAATCCATCTCGCTTGCCCCCGCACAATAGCGTAGCTCCTTTAGCTATGGCGCTCTGAATCCAACCTTCAAGCCTTTGGGCTTCGGACTTTGAAATCATTGGTCCGATAAAAGTATCTTCATTTAAAGGGTCACCATGAACCAGATTCGACACTTTATGAGCGTATGCGGCTTTGAATTCATCATATATAGCTTCATGGATAAATATGCGCTGAACGCTAATACAACTTTGTCCAGACTGATAATATGCGCCAAATACAATTCGTTCTACAGCGTCATCGATGTCAGTGTCATGATCGACTATACAGCCTGCATTACCACCTAACTCGAGAATTACTGGCTTTTTACCCGCTTTAGCTTTTAATTCCCAACCGACACTGGGCGAGCCTGTAAAACTTAGGAGTTTGAAACGATCATCTGTTGTAAATAAATCAGCGCCATCTCGACTGCACGGCAGTATTGAAAATGCACCTTCAGGCAGATCGGTCTCAGCCAGCACTTCTCCAATGATTAAAGCACCAATGGGTGTTCTGCTTGCCGGTTTCAAAACAAATGAGCAACCAGCAGCAATGGCTGGAGCCACTTTATGAGCGGCTAAATTTAGTGGGAAGTTGAATGGAGAAATAAAAGAGCAGGGGCCAATTGGGACTTTTTTATATTTTCCTTGGTATCCAGTAGCTCTCTCTGTGATCTCTAAATTCATTACTGCACCTTCAATTCGAACTGACTCCTCAGCTGCAATCTTAAAAGTGTCAATAAGCCTTGTTACTTCTCCTCTTGCGTCCTTGATGGGCTTGCCAGCTTCTATACAAAGTGCATAAGCTAATTCATCGAAGCGCTCTTTAAATCTTGTTACGCAATGTTCGAGTATTTGCTGGCGTTTATAAGCTGGCATTTTATTCAGATATTTCTGGCTTTTTTCGGCAGCAGCTATGGCTTTATCAATTACATCTGCATCAGCCAAAGCAACTGTAGTGGCGACTTCACCGGTATATTTATTGGTTACTTCGAGGCTTTTATTGGCAAACACTGCTTTATTTGCAAGAAAGTACGGATATTGTTTAGCTAATTTCATCATGGTTATTGTCCTTTTAAATAGACACACCTTATTTCAAATAGGTGTGTCTATTTTGATATCTATTTTGATAGCGATGATTATCTATAGTTTTGAACTAAGCTCGCGAATAGTCTTATTGAGTGTTTCATCATTTAAACTGTAATCAACCGGAACATCTATTAAGTGCACTGCAGGGTCCGATAAGCAATTCTCTAGTGTCGGCAGTAGCTCGTCAGTTGCATCAATTCTCCAACCTTTGCCACCATAAGATTCAACATATTTTACAAAATCAGGATTACCATAATCCAATCCGAAATTGTCGAAATTCATATTTGCCTGTTTCCATTTGATCATGCCATAAGCATCATCACGTAAAATAATCACCACAATATGAAGTTTCAATCGCACTGCCGTCTCAAGCTCTTGACTATTCATCATGAAACCGCCATCACCACAAACAGCAATGACTGCTTTATCTGGATTCACTAATTTTGCCGCCATTGCCGAGGGCAAACCTGCGCCCATAGTAGCTAAAGCGTTATCTAATAAAAGTGTATTCGGTAAATACGCTGGATAATTTCTAGCAAACCATATTTTATATACACCGTTATCTAGGGTGACTATGCCGTCTTTAGGCATCGCTTTTCTTACTTCCCTAACAAAGCGCTCTGGTAGAATAGGGAATCTGTCATCGTCTTCAGACGCATTACGATGCTTGATATATGCATCCTTTGCATCGCGATCAAATTTGAGTTTCCAGTTGTCTTGGGGTTCTATTTTTTCTTTTATTTGCCAGATGCTATTAGCAATATCACCAATGACTTCTAATTGAGGAAAGTAAACTGGATCAACGGCAGCCGAATCAAAGTTAATATGGATAACTTGCTGGCTGTCGTCCTCCATAAAGAATGGTGGCTTCTCTACAACATCATGACCTACATTGATAATAAGGTCAGCTCGCTCAATAACTCTATGGACAAAATCGCCCGATGACAAGGCGGTATTTCCCATGAAAAGCTCTGCACTCTCATCAAGAACACCTTTACCCATTTGCGTTGTAATATACGGTATACCCGTTTTATCAACCAATTCTTGGAGCATTTTGGCTGTTAGCTTCCGGTTTGATCCTGCGCCAATGAGCAGAACAGGCGACTTTGCATTTTCAATCATATCTACGGCTAAGCTAATTGCTTTATACTCAGCAATTGGACGTCGAGCAACGCTTGGTTTCAATAATTGAGCGGTAGTTGATTCGTCGGCAATATCTTCTGGAAGCTCAATATGAACTGCACCTGGGCGTTCCTCGGATGCAAGCCTAAATGCTTCCCTGACTATTGATGGAATTCGATCACCACTAACAACTTGCGTCGTATATTTGGTGATTGGCCGCATCATATCGACTACATCAATCACTTGAAAACGACCTTGTTTGCTTGTTTTAATCGGCTTTTGACCTGTGATCATCAACATAGGCATCGCACCTAGTTGTGCATAAGCCGCAGGCGTCACAAGATTAGTTGCACCTGGCCCTAGTGTCGATAAACAGACACCCACTTTACCTGTCAAGCGACCATAAGTTGCGGCCATAAAGCCAGCACCTTGCTCGTGACGGGTTAAAATAAGTTTTATGGACGAACTACGCAAAGACTCCAACAAATCGAGGTTTTCTTCGCCGGGTATACCAAAAATGTATTCTACGCCCTCGGCTTCCAAAGCTTTTACCATTAAATCAGATGCTTTCATAATTTTCCTTTTTCTTATATTTGTAATGAGTATAGACAGGTAAACTCAATTTTTACATTCAGTTTAAGAATAAATTATTACCATAAAGCTATGATATGGCGTTGATTAAAGCTTCGGCTCGGGCATTATGATGGCCTGTTTTAGGAGTATGTCCTCTTTAGGTGCATCCTGAAAACGAATCAATGCTTTATATTCAGTTTCGGCCATAGCGATTTTATCCAGTACGTCTGTTCCCTCAATAATAATTCCAAACACGGTGTATCCCCAGGTTTTTCCTGGGTTAAGATTGTCATTATCCTTCATATTAAAAAAAAACTGACGTTTAGCTGAATGAGGATCGTCCTCGCGTGCCATGGCGATGGTATATCCGTCATTCTTTAATCCGTTTCCTGATTCGTTAAATATTGTTCGGCTGGCCTTTTTAGCTTTATATTCAGGAGCATAGCCGCCACCCTGCACAATATAGTCTGGGATGATTCTGTGGAAAAGAGTATTGTCATATTCTCCTCTTTTGACGTAATTTAGAAAGTTATTTACCGTAATAGGTGCTTTGCGCCTATTCATTTCAATAACAATATCTCCCATGCTAGTTTCAAATTTCACCGTAGGATAGAAATTATCTTTCTGAATATTCTCGCCGGGCTGTTTCTGTATTTTAGCTAAAACGTTAGAGCTTAAAATTGTGCACAAAAAAATAAATACAGACAGTTTTGTCATTGCGCTACCTTGCTTTATAAGTTGATAAAATACTAAACTTCTTATTACTTTCAATGACTTCATAACCGCCGAAAAGTTTCTTTAGTTTTATCGGATAGTCTAAATGGCGGTTGCCAACAATCCGTAACTCACCGCCAGTTTTAAGTGCTTTTTTTGCATCCGTAAACATTTGATAAGCAACATGATCTGTAATAGTATTTTGCTGGTGAAAGGGTGGATTACATAAAACGATGTCATAATTTGATGAATTAGTTTTTAGAATTTCTTCCAAGCAGTTACTAACGATAAAGGTAGCTCTGTCCTCACTTCCTATATGGTTAATCACATTTTGTCTTGCTGACTCGACAGCCATGAAGGACTCATCTACAAACGTAACGTGCGCATCTTTATTCTGGTCCAAAATAGACACACCTATTACGCCATTGCCACAACCTAGGTCAATTACACTTTTTCCAAGTGCATTTGGTAGATTTTTTAGCAGTATTCTTGCTCCTATATCTAAATGCTCTCTACAAAATACGTTTGCATGGTTACTGAGGGTAAATGGAATCAAGGGGTCGGCAACAACAGTCGGAAAAGGGGACTGCTCAGTTTTTATTCCTGCATACTTTGAAAAGATTAAACGTGATTTCTTTTTTGCAAGAGACGTTGTTGTTGCCCCTATGTATTTCTCAAACAGTTTTAAAACAGAATTTTGGACGACTTTAACTTTCCCAGCGGCAATAATCGTCGTTTTTTCATCTAAAACCTTCTGTAATGAAATCAATTGATGCTCTAAAAGAGCAAGTGAGCGAGGTATTTTTATTAATACAATTTTTGCAGGTTTATCGATAATTTCCGTTAAATCAGTAAGTGCATCGCAAAAATTAACATTATCTGTGTCAAAACCATTGATCATCAGATTTGTCATGACGCTCTTATGAGCAATCCATGAGTCAGATACTAGTATTGGTTTTTTATCATTAAACCAAGCGCTTAATGCTCCGAAGTCATCATTCAGGATAATAATAGGTGTGTCTATTTTGTCCGGCTCGCAAAAGAGAGAACAGTTTTCAACATGTTCAATAATATATTCATCGGCAGCATCCCAAGCTTGCAAACTTATGTGCTGGTACTTCGCAGGGTAACGTTCTAAATGTAAACTGCGCTCAAATACAGTAAAATGCGTATTCATGGAATTACCCGTTTTGTTGACCTTGAACAAACCAATTAAGTGTTGAAAGTATATGCAGCAAAGTCTTTTTTCTAATGGAGAGTTGGTCAGTCTACCCTTGGCCGATGCAAAGGTACAATATTTAGCTAATTGGCTCGATAATAAAACAGCGACCAAACTTTTCGATATGTTTGTTAATGAACTTGATTGGAGTGAAGGAGAGATCAAACTTTTTGGTAAAATGTTAAAAATCCCTCGGTTGCAGGCTTGGTATGGAGATCCTGATGCTCATTATCAATATTCAGGTACGGCGATGACGCCATTACCCTGGAATAAAGAATTGCTGATCTTAAAGCAAAAATGTGAGCGCCTTAGCGGAACTGCTTTCAACTCAGTATTGGCAAATTTATATCGAGATGGTGTCGATAGCATGGGAATGCATTCTGATGACGAACCTGAATTAGGTCAACAGCCAACGATTGCTTCAGTTTCGTTGGGTGAAACAAGAAATTTTGATTTTAAAAACAAAGTGACGGGCGAGAAATTTCGTTTGCCATTGGAACATGGGTCTATTTTAATAATGAGTGGCGAAACACAACGATATTGGCAGCATGGGATTGCCAAGACCAAGAAAACTATAATGCCGAGAATAAACTTTACATTCAGAAATGTTAAAGTATTGACCTGAATAATTGAGAGTGGGTGAATATACTACTGTTGTGCTAGAAACCCATAATAAGGCGCGTCTAAATTGAGATCTTTATAAGCTATCAAGTTTAGGTTTCGTGAAATAGGTGTGTCTTTTTTACGTCTGTCTTTTTTACGTCTATTTTAAACAAAAATATAAGCAGAGATAAAAATGAAAATTGAACAAAGCATTATTGATAAACTTCAAAACAGTTTTGATATTGCCTTTTTGAGCGTAGTGAATGAAAGTCATATGCATAGTGTACCTGCTAATTCTGAAACGCATTTCAAAATTACTGTTGTGTCGGCGGATTTTGAAGGCAAACGATTGATTCAACGACAGCGTTCAATTAATCAACTTCTCGCTAATGAGTTGGCAGGGCCGGTGCACGCTCTGGCTCAACATACATACACACCAAGTGAGTGGGATAGCAAACAAGGTGTTTCACCTTCATCGCCAAACTGTCTAGGTGGTGGTTCAAAGTAATATTCCTTTTGGTAATAAGCTTTTAACAATCTGTTAAAAGAATTTACTAACAATATCTGCTAGACTCGCGAAAATTTTGAAATAATAGAAACCCGAAATATGTTTAATTTGATAAATGGCACCAAAGGAAACGTAAAAAACGATATCCTTTCTGGTGTCACAGTTGCGTTTGCTCTTGTGCCTGAAGCCGTTGCGTTTGCTTTTGTTGCAGGTGTAGAGCCAATGGTTGGCTTATACGCTGCCTTCATGATGGGATTAATCACATCTGCTATTGGTGGCAGGCCTGGAATGATTTCAGGTGCAACAGGTGCTATGGCTGTCGTTATGGTTGCACTTGTCGCCCAGCATGGCGTGCAATATTTATTTGCTGCCGTATTACTTGCGGGCCTTCTGCAAATAATGGCGGGTGTCTTTAGGCTTGGTAAGTTCATTCGACTCGTTCCTTACCCAGTAATGTTAGGTTTTGTTAATGGATTAGCCATTGTGATTTTCTTAGCGCAGCTAGGTCAATTTAAAGTGACTAGCCCATTGGGCGATCTCGAATGGATGAGCGGCTCAGTGCTCTACATCATGCTAGGTTTAGTGGTATTAACCATGGCGGTAATTTATCTTCTGCCTAAATTAACAAAAGCAATTCCAGCTTCACTTGTCGCAATTGTTGGCGTTACAGCACTCGTTCATGGTCTGGATTTAGAAGCCAGAACGGTTATTGATTTTGTCCGTGACATGGCGCCTGAAGCACAAAAAGCGACAGTTACCTTGGCTGGTGAATTACCTTCTTTCGCAATACCAAGTGTTCCTTTCACGCTTGCAACGTTTTACATTATATTGCCAACCGCAGTTATTTTATGTCTGGTTGGTTTGATTGAATCACTGCTTACGCTAACGCTTATTGATGAAATGACAGACACTCGAGGGCAAGGTAATAAAGAATGCGTTGGTCAAGGTGTTGCTAATACAGTCAATGGATTCTTCGGTGGAATGGGTGGTTGTGCCATGATTGGCCAAAGTATGATTAATATCAACTCTGGTGGTCGAGGCCGTTTGTCAGGTATAACCGCCGCACTCGTTTTGTTAGCGTTCATCCTTTTTGCCGCGCCATTAATTGAAATGGTTCCTCTTGCTGCTTTAGTTGGTGTGATGTTTGTTGTTGTTATTGGCACATTTGAATGGGCTTCATTTAGGATTGTGCGCGGTGTTAATAAGGAAGATGCCTTTGTTCTATTCTTGGTAACCGGTATTACTGTTATTGCTGACTTAGCAATCGCGGTAATCGTTGGAGTCATCGTTTCAGCATTAGTATTTGCTTGGAAACACGCAACGCACATTATGGCAAAAACTCATACCGACAGCGATGACTGGAAAGTTTATGACTTAGAGGGGCCTCTGTTTTTCGGTTCTGTTACTCATTTCAAAGACTTATTTGACCCGCAAAATGATCCTGAAGACGTGGTGATTGATTTTAAAGAATCGAGAATATGGGATTCATCAGGCATTGACGCATTAGATAGTCTTGCTGATAAATATAAAGAGCAAGGTAAGAAGCTACACATTAGGCATATCAGCCCAGAGTGCAGAGTGTTGCTTAAAAAGGCCGGTGACTATGTTGAAATCAATGTTAATGAAGATCCTCGATATCGCGTTGTTTCAGATACCTTAGGATAATTGGAGCCTGAGTTATATGCCTCTTATTATCTAGAGGTACATTTGGGTTATAAAAAAGGGAGCGCTTAATAAATAAACGCTCCCTTTTTAATGTTTGTCATAAAGCACTAACTTCGATATAAGGTTTTGATCAAATGAAAACCGAACTGAGTTTTGACAGGTCCATGAACAGTCAGTATCGGCTTTTTAAACACAACGTTTTCAAATGCCTTAACCATATCTCCACGGCGAAACTCGCCTAAGTCACCACCCTTCTTAGCAGTCGGACAAACACTGTGCTTTTTTGCAAGCGCCTGAAAACTTGCCCCTTTGTCTAATTGTGACTTTATTTTTAGGGCTTCTTCTTCTGTCTTTACCAATATATGGCAGGCGTTGGCTTTCATTATTTTGCTTTTATGAATAGAAGCGTCATACGACTAGATTCACCGATTGCATCAACTGCCGCTTTCAGCTCTGGGTCGTCAGCGGTGCCATTGTAAGAAGGAGGTAATCTCCATACTATGTCGTCTTCTGTAGGTACGTCTTTTGCATTTTCATGAATACTTGACTCGCTAAGCAATTCAAATCCAGCGTTGTTGAATGCTGCAATAACCGCTGATTTTTTCAAATAGCCTGCACTACCATCAGCCCATTTGTCGTCATTTACTTCAGGTGCTTGATGCTGGACAACGCCGACTAAACCGCCGTCTTTCAGTAGCATTTTAGTTGTCGCTAAGGCTTGAGTCATAGTACCCGCTTCAGTTTCAAATCGACTTAAGTTATGAAGAGCACGAATAAACAATACTCTGTCAACAGTTCCTGCGAGTTCTTCTGGTGCACTGTTAAAGGTAAAACCTGTGGATGTTGGTCCTTTATCGTTGAACTCACTTACCATTCCAGGGAATGCAGATGTTCTTTTAATTGCAGCCGCAATCCCATCTTCCGAGAAAAAGCCGAATCTAGCCCACATGTCATCGTTGTAGTTAATTCCATGCAGGTGGCCTTCGGACCCTAAGTACGAGGCTAAAACTTTAGAGTACCAACCGCCACCAGGAAGAGCCTCGGCAACAGACATGCCAGGAGCCACTTTAAAAAACTCTAGGGTTTGTAACGGGTTTCTAGCATTGTCGCGGACTTTGTCTTCATCGCTGCGGCCTTGAACTGCAGACAATAATCTTTCCGCGTCAAACACGGCCTCAGGTGTTTCAAGAACTTTCATTTCACTAGCTTCTTCTGGCATTTCTAACGTTACAGCTTCTACTTTAGGTTCTTGCGAGCAACCAAAAGAAGCGAGTAGCGCTAGCGCGCATGCTGATGCGAACATTGATTTTTTAAACATAATAATCCTTATAACAGTTATTTAACATTAATTGTTAGCTCACTACTTTGCTTACTTTTAGCTGCAAGCTTTTAATCCTGTTGGCCAAGCCAATTAACTAAATCGACAATATCTTGTATCGTCGTCATCTCTCGTGTGAATGTTGCTTGATACTTCCCATTTACAATGATGTTAGGCACACTTTTAACGTGCTCTTTGAATTTTATGATCTCGTTATTATTTTGTGACAATTCATCGGATAAGGCTGTGTCGTTCAAGCGACGATTAAAATCTGCTTCTGAAATGTCATATGATATAAAAAGTTGCTTTAAATCGTTCATGCTTTCAATTTTCTTACCTTGCTCGTGTATATGAGCAAAGATAGCTGCATTGAGCAGGTTCTCATTACCCATTTGTCTCGCGACAAGCATGGCTTTAGTCGCTTCATCTTGAATTTCTGGAGTTGTAAAACTCATGAAGTTGACATGCACCTTTCTAAAGCTAACATCTTCAGCTAAGCCTGACTTTATTCGATTTACTATGGGTTCAAATCTGTAACATGCTGGACACCAAAACGAAAAGTACTCAACCACTTCCTTTTTCTCTGATACCTCATCGCTTATAATATTGTAATGCGTTCCTTCAATCCACTTTGGTGCCTCAAGCTCAGAACTTATAGGGACTACCGCTTCAATCGCAGGCTCGGCTGACGGTGAGCTTGCTAATTTCTCAGCTTCTTTCGTGTCAGTACATCCAAAGTTAACAAAGCTAAACATGCAAATTACTACTAAAAACATTAAATTTTTGGTCATTGAACTACCTAGTTTGAAAATCATTTTTGATATAATGATTATAGTGGCTTTTGAACATTGGTAAACCTATTCTCGGTATTTATCGGCTTGTCAGAGGACCAACCTACCTATATTGAGTTAAAAATCGAAAAATTTACAAAAGTCCTGGAAATGTCGCAAAATAGACACACCTTTTTTGAGTTAAAAGTGGGTAAGCTCAAGAAGGGCATGAAATTAGGTGTGTCTCTTTTAGTGGCTAACAGGTGCAATACAATTGCAAAGAGGTGTGTCTATTTTCAAGCTTTTATCAAAAAAAAAGGGCCCTAAGGCCCTTTGAATCTGAAGGCAGCACTATGACTGTTTAGTCAACCAAACAATAAGGTTAGCAATGTCATCTGCCGACATATCTGTGGCAAATTTTGCTTGATACTTTCCATTTACGATAAAGTTAGGAACGCCATTAAGGTGTTCACGAAATTTGGTAATTTCTTTGTTGTTTTTATTATGTAAGCTTTTTACAGCGAAACTCTTCGCATGTTTGTCGAACTCAACAGGATCAACACCATTGATTATGAAAATGCTTCTTAAGTCATTCAATCCAGTAACTGTTGAGCGTTGTTGATGGATATAGTTGAAGATAGCGCCATTCAACTCTGTTTCTTTTTTCATAACTCGCGCAATAAGCTTTGCTTTCGTCGCGGCTTCTTGAACTTCTGGACCTGCCATTCCCATAAAGTTAACGTGCACTTTTGTGAATTTGACATCTTCACCAATTGAGGCCTTTATATTTTTGACTATAGGTTCAAACCTATAACAAGCTGGGCACCAAAAAGAAAAGAATTCTTTAACTTCTGGCTTTGCCGTGGCTTTATCGCTTATCACGGTGTAGTGTTTTCCTTCTTCCCATAAATCTGCTGCGCTGGCCTGCAAGGGTAAAAGAATTGCAATTAGCAATATGGAAACTAACTTTTTCATAAAAATTCCTTAAAAATCGGATGTAACAGTTAATGTTAATTTTTCTACTTGCAGAATACCACAAAGCAAAATCGCTTTTCAAAGCATAAGGCTAAAAGCATGTGTTCTAGCCAGTCTATTCAGAAAGCGTTCAGGTTCAAGCCAAACGCAATAGGCCTTAGATAGAAAGTTATACGCTTAGTTCCATTGGTATTGTAAATTGAGTAATATTTTTCTAGATTGTCCTACAAAGCCAACGACATCTTCAAAACTTTTATCCAGTAAATTGTCCACACGTATACCTAGTTTTAATCTTTCGCTGTATTGGTATTGATAGTTTGCGCTAACTAGCCAATACGGTTTAAGGCCAACAATTTGAGAAGGATTTGGGAGGGGAGGAAAGAAACGGTCTTGCTTCGAGCCAGTGTAATCAGCTTGAATATAAAGATTATTGCGGTAGTCTAGCGAGTAATTTACTGTAGCTGAGCCCGAATGACGAGAACGTCTTAGTTCAACTTCCGACGGCGCTTTTGCCTCTAAATAAGCATAACTGGCTTTCCAACTTAAGCTGTCCCAGTCGCCATATAAAGAAAGCTCAAGGCCTTTACGAGTGCTCGTTTCTTCTAAATTTTGCGCGGTAAACGCACCTGAAGTGGCATCAAATACAAAGCCATTTATTTCGTCTTCAAGCTTGGTGTCAAAAAAAGTGACGGCAGCGTTGAATTGAGCTAGGCCATTAAATATAAAGCCGAGTTCAGAAGAGTAGCTAGATTCGGGTATCAAAGCAGAGTTACCAGTAAATGTGCCGGGAAAAAAGCCGAACCGTTCTGTAAATGAAGGGTTTTTTATTGCCTTCCCACGGCTAACAAATACTTTGAAGTTATCGCTGAAATTATAATTCAGCCCTATCCGAAAACTCTCCGCATTATCAAATTCGTCACTATTATCCGCACGAACACTATAGCTTGTATAGAGGTCTTGAGTTATCTCATACTGACCATCACTTAATATTGAAATTGTTTGGTTTTCTTGTTGCTGATTAGGATCGCCAAACACGACAGGACCAGACTGTTCGAAGTCTTCTTTGACGGCATCGAGACCGATATTAATAAAGTCCTTATCACCTAAATCTACATAGTTTATCCAGTTAAGACGCTGCGTTTCTCCTATAGTGCCTCCAGAAAAAATGCTTCCAGAAATTGCATCGCTAGAAAAGTTATCAGTGGCAGAACGGTTCATTTGGTAACTTACTGATTGAGACCAAATACTCTTTGAAGGTTTGAAGTCCCACCTTACCATTGCGCTCAGTTGGTCTCCATTGGAAAAATTATCTGCGTCCGTTGGTAAGCCAGTATTAACAAAATCAATACTATCGAACTCACTCTTGAAATCTATTAGTCGGGCATTGAATGTAAGTTTGTGTTGCGCGCTTGATTGATAAGTAATATTTGTATTGAAAGAGGTATTTCTATATCCATCGTCTTCGCTGCCCTCACGCGCAATGTTGTCACCATCGGTAGCATAGTGATTGATATTTGCAGACACCATCACGTTGTTTTGTTTCGTTTTGTACGATAGACCAATTTGATTTGTAGACTGAGTGCCAAGTGCAATATTTGAAGACAATCTATGCTGCCCTAAAATCTCCGATTTTTTAGTCGTAATACTAATAACGCCTGATACTGCGCTTGTTCCCCAAAGAGCACTTTGTGGGCCTCGAAGTAGTTCAATACTTTCGACATCTGATACTAGAATATGTGCAAAATCAACTAAACCGCCCTGAGCAATATCGTTAATTTCAACACCATCTAGCAGCACTAATATATGGTTGCTTTCGCTGCCACGAAAGCGGACCTCTGTTAATGTGCCTATAGGACCTGATTGACTTAAATTTACACTTGCAAATGTTCGCAATAAATCAGGCACTGTTGCCGCGCCTGACGCAGCAATAGTGTCGGCATTGATAAATGAAACTGAACTCGCAAGTGTTGATTTTTCAACAGGTGCTCGGGAACCAATAATACTGATGGTTTCAATGTTGTTTAGCTGATTTTCTTCGGCTTGAATGACAACAGGATAAAAGGCGACAGGTATTGCAGCCAGTAAAGAGAATTTGATTTTCATGAAGTTTTTAACTCTGTATATGCTCCGCCCGAGCATGACAAAAAGAAAGGCATATTGCCTGAACCTATCAAGGCCGGTATCCGGGCTTACATATTCTTATTAAAACCTTCCCATGCAAAGCACAGTGGATGACGTTGACTAATTTATTGAATAGTTGACAATAAATTAGTCAATGAATAATAAATGAAAGTGAACCAACACTCTCTATGTTTACCGTTGCGGGGGCAGCGCTGGATTTCCACCAGTTTCCCGTTTAACTTTTGCATTAGTACAAAAGCACCTCGAACGCGCCGAATTATAGAGTGTTTAATGCAGATGTGAACTAATTCTTACGCTTGTTTTTGAATGACTTATAACTAGAGCGTGTTTGCCTCGACTGCTGAAAAGAAACAGCACTAAGATCAACTTATCCTGCTTGTCATAATGGGACTATTCACTTTTTAAAGGCTGCATGTTAAAGCTGAGATATGTATGGCCTAGATTAGATGCGCAGAGATCCTATAATCTTATCGGAGATTCTTGTAAAGCAGAAAACTGTTCCTTTAATGCAAGTATTTGATTTTCCCAATATCTGTCTTCGGCGAACCAGGGGAAAGCCCTAGGGAATGCGGGATCTTCCCAGCGCAGCGTCAGCCACGCCATATAGTGAACCATGCGCATTGCTCTCAATGGCTCGATTAAAGCAAGCTGAGTTACGTCGAACTCGTGAAATTCATTATAGGCTTCGACTAATGTGTCCAACTGTATGAACTGTTGTTGTCGATCACCTGACAGCATCATCCATATATCTTGAACCGCGGGGCCCATCCGACAATCATCTAAATCTACAAAAGTGGGGCCGTCACGCCATAAAATATTGCCAGGATGCAAATCACCATGCAATCGCATCGATACATAATTCTCAGAAAACTTCTGCTTAGTTTCTGAAATCACCATATCGAGAATTGT
Organism: uncultured Glaciecola sp.; assembly: GCA_905479945.1. Lineage (GTDB taxonomy): Bacteria > Pseudomonadota > Gammaproteobacteria > Enterobacterales > Alteromonadaceae > Glaciecola. Next base: position 46,292 of record CAJQOP010000001.1, on the reverse strand, counting down.
ATGGAATGCAGTTTGCAAGTGAGAAGGAACTAAAGGTCCTGTTAATAGCACCTGTTTAGGTGTGTCTAAATAACTGCTTGTGTTAACTGGAGGGCGGTGCTTAAAGTCTTGTGATTGAGCAACCCTGTGCATACGGCCAATAAAGCGACCCATCCACTCAAGTTGCTCCAAATTATCTACTTCGAACTGGCGTCCACCAGCAGATGGAAATAAGGCAAATCGATAATCTGCATGCTGATGTAAGCTCTCACCATTGATTATCATGGGGGCCACAACCGGGATCTCTTGATCCATTAGTTCCAATGCAAAGTCATGTTCTTCTTGGATCTGCTCATTGCTCCATCGCTTGGGACGATAAAACTTTGCAACGTAGCGTTTCCCGTCTTCCGCTAAAAATTGATAGACGCGGTTTTCATAGCTATTGAGTGCAAGTAAGCCTGATGACGCTTCAATATCAACACTTTCAATGGCGTCTAAAATAAGATCTGGGTTTAAACCCGAAAAAGAAAAATCAGACATCAGTAAATATAAACCGACTAGTTTCTTGAATTTTGATTATTTCACCATCTTGGTCTTGTGTTTCAACATGGAAGTCAAATTCTGTAACCTCCTCTGTTAATGAATAGGGGTCTGTTACAACGCTAATTGGCAAGGTAAACACTTCGCCACCTCTGACAATTACTTCGGAGACTCCAATATATTGGGCACCTTCAATTCCACTAATTGATACTTTGAAAGTACGATCTTGCTGGGCCTTATTAAGTAACTTCAGGGTATATACATTCTCAATTAGCCCTTGATTTGTTTCGCGATAAAGTGAGTTTCTATCTTTTATGATATCAATTTCTAGCGGCACTCTAGTATAGATGTCGAGTGCTAACAAACTAGTCATGATAAACAAAACCACCGCATAGCCAATTAATTTTGGCCTAAATACTTTAGTTGTTCCGCCTGAGAGTTGATGCTCAGACGTGAAGCTAATTAGCCCTTTCTCATAGCCCATCTTGTCCATTACGTCATTGCAAGCATCAACGCATGCACCGCAATTAATACACTCATACTGAAGGCCATTTCGGATATCTATGCCAGTAGGGCAGACTTGGACACATAAATTGCAGTCAATACAGTCGCCCAAGTTTGTTTCCATAAGCTGCTCAGGGCTCAGTTTACGCGAGCGTGGTCCGCGTTGCTCTCCTCTGCAGGGGTCGTAAGCAACAGTGTAGGTGTCCTTGTCGAACATTGCTGATTGGAAACGTGCATACGGGCATATATGAGTGCACATAATTTCGCGCATATAGCCCGCATTTCCATAGGTACATACGGTAAAAAAGATGATAAAGAAGCCAGCCCAAAAACTAACGTTGAATGTTAAAGAATCAATAAACAATGCATCAATCGGGGTGAAGTAGCCGACGAATGTCATTGAAGTTAGCAATGCGACACCAAGCCATGAAAAGTGCTTTAAGGTTTTGCGAACAAATTTATCCAGATCCATTTTTCGTTGGTCTAACTTCATTCGCTTGTTACGACTGCCTTCAATTTTTTCTTCAAACCAAATATAAATAAATGTCCAAGTAGTTTGAGGGCACATAAAGCCACACCAGACACGTCCTGCAAATGTGGTGATAAAAAACAGCGCAAAAGCAGACACGATTAAGATATATGCAAGAATAGTAAGATCTTGAGGCCAGAGGGTCATTGCAAAGATTGTGAATCGCTGTTCACCGATATCTAGCAACACAGCTTGACTTCCGTTATATTGAAGCCAAGGAATTACAGCAAAAACCCCCAGAAATATTAAGCCAAAAAAGCGGCGGATGTTTTCCAGCATGCCTTCTACAGCACGCACATAAATTCTGTTTCTTGAAGAGTAATTAGCAGATTCAGCCGGCTTGTGAATTTTAACCGGAGTTATATCTTTAATTTTAATTTTTTCGCTCATGAACCACTCCGAAAAAGTGCGCAGGATATAAAAAGAAAAAGTGCACTGGATAAAACGGTAATTCGATTTCTTGCTATTAAAGCAAAAGTTGTCAAACTTCAGTATAACAACTTGCGCAATAAATTTGTTATTTCAGATCAAAAAAGCATAGCATTGATAATCATTGCTATTTTATACCTATCAGGAAGGCGATTAATTACAAAGATATACAGATGTATTGCCGTATATCTTTGTTTTTAAGTGATTGAAGAGTATTATGTACTCTTCAATCATAGCTTTTGTTATGTTTTGTTATATCTATTAAGGATTTTTGAACTCATATGTGGCGAGCATTTGTCATTTTCATAGAGATTGTAATATTGGTCGTTATTTTAAGGACTTCTTTCGTACAATACTTTCTTTCTGATATTCAGCAAACAGTGTCTGGATGGATTGAGTCAGTTGTCGATATTCCGGAACAGCAAAGCCTCATGGTTCTTAGAGAGCGATTTTTTTACAATAATATGTCTTTGCAACCACATCAAACTGACTATGTTATTGAGATTACTGAGAGCAAAGAAAAGCTCGAATCGTTTAATCAATTCTATTGCATCAATAGAGACAAAAATCCCTTTATTTATGGCCGTAATTTGATTCGGCTGTGCGATCAAATTAAGCAATTACGTTTCTAATCCCAATAATTATTGAACAAATCACTTAATTTACTAGTCTCAACCAGTAGCTTGATTTTTTTGCTACCAACGAGATTCATATGAATATGTATAAACTACCTGTGATTGCTTCTTTTATTTTTATTTCCTCGCAAGTTTTGGCGTCTCAAACTGCAGTACTCGAAAATGTTCTTACTGAGATGCATGTTCTAGATGGCAACGTGTCGATCGAATGGATAGAGCCAAAGAAATTCCGAGATGTTAAAGATGCATCAATGTCGAGAAAGCGATATCGGGAAAAGGTGTTTGCTGAGCTGGAAGAATATTTCACACTTTTGGGTAAAGAACTACCAGAAGGCCAAAAGCTTAATATTAAAGTTACTGATTTGGACATGGCTGGAACTGTCCAGTCTCTTGCGATGGCTGGTTTAACTTATAATCTTAATGACAGTATTAATGATTATCGAATTATGCGAGATATAGACATCCCACGAATGACTTTTTCTTATGAATTAATAGATGAAACAGAAAAAGTGATCAAGCAGGATGAGGTGTTATTGAAAGACATGTCTTATCTAACAAGATCAAATATGATAAGAAAAAATGCAGTATTGAGATACGAAAAAGCAATGATTTCACGTTGGTTTCAGCAAGAATTTGAGAACCAAAAATAAGAGAACCATCTAATTAATTCTTCAATTCATATTCAGATGTTAGTCTTTCTCAATATGCGTCAGAGCTCACCAATAAAAATCCATTGAAGTCTTTTTAAATGTTCAGCCTATAAAATAGACATAAAAAATAGACACACCTTATTTCAGTTTAGACTCTTGTACCATGTGCATCTGTTATTGCATATATGGCATAAAACAAATTTTTAAGAGGATAGACTTCTATCTAGGCAAGGATTACATTAGTGCAATATCCTATACCCTAGTTAGAGGTGTGATTTATGACGCCAGCGGTTTTATTTTTAGATAAGCAAAAATCGTCATTTGAACTGCTTGAATATACACATGACCCATCCAATCAGAGTTTTGCTAACGAAGCTTCCGATAAGCTAAATCTAGCTCCGGAACAAGTCTTTAAGACTTTAGTAATTGAAGTGGATAAAAATCATTTTGTGGTTGCAGCTATTCCTTCAAACAAACAACTTAGCATGAAAAAACTAGCGAAAGCGGCCTCGGGTAAAAAAGCTGTAATGGCCGAGGCTAAAAAAGTGTGCAGTATGACTGGTTATGTGTTGGGCGGAGTCAGTCCGTTTGGTCAGAAGAAAGCGCTTGAAACATTTGTAGATGATAGCGCTCGGAATTTTGAGCTGATCTATGTCAGTGGCGGCAGAAGAGGGCTTGAAATTGCTATTTGCCCTAGTACTTTTGAGTCACTGTTAGGCGCAAAATTTGATAGCATTACCGTATAAGTAAAAATAATTTAGAGAATTTCATGAAAATTACAACTGAGCTCGTCGACTATAAAAATGAAAAACAAACGAGTGAGTTACTATCACTTTTAAATAAGTACGCTAATGATCCAATGGGTGGCGCCTCTGAATTAAGTGAGTACTCTAAAACCAATCTGGTCACTGAACTTTTAAAACGGCCCTACGTCTTTTCAGTTATTTGCTATGTGGATGATAAGCCAGCTGGATTCTCTAATTGTATAGAGAGCTTTTCTACCTTCAAATGTAAACCAATCATTAATATCCATGACTTCGCTGTGAACCCAGAGTTTAGAGGTTTGCAACTTAGTCAGGTTTTGCTTTCAAAAATCGAAGACGTGGCAAATCAAAAAGGTTGCTGTAAAATTACTCTGGAAGTGTTGGAAGGCAATGAAGCGGCAAAAAGTGCTTACATAAAAGCTGGATTCAAAGGATACGAGTTAGATCCGGCTATGGGAAGAGCATTATTTTGGGAAAAACCATTATAGAGTTTGATGTTGAATAAAATTGAGGGGCAACTAAGTAAAATGACATTTCTGAGGCCTTATTGGATATAGAAAAGCCTACAGCGCTTCGTTAGTTATGCCTATTAAGTATGTTTATAGCGGAAAATAACATACTTTTTGTATTTTTCGCTCGGTCTTAAAATATTATGTTCAAGCGCTTCATGATTCATAGCATCAGGATAACCCTGAGCTTCAAGGCATAAAGCGGATTGAGGCCTTTGTAAAAAATTTCCTGAATAGAATTGTATACCCATTTGATCAGACTCAAGCTCCAAACTTAAACCATTCTTTTTAGAAGTTAATCTTGCCATTTTAGCTTGTGTCGCACGATAGCAATGATCAAAAGTACCCAGAGCAAGTCTTGGCCCCAATAATGTTGATTGCTTCAAGTCAAAGCGACTACCAGCAACCGCAACGAAATGTCCTAAGGGAATACTTTCTTCGTCAACAGGCAGGTAATCATCTGCTTGAATTGACAACTCTAGTTCATTGATGTTGTTCTCGCCCATATTGAAGTAAGCATGATTGCAAAAATTAATGGGTGTTGGCTTTAAAGATGTAGCGGAAAAGTCTAACCTTAATTCGTTTTCTTCACTTAAAGAAAACAATACTTCTGCGTTTACTTCGCCAGGAAAACCTTGATCACCGTCTTGCGAACGCAGAGAAAACAGCAGTGAATTGCCAGCGGCGTTTATGCCTTTTGTTTGCCAGATCCTTTTCGAAAAACCATCTTCACCGCCGTGTAGGCTATTTGCTCCGTCATTCATTGATAACTGATATTCAATTCCATCGAGAACAAACTTGCTGCCGGAAATGCGATTGCTAACTCTACCAACAGTGGCCCCCATGTAAGCATCGTCAGAATAAATGGCGTCATCAGAAGTATGATTAAGTGTTGTCTCAATAAGTTTACCGTTTTTGTCCGGCACTTTTATTGAAAGTATGCGAGCACCAAACTCGCAGAGTTCAACTTGCATCCCAATTTGGTTTTTAAGTATAAATTTTTTTAATATTGGTGCGGGCATCAACAGCTCTTTTTTAAAATGAACAAGAAATCTTAACTATCTTAGCTGAAAAAGAATTTTAATGAATGTCGAATTTACCGATATCAATTAGCATATTCAATAAATCATTTGGAAATAGGTGTGTCTGTTTTAGCATATTTTTGTATCATCTGATTAGGTACTTGAAAGTAGGTGTGTCTATTTCCTAGCCGCTGCGGATATCGGATTAAAATCTACCTCATAATTGAAGTAATGGTGTATTTCAAGCACATTAAATACGTGGGAAGATGCCAGTTTTCTTTACGGTACCATATGCAAAGCTCGTATCGATTGAAGCAATACTGCCAATGGGATGCAGAACTTTTCGCACAAACACTTCATATGCATGTAAATCAGCAACGACAATTTTTAAAAGGTAATCAGATACACCAGTCATTACATAGCATTCTAATACTTGCTCGGCAAACTCAATATGTTGTTCAAAACTTGAAACCACGTCGGCGCTATGTTTTTCCAATTGTACTCTAGCAAATACAGTAATTGGCAGTCCATAAGCTTCAGCGTCCACCTCAACTCCATAACCTTTAATTATGCCCTCATTTTCTAAATTTCGAAGCCTTCTTAAACAAGGGGATGGGCTCAGATTTACTTTCGCTGCGAGTTCTTGATTACTCATTCTCCCATCGACTTGTAATTCTCGAATAATTTCGCGGTCCTTGCTATCCATATTTATCTTTGAACTACTCATTTTGGCATTTTCTGCTAATTTATGCTGAATATAGAGCTAAACTAACATGAAAAAACCTTTCACTGAAGCATATAATTTGCAAAAAAGAGGGGATGTTTCATGCGCAGCAAAAATAAAAGTTTCTCAAGCTTAGCCATTCATCATGGCTACGATGCTCAGGCTCATGAAGGTGCATTGACGCCTCCGATTCACTTTACTTCCACATTCGCATTCGATACGGCTGAAGCCGGTGGAGAGATGTTTGCAGGTAAGCGCGAGGGCCATTTCTATTCAAGAATTTCGAATCCAACATTAGATTTACTTGAACAACGTATCGCTATTCTTGAAGGCACTGAAGCAGGACTCGCCCTAGCTTCTGGTATAGGCGCGATATCGTCAACCATGTGGACCTTGCTCTCGCCAGGTGACGAAATTATTGTTGATAAGACAATGTATGGCTGTACTTTTACTTTTTTACATCATGGTTTAGGAAAATTTGGAATACAAGTAACTCATGTGGATTTATCCGACCATGAACTCTTAGAAAGCAAGATTTCCGATAAAACCAAAGTAGTATATTTTGAAACGCCGGCCAATCCAAACATGCGTTTGGTGGATATTCAAGCTGTGTCAGCAATAGCCCATCAGTACAATGCAATTGTCGTTGTAGATAATACCTATGCGACCCCTTATTTAACCCAACCAATAAAATTGGGGGCTGACCTGGTCGTGCATTCAGCAACTAAATACTTGGGAGGTCATGGCGATCTGGTTGCAGGGCTAATTGCTGGGCCCAAAGAACTGGTAGATGAAATTCGTTTGTACGGCATGAAAGATATGACAGGGGCTTGTATGGCGCCTTTCAATGCGATGCTGGTTATGCGAGGTATTAAAACTCTTGAGCTAAGAATGGACAGGCACTGCCAAAGCGCGATGCGAGTTGCGCTCATGCTGGAGGCTAGTCCTGCTATAAAAACGGTGTGTTATCCAGGCCTAGAAAGTTTCGCGCAGTATGAATTGGCAAAAAGACAAATGTCAGACTTTGGCGGAATGATCACTTTCGAAGTTAAAGGGGGCGTGCGGGCTGGTATTAAAATGATGAACAAGCTTGATATGATCCAGCGCGCAGTTTCACTCGGTGATGCAGAAACGTTGATACAGCATCCTGCAAGTATGACGCATTCGACCTATACAAGCGAAGAGCGTCAGGAGCATGGCATAAGTGATGGTTTGATACGCTTGTCGGTCGGTTTGGAAGGGGTAGAAGATATATTGGAAGACCTTCAACAAGCACTTAACTCAATCATGAGTGAATCAATATTAGAGAAAATCACTTAGCACTATTTTTAGTCTTTTTAGGCATTAGTACAACTAGCGCTACGCCGCCTAGAATAGAAATTGAGGCAATAGCCAGTCTAATATTTACTTCCTCACTCAACCATATTACACCTCCGATAGTGGCTATGACGGGAACCGTAAGTTGCAAGGATGCGGCAGATGCTGCTTTCAATTGAGGTAAAACCGCATACCAAATGGCGTAACCTATTCCTGAGGTAATTGCACCAGAGGAAATGGCTAATAAAACGCCATATGGTGTCATTGATATATCGCTTAGGAAAATCAGACTTAGAAAAATTGCTGGTACTATGGCTCTAACAAAATTCTCCGCGCTTGATTGTGTAGCATTGGCTACTTTCTTACCTAAAATGGAATAGGCTCCCCAAGATATGCCGGCTGCAACCATTAATAATGCGCCCACTAGAGGAGGGGCACTAATACCAGGAAGAAATAAGTAGATTAGTCCTAGCAATGCGATTAATAGACCAAACCACTGTGTACCACTCAACCTAACTGCATTGAATAGCGCATAAGTGAGCATTGTAATTTGTACTGTAGCAAATAGAATTAACGCGCCCGTTCCAGCAGGAAGAGTGATGTACGCAAATGAAAAACCAGCGGCATATGCAAATAGAAATAAGCCACCAAACCAACTACTATTATTGAATTTTATGAAATGGCTCATTTTCTGGCGAAAGGCAGGTTTCGGCGACTGATGAAGGTTTTTAATATCTTTTTCAGTGTTTTTACTAGAGCTAAGTAAAGACGTTTTTATGGTCTCTAAAAGGGGAATTAAGAACACTAGGATAACCAGCATTATTGCACCGCTTACTAACCTCACCAAAGTAAAACTTGCGGGGTCGATAGCACCGTGCTCTAACGCGAGTCGACAAAGGACTGAATTTCCTGCAAATGCTAGCATAGCCATTAAAGTTGCAGTAATTAGCGGGAAATTCATAAGGCTTTTAATCTACTTTAAGTAAAAACTAAATAAGGGCTAATTAAGAACTAATTAAGTATTTTTTATATTCTACACATAGTCATATTGCTGGTCTTCAAGGGCCATTAAATCATCTGCGGCTGTCAATATAACTGACTTGTGAATATCTTTTCTAGGCAATAGTCTTTTTATATAGAAGTTACATGTATTTTCCTTGCCTTTAACTATTAGCTCATTTGACGAATGTGCTGCTGCACTTGCCATATCTAGCCATAAAACACCTAATATAGAATACGCGCTATAGTGCAAATAATCGGTAGCCGCGCCAGCAAGATCAACAGATTTTGCTCCTAACAAGGCTTTCGATGTATCGTTCCATTCTTGCAAAAGTGCACTTGCTTGCTCTTGTTTTCCAATGTCTGACATGGCGGCAACTCGCGAAGACAAAAGGTCAAAGGTCGCTTTTAACATGTCCCCACCATCACGCGTAAGTTTTCGGCCAATTAAGTCTACAGCCTGAATACCATTGGTGCCTTCATAAAGTTGGGCAATACGTGTGTCTCTAACCAGTTGTTCCATACCCCATTCACGCACATAACCATGGCCACCGTATACTTGTATTCCAATGTTGGTGACTTCTGTTGCCATGTCAGTCATGAAGCCTTTACAAATAGGAGTGAGGAAGGCAATGACTTTTTTAGCTTGGCTTCTACGTTCATCCGAGGTGTATTTTTCAACATCCATCTGCTGCGCATATAGCATGGCGAGAGCCCTACATCCCTCAGTAAGGGCTTTCTGCGTTAACAACATTTTTTTCACATCGGGTTGATGTAACAGTGCATCTGCTTTTTGTTCAGGTTGCTGTGTCCCCTGAGGTGCCCTAGATTGAAGACGATCACGAGCGTAACTGAGCGCACCTTGGAAGGACGCTTCTGCTGTGCCTAAGCCTTGGATACCAACTTGGAATCGAGCATCGTTCATCATAGTAAACATGCACGCAAGACCATTGTTTTCTTCACCGACCAACCAGCCTTTGGCAGCGTCGAAATTCATAACGCAAGTAGGACTAGCCTTAATACCCATTTTCTTTTCAATGCTGCCCACGCCTACCGAATTGCGCTGTGCAGGTTCACCCTTATCATCTAGCAAAAATTTAGGGACTAAAAACAAGCTGATGCCTTTAACACCTGCTGGTGAATTAGGCAGCCTTGCCAACACAAGGTGAATAATATTGCTCGTCCAGTCATGGTCGCCACCTGTAATAAAAATCTTGTTGCCAGTCACTAAGAAAGAACCATCAGCTTGCGGTGCGGCTTTACTATTAAGTAAAGATAAGTCGCTGCCTGCATGCGGCTCGGTCAAGTTCATCGTCCCTGTCCACTCACCGCTAATGAGCTTAGACAGATATTGTGCTTTTAAGTCGTCGGTGGCGTGTTTATCGACAGCGAGAACAGCACTTTCTGTTAATATTGAGGTTAAGCGCCAACTCAAATTCGCTGCACTCAACATCTCATGCACCGGCACTGCCGCTGAATGGGGAAGGTCTTGACCATCAAAATCGGGATTACCAAGCATTGCATTCCAACCATTAGCTATATACTCATGGTAGGCTTCCGGGAATCCTGGAGGTGTGCTAACTGAACCATCTATTAGTTTGCATCCTATCTCGTCACCTTCTCTGTTTAACGGTGCAACTGCTTCTTCGGCGAACTTTGCGCCTTGAGCAATAATTTCATTTACGAGTTCTGCATCCATTCCCTCAGCGCCTATATCTTGGTAGTGTTTGTCGATGGCTAACCAGTCATTTAAAAGAAACTGAATATCTGTAATAGGGGCTTTGAATTGCGGCATAGTAACTCCAAGAACTGCAAATTTGATTATGAGTAAAAATAAAATACGAGGGACATCGGTAAAATACGTTAAAACTGGGAAAAAGACGACTATTTAGGTGAAATTTGTTGTTATAGTCCAGTATCTTCGTTATTCAGAGGATCTATTGCGGTGACAAATCCATCACGATACATAATTAAGTTGTCAGGCTGACGCCATGCGGCATGCCTTGTATCGAAGGGGTTAATGAAGTCTATCTGCTCTATATCTTTATTTGACCAACTAGGTGGTGCAATGGGGCCATCTTTACTGGTAAACCCGCCGCCTAATTTGCAAGAAAACAGCATCATTCCCGATTGCGTAATGCCTAGCAATTGATCGACCTCAACGTTTATGCCGGTTTGCTCCCATGTACTTCGGTGCGCTGTGCATTGTGCTGATTCATTTGAAAGCGGATTACCAAATGGCAGGTCATATGGGGCATCTGAGCTATACTTAATGACCAAGAGTGAATTCTGAACTCTAATAATACAAGCTGATGGACCTTGATAATCGGAATTAAATTCTTTTGCGATACGACAGGTCGGCGAAGCAGGTGGTGCTTGAGTGCAAGCAACCAGAAAAAAAGTAAACAATAATATTAAAAGTTTCAATCCAGAATTCAAAATTATCAGTAAAAGTTAGGCTCGTATGGCAGATTAATGTGCAATCAGTCCAGAATCAAGTGATTCGATAAACTATGTGTAAAGATTGATGTGAAAAGCTATATGCAAACGTCAATAAGGCATATAATAAGACATATAATAGTTTTGATGTAATTTTTTAGTATCCAATAGGAATAGTAATGACCAAGTTTGTTAAATTTTCTCCTTTGCTGGTTGGCGTAATTGCGCTCCTTGCATTCGTTATTTATTTGAATTTTCCCGAAGCAGAGAAGGAAGGTCAGCAACGCCGTGGTGGCGCTACGCCCGTCGTAGTTGCTAAAGCAGAGAAACAAGCTTTTCCTGTTATTGTTGAAGCTTTAGGCACAGCGGTTGCTAACGAGTCGGTGAATATCACTGCGCAGCAAGCTGAAATTGTTAAATCAGTATTGTTTGAGGATGGCGATATTGTCAAAGGCGGCCAATTACTTATTGAGTTAAGCGATAGAGAGGAACGCGCTAGAGTAAACGAGTTATCGATTAATATAGCTGAGGCGAAGCGTCAACTAGGCAGAATCAAGGGCTTGGCTAAAGAAAGTGCTGCTTCAGAGCAGTTGTTAGATGAACAAAGAGCAAGAGTAGATGCATTAAATGCACAAAAAGATGTCGCTGATGCCCAGTTATCTGAACTCCATGTGCGGGCGCCTTTTGCCGGTCGACTTGGTCTTCGTCAGGTTAGTATTGGCAGTTTAGTGCGCCCTGGTGACATCATATCTACGCTTGATGACTTAAGCATTGTGAAAGTTGATTTTAGTATTTCTGAGTCACATCTTGCCAGCGTTGCAAATGGCCAAAATATCGTGGCACATTCCATCGCCTACCCTGATGAAGCTTTCAACGGTGAAATTACCAGCGTCGATTCACGTATCGATCCAATTACTCGCTCTATTCAAGTAAGAGCACAAATCCCAAATGCTGATTTAAAATTGCGACCGGGAATGCTTTTGCAAATAAATATTGAGAAACGGGTTATTAGCGCTTTAGTTATACCTGAAAGTGCATTGATTCCAGAAGGCGAGTCGCAATTTGTGTTTGTCATTGATGGCGAGAGCAAAGCGCGTAAAACGAAAGTGATTATTGGCCAAAGAAAGCCTGGTTGGGTGCAAATACTGGAGGGCGTTGAAGCTGGTCAAGAAGTTATTGTTGAGGGTACCTTAAAGGTCAGAGATGGTGCCGGCGTAAAAATAATAGCGGCAACTCCCGTTCTTAGTAAAGTATAAGGAAGCACTATGTTACTTTCAGATGTTTCTGTAAAACGTCCTGTTTTTGCTTCAGTTGTTAATCTCATTCTGTTGGTATTTGGTATTGTTGCCATCACTTTTCTCTCGTTGCGTGAATATCCAGATATTGATCCTCCTATTGTTTCTATCAATACTAGTTACCCAGGTGCATCTGCTGACATTATCGAAACCAGAATTACGCAACCCTTGGAAGACAGAATAAGCGGGATCGAAGGTATTAAGAACGTCTCGTCTTCAAGCCGCAATGGTCGCTCTAGCATTACGATTGAATTCAATTTGAGTCGAGATATTGATGCTGCCTCAAATGATGTCCGAGAAAGGGTTTCTCGTGCGCTAAATAGCTTGCCTGACCAAGCTCTTCCCCCTGAGGTGTCTAAATCAAACAGTGATGAAGATGTTATTGTTTGGTACAACTTAAGAAGTACGAACCTAAACACCATGGAACTTACGGATTATGCCGATAGGTTCATTGTGGATCGCTTATCAACAGCTGACGGTGTTGCTCGCGTTCAAATTGGCGGCGGCCGAACTTATGCCATGAAGGTCTCACTAAACCGAAATGCAATGGCTGCAAGGGGCATCACAGTTGGTGATATTGAGCGTATTATCCGATCTGAAAATGTTGAATTGCCTGCCGGACGAGTAGAGTCTTTTGAGCGTGATTTTGATGTCCGGATTGCGCGTTCATTTTTAACCCCTGATGATTTTGCAAACCTAACAGTTAAAGCGGGCAGCGATGGGTTTTTAGTGCGTTTATCAGAAGTAGCCATAGTTGAATTAGCGGCTGAAGATGACGAAACTGATTTTCGTGGTGACGGCGTCAACATGATTGGTTTAGGCATTGTTAAGCAATCTAAATCTAATACCTTAGATGTTGCTAAATCGGCTAGGGCGGCCATAAATCGAATCGCAGAGACATTACCGAGCAACATATATTTCGTCGAAAGCTATGATTCATCAGTATTTATCGAAGAATCTATAAGCGAAGTTTATAACACCCTCGGTATCGCGATGTTTATGGTTATTATCGTTATTTATCTGTTTTTAGGGAATATTCGGGCGACGATTATACCCGCTGTAACAGTACCAGTATCATTGACTGCCGCGTTTATAGTGATGTATATGCTCGGTTTCTCAATAAATTTGCTCACCTTACTCGCGCTTGTTTTGGCAATTGGATTGGTTGTTGATGATGCTATTGTTGTGCTCGAAAATATTTATCGACGCATTGAAATGGGTGAGCCGCCAATTCTGGCTGCCTATAGAGGAGCTCGAGAAGTTGGCTTTGCGGTTATCGCTACAACACTAGTTCTGGTATCTGTATTTTTACCATTAGTTTTTCTTGAAGGTAATATTGGTCGGCTTTTCACTGAATTCGCTATTGCTATTGCTGCCGCGGTGGCGTTCTCTAGCTTTACTGCATTAACCTTAACGCCAATGCTAGCATCAAAGTTGCTGAAGAAGCGTGAGCGAAGTTCTGGCTTTGGTAAATGGGTAGATGTGAGCTTCAAAAAGTTAGAGCTGAATTACTACAACAGTCTTACTAAAAGTATTAAGCAGCCATTCATGATGTTGTTAATCGTGATTATTAGTATTGTTATACTGGTGCAACTGCAAAGCAAAATTCCAGAAGAGTTCGTTCCGCGAGAAGACAGAGGTACTTTCTTTATTCTAATGCAGGCTCAAGAGGGAGCTAGCTATGAAAGTAACGCAAGAAATCTCAAAGTAATTGAAGAAATTTTACTGCCGTATAAAGAGTCAGGTGAAGCTAAGCGCATATTGGTTAGAACTCCTGGTTTTGGAGGTACTGCTGGCATAGCTATTGTTGGGGCCGCAGATTGGGATACTCGTGAACGTTCAACGTTTGATTTAATGAATGAAATTAGCGGTAAATTATCTCAAATTCCAGATGTAAGAGCGTTTGCAATAATGCGTTCGGCACTAGGTGGACGCGGTTTAGGACGCCCCGTACAGTTTGTATTACAGGGTAATACCTACGAGGAGTTGATTACCTGGCGAGATATTGTTTTGGAAAAAGCGGCAGAAAACCCAAAATTATTGCGTCTTGATTCAGATTATAAAGAAACCTCACCCCAGCTATTAATTAATATTGATCGAGACCGCTCCGCTGACCTAGGTGTGTCCATTTCAGAAGTTGGGCGAACCTTAGAAACTATGTTGGGGCAAAGGCGAGTATCGACTTATCTGGATAGGGGGCAAGAATATGACGTTATTCTTGAGGGCAATGAAGCCGATTATAGAAGCCCTAGCAGTATTGACAATATATATGTGCGCTCGGATAGAAGCGGGCAGCTAATTCCGATGGATAACTTGCTGAATATTACTGAGCGAGCAACTTCAAATACGCTCAATCGTTACAACAGAATGCGAGCAATAACTATTAGTGCAAACTTAGCCGATGACTATACTGTGGGTGAAGCATTAGCGTTCCTTGAGAATATTGTGGCAACTGAACTTCCTGATGGCGTTTCTGTTGATTACAAAGGACAATCGCAGCTTTATCAGGAATCAGGTTCTTCGTTTATATTTATTTTTGCCTTGGCGTTAGCAATAACGTATCTAGTTTTGGCCGCACAATTTGAGAGCTGGATCCATCCTTTAGTAATAATGTTAACGGTACCTCTAGCGCTTGTCGGTGCTTATATCGGGCTTTATTTATCGGGTATGTCGATAAACATATACAGCCAAATAGGCTTGGTAATGTTAATTGGACTGGCCGCAAAGAATGGGATTTTGATCGTCGAATTTGCCAATCAGTTAAGAGATTCAGGCGTTGAGTTTGAAGAAGCGCTGAAAAAGGCTTCGATGTTAAGACTCCGCCCAATTGTAATGACTGGGTTTACAACGGTATTCAGTGCTTTGCCTTTGGTCTTGGCAACAGGGCCTGGAGCAGAGTCAAGAGCTGTCATCGGGATGGTTATTTTTGCTGGTGTTATGCTGTCAGCCTTTATGACTTTGTTCATTGTCCCCACCGCTTATGCTTATTTAGCCAGGGGAACTGGTTCTCCCGAGAAACGCGCCAACAAACTTACAAAGCTTGAAGCTGAAGTTCCTTATAAGAAAGGCGAGGAATAATTAAAATATGATATCGGCATGTCTAAGTAGATGGAGCGGCTAAAGCTCTACATTACTTAAAGGGTATTCCTAAATCAGAAAGGTGCGTTTAATCAAATGCACCTTTTTTATTGCTTACAGAAAAGAGCCGTAAAACTTTCTCCAACGGGTGTACCCTTGTTTGGGACTTGATGCCTGGCAAATATCTGTAAACTAGACAGCTGTAAAATAGACAGCTGTAAAATAGACACACCTATTAGGTGTTTTTCCATATAAGACCTTGCTGATATTTCTTAAATAGGTGTGTCTAGTTTGGTCTTCTTAAATAGGTGTGTCTAGTTTGGTCTCTAGTTTGGTCTTGCTTTGCTTAGAGCCGTAAACGTCAGACATAAAAAAGCCCCATTAGTAATGCGTACTAATGGGGCTTTTATTCTACTTTCTTTACTATTCGTCTAAGAAGCTTCTTAGCTGTTCAGAGCGGCTAGGGTGGCGTAGTTTACGCAATGCCTTAGCTTCGATTTGTCTAATACGTTCACGCGTTACATCAAACTGCTTACCCACTTCTTCCAAAGTATGGTCGGTGTTCATATCAATACCAAATCGCATTCTCAATACTTTTGCTTCGCGAGCTGTTAAGCCGGCTAGCACTTCTTGAGTAGCATCTTTCAAGCTGCCACCTGTGGCAGAATCCAGTGGTTGAATAATTGTACTATCTTCAATGAAGTCGCCTAGATGTGAATCTTCATCATCACCAATTGGCGTTTCCATTGAAATAGGTTCTTTTGCGATTTTCAAGACCTTACGAATTTTGTCTTCAGGCATAACCATGCGTTCTGACAATTCTTCTGGCGTTGGCTCCCTACCCATTTCCTGGAGCATTTGACGCGAGATACGATTTAGTTTGTTAATCGTCTCAATCATATGCACTGGAATACGTATTGTCCTAGCTTGGTCAGCAATTGAACGTGTTATTGCCTGACGTATCCACCAAGTTGCGTAAGTTGAAAACTTATAGCCTCGACGGTATTCAAACTTATCGACTGCTTTCATCAAGCCGATGTTACCTTCTTGGATAAGATCCAAGAATTGTAGGCCGCGGTTGGTATATTTTTTCGCGATAGAGATAACCAAACGTAAGTTTGCTTCAACCATCTCTTTCTTAGCACGTCGAGCTTTAGCCTCACCAATCGACATTCTCCGATTGATGTCTTTGATATCTGGAATAACTAGACCAGTTTCAGCTTCTACAGCATTAATCTTGCTAACACTACGTTCAATTTCTTCTTTAAATTCAAGAAGTTTCTCAACGTATGGTGCCTTGCCGTCAAGTGCTTTGTATAACCAATCGATACTAGTTTCATTGCCAGCAAATGCCTTTATAAAGTCTTTCTTGGGCATTTTTGAATTCACAACACAGTATTTCATGACCAAACGTTCTTGAATACGAACTCTGTCCATCATACTGCGCATATTTTTTACCATGCGGTCAAACTGCTTTGGAATCAGGCGAAACTCTTTAAAAACTTCGCTTAACTCATTAATCTCTTTGCGTGCAGCTTTGTGCGAACGACCTTTAGCATCAATGACTTTCATCGCTTTATAGTATTGTTTACTTAAAGCAGTAAATTTTTCACGAGCAAGTTCTGGATCTACTCCGGTATCTTCCTCTTCTTCGTCGTCATCGTCTTCGTTCTCGAGCTCTTCTTTCGATAACTCTGAACCAATGTGGGTAGCAGTTGGTGCGACGTCTTGTTCGTTAGGATCAACAAAGCCGATAATAATGTCGCTTATACGAATTTCTTCAGCTTCGAATAAATCCCATTGATCGAGAAGGTGAGTGATGGCTTCAGGGTATTCTGCAACGGAACATTGAACCTGATTAATACCATCTTCTATACGCTTGGCTATTTCTATTTCGCCTTCACGTGTGAGTAGCTCAACAGTTCCCATTTCACGCATATACATACGCACGGGGTCTGTTGTACGGCCGATTTCACTTTCAACTGTAGCTAGCGCTAGCGCGGCTGCTTCAGCGACGTCTTCATCGGCAGAAGATTCTTGCATAAGTAATTCATCTGAGTCTGGTGCAGACTCAGAGACCTTAATTCCCATGTCGTTGATCATACGAATGATATCTTCGATTTGATCCGAGTCGACAATGTTTTGAGGGAGATGGTCGTTTACTTCGGCAAAGGTCAAATAACCTTGTTCTTTACCTTTTGCAATCAGGAGTTTTATCTGGGACTGCTTGCTTTGCACAATATACCTTACATTTAATTTGGAGTTGTTAACGCGAATAAGCTAAGTGTTTGATAAGTAGCTTATTTTCAACCCGTTAAACGATACCAAGGAATAAATTCCTCAGCTTGCTTTATTTTAGAGTTTTCTGATTACATAGTTTATCACAAAACGTCTAGTTTTGACTAGTGCGCCATTTACCATATATGGGTTTACAAAAGTCTTTTATCAACCTTTTAATGGAAATAAATTTGTGTAATTTCAAGTAGCTTTATAATCTAGCATTCTAGGCATTTAATTCGCGGTTTGCCTACAACACTAGATATCGGCACATAGAATGAAAACAAGATAAATAAAGGAGATGAAAGGACATTTATTTCAAAATTGTTAATCTAGAACATCTATGGATAGTGATATTTATGGGCTATAAATGACAACTAATTTAGTTTCTGGATTAAAAGTGTCAATTCTTGTTGCTCTTGTTCAGACAACTCTGAAAACTTGGCTTTTGCCATGAGCTCATCTAAACGAGCGCTAAAATGGGAGTTAATTAATTTCTTAAAACAAGCAAGGTATTCGGCTTTAACATTCATATTGCCAGACAATAAGTCGCTTTCTAATAACTGTGCGAGGTGCTTTATGTTTGCATGGTCACGAAAAGCTTCAAGCACCATTCCTGTATTTGCTTTTGGATTAGCATAACAATAGGCGTGCAGGTCGATTAGTAACGGCATGCCAGAGATCGCTGTATTCTTTAGTGCAGCAAATTTAACATTCAGACATTCAGATGCCAATTGAGGGGAGTCCATAAGAAGCCTTAGCAACATTCGCAATGGTGATTGCTTAATTTTTTGTGGTGTTTTGAAATCTATTTTTCGAGGCGCTTTACGGCTGTTCGCATTCTCTATTGCTTTTTTCTCGTCACGCTTATTAATATCTCCAGCAAGCTTTTCCAAATCGTCCATCAACAACTCACGTTGATTTTCGCCTTGAATCTTTTCGATCAAAGGCACCGCTTCGGCTTTTAAAGCAGCTTTTCCTTCATTTGAAGAAACTGAATGGCGTTTGAATAAATTGTCGAAGAAGAATTTAGATAATGGAACCGCATCAATGAGCAATTCTTCGAATGCTTCTTTGCCAATTTTTCTTACCATGGTGTCTGGATCTTCTCCATCGGGTAAGAATAAGAACTTCATTGCTACGCCATCTTTCAAAAATGGCAGGGCATTTTCGAGCGCGCGCCACGCAGCTTCGCGACCTGCTCTATCGCCATCATAACAACAAACAATTTCAGACGTAGACTTGAACATCGCTTGAATATGTTCTGGTGTCGTCGCTGTGCCTAGGGCTGCGACAGCATATTGAATGTCAAACTGACTAAGTGCAACAACATCCATATAACCTTCAACAACTAACAATCGGTCTAACTTTCGATTGTTTTTACGTGCTTGGTACAGACCAAATAATTCGAATCCTTTATGGAAAATTGGGGTTTCAGGGCTGTTGAGATACTTTGGACCATCATCCTGCATAACCCGGCCACCAAAGCCAACAACACGACCTCGCTTATCGCGGATGGGGAACATGACCCGATTACGAAAAAAATCGAATCTGCGCTTATTATCATTTTCTGTAATGAGCTTTAATTCAAGTAATCGCGATTGTTTGTGATCGTCTGTACCAAAAGTACGCAAGACAGAATCCCACTCGGGTGGGGCAAAGCCCATATCCCAAGCTTTCACAATATCACCACTCAAGCCGCGACCTTTGAGGTACTCAATAACTTCAGGCGCTTGCGAATGGTGTTTCAATTGATGCTGGAAGTAACGAGTGACTGATTCCATCAATAAGTAGTCTTGCTCTCGCTGGCTTTTTTGCTGTGCTGTAGGTGCTGGAGCGCCACCTTTTTCTCTTGGTACATCAACGCCATAGATTTTCGCTAACTCTTCTATCGCTTCAGGAAATTCAAGACGATCAAATTCCATTAAAAAGCTAATGATGTTGCCTTTTGCGCCGCAGCCAAAGCAGTAATAAAACTGCTTTTCTTGACTCACTGAGAATGAAGGGCTCTTTTCGTTATGAAATGGACAACATGCTTGATGGTTTTTACCGGCCTTTTTTAACTTTACGCGCGCATCAATGATATCAACGATATCGCTTCTAGCAATAAGGTCATCGATGAAATCTCTTGGGATGCGTCCAGTCACTTTAATTCAGTTTTGCTTTGATACTTCCACTCACTGCGCCCATATCTGCTCTACCCGTGACTCGCGGTTTTAACCAGCCCATGACTTTACCCATGTCCTGCATAGTAGTAGCACCGGTCGCTGACATTGCTTCATCGATTAATGCATTGATTTCTTCCGTGGTCAAAGCTTGAGGCAAGAAACGAGTTAACACTACTATTTCTTCTTCTTCAATATCGACTAGATCTTGTCGTTTAGCTTCTTTGAATAGAGTGATAGATTCTTTACGTTGCTTAACCATTTTGGTTAAAATAGCAAGCACATCTGTATCGTTCAATTCAATCCGCTCATCAACTTCACGTTGTTTGACGGCAGCTAATGCCATTCTAATTGTTTTAAGCGTTAGTTTGGCTTTCGCACGCATCGCGTCTTTTTGCGCTTCTTTTAAGGTTTCTAGTAAAGTCATCAATCTATACCTTCGATATTTTTGGTTCTG
Source organism: uncultured Glaciecola sp. (assembly GCA_905479945.1). Lineage (GTDB taxonomy): Bacteria > Pseudomonadota > Gammaproteobacteria > Enterobacterales > Alteromonadaceae > Glaciecola. The sequence goes on along the minus strand of CAJQOP010000001.1, from coordinate 25,980 downwards.
CAGAAACAAAAACGGACGTCATAAAGACGCCCGTTTTGAATTTAATTGGCTCGAGACCAGTTAAGTTGTACTTTTCGGAATTAGTATAACTTGATACGACGTGCGTTTTCGCGAGCTAACTTTTTCATGTGACGCTTTTTAGCAGCAGCTTTCTTGCGCTTGCGTTCCCAAGTTGGCTTTTCGAAAAATTCGCGACGGCGAACTTCAGATAGTACACCAGCTTTCTCACATGAGCGTTTGAAGCGTCTAAGCGCGATATCAAACGGTTCGTTATCTCTTACTTTCACGATTGGCATTAATTCATCACCTTAAGATGTTTTATCTACCAGGTATGTTTTATTACCCGGGCTTAAAAAATGGTGCGGAATACTAAAACTTTTACATAGGCTTGTAAAGTAAATTAGTACAAAAATATTCAATTTTGTTGGTTTTCCGTCAGCGATGCGCAGTATATACTAGCGCCTCGCCGATTGCACTGTGATCATGGCCAAATTTACTGCTTTTTCAGTCGTTTCAACGTAAGTTACTGAAAAAACTATTATAAAGCACTAAGCTATATTTTTTACTGAGTATTTACATGAAAATTCTGGGCATAGAAACGTCTTGCGACGAAACCGGTGTTGCGATTTACGACACTGACCATGGTTTATTATCACATGAACTTTATAGTCAAGTGAAGTTGCATGCTGATTATGGTGGAGTGGTGCCGGAGTTAGCTTCGCGTGATCACGTTCGAAAAATAGTACCTTTAATCAAACGCACGATAGAAAATGCTGGACTTAAATCCGCTGATATAGACGGGGTCGCATTCACACGCGGCCCTGGTCTAGTAGGTGCTTTGTTGGTTGGTTCGTCAGTAGGTAGAAGTTTAGCCTACGCTTGGGGGGTTCCAGCCTGCGGTGTGCATCATATGGAAGGCCACTTGCTGGCGCCAATGCTAGATGATAATCCACCTCCATTTCCTTTTATCGCTTTATTAGTATCAGGCGGTCATAGCATGATCGTTGATGTGCAAGGCATTGGGCAATATAAGGTGCTAGGTGAATCGTTAGATGATGCAGCAGGTGAAGCTTTCGATAAAACCGCTAAACTTCTTGGTCTCGATTATCCGGGGGGACCACTATTAGCAAAGCTAGCTGAGAAAGGAGAACCGGGACATTACAATTTCCCCCGCCCAATGACTAACAGGCCGGGTTTAGATATGAGTTTCAGTGGGCTAAAAACATTTGCAGCAAACACAATTCGTGCTTGTGATGGAAGCGATCAAACAAAAGCTAACATCGCCCTGGCATTTCAAGAGGCTGTTGTAGACACCTTATTAATAAAGTGTCAGCGCGCCTTGAAACAAACCGGTCAAAAACGCTTAGTTATTGCTGGCGGTGTTAGTGCTAACAAACAGTTAAGAGCGTCTTTACAAGAGTTGAACCGTCGCAAGGGAATAGAAGTGTTTTATCCTGCTTTTGAATACTGCACGGATAACGGTGCCATGATAGCGTTTGCTGGTGCCCAGCGTATATTGGCGGGAGAGTCTGTGGGTTTAGACACTAAAGCTATGCCGCGGTGGTCACTAGATTCATTGCCAGCTATCTGATTTAGTATTGCCCTGCGAGTCAACAGACATTCGTTTGGAGGTTCAATATAGCCAAGTGGTTTATGGCTTTTTAGTTGGCGGAGTTTGTTAGGTAAGTAAGCTTACTCGTTAACCTTGCCTTTCTTCCAAACTTTACTTTCTTCGCCTCGATACAATCGTTGAATGTTTTGGCGGTGTTGCAAAACGATGAGAATAGACAGCATCAACACTGAATATAAATACTCGGGCTTTAGAAATAAAGTGTAAAGAGGTGCTAACGTGACTGTTAAAATAGCCGCGACTGAAGAATATCCTGTTATTAAGATCACCAATAACCATGTCCCAAGTAACAAACCTGCCAAATCGAACCCTAATGAAAACAAACAACCAAGCGCTGTAGCAACGCCTTTACCGCCTTTAAACTTAAAAAATATTGGAAACATATGCCCTATGCAGGCCGCTATAGCGACTATACCGAGTGGAAGTGCATCAAGCCCTAATCGAAACGCGGCATATACACTAATTGTGCCCTTCAATATATCGAATGTTAAGACTAATACAGCCGCAAATGGGCCAGCAATACGGAGTACATTGGTTGCACCAGGATTGCCTGAACCTTGAGTTCTTGGGTCACCTTTACCAAAAAGGTAGCAAACTACAATGGCACTGGAAATAGAACCAAGTAGATAAGCGGCAATAATCATCATCACAGTAAATGAAATCATATACTTGGTCCCTGAGTTGCGGTTACACTTAGCGTTAGATTACTCGAAGGTGAAAAAAATCGCTAGGCGATTAAATTATTGTCATGGATTTAGTTAAAATACAAGGCTTGACTGTTCACGCACTTATAGGTGTATTTGATTTTGAACGTCATGCCAAACAACGATTGATATTAGATGTTGATATGCATACGGATCTAGCTGTGGCTGCGGATACTGATGACGTGAAAAATACTATCGATTACGGTAAAGTAGCCCAGAGACTCGCTGACATAGCAGGAGAATCTTCGTACTTTTTGTTGGAAGCGTTAGCCAAAGAGATGGTCGAGATGATACTTGCCGAATTCAATCCGCATAAAGTTACCTTAACCGTGAACAAGCCGGATATTCTCAAAGAAGCTGAAAATGTCGCTGTTACTATGACCAGAGAACGCACTTAGTGTCTCATTTTATTCTAATCAGTGTTGGTTCGAATATTGATAAAACAAAAAACACAGATGCGGGACTGTCAGGTTTATCGCATGCCTTTGTTGATGTCCAATTATCGCCAGTATACGAGAGCGAAGCAGTTGGATTTAAAGGTAATACTTTCTTTAATCTCGTGGTTTCGGCAAAAACAGATTTGAGCATTGGTGGTGTTTGTGAAGTGCTCAAGTACATTGAAGATCAAAATGGAAGAATACGAGGGGAGGAAAAATTTGCTTCCAGAACCTTAGATCTCGATTTACTTACGTATGATAACTGCATAGTTAAAACCCCGGTAGTTTTGCCAAGAGAAGAAATACTTTATAATGCTTTTGTCCTGAGGCCTTTAGCAGATTTAGTACCCCATATTATTCATCCGATAGTTAAGCAATCATATCAAACCCTTTGGCAGCAATACGACAAGCAAAAGCAAAACTTGTGGCTAGCAGAGTACACATGGAGCAATAAGTAAACATGACGTTTTTTGAAATTATTATTTTGGCGATTATTCAAGGCTTAACTGAATTTTTACCTATTTCCAGCTCCGCTCATTTAATTTTACCTGCCGAAATTTTAGGGTGGCGGAATCAAGGCCTTGCGTTCGATGTAGCAGTGCATGTCGGCAGCCTACTTGCCGTTATGATTTACTTCAGAAGTGATATTGTTACCTTGACAATCGCTTTTTTCAAACACGGTATGTCAAACCAACAGACTGCAGAAAGCAAATTGGCCTGGATGATTATTATTGGTACTATTCCTGGTGTCATATTTGGCTATTTAATGAAAGATTGGGTTGCCCTCTACGCCAGAGAAGCACTAGTGATTGCGATAACAACGATCGTCTTTGGTCTGTTGTTATGGTTTGCAGATGTTAAAGCCAAGCAAACCAAAACCATTGGAAAAATAGGTGTAAAGGAAGCTGTCATTATCGGCTTAGCCCAAGCTCTAGCTATCATCCCAGGGACATCGCGTTCTGGCATCACTATGACGGCAGGACTTATGCTAGGGCTAGACAGAGAGAGCACTGCAAAATTTTCGTTTTTATTGTCGATTCCGATCATTTTGGGAGCCGGCCTTTTTTCTGTTATTGGCTTATTGGAAAGTACTTCACAAGTCAATTGGAATGAACTGCTTTATGGTGCAGGGTTTTCTTTTGTAGCTGCGTACTTGTGTATATTTTTGTTCCTTAGTTGGATATCAAGAATTGGTATGCTTCCTTTTGTTATTTATCGATTAGCATTAGGTTTCGTATTGTTATACATAGTTTTAGGTTGATTTATATACGCAAATTAGTCAGCCGTTTAATAAGAGGACTGTTACTATGAGTGAAACAATATTTACAAAAATTATTAATAAAGAAATACCTGCCGATATATTGTTTGAAGACGAGAGAGTATTAGCGTTTAAGGACATTAGCCCTCAAGCTCCAGTGCATTTTCTCGTGATTCCAAAAAAGGCAATTGCGACAACCAATGACATTACTTTAGAAGATGAAGCACTTGTCGGTTATATGCATCGAGTCGCGGCAATAGTCGCAAAAGACTTTGGTGTCGCAGAACAAGGTTTTCGCACTGTGATGAATTGTAATCAGGACGGTGGACAAACCGTTTATCATATACATTTACACGTTTTAGCCGGTAAGGCACTAGGCTGGCCGCCTTACCAAGAAAACTTGAAAAGTTAGAAATCCTGTTGACCGCCGAGCGCATGAGCAGCAGGTAATAGTAGTACTCCGAGCATAATAGTAAGTTTTTGTGACGCTCGAAACTTAATTAGAGTACAAATACTTTGGTCGATAGAATATTAATATATAAGGCTCCATTTCCATGTCTACGCAAAATGCACTGTTAACCATATTAGTCGAGAAAATCAATAACGATACCTTGGTTCTTCCCACGCTTCCTGCAATTGCATTAAAAGTGAGGAAGTCAGCTGATGATCCAAACATAAATCTAAATGGCATGGCTGATGTTGTCGGCCAAGACCCCTCGTTGAGTGCTAGAATGATTAAGATTTCCAATAGTGCTTACTTAGGGCGCACTATTAAAGTTACCTCTACAACACAGGCGGTAACTCGGATTGGTTTATTTCAAGTTAAAAATATTGCAACCGCTTTAGCAATGGAACAACTCTTCGTTTCTAAAAATGAAATTGTTAAGAAGTACATGAGTCGGATGTGGACAGATACGATTGATATTGTTTCTAATTCAATGGCAGCGCTGTTAACCTATCAAGCAGCTACGGGCAAGAAAAATTTAAGTTTGGATACCATTACGCTTTCTGCTTTAGTCGCCAATATTGGTGCTTTACCAGTGCTGACCGAAGCTGAACGTCACGACAGTGTTTTCGCCAATCCTACCTTTTTGGAGGTCGCGATTGAAAAACTATCTGGCCGTATCGGTGGCAGCATCATGAGAGAATGGAAATTTAGTGACATATTTATTCAATGTGCGGAGCATTGGAGAAACTTAGATTTTTCAGAGCCAGAAATAAGCTATATCGACTTTGTCCGTATTGGCGCTGCTTTAGCTAATAAAGCAGACAATGGTGATGAAATACTCACTTTAGCTATGGAAAAAGGTATCTTCACCGATATTGAACAGTATCAAACCCCTGAGTTTGCAGAAATGAGAGATAACGCAAAAGCTATTTTTGCGTAATTGAATTGTTTCTACTAGTCTTAAAAAAGCTCAGTATTTACTGAGCTTTTTAGTTTTTGCTGTTCTGCAAGACACATAAAAATCGAGAAGCCATTCCCGTTAGGAGCGTTATCATGGTTACCGCCTTAATAGATAGAAAATGAAAATAGGAAAAAGGACGCTCTTGAGATGCTAGTCCTAATGCAAAAATGGACTAAATATAAGCCTTACAGATGCTTAAGTATGCAAGGTTTCGGAGAATATCATTACAAATACGCCAGTGGCCGAGAAGGTGACTCTTTTGTTACTGGTTTTTCAGCCAGAAAGCTGTCTATGTTTACATCTATGAAGGGGATGTTTCGCCAGGAGAATTAAAATAAGTGCAAGAACTGCTGTCTCTGGATGGCAAATGATGTGACATACGTATGCGTCACCACCATCCACCAAATCAGGATTTGCTGGGAACTATCCTGTTCCGAATCTATGCGCTATAAAGCGACTGATTTTCCAGCGAATCTCTTTGCAAAAGAGTTAATATTTAAATTATTACAGATGATGTTTTCATTCTTTACACCATGCTTTTCTAATGCAATGTTAACACCAAAAATAACGGCATCTAAGCAAATTTTTGAAGCTGCTGCGTCATCAGTAACAAACCTTACTTTTCTGACTGCAGGGCTTTGTGCTTTTTTGAATGTTTTTGCCGTACGAGCCAGAGATTTGCCGTTACAAGTTAATAAACTAGTAAAACGATTCAAGTTCTCATCGCTTTCTTTTACCAAGTTATAAGCTGCTTTGAGGCTTTGAGTTGCTGCTGCGTAGCATACTTTAGTTTCGAAAGTATCGTCAGCTGGACGAATTTGAACATTGGTAGCTGATACTGAAGAAGTAAAAGCAATAGTCGCAATAGCGATTGACGTAAATAAAATTTTCATGTGTATATCCCAGGATTAATAAATTTTCAAAAGTAATAAGTGATTAAAAATAAGTTACTCAAAAGTAAGTTTTTTAAAATAATTAACACTTATATAAAAGTGCAACAACATTGCTGCCTGAAGAATAGTACTGAATTAAAAGTGGAGATCTAGTCTTTTTTGTAATTAAATTACAAAAAAATGAAAATAAGTCATTATTTAATATTATTAATGTAATTTAATTACGTATTGTTTACAGGTCTTGATGCTTTTTGATGAGTATTTAACATTGTTTACAATATCGCTGATTATATTGCGCTGCACTGTTTTGGTGGTTTTGCGCCAAGTTGGGGATTGTTTGGAGTGCTTTTCTATGGTTGTGTATTGTTTTGGTGCAGCTTTCATATTTACGTAATAAAATTACATAATTGGGGCTGTTTGAAATTCAGCCCCAAATTTACTATTCAGATTCTACTTCGAAAATGTCACGTAAGGAGTTAGCAAACTCGACTATTTCACCTGACATAAGGGTGAAATCTGCATCGAGCTTGACATTAATTTCATCTTTGGGAATGTCTTCATTTTGCTCTTTAACTACATCAGTAAATTTAAGGCGTTTAATCGAAAGATCTTCACCGATGATGCAAGTAAGGCGATCTTGCCATGCAACACTAATCTTCTGCACTAGCATACCAGACTGCAAATGAGCTAACATTTCATCTGCATCTAGGTCTTGCGATTTACATCTAATAATTGCACCGTCTTCAGATGGCGATTTAAATTCAGCTTCATCCAAAATCTCCATTTGTGTAGGAGCATCTTGCAGTATCCAAGAAGTTAAAACTTCTTCTTTACTGCTTTTGGCAAATGGAACGACAGGTAGTGATCCAATACATTTTCTCACACATGCTAAAAAGGCTTCTGCTGCACCATCTGAACTTGCGTCAACCACTACTAAGTTATGCTCTGGTGAGATAAAACCATGAGTAGTACTATTTTTCGTAAAGGTTCGTGGCAATAAGCTATGAATAATTTCTTGTTTTAGATCCTGTTGAGACTTTTTAGGCACTGGTGAGCCTGTTTCGGCTTCAATTTTTGCTACTTTTTCAGCCAATTCATCATTGACTACTGAAGCAGGCAGCATGCGTTCTTGTTTTTTCAAAACAAGCCAGTAGCGGTTAGCTGTTTTTTGAAAAAGCATGTCGCTGTTTCTGAAAGGAGAAGTCCATCCCATTGTTGCGATATCTTGCGAACCACAGGGACTAAAAGACATGCTTTCTAACTGAGTTTGCAACTGCTCTTCAGTGAGTTCGAGTTTGCTTGTTAACTGATATAACTTTAGGTTTTTGAACCACATAATAACTCTATTGTTTATTGACGAAAAAAAGAAGGCGAACTCTACCAATCTGCGGGCCGATGGTCAAAACCAATCTTTGAAAATAGACACACCTATTTAGTAAAAACAGACACACCTCTTTAGCGTCGTTTGCGGTCAATATTAATTTTGAGATGATAGTAATAGGAGTCACTAAAAAGCCAGAGTTGCACCGATTTATCAAAAGAGGTGTGTCTATTATCACCAAATTCACGTTATATTGATGTCATAAATATTGGTCTTAGCGCAACTTAACGCTAAAAAACCTTCGTTTTTTGGTTTTTTTTAAACAATTTTTTAAATAATCTATTAATTTTGCTAATTACTTGCTTAGTTTAATAAAACTGTCACACATTACTCTAATAATAGTGGTCATTAAAATATGTCTCGAGTGAAACCGATGCCTCGCACAATTTTGTTAGTTGAAGATGAAGCTCCGATCAGGGAAATGCTTTCCTTTGTTTTGGAGCAAGCTGGTTTTAACGTTGTTGAAGCTGAAGATTATGATATCGCACTAGAAAAAGTTAAAGAACCTTATCCTGACTTGATCTTACTTGATTGGATGCTACCAGGCGGCAGTGGCGTTCAGCTTGCGAAAAAGCTAAAACAACACGAGTTTACCCGTGAAATCCCAGTAATTATGTTGACAGCACGCGGAGAAGAGGATGACAAAATTCGTGGACTTGAAGCTGGTGCAGATGACTACGTCACCAAACCATTCTCACCGAAGGAACTTGTCGCCAGAATAAAAGCGGTTATGCGCAGGGTAACTCCTACGTCTAAAGAAGAACCGATTGAATTTAATGGGCTTATCTTAGAACCCATTTCTCACCGTGTCACCGCCAATGGTGATCCCCTTGATATGGGACCAACTGAATTCAAGTTACTGCACTTTTTCATGACGCATCCTGAGCGTGTATATAGCAGAGAGTTGCTACTGGACAACGTATGGGGCACTAATGTCTACGTTGAAGATAGAACGGTAGATGTGCATATTCGACGCTTGCGCAAAGCATTATCGCAACATGGCCATGATGCTATGATCCAGACAGTGCGTGGCGCAGGTTATCGCTTCTCAAATAAGATTTAGATGTATTACCCTCGGTCATGGACTAAAAGCATTTTAAGGCTGTTTGTATACATAGCTTTAATTATGATGCTGGGCGTTTACCTTGAGAACATTACCTTGGTTTTGTTAGTTGCTGCTGTCACGCTGCTTGCCTCCAACTATTTGCACCTTTACAGGCTGACCAAGTGGTTATGGGAAAGCCGTAAAATGTCGCCCCCCTCTGCACCGGGTGTTTGGGAGCATGTTTATGAGGGAATTTATTACCTGCAGCGCCGCAATAGGAACAAGCGAAAAAATTTAGGTGTCCTGGTTAAACGTTTTCGTGAAGGTTCTGAAGCATTGCCTGATGCTTTGGTCGTTGTCGACAAAGAAGCGAAAATTGTTTGGTGCAATCGTCATGCAAGAATAGAAATGGGATTAAAGTGGCCCGATGATTCAGGCCGCAGAATTGATAACCTCATTCGTCATCCTAAATTCATTGAGTATTTTCACTCTGGTGATTATCACTATCCAATAGAAATCCCAGCGCCAAATAATCCAAATAAAACGTTTGAATACCGGATCATGGCTTATGGTGAAGACCAGTTATTGCTTATTATCCGTGATGTGTCGCGAGTATCCCAATTAGAAGAAATGCGCAAAGATTTCGTCGCTAATGTATCTCACGAATTGCGCACGCCGTTAACAGTCATTAACGGCTATCTTGAAGTATTGACGGTTAGCGACGAGCAAAACCCATTTGTTAATAAAGCAATGAATGAAATGGGAACGCAAACAAAGCGCATGCAGGCACTTATTGAAGACTTGTTAATATTATCAAAAATCGAGGGTTCTGCCGAGCGTATTTATGAAAACACAATTGACATGAGCGCAATGCTAAAGCAAGTGGAAACTGAAGCTGATGCATTAAATAAGGGTAAAAAGCACAAGATTTTGTTTAAAGTGGATGAGCAACTAGTTATCTTTGGCGTAGAAACTGAGATGCGCAGTGCTTGTTCCAACTTAATATTTAACGCAATACATTACACGCCCGCAGGTGGCACGATTAAGGTGCTTTGGAAGAAAAGGGCCGGTGGCGCCTACTTTGCCGTTATTGATAATGGTCATGGCATTGAAGATAAGCATATACGCCGGTTAACCGAACGTTTCTATAGAGTCGACAAAGCACGCTCAAGAAAAACTGGCGGGTCGGGCCTAGGTCTTTCAATCGTAAAACATGTGCTTAACCATCATAACTCTTATTTAAATATTGAGAGTAAAGTTGGAAAGGGGAGCGAGTTTTCATTTATACTTCCTCCAGAACTTATATATGAAAATAGCGTGGATTCGTGAGCCATACTTACTCTATTCAATTTTACTGCAATGCCAAAAGACGGGTGTTTAAAAAACGCCAGGCCTATTATGTAATTTTGACTTTAGTTGCAATTCTTTACGCCTTTAATGCAGCACAAGCACAAGCAGTGATAGAACCAAAAGAGCCAAAAGAAGCAAGAGAAGTAGAAGAACGGCGAATTGCTGCCCAAACAGATCGTATAGGTCAACAAAATAACAGACCTATTGATATTCCTGTTGATCTAATTGCCAAACAAAAAACCGACAAATCTTCCAACAGTTTAGCGGGCGTATATGGCAGCATATCGTCGGTGGGCTCGGACACCTTGGCAACATTAGTGTCGCTTTGGGCCCAAAGGTTTAAATCGGTGTACCCTCACGTTAAATTTCAAATACAAGCATCTGGTTCCGCCACTGCACCACAAGCTTTGACTCAAGGCACCGCAACAATTGGCCCTATGTCTCGAGCATTAACGACAAGTGAAATAAGCCGATTCACGCAAAAATATGGTTATCCGCCAACCACGCTTATTGTCGCAGTCGATGCTATCGCTATTTATGTTGAAAAAAACAACCCAATACAAGCCTTAAGCTTAGAACAAGTAGATGCTTTGTTTTCAGAAACCCGTTTTTGTGGCTCAAAAGAAAAGCTAAGTAAATGGATTGATCTAGGTGTTACTAAATTTGGTGAAGGCCGAGATGTGCTTTTATATGGACGTAATTCAGCGTCAGGAACTTACGATCTATTTAAACAACAAGCTTTGTGCGACGGCGATTTCAAGACCACCGTCAACGAACTGCCGGGTTCATCGTCAGTCGTATTGTCGATTGCATCATCATTGGGCGGCATGGGCTATGCTGCGCTAGGGCACAGTGATGAAAATGTGAAAGCACTTTCTATCGGCGTTAAGGTTCCGATGACGAACGCACCCTCGACTACAACGTCCAACAATGATGATGCATTAGCTAGATCTAACAACGAAGAAGTGCCCATAAAATATAGGACTGAATACATAGAGCCCAACACTGAAAATATTACACGCGACAAATATCCGTTATCTCGCTATCTATATATTGTAGTCAATAAACCGCCAAATAAAGCGCTGCCGATATTAGAGAGAGCATTTTTAGGTTTCATCTTATCTGAAGAAGGCCAAAATATGGTGCGTGAAAATGGCTATTACTCTATAAATCAGGTGCTTAGAGATAAGCAAATCGCGTTTATCTCGCAATAAAAACCACCACGCTTTATCGTTGCAGCTTATATAATGAGCTGCAATAAAAGGTTTTAAACAAGCCCCCAGCACGCTACCCTACCGAGAGGCCGAACAGACTCGAAATATGAAACTTTTGTGACAATATTGTCATGTAACATAACTGTCATTTACATCAAGTAAGCTCCGATCAAATTTTAGAAGTAAGCTATTTTCTTGACGTTTTTTTGGAGAACAAAATGAACTTAAACGGACTATTTAAAGTTTCTGTAATCGCAGCATCTTTAGCGCTTGGCGCATGTGGCGGAGATATCAATATTTCTGAAGGCGACATCATTGATAACAGTGTTGTTAATAATGGGGGAGGAGGTACTCCAGTTACTCCTACTCCTGATGATACAAAGCCGGGTTCAGTTGATACTTTCTTAAGCGGTCAAATATCTACAGCTTTGGGTCAAACGATTGAAGTAAGAGAGCTTGCTGGTCGTCTAACAGATTCAGATGCTGTAGACGGTGTTATTACACTGACTAACGACACTGTATGGGCATTAACGGGTCCCGTCTTTATTGGCAGTGATAAAGCAAACAGCGTAAGCCTAGTAATAGAGCCAGGCACAATCGTGTTTGGTAGTCGCGGTGCTGATTATTTAGTGATTAGCCGTGGTTCAAAAATTGAAGCCGTCGGCACGGAATCTTCTCCAATTCTTTTCACTTCATATAACGATGTTATAGGCGATGAAGTACAAGCCGGCCAATGGGGCGGCATGATTGTTCTTGGTAATGCACCAACAACTAAGTGTCCTACAGACGGCACTGAGTGCTCCTTACAAGTCGAAGGCGCGCAGACTGGTGCGGTATTTGGCGGCACGGACGACGATGACGATTCAGGTACCTTGAAGTATGTTGTGGTTAAGTATGCAGGTTTTGAAATTGCCCCAGACAACGAACTCAATGGCATCACATTTGGCGGTGTGGGTTCACAAACTGAAATAGATTACTTGCAAGTACATGCAAATGCGGATGACGGCATCGAATTTTTTGGTGGTTCAGTCAACGCTAAGCACGTCGTATTAACCTCAATTCAAGATGATTCAGTTGATTGGGATAACGGTTACAACGGCAAGATGCAATACGTTTATGTTGAGCATGCTGCTGATGGCTCTGATGCAAATCGCGGCATTGAAGGCGACGGCGACGGTGGTGAAGGCGCAAATTTCTCATTACCTAAAATTGCTAATATTACTATCGTTGGTAACTCGTTTGAAACAGCCGATGCTGCTTCAGAAGGCGTCTTGCTGCGTGACCAAACAGGCGCGAACATCATCAACATGTTGATTACTGGCCCAGAAGGCATGGGCGAATGTTTAGAAATGGATAATGACGACACAGTGCAAGGAAATTTGGCTGACGGCGGTATTACTATTACTAACTCGGTTATCGCCTGTTCAGAAGCATTTAAATCGGGTGATACTGATGTCGACCTAAACAATTGGTTCGGCACAGAGCAGCAAGGTAATAGCATAGTCGCATTTGCCGACCGCGCTAATATTGGTTTGAATAGTGACGGCACCTTGACTGCCCAAAGCACATTGCTTACGTCAGGTGGCAACGCGTCAAATTTAGATACATTTTTTGAAGCAAACACTTTTGTCGGCGCTGTTGGTGAAGACGATTGGCGTCAAGGTTGGGCTTTCGGTTTTGGTGGTGGTGAAGTTGGCGTTGTTACTTCCGTCTCAGGTTGCCCTGCTGGCACAACGACTATTCCTGCCGTAGATGGCACAACTAACACCTGCCAAATTTCTGGCCGCATTACTACAGATATGCGCCTAACTGCGGGCAACCACTACGCACTTTCCGAAGCGGTGTTTGTTGGTGGTGATAATGCAAATAGTGCAACCCTTACTGTCGACCCTGGTGTGGTTGTGTTCGGCAGTTCGGGCGCTGATTACCTGGTTGTAAGCCGAGGTTCTAAGATTGAAGCGAGCGGCACAGCGACTTCTCCGATTACATTCACGTCTCGTCAACACGTTGCTAACGGCGTAAGCGCAGGTTTAGCCAATGGCGCAGCTGGCCAATGGGGTGGGATTGTGATATTAGGTAACGGCAACTCAACTAAATGTCCGCAAGATGCGACGCCTTGTGCTTTGCAAGTTGAAGGAGTCCAAGAAGGTGCTGTATTTGGCGGAACCAATGATGACGACAACTCAGGAACCTTGCGTTATGTTCGCGTAATGCATGGTGGCTTTGAAGTTGCTCCTGATAACGAATTAAACGGCATCACTTTTGGTGCAGTTGGTTCTGGTACAGTTGTTGAATACTTGCAAGTACATAAAAACGCAGATGACGGTGTTGAATTCTTCGGCGGTGCAGTGAATGCAAAATATGTTGTTCTTACTGGTATTCAAGATGACTCAGTTGATTGGGATAATGGCTTTAAAGGTAAAATGCAGTTTGTATTAGTTAAGCATGCTGACGACAACTCTGATGCAAACCGTGGTATTGAAGGTGATGGCGATGGTGGTGAAGGTTCTGCTTTCTCAAATCCTACGATAGCTAACATGACCATTATTGGTAATACTTTTGATACCGCTGATGCCGATTCTGAAGGTGTTTTGCTGCGTGACCAGACCAACGCGCAATTATATAATTTTGTAGTTACTGGGCCTGCTGGAATGGGTGAATGCTTCGAAGCTGACTTGTCCGATGGTGACACTACACTAGAAGACAATATGGACGGCACTAGCACGCCACAATTAGTCTTCCAATCGTCGGTATTAGCTTGCGAAGAGAATATTAAAAACTCGGGTACATTTGATCAAGAGGCTTGGTTGCTTGCTCAAACTGATAACTCTATTGCTGCCGACCAAGCTGCTGTATTGAATGGTATATTTACCATTGATACAACAGCGCCGACTGATGTTTCAAGCGTAGATAGCTTCTTTACCACAGTAGACTTTATTGGCGCAGTGAAAGATGCTGACAACGACTGGACTGCAAATTGGACAGTAGGTCTTTAATAGACCCGCTTGTTAAATAAAAACTTAGTTCGAGGTGCGATAATTTTGAGACGAGTTTTCTCAAAAGCAGCTCAAAAGTAAATAATACAAATGCGTTACTTTAAGTAGCGCATTTGCGTATCAAATATTCAGTTATATATGTCGCTTAATCTTTTATATTAAAAGAACAAAGTAGCTAATGAGGTTAAAATGAACCAGCCTGCAAACAGGTTTCCAATAAAACAACTGACACTCGCGGTGTTAGCGTCTTTAGCCACCGCTTCATTCTCAATTGCATCACCAGTCATGGCGCAACAGGCAGATGAAGAAGAGGCAATCGAAGAAGTTGTTGCTACTGGAACAAGGTTAAAAGGAACAGCGACAGCTGTTTTAGAAGAACGTAAAAATCAAGCCTTCGTTGCCGATATATTAGGTGCAGAACAAATATCGAGAACCGGTGACAGCGATGCTGCATCAGCTCTTCGTCGTGTTACTGGCTTGACTTTGGTAGACGGTAAATTTATTTATGTGCGTGGTTTAGGTGAGCGATATTCAAGTACACAACTGAATGGCGCGGCGGTGCCAAGTCCTGATCCAACCAGAAACGTTATTCCTTTAGATTTGTTCCCTGCTGATATTATTGAAAGTCTGTCTGTTCAAAAGTCATTTTCACCCTCAATGCCTGCTTCGTTTGGTGGTGGTAATGTTGATATTCGCTTAAAAACTATTCCGACGCAGTTTATTTTCAATTTGTCGGGTAGCTTAGGCTTTAACACTGAAAATTCCGGTGACGCATTAGCTTATAATGGTGGCGACAAAGACTGGCAAGGAAGAGATGACGGCACGCGAGCAGCACCAGCGGCAATTGCTGCGCGCTGGGAAAATAAAGAGTTCTTAGACGGACTTGATCAGGACGTTGCATTGGAATTATTACGCGGTGTTAATCGTGATTATGACCCTTTCTTAAAATCTATTAATCCTGATTCAGGCTTTAGTTTCTCCTTAGGAAATAGCTTCGATATTGATGACAAGTGGCGCTACGGATTCTTGATTACAAGCAGTTATAACACTGAAACAACTGTATCTGAAGAGTATGAATTACAGCAAGCTGATCGCGTTCAAGAGGCCATCAATGTTGTACGTTTTTTTGACGATGTGTCGGTAACTGAAACTAGCGTTAAATGGTCAAACATGATCAACTTGGGTATCGACTACGATCGTAACCATCGCATCGATTACAGTTTGATTTTGCTGAATGACACTCGCGATGAAATTAGCGAGAAGTTCGGTAACACTGAGAATCTAAACCTCGCTGAAGGTCTGCGTATTCGAGACATTGAAGTAGAGTATGAAGAGCGCAAAATGTTTACTAATCAAATTCGTGGTATGCATACTTTCCCGCGGTTCAACTTTGCGGGTTTTGATTGGAAATACAGTATCGGTCGCTCGGTTCGTAACGCACCGGGCAACTTCGAATCTCGATTTGTTATCAGCGATGATAACGAAGACGGAGTTTTCAATCGCACGAACGAAATATCATTAAACAACTCGACAACGGCAGCGCGCTATTCATTTCAAAATCTGCACGATAGATTAGAAAATGCTGGGTATAACTTTACTCTGCCGTACTCCATTGAAAATTGGGAAATGGAATTTAAGTTTGGTGCCGACTTCGTCACTAAAACCCGTACTGCAGAGAATCGTCGTTTTGATATTAATACGCGTGCATTTACAAATACTGAATTGCTACTGGGTAATTCCTACTTCACTAGCTTGAGTGACGCCAATTTAGCAGACGAAAGTAATTTTGCTGCAGCTGGTCCTGCTATTATCCGTGATACTACTATTGCGGGAGATGATTATGCAGCAGGCCAAAAAGTGGATGCGTATTATATTGAAGGTGACTTATTCTTCAAAAATAAATGGCGCTTTAGTGGTGGCGTAAGATTTGAAGACTTCCGTCAAGTCGTCGCGCCTTTTGACCCAAGAACCAATCAGTTTGATTTGCCAGATGAAGCAGACCGTGCGCAGCTTGCTTTCGAAGAGGATGATTTTTATCCTGCATTTGCCTTAACATATATTAAAGATGACAGCATGCAGTTTAGGGCCAGTATTGGTCAAACGGTAGTGCGTCCAGATTTACGTGAAGTATCGTCTTCCACCTTTATCGACCCCTTAACTCAGTTTCCAATCGCGGGAACGCCAGGTATTAATACTACATCGATTATTAACTACGATGTACGTTGGGAATGGTATCGCGAAGCTGGTAATAACTTGTCTGTCGGCTTATTCTATAAAGACATGGATGCACCTATCGAATCGGTGCAGTCGCCGGCGCAGGATGGTCCACCATTGATTCGTATCGCAAACGCGGAAACAGGTGAATTATACGGTATTGAAATTGAGTTTCTACAAGGACTAGACTTTATAGGCAAAGGCGTTTGGGATAATATTTTTGTATCAGGTAACTTAACCCTAAGTGATTCAGAAATCCAACTTGATCGTCAGAGTATTGTTGATCAAACTGGTGTGTCAGCGGCTGTTACCAATCTTGAACGTCGTCTTACGGGTCATTCTCAATATGTAATGAATCTGCAAGGTGGTTTTGATTCAGATAACGGTGAGCATTCGTTGTCGGTAGTTTATAATGTGTTTGGAGAGCGTATTTTGATCCCCGGTATCGACGGATTTGATGATAGCTATGAACAACCATTCCATTCCTTGGACACAATCTATAAATTCTATCCGGACTTTAATACCACTCTCACATTCAAAGTGCAGAATATTTTAGGTGAAAATAAAGCCTTGGAATTTGAAGATGTATTGCTGCGCTCGGAAACCCGCGGGACTGAATTTAGCCTGTCAATAAAGTATGATTTCTAACTGACATAAAAAGTTCATAAAACTCCTCAAATAGCTAAAAGGCTGCGCTACTAATAGATAGCACAGCCTTTTTCGTTTATGTGTTTTAAGCCCTCCCGCAATTATGACCATCATGTAATAAATCTGTA
Source organism: uncultured Glaciecola sp. (assembly GCA_905479945.1). GTDB lineage: Bacteria > Pseudomonadota > Gammaproteobacteria > Enterobacterales > Alteromonadaceae > Glaciecola. The sequence continues at coordinate 8,673 of CAJQOP010000001.1, read as the reverse complement.
ATACAACACCTCTATCCTTTGCTCAGATTTTGGCGTGGTGCACTAAGAAATTGCCTATAATTTTTTTGTGAAAATAATCCATTGTCCACACCGTTTATTTTGAAATTAGGATGCGTATATGAAGGCTTTTCAAACGTTAATAGCAACGGCCACAGCGGCAGTGCTTTTAAGCACAAGTGTTATTGCACAAGAAGACAGTTATCTTGACCCAGCGGCCAAAAAGGCGACTGAAATTAATGAATCTGCGGCAAGCTCGCAAGGTAAAATTAACAGCATCACTGATCAAATTGATAACAAACTGCAGCAGTTCAAAACGCTAAGCAAAGAAATTGAAGGCTTGGAAGTTTATAACGCGCAACTGCGTCGTCAAATTAGCAACCAAGATCAAGAAATGATAGACCTGAATAAATCAATCGATGAAGTCAGTGTCATTGAGCGTCAAATTACCCCATTGATGCTCAACATGATTACAGGCTTGTCGCAGTTTGTCCCATTAGATGTGCCTTTCTTAATTGAAGAGCGTAGCAATCGCATCCTAGATTTGCAAAGCATGATGGACCGAGCTGATGTATCTACTTCTGAGAAATTTCGCCGCGTCATGGAAGCTTACCAAGTTGAAATGGATTACGGCAAAACGATTGAAGCTTACCCTGGTTTGAAGGAAATCGATGGCCAAGAGCGCTCTGTAGAGTTTCTTCGCATCGGTCGTACTACCTTAATTTATCAGACACGCGATGGCAGTTTCCAAGGAGTTTGGAACAAACAAACTCGTCAGTGGGAAGAATTAGACTCAAGCTACAAAAACCAAATTTCAAAAGGTTTGCGTATCGCGAAGAAACAACTAGCACCGGACCTATTGATGGTTCCTGTCGCGATCACGGATTAAGGGAAAGATGATGAAAGCTCTACTTATGAAGGCTATTTCAAAGGCTATTTCAAAGGCCTCCTTAGTTGCACTCTTAGCTGCTGTATTCTCTTTTTCAGTGCAAGCACAGTCTGATACTGCACTCGACTTAGATGCACTTCTAAAGCAATTAGAAGAGGGTAAATTTGCACAATCACAGCAGAACAAAGCTCGCGAACAAGACTTTGTTTCAAAGCGCGCAGAGCAAGACCAAATATTACGTGACACGCTTAAACGCAGAGACGCACAACTTGGCTTGTCTGAACAGTTAGAAACCCAATTTGAAGAGAATGAATTCAAAATATCTGACCTCAATGGTGCTTTAGATGAGCGCCTAGGTTCGTTGAAAGAATTATTTGGTGTACTTCAGCAGGTAGCTGGTGATACCAAAAATAAATTCGCAAACTCGGTTATTTCAGCGCAGATCCCAGGTCGATCAGAATTTCTAGATAACATGGCACAGTCGATGGGTAAGTCGACTAAACTTGCTTCTATCGCGGAAATTGAGCGTGTTTGGTTTGAAATTCAACGCGAAATGACAGAATCAGGCAAGGTCACTCGCTTTAACATCGATGTTGTAGAAGCCGGTGGTAATAAAGTAAATAAAGAAGTGGTACGTGTTGGTCCATTTGGTTTGATTGCAGATGGTAAGTACCTCGATTATCAAGGCGTGACTGGTGTTGTATCGGAATTGATTCGTCAACCAAAAGACCGTTTTGTTGCTTCAACAGTTGCATTACAAGAATCATCTGGTGAGTTGGTTACTTTTGGTTTAGATCCAACAGGCGGTTCAATCCTAGGTCTACTTATTCAAGCTCCTTCGTTGGAAGAGCGCATCCATCAAGGTGGATTGGTTGGCTACATTATCATTGCGGTAGGTGCCGTCGGTATACTAGTAGCATTCTGGCGCTTCGTTGTATTGACCTTAGTAACCTCGAGCGTTAACCGCCAACTTAAGTCGACCACTTTGTCAGACAATAACCCGCTAGGTCGCGTGTTGAAAGTGAAAGAGAAATACCCAGATGTTGACACTGAGGCATTGGAATTACACTTAACCGAGGCAATTTTAGGTGAAGTGCCGAAGCTTGGCCGCTACTTGACGCTAGTAAAAATGATTTCAGTTGTTGCACCACTCGGTGGCCTATTGGGAACAGTTACTGGAATGATTGTTACCTTCCAACAGATTACTTTGTTTGGTACAGGTGACCCTAAAATTATGGCGGGAGGCATATCTTCAGCCTTGATGACTACAGTACTTGGATTGGTTGTCGCTATTCCAACAACCTTGGTATACGCACTGCTTAGCACACAAAGTAAGAATGTTGTGATGATTTTACAAGAACAGGCTGCTGGCGTTATTGCTGAAAGGGCTGAAAAGACCGAGCGCGCTGAAAAGCCAGCTAAGGCTTAAGCTATGTTTGTAGATATCTTCGAATCAATTCGTGACTTTACCGAGACTGGCGGGAACATCTTGCTGGTTATTGGTGCACTCATTTTCGTGATGTGGATATTGATACTTGAGAGAATTCTATATGTGACAAATGGTCACAAGAAAATGATGAAGGATACCATTGCTGAATGGAAAGCACGCGGTGAACGCAAGTCGTGGAATGCCGTGCAAATTCGTCAAGCAATGATTTCTCGAGTGAGTTTAAATCTGCGTTTCAGTTTACCTATCATTCAAGCACTAGTTGCCTTGTGTCCTTTGTTGGGCTTAATGGGCACAGTAACTGGCATGATAATGGTATTTGATGTTATGGCAATGACGGGTGGCGGCAATGCACGCTCAATGGCCGCAGGTGTTTCACAAGCAACCATACCGACAATGGCTGGCATGGTAGGCGCACTTTCGGGTGTATTTGCTTCAACCTGGTTAACCAGAACAGCAAAAACTGAACGCATGCATCTTGAAGACGCATTACAACTTCAACGCAGCGAATAGTCGTTAGTTAAGGAATTTATATGAAACACTTACAAAATTTAGTCGAAGAAGAAGAAGCAACGATTGACATGACGCCAATGCTTGACGTTGTATTCATCATGCTAATCTTCTTTATTGTTACGGCGTCTTTTGTAAAAGAGTCAGGCATTGATGTGAATCGGCCTGATGCCGCAACGGCCGTGAAAAAAGATCGTGCAAATATCTTGATTGGTATTAGTGATAAAAACGAAATCTGGATTAATAAACGCAGAATTGACGTACGTGCAGTGCAAGCTAACGTTGAGCGTTTGCACGCCGAGAACCCACAAGGTTCAGTGGTTATTCAGGCAGATCGTAAGTCGACTACTGAATTCTTAATAAAAGTGATGGATGCCTCGCGCGCCGCTGGTGTAACTGATGTTTCTATTGCTGCACAAGAGTAGATTGAAATGCTAAGACTGTTAATAGCTATTGTCTTAGCTGCAGTTATCACGCTGAGCTTGTTCTTTTTGATGCAAGCCTTGATAGCTAGCGGTGACAAGACATTATCTGAGCCTCCGGTAGGTAAAGTTCTTGATTTTGTGCGTGTTCCAAAAGAAGAAAATGTGCAGAAAAAAGACAATAAACCTAAGCGTCCACCAAAGCCAGAAGCGCCGCCACCTGAAATGGAAGCGCCGCAAATGGACTCTCCGGCACCTGATGGGGAAGGCGGTGCTTTAGATTTTGGCGCTGATGTCTCTAACGATATTTCCCTAGACGGCGGTTTAGCCCTTGAAACGGGTGATGGTGAATATTTACCCATCGTTAAAGTAACTCCTGTTTATCCGCGCAGAGCGCTTCAACGCGGTATTCAGGGCTATGTTATTGTTGAGTTTACCGTCAATAAAATTGGCGCTGTCGTCGATACTTTTGTGGTTGAAGCCAATCCAGAAGGTATCTTTGATCAAGCTGCGATGGATGCGGCGAAGAAATTTAAATACAAACCACGTGTCGTGAATGGTGAGCCAACAGCTGTCGCTGGTGTGCAAAACCGCATTACATTTAAGATTGACGGGTAAGGGTAGGCGATGAAAAATAAACTCTCTTTGTTGTTATCCTTGCTATTGCCTTTTGTGTCGCTGTTACTCATCTCTTCAGTTAACACGATGGCATTAGCGCAAGAATCAGCAGCACAATCATCAAAAGCACAATCATCAAAAGCACAACTAGGGGAACGTAAAACTCGTCGTGTCCCGGCATTACGTTCAAGTGTGTATGAGCAGTTGTCTCGCGCGCAAACTGCGGGAGATGCGGGCAATATAGCAGAAGCTATCGAAATTTTGGATGTGGTTCGAGACAAAGAAAGCTCAATGAACGGATACGAAAAGTCTATGATGTACAATTTCTATGGCTTCATCTATTACAATAATGAGCAATTAGATAAGTCGATTGAAAGCTTCGAACAAGCGGTTTCTCAAGACCCTATTCCAGTTAAGTTTGAGCAAACAACGCTATTTACTATCGCGCAGTTGTATATGGCAACGGGTAAATTCGAACAAAGCATTACTAAGTTGGAAGAGTGGGAGTCTTTGAATAACGGCATTATACCGCCAAAAAATTTCGTACTAAAAGCCCAAGCGCATTATCAAAATAAGAACTACGTAGAATCGGCAAGGTATATCGAATTAGCGATTGAAGGACATGAAGCTGATGGTTATTTGCCAGATGAAGGGTGGTTGATTCTGCAGCGTGCTGCTTATTATGAAATGAAACAGCCAGAAAAAGTAAAAGAAATTTTAGCTAAGATGATCCGCTTATATGACAACCCAAAGTACTGGATACAGTTGGCGGGTATGTATGGAGAACTAGGTCAAGAGAAACGTCAATTGGCTATGATGGAAAGTGCCTACCAAATGGGCTATTTAGACACAGCTTCTGATATCTTCAACTTTGCCCAATTGTATTTTTACCATGAAGCTCCGTTCAAAGCCGCAGCGCTAATGGAACAAGCTATCAAAAATGGTGTGCTGGAAGCCAACCTTCGCAACTTGAAGTTCTTATCTATTTGCTGGACAGCGGCGAAAGAGCAAGATAAAGCCATACCAGTATTAATTGAAGCCGCGGAGCTAGCTGATAACGGCGAGTTAGACGCGCAATTGGGACATTTGTATTACAATAATGACCAATTTGATAAAGCCATTATTGCATCAGATAAAGCGATAGAGAAAGGTGGCTTGGGTAATCAAGGTGCTGTGCATATGTTACTAGGTTTAGCCCATTACAACCAAAAAGACTTTGTCTTAGCCTTGGATGAACTAGCTAAAGCTGAGCAGTTCAAATCTAGCAGAGCAGCAGCTCAGCAGTGGGCGAGGTATGTAGGTACTGAAAAGAGCGATTCCGAAAGGCTAGAGGCTGAGCTCAATAGTATCTGATTGCAGCCCGTTCAATGTTATAGTAAATACGACGATACCCAAACAATTAGCAGACGATGAAAGATTGTAATCAATGCGGTAAATGTTGCATTAAATATGGCGATGGTGCTCTTTCGGCTACAAAAGAAGAAATAGATTTGTGGGAGCTATTCGAACCCGAAATCTTCCAATATGTAAAAGACGAGGAGATATGGTTTGATCCTGACTCTGGCATAAAGCTCAATCGATGTCCTTTTCTTGATGTAATACCCAAAACAAGCCCTCTTGCCCCAGATAAATATACCTGCAGCATATACCTGAGCCGACCCGAAGACTGCCGTCATTATCCTAGCCTCATTTCTGAAATGATTAGAGATGAATGCGAAATGATTGAAATAGTAGATTTGGAAAACCACAAGCAAGCACAAATGAAGCTTGATTTTTTAATGAAAGATAGTCGCCCTTCACACATATCAAAGGATTAAATAAATGCGCTGATAGTGCAGGTTTTAGTCTGCTAAGGGTTTTCAAAAACTATCGAGCCGCTGGCAAGTCCAATTCACCTGTCCGGGTGACATAAATTGGAAATATAATATTCTCGATACTGATTTTTACTTCTAATGTGTAGTCCATTTTTTTGTCTCGAGTTTTCAACAAGTCGAAAATTAAAGCAATCCCACCGACAAGATCTGCTTGGGCATCGAGTTTAATGTTTTCGCTACCATATGCAGGAATAAGCGGTAATTGATTCGTCACGCCAGAGAATACTTTGTGACCGCCGATTTCTGCCGTGTAAGACAAACCCTGTATGTTAATATCTATGTTATTGGGGTTAGCAACGTTCAATCCAATTTCGAAGCTAGTGCATATTCCGGTGATGGTGAACACCGAATCCGGTTTGAACGTGAACACCTAAACGTCCCCGCATTGGGCTAGTGTGTTTTGTACCCTAAGTGTTCACGTTAAGTCAACTCAGAGCGTATTTTTCTCATTGATTCTCCTTTTAAATTGATACGATGTGCGTTGTGCATCAGTCTATCTAATATCGCATCGGCAAGCGTATTGTCGCCAATCGATTCGTACCATTGGTCTGTTGGCAACTGACTAATAATGACGGTAGATGTGCTGCCATTTCTATCATCCATGATTTCCATTAAGTCGTTCCTTTGCGCCGGCTTTAGTGGCTCTAAGCCCCAATCATCCAGTATTAACATGTCAATTTTGGCAAGTTGAGTAAGTGCTTTTGTGTAGGTCCCGTCGGCTTTGGCTTGCGTCAGCGCTATCATTAATCGCGATAAACGATAGTATTTAGCACTGTAGCCTTTGGTGCAGGCGGTGTGCGCGGCAGCGCACGCCAAGTAGGTTTTTCCACTGCCGCACGGGCCTGTTAGCAATAAGTTTTGGTGTTTGCTGACCCATTCGCAAGTTAGTAAGGAAGCCATTTGAGACTGCTTTAGCCCTCGTGGTTGGCTGTAATCAATATCTTGTGCATTGGCATGTATTTTTAGTTTAGCGGCTTTAAGTAGCCGTTCTTGTTTGCGTATTTCACGCTCGTGCTGCTCACTGTCAGCCATCATGGCAATGCGCTCTTCGAAGCTAAGGTTATCGTAATTGCCTGGCTGCTCACTTTGTAGTTGCAGCGCGGCAGCCATGCCGTGTAGTTTTAATTGTCTTAGTTGGCCTAATGTGTGGTTCATCATGTTGTTGTCCTATTAGTGGAAGCTTTGTGGGCCACGGATGTTCTCGTGAGATTGGGGTAAAGTTGACGTAATATCAGCGCTATCTTGATGCAACTTATCTTGGTTACTTTTTAAGATGTCTTTGATTTGTTTGAGTCGGTAGAGCTTGTGTTGATTAGCAATCCCGCATGCTTTATCAAGCCGACTATGCGGATACTTCTTGCCAAGGTTCAACATCCCCAAGCAGACTCTAAATGCTTGCTCCTTATGGGATTTACGATGGAACTGCGTTTCCACCCAGTTAAGACTTTCAGGGCCGACGTTCTTTGCCCAGTTGACTAATTTAGACTTGTCCCATTTATGGTAAATCTCATGCTCCTTAGGCATATGAGCTGGCGTAGTTGTCGTGCCGTAACGATATTGCCGCGCGTGGTTTGCCACCAAGTTGCCACGGAAGTAGAGTTCAATCATGTTGAACTTGGCATGCAAGTCAATGCGCTCGCCAACTAAGTGGTGCGGCACCGAGTACAAGTGGTCGTCATATTGCACGTGATAATCGATGTTGACATTCACCGGCTTGATGTCGGTATATTCATAAGCATGCATTGGTAGCGGGCTTAAGTTTGGTTTATCGATAGTCTCGAACCAGTGTTTACGGCTTCCTTTTAAGTGCTTTGATACCCGATTATTCACATCCTCTAGCAGTGCTTTAATCGTCTGATTAAGCTCCGCTAATGAGAAGAAGGTCATGTGCCGTATTCTCGCTAATATCCAGCGCTCGATGATTTGCACACCCACTTCAGCCTTCGACTTATCTTTGGGTTTGTAGGGCCTTGCTGGGATAATCGCCACACCATAATGAGCGGCCATTTGTTGGTATGTAGGATTCACGTCTGGGTCGTAATTACAGGCTTTCGTGACGCCACTTTTTAAATTATCAGGCACCACAACCTGCGGCACACCGCCAAGGAATTCAAAGCAACGCGCATGGCTTTGCACCCAATCTGATAAGGTTTGTGTATAGGTCGCTTCAGCATAAGTGTAGTTCGATGCACCCATCACCGCGACGAATATCTGAGCGGTACGTATCTCGCCAGTAAGGCTATTTACAATCGCTACCGTTTGCCCCGCATAATCCACAAACAGCTTTTCACCGGCAATATGGATTTGACGCATTGATCGGCGTTGTTTCTTAATCCAAACGGAATAATGATAGCAATATTGTGAGTAACCAAAGCTTCGGGTGGGATACTTTTCAGCATATTCTTCCCATGCGACATACTTGGTCATGCCAGGCATGGCTAGCTCCATACGCACTTCTACCCAATCGGGCACCTCACGCTTATCTGCTAAACGGGTATCAGCTTTGGGGTAAAACAACTCGGCTAAGCAACGCTCATCCATGGCTTCAACTGTCGGCCAATCAAGGCCCAAGACTTGCGCGGCTTTTACTATTTTAGATACCAAGCCCACGCTTATTCGCAGGCTCCGATTGATTTGACGAATGCTGAGGTCAGATTGTAGCTTCAGCCTCAATATATCTCTTAATTTACGCATTGATGATCTCTGTGCTGGCACAACCTGCTCCTCAAACAAAAAGAAACAGGTTAGCAGTTACAAAATCAATGCGGGGAAAGTCATTCCGGTTGAACGTGAACACCCATTCCGGAAATGGCCTGAAAAGTGTTCACGTTCAGGCCGGAATCAGTGTTCACGTTGAAACGGTACAGGTGTTCACGTTCGCCCGGAATCGGTGTTCACGTTGGGCCGGAATATGCA